>JAPPBY010000016.1 GCA_026702615.1 Chloroflexota bacterium | reverse complement strand
TCAACGTCCGCCTCCCGCTCGACGTAGAACACCATGTACGGAAACCCGGTCACCATCCACGAGCGCAAGCCCGGGAGGTCCAGTTCACGCGCATATCGGGGCGAACCGCTCCCCGGGTGGAACCCTATCTGGCGGAAGGCTTCTTCCAGCGCGGCGATGAATGCAAGCGCGACAGCTGCTCGCGACTCGGACAGATAGTGCTCGACGGCCTCGTCGATGTCCCGCTGCGCCCGCTCCCGGAGAACGATCGGTTTGGGGGTCACTCCTGGCTATCGTCACGAGCCCGTGCGCGGAGCCCCTCGAAGAAGTCTGCATCGGCGACACCCGCCACCGGCGACGCGGCCCCCTCAAGGAGCAGGTCGCGCAGGCGCTGGATGTCTTGTTCTTTCCGGATCAACTCGCGTACGTACTCGCTCGACGAGCCGTAGCCACGGGTCCTGACTTGTCGGTCTACGAAGGACTTCAGGGCCTCGGGCAGCGAGATGTTCATCGTGCTCATGCCGCAACGCTAGCCCGTTTGGCAAACTTTGGCAATGTCGATGAGGTTGTGCGAACCACTTCGCTCCCTACGCCTTGTCGAACTCCAGCCAGAGCTCCCGGAAGCCGCGCAGGACGTGATTGGGGCCGTGCCGGAAGTCGTTCTTGCCCGGGCTGTAGCGGATGTTGTCGAGGCGCGTCAGCAGGCGCTCGAAGGCGATGCGACCCTCCATCCGCGCCAGCGGCGCCCCGATGCAGTAGTGCACCCCCGCTCCGAAGCCGAGGTGCCGCTTTGCCTCCTCCCGGCGGATGTCGAAGGCTTCAGGGTCGTCCCAGTGCTCGGGGTCGCGGTTGGCGGCTGCGTAGAAGATGGAGATACGCGCGCCCGCCGGTACGGCCACGCCCCCGATCTCGGTATCGACGATCGCGTGCCGCCCCAGTTGCTGCACCGGCGACTCGATCCGCAGCGCTTCCTCGACGAAGTTGGGAATGAGGGAGTAGTCGGCGCGGAGCTCCGCCAGCGTCTCGGGGTGCTCCAGCAGCAGCCACATGCCGCTGTCGACCATGTTCAGGGTTGTCTCGGTGCCGCCCATCAGCAGCGTCACCAGCATCCCCTGCAGCTCCTGCTCATGGAGCGTGCGTCCGCCGAACCCCTTCATGGGGCCGGTCACGAGGTCCGTAAGCATGTCGCCGCGGGGGTTCTGGCGGCGCTCCTCGGCGAGGTCCAGCAGGTAGCGGCGGAACTCCGCGCCACTCGCCATCAGCTCCGCCAGCCGCTCGCGCTCGACAAGCCCGAAGCCCGCGCCCATCGCCTCGATCGTGTCGTTCACCCAGCTCGTCACCCGGGGAATGTCCTCGTCGAGGATGCCCATCAGTTCGACGAATACGAGCACCGTCAGCGGAGTCGAGAACTGGCTGGCCAGCTCGACCTCCCCGTCGTCGACGAAGCGGTCGATGAGCTCGTCGATCACCCGGTACACGTTCGGCTCGAACGACTCGATGCCGCGCTTCGAGAGCCACGGGCCGGCGAGGCGGCGGTAGTGCGTGTGCTCCGGTGGATCGCTGCCGGGGAGCGCCCCCGTCTCGCGCGCCAGTTGCGCTTGCCCGGCGGAAAGTGTGTGCGGATCCACCTGCGGCAGGTTCGAGAACAGGTCCGACCGCTTCAGGACAAACTGCACGTCCTCCCAGCGCGTCACGATCCAGGCGTCGGCCGATTCGAGGTAGTACACCCCCTGCTCGCGCATGCGTTCGTACATTGGGTACGGACACTCGATCACGTCGGCGTTGTAGGGATTGAGGTCGGCGGTTGCGGTCATGCGAAAGCCTCGGTGAGGGAGAGCGTGTTCCCGTCGGGGTCCCGGAACCAGGCGATGCGGGGCCCGCCGGGCGCCTGCCAGAGGCCGCGGTCGTCCTGCTCCATCCCCGGATACCGCTCGAACGCAACGCCTCGCTCGCGGAGCGCGTCGACGGCGCCCTCGATGTCGGCCACCGACCAGCCGAGCACGGCGAACGGCTGCGGCGTCAGCTCCTCGACCTTCGAGAGGCGCAGCGTCGTTCCGTGCGCATCGAAGACGGCGGCAAAGGGGTCCTCGGAAACCAGCGTGAGCCCGAGTGCCTCCCGATAGAAGGCGCGGGCCTCGTCGAAGCGGGCGGTTCCCACGAGCACGGTCAGGTCACTCGATCCAAGCACAAGCCACTCCTGCCGCGGCTTGGTAGCACGCCATCACAAGCACCGTCAACGCGCCCCGGCCACCACCCCCCGACCGCCGATCACCAACCACCACCCGACAATTGCCCGCTATAGGGGCCGGCGGTAGGATGCCGGAGGCCCTGTTCCGCAGGCCTGATACTTCCGAGGGTAACCATGGCTCAGGCTGTCGCCGCGCCCCTTCGACGCGGATTTCTGACCACGCTCCGGGAAGACCGATGGTGGGTCGAACCGGCACTCGTATTCGCCAGCCTCTCACTCTTCTTCGGCTGGCTCACCGTCTCCATCATCATGGATTTCGGCCCCATCGGGCACTACGAGGTCGAGGGCACCCACCTCCTCAGCCCTGTCTTCGAACCCACCTGGCTCACCATGATCAACGCCGACTGGGAGGGCGCCTGGTACCTCTCGCCGGCCTTCATCGTGCTCATCGGGCCCGTCCCCTTCCGCGCCACCTGCTACTACTATCGGCGCGCCTACTACCGCTCCTATTTCCTCAGCCCGCCCGCCTGCGCCGTCGGCGACGTGGGACCGAGTTACAAGGGTGAGTCCACCTTCCCCCTCATCATGCAGAACGTGCACCGCTACGTGATGTACGTGGCCCTCGTGTTCGTGCCGCTCCTCTGGATCGGCGCCATCCGCAGCCTCTACGTCTCCGGCGAGGGCTGGGGCATCGGGGTCGGCTCGGCTCTCCTCATCCTCAACGCCTTCCTCCTCATGATGTACACCTTCTCCTGCCACTCGCTGCGCCACTTCGTGGGCGGTGGCCTCAACTGCTTCAGCTGCTCCGCCTTCACCCGCGCCCGCAAGCGCGTCTGGGACTACGTCACGATCTGGAACGAAAACCACCGCTTCTGGGCCTGGTCGAGCCTCCTCGTCATCGTCCTCGTCGATGTCTACATCCGGCTTGTGGCGAGCGGGCACATGACCGACCCCAACACCTGGAGCCACTTCTAGCCGATGGTTGAGTACGAGCGCCACGACTACGACGTCATCGTCATCGGGGCCGGCGGGGCCGGCCTGCGCGCCGCCATCGAGGCGTCCGCCCAGGGCGCCCGCACCGCCCTCATCTGCAAGTCGCTCCTGGGCAAGGCCCACACGGTCATGGCCGAGGGCGGCATCGCCGCTGCGCTCGGCAACGTCTGGCCCCAGGACAACTGGCGCGTCCACTTCCGCGACACCATGCGCGGCGGCAAGATGCTCAACAACTGGCGCATGGCCCAGCTCCACGCCCAGGAAGCCCCCGACCGCGTGAACGAACTCGAGCAGTGGGGCGCCCTCTTCGACCGCACCGACGACGGCCGCATCCTCCAGCGCGACTTCGGCGGCCATCGCTATGCCCGCCTCGCCCACGTCGGCGACCGCACGGGCCTCGAGCTCATCCGCACGCTCCAGCAGCACGCCGTCCACAACGGCATCGACGTGTTCATGGAGTGCACCGTCTCCCGCCTCCTGAAGGACGGCGACCGCGTCTCCGGCGCCGTCGCCTACTGGCGCGAGAGCGGCAACCTGCTCGTCTTCAACGCCAAGTCCACCGTTCTCGCCACGGGTGGCACGGGTAAGGCCTTCGCCGTCACCTCCAACTCGTGGGAGTACACCGGCGATGGGCACGCTCTCGCCTACTGGGCGGGCGCCGAGCTGATCGATATGGAGTGCGTCCAGTTCCACCCCACTGGCATGGTCTGGCCCCCCAGTGTGCGCGGCATCCTCGTGACCGAGGGCGTCCGCGGCGACGGCGGCACGCTGCGCAACAGCGACGGCGAACGCTTCATGTTCAACTACATCCCAGACTTCTTCGCGGCCGAGACAGCCGACACGATCGACGAAGCGGACGCCTGGTACGAGGACAAGGAGAACAACCGCCGCACCCCCGACCTCCTCCCCCGCGACGAGGTGGCCCGCGCCATCAACTCCGAGGTGAAGGCCGGCCGTGGCAGCCCCCACGGCGGGGTCTTCCTCGATATCGCCACGCGGCGGTCCACCGAGTACATCCGACGCCGCCTGCCGAGCATGTACCACCAGTTCAAGCAGCTCGCCGACGTCGACATCACCGCCCAGCCGATGGAAGTCGGCCCCACGATGCACTACATCATGGGTGGTATCCGCGTCGATGCGGACACCGCCGCCACCACCGTCGCCGGGCTCTACGCCGCGGGCGAGTGCGCCGGCGGCATGCACGGCGCCAACCGTCTCGGCGGCAACTCCCTCTCCGACCTCGTCGTCTTCGGACGCCGCGCCGGTCTCGGCGCCGCCGAGGACGCCGCCGCCCAGACATCCGCCCCCGAAACCGACGACGCGCAGGTCGAGGAGATCGTCGCGGAAATGCGCGCCCCCTTCGAGCGCGACGGCGCCGAGGGGCCGTACGACATCCAGCGCGACCTCCAGGAGACGATGCACAGCCTCGTCGGCATCATCCGCACCGAGTCGGAGCTGCTCGAGGCGCGCGAGCGCATCGACGGCTACAAGGGCCGTGCCGCCAACGTGGGCGTCTACGGGCACCAGCAGTACAACCCCGGCTGGCACCTGGCCATGGACCTGCAGGCGCTTCTGACCGTCTCCGAGGCCACGGCCCGTGCCGCCAACGTTCGCCAGGAGAGCCGCGGCGGTCACACTCGCGACGACTATCCCGGTCCGAACGATGCCGAGTGGGGCAACAAGAACGTCGTCATCCGCCAGGGCTCCGATGGGGAGATGGAGGTCACGACCTCGCCCCTTCCCGAGATGCCCGCCGAACTGCAGGAGCTGTTCGAGGAGTAACCATGAGCGAAACAGCGAACATGCGCGTGTTCCGTGGCGATGCCGAGAGCGGCGACTGGCAGGACTACTCGGTCGAGGTCGAGGAAGGCCAGGTCGTCCTCGACGTCATTCATCGCATTCAGGCCACGCAGGCCCCCGACCTTGCCGTCCGCTGGAACTGCAAGGCCGGCAAGTGTGGTTCCTGCAGCGCCGAGATCAACGGCGAACCCCGCCTCATGTGCATGACGCGCATGAACCTGTTCGAGCCCGGCGAGCAGATTACCGTCGCCCCCATGAAGACGTGGCCCCTCATCCGCGACCTCGTCACCGACGTCTCGTTCAACTACGAAGTGGCCAAGACAATCCCGGCCTTCAAGCCGCGCGCCCCCGAGGCCGACGGCACCTACCGGATGATGCAGGAGGACATCGAGCGCGGGCAGGAGTTCCGCAAGTGCATCGAGTGCTTCCTCTGCCAGGACGTCTGCCACGTCATCCGCGACCATCCCGAGAACAAGCCCGAGTTTGCCGGACCGCGCTTCTTCGTCCGCCTCGCCGAGCTCGAGATGCACCCCCTCGACACCGAGGACCGGCTCGAGCTCGCCCGCAAGGACGCCGGCGTTGGCTACTGCAACATCACCAAGTGCTGCACCGAGGTCTGTCCGGAAGAGATCCACATCACGGACAACGCCATCATCCCCCTGAAGGAGCGCGTCGCCGACCGCTACTTCGACCCCATCCGCTGGCTCGGCTCCAAGCTCTTCGGCCGGGGCTAGTCGACCAGTTCGACCGCGACGATCAAGACCTCGCCGGGCCGGTACCGGTAGGTCGCACGGATTCCGGGGCTACCGGCCGCCGGTCCCCGCTCATAGGCGTACAATCCCGCCTCGCTCGTCCTGTCCCCCAGCAGCGGATTCTGGGCCAGTGCCCACTCGATCGACAGTAGCGCTTCCGAGAAAGTCGGAGACTCTAGCTGGAGCCTCCGCGCCTGTACCCGTGCTTCGTCAGTGCGGGTGACGGTCGCCCTAGGCGCCATCGCGGTGGCGCGCGTCGTGCTCGGCAGCCTTCTTTTCGGCCCAATCGATGAGCTCAGGCGTCGCTGGCCGCTTTAGGGCCTTGTGCTCTTCCAGCGTCATCCCGAAGAGGCGCTCAACGCCGTCGGGCCCGACTTCGACGAGATCCTGAGGGTCGCGATCGAGCAGATCCTCGGGCTCAACCTTCGCCTTTTCAGTCGTCACGGCCCTTCCTCACGGCGTTGTGCCATCAGTATAGCTCAGCAAGAGTAGGGCTGTGCAAGCGTTCCCGGCCCCGAGGCCTCAGGCTGGCTGTGGCTGGGGCAGCCGCTCGACTGCCTTTAGCGGATCCCGGTCCGGGTGGACGAGGTAGCGAAGGCGCGGCAGCGTCATGTCGACCGTGGTCAGCGAGGCGGAGATGGGGTGGGCAGCGCTCGCGCCGGGAAGGTTCCACGCCCCCGCTTCGAACGCGGTCAGACGCGGGACGCCCCGCTGCGCCCGGTCGAAGGTGTAGTCCGGATCGACCTGGGTCAGCAGCGTCTCCTCGCCGTCCCGAGCCACGCGGGCGAGGGCGAGGGTCGCCATGTACTGCACGTCCGCGCCCGTGATCGGCTGGGGGTCGACGAGCTCGCCTGCGAGGATCGTGGCGCCGTCGAGCGTCACGCTCGTCGTGGCCCGCGCGTAGCTCGGATCGAGGTGCACGTCCGCCAGGTCGACGGGAAAGCCCCAGCGCTCGCGCAGGACGCTCGCCGCCGCCGCGGAGTCGCAGTAGCCCCGCACGAGCAGGCCGCGCGGGCGCGCGCCCGCACGGCACCCGACCCGCACCGTCGCCAGCGTGAAAGCCCCCACCTCGCTGTCCGGCACGCGCGTCACGTTGACCAGCAGCGTCGGGGGGATGCTGGGGTGCAGGGCGGGTGGCAGCAGCGCCTGCCGGTCGCCGCCGAGCTCGTAGTGGAGCTGCAGGTGCTGCGCCCCCTTCAGCTCCCAGGGCTCGGTCTCGAGGCTGGTCAGGAGCGGAGCGGTGTCGGCGATGGTCGAGAGGTCGCGTGTTCCCGTCAGTGGCATCAGGCGCCACCCGCCGCCGTCGCGCCAGCCGGCTCGGGCGCCTCGTCCTGCTGGAACTGCGGCATCACTTCCTTCGCGAACAGCCGCATCGAGGCGAGCACGTCCTCCTGCGGAACCATCTCGTGGACGTTCAGCAGGAAGTTGATGCGGTCCACCCCCGCCTCCTCCCAGCGTGCCACGGCCTGCGCCACCCGGTGCGGGTCGCCGATCGTGAGTCCTTCTGGGACGCGACCCTCGGGTCCGCTCGTCGATTCCTGCCGCAGCTGGTAGAGCAGCCCCGGCGACAGGTACGAGGGCGTCGGGTACGCCTGCCGCGTCGCCAGCGTCTGCTCCGAGAGGTAGTTGAACGTGCCCGCCATGCGCTGGCCCGTTGTGATCCCCTTCTCGTCGTCCTCGTGGCAGTAGAGGAAGCTGACCGTGTTCACCTGCTCGTTCACGAAATCGCCCACGGGGTCGCACGACTGGATGCGCTTGCGGTAGCCCGCGATCTTCTGTGCCTGCTCGCCCACGCCCCCGAAGGAGAGCCCGAGGCTCCCGAGGCCACGCTGCGCCGCGTCGATCTCCGTGCCCACGCTCGTTACCGCGACCCACATCGGCGGGTGCGGCTTCTGGTAGGGCTTCGGCAGGATGCTGCGCTCCGGCATCGAGAACGCCCGGCCCTGCCAGCTGAAGCGCTCCTGCGTCCACATCTTCGGGATGACGCGCACGTACTCGTCCCACGTCTTCTTCGTCTCGTCGGGATTCGCGCCGAAGCCGCCGAGCTCGGTCCACGTCGCCGAGCGCCCCGTGCCGAACTCCAGGCGCCCGCCCGACACGAGGTCGAGCACGGCGGCCCGCTCAGCCGAGCGGATCGGGTTGTTCAGCTCCGGGACGCACGTCACGATGCCGTGCCCCACCCGGATCTGCTTCGTCTGCATCGCGATCGCGGTCAGGAAGATCTCCGGCGCCGAGCAGTGCGAGTACTCCTCGAGGAAGTGGTGCTCCACCGCCCACGCCTGGTCGAACCCGAGCTCGTCCGCGAGCCGGGCCTGCTCCAGGCAATTCTGGTAGACCGTGTATTCGGTCTCCGGGCCCCACGGACGCGGCACCGATATCTCGAAGAAGACGCCGAACTTCATACGTAGCTCCCCCCGGTCGACCGGCTGGTCGCGGGTCACGGGCAATCGTGGGCGTTTTCGGCGTTCTTGTCGAACCCGCGCGGCCCGACCCGCTATCCTCCCGCCCCATGTCCGGTTTCGACGGCGTCCGTGCCCTCACCTTCGACCTGTTCGGTACGGTGCTCGACCTCGGCGGCAGCCTCGAGCCGCCGCTGGGACGCTGGTTCGCCGAACGCGGCCTCGACGCCGATCCCGCGGAGTTCTGGGCGCAGTGGCGAGCCCGCCAGCGCATCGAGCAGTACCAGGACAACATCCTGCTGCTGGGCCACAGCGGCTACCTCGAAACGTGCCGCCGCGCTCTCCGCTACGTCCTCCGCCTCAACCGCATCAATTTCGACGATGGTGCGGACGACGAGATCATGGCCTTCTGGCAGAACCTGAACCCGTACCCGGAAGTGCTTCCCGCGCTCCATCGGCTCAAGCATCGCTACGACCTTGTCGCCCTCTCAAACGGCGAACCGCACTTCCTCGAGCACCTCGCCACGAACCGTATCGGCTGGGACTTCGACGCCATCATCTCGGTTGCCGAGGTGGGCGCGTTCAAGCCCCATCCCGGCGTCTACCGCCACGCTGCCACGAGGCTGGGGCTCGAGCCGTCCCAGTGCCTCATGGTCTCCGCCAACTCCTTCGATGTCCTCGGCGCCCGCGCCTGCGGCTTCCGCGCCGCCTTCGTCAACCGCCAGGACCTTCCCTACGAGGACTCCCCCCTCCAGCCCGACCTCACCGTCCCCGGCTTCACCGAGCTCGCTGACGCCCTCCTCTGACACCGGGCCGGGGCTCGCGGATCCAGCGTCCGTCGCGTACGGTGCGCGCCGTGAGCGTTCCCCTGCCGCTTGAAGGCGTGCGCGTCATCGACCTCACCGGCGTGTGGGCCGGGTCGTTCTCGACCGCCATCCTCGGCGACCTCGGCGCCGAAGTGCTCAAGGCCGAGAACCAGTACGTCTGGCAGCCGCTCACGCGCGGGTCGCGTGCGCGCCCCAGTCGGGCCGAGGCGAAGGCCTACCCCAGCACGATTTGCTTTCCCAACAACGACCCCGGCGAACGCTCCTGGAACTACTGCTCCCTCTTCGTTGGCATGTTCCGCAACAAGCGCAGCTTCACCGTCGACCTGCGCCGGCCCGAGGGCCGCGAGATCCTTGGGCGCGTCATCGCCCAGTCGGATGTGGTCATCGAGAACAGCCTCGCCGGCACGATGGAGAAGCTCGGCATCACCTACGAGTGGCTACGTGAACAGCGCGACGACATCATCTTCGTGCGGGCCTCGGGCTACGGTCTGAGCGGCGACTACGCCGATGCCCGCGTCCTCGGCATTCACCTCGAGAGCGTCATGGGGCACCAGCTGCTGCGTGGCTACGAAGGCGACGACCCCATCATCGGCGTCTTCGCCGCCGACTACGTGAGCGGCACCCAGATCGCGCTCTCCGTCCTCTTCGCCCTGTGGCACCGGAACAACACGGGTGAGGGCCAGCTCATCGAGCTTGCCCAGTCCGAAAACGCCGTCGCCATGTTCTCCCATGCGTACCTTGACTACTCCCTCACCGGCAACGTGCAGGGGGCCATCGGCAACCGATCGGTGTACGCCGCCGACGGTGTCGCCCCGTGTGGTGTCTATCCCTGCCTCCCCGCCGACGGCGATGGCGAAGGCGACGACTGCTGGATCGCCATAACCGTCACCACGGACGAGGAGTGGGAGGCCCTCCGCACCGTCATGGGCGACCCCGACTGGGCGGCGGACCCCGAGCTCGCAACGGGCAAGGGCCGCGCCGCCAGGCAGGACTTCCTCGACGAAAACATCGCCCGCTGGGCGTCCGGCTTCGAGGACGAGGCGCTCTTCCACCGACTGCAGGCGGCTGGCGTCCCCGCCGCTCCCGTCCTCCACTCCTGGCGCGTGCTCGATGACCCCCACGTGCGCGCTCACGGCCTCTATGAGCCCTGCGAGATCGAGGACGACATCGGCGTGTACGTCTATCCCGGACCGCTCTATGCGCTGCCCGCCTCCGAGGGCGGCATCCGCCGCCCGCCCGTCGCCCTGGGCCAGGACAACGACTACGTCTACCGGGAGGTGCTGGGTGTCTCCGACGAGGAGTACGACCGCCTCGTCGCCGAGGGCCACATTGCCACCGAGTACGACCAGTCCGTTCGCTGACCCTCCACCCGCGCGATCACATCCCGCCCGTATACTCCGCCGCCGCGGTGGAGGTGCGTGATCGTGACCCGGGCCGAGAACCCGCTCTGGCAAACCGTGACGGGCTCCGACATCGACGCCGCCTGGCTCGCCGACCGCCGGAGCATCGCCGCGACCTGCATCTCCGAGGTGCTCGGAACCTTTGCCCTCGTCTTCTTCAGCGCGGGCGCGGTGGCGGTTGACGCCGCCAGCGACGGCGCCGTCACCCCCGTCGGGATGGGCCTCGCGGCCGGGCTGGTTGTGGTCGCCGTCATCTTCGGTCTTGGGCACGTCTCGGGCGCCCACATCAACCCCGTCGTGACCCTCGCCTTCCGCCTCTCGGGCCGCATCGGCTCGCTGCGGGCGCTCGTCTATGTGATCGCGCAGCTTGCCGGCAGCGTGCTCGCGGGGCTCGCCATCGTCGCGATCGTCGGGGACGCGGGCGATGCCGGCGCCACCGCCCCCCGCATCGGCGGCGTGGAGGCAGCGTTCCTCGCCGAGATCATCCTCGCGTTCTTCCTTGTCCTCGTCCTCATGGGCGTCGCCACCGACGAGCGAGCCCAGGGCAGCTTCGCCGCCATCGCCGTCGGCTCCTACGTGGGACTTGCCATCCTCGCCTGGGGACCCATCGGGAACGCCTCCATGAACCCGGCCCGCTCCCTCGGCCCCGCCATCTTCGGAAGCGAGTGGAACGCCCACTGGATCTACTGGGTCGGACCCATCGCCGGCTCGATCCTCGCCGTCCTCATCTACGCCCTCTTGCGGGCCCGCCGCTCCCCGGACGTCGACTCGTCATAACGCCCACCGTATGCCACCCGAACGGCTATCCTGCGCCCCATGACCGCCCTCGACGCCTACCAGGCTCGCATCGACGCAGTGAATGCCCAGCGCCGCGACCTCGAACTGGTCGCCAACGACTCCGACCGCTGGAGCAAGTGGGCGGAGGCATTCCGCTTCGATCCCCGTCGCGAGCTGGACGCGAACGAAGCGGAAATAGCCGCCCTCGTCCGCCCCGACGACCACGTCGTCGATGTCGGAGGCGGCGCCGGACGTGTGGGACTGCCGCTCGCGCTCCGCTGCCGCACCCTCACGAACGCCGAGCCCTCCCCCGGCATGGGCGATGAGTTCCTCGCCTCCGCCAGCGAAGCTGGCATCACGAACGCCACGCTTGAACGCGCCTCCTGGCTCGATGCCGAGGCCGAGGGTGACTTCGTTCTCAGCGTCGATGTCGTCTACTTCGTGCGCGAGATCGACGAGTTCGTCCTGAAGCTCGACCGGGCCGCCTCCAGGCGCGCCTCCATCTGGATCTGGAGCCCCACGCCCCCCGCCCGCAACGCCCGCCTCTTCGAGATCGCCCACGGAGTCCCGCTGGAGCGCGCTCCCGACCATCGCGAGCTCCTGCCCGTGATGTGGGAGGCCGGTCTCCTGCCCGAGGTGCGCCTCCTGCCGGAGCCGTTCACGTGGCCCGAGCGCGCGGAGTTCCCCACGACCGAGGAGGATGCAGTCGCGTTTGCCCTGGGAGACGTCGAGGCGACCGACGTGCAGGGAGCCGCGGATCGCGTTTCCGGCCACCTCGATGAACTGTTTGAGCGCGATGGAGACGAGTGGCGCCCGAACTGGCGCCCGCCCCTGCAGGGACTGCTCATCACCTGGGAGACCGGTGGTGCTGACGCCCGCTGACCTCGTCCTCTGCCTCGGCGCGGTGGGAACGGCGACCTTCGCGGAGCGCGTCCAGGCGGCGCGGAAGAACGGTTTCGCTGGCCTCTCCATGTGGATGTCGCACTACGACGAGGCCCGCGCCGAGGGCCTCTCGAACGCGGAGATGCGCGCTATCTTCGACCGCGAGGGTGTGGTCCTGGCCATGCTGGAGTACATCACCGCCTGGGCCGAAGGCCCGGCGAACCGCGACGCCATCGAAGAGGAGACGACGCGGATCTGCGGCATCGCCGAGGAGCTTGGGTCGGACACGGTGCTGGCGGTCACGATGGAGCCGTCCACCGATATCGCCGCAGCTGCGGACGGGCTCGCCATCGCCTGCGACGTGGCCGCCCGCCACGGACAGTGCCTCGGCGTCGAGTTCCTGCCCTGGACCGGCATCCCCAACCTCGCCACCGCCTGGCCCATCGTCCGCGACGCTGATCGCGCCAACGCTGGCCTCGTGCTCGATGCCTGGCACTGGTTCCGCTCCGGCCCCGACCCCGACTTGCTCCGCACCATCCCCGGCGAGAAGGTCATCCACCTCCAGATCAGCGACGCCCCCGCCGACCCTGCCCCGGACGTCGTTGCGGAGACGATCGGCCACCGCCTCCTCCCCGGTCACGGCGACATCGACCTGCCCGGCCTTCTCCGCATCCTCGATGACATCGGCAGGCAGGGCCCCACCGCCGTAGAGGTCTTCAGCGACTGGCTGCGCAGCCACCCCATCGACGAGGGCGCCCGCCTTGCCTCCGAGGCCGCACGCTCCGTGCTCGCCTCCGCCCGATGACCGGCGACAACCTCCTCCGGGACCTCCCCGACGATCTTCCCGAAGAGCTCGTCGAAACGCTCGCGGAGAGCGGCTCTGTCCGCATCGAACGCATTGTCTCGACCGGCCACGCGTCCCCCGAGGGCTTCTGGTACGACCAGCCCGACCGCGAGTTCGTCCTGGTCGCGAAGGGACGTGCCCGCCTCGAGTTTGACGACGGCGAGTCGCTGGAGTTGGAACCGGGCGGCTGGGCCGACATCCCCGCCCATCGCCGCCACCGCGTCGCCTGGACCTCCCCGGACGAGCCCACCATCTGGCTCGCCATCCACTTCTGACCCTCTGTGCCGCCGGCCCCTTGCCTGTTGGGCGGTAGCCTGAAACGCTGGATGTACAGCTTCTGCTGTCGCCAAATCCCCTCCGGGGGAGCGGGGGAACCGCCACATATGGGGCGTACCGCGAAAGCGGACGGCACCTCCAGTCGTAGCCCGACAGCTAACCCCGCCGGCGTAGGAGGGACCTCACGTGGGGGTCTCTCGATCGCTTCGACTCGGTTCGTAGCGAAGCGCCCAGACCCGAAACGACCGTAAGCAGTCGTGTGACCCCGACGACGACACCTGGCGATGTTCCCGTGGCGGGAACGCCGCCGCCATTGCTCATCGGAGGTGTTTCTGTGATTGAGCATGAACTGGTTCGGTCGGTCCTTCTGGAGCGCGTCATCAAGGCAAACTCGCCCGAGGCACGCTTCCGCAAGGAGTGGCAGGCCCTGCGCGCCGATGAGGCGCGCGACCGCGACGTCGAAGCGGGCGAGCATCCCGTCGACGTCTTCCTCAAGGGGAAGGAGCTCGAGCGGGCGGCTTAACCGCCTCTCTGCGGGACCCCGCCTGAGGGCGGGGCTTCGGTCTGGGTAGAAACGCAAGGCGGGAGCCGAATGGCTCCCGCCTTCGTGATCCCGCGGGCGAAAATCCGTTCTATACTTGCGGACACCCGATCCGTGGTCCGGGAGGGACGGTGCTCTACGGGAAGTGGCGCCCACGTGGCTTCGAGGAGGTGGTCGGGCAAGACCACGTCGTCGAGACGCTTCGCAACGCCCTCGCAACCGACAAGGTCGCCCACGCCTACCTCTTCGCCGGGCCCCGTGGCACCGGCAAGACCACGACGGCCCGTATCCTCGCCAAGGCCGTCAACTGCCCCGAACTCGCCCGAGGCGAGCCCTGCAATGACTGCGGTCCCTGCGACGCTATCGACCGCGGCGCCGCCCTCGACCTCATCGAGATGGACGCCGCCAGCAACCGCGGCATCGACGACGTCCGCGAGTTGCGCGACAAGATCGCCTTCGCCCCCAGCGACCTTGAGCGGAAGGTGTACCTCCTCGACGAGGTCCACATGCTCACGACGGGCGCTTTCAATGCCCTCCTCAAGACCCTCGAAGAGCCGCCACCGCACGCCATCTTCATCCTCGCCACCACCGAGCTCCACGAGATTCCGGCGACCATCACGTCGCGCTGCCAGCGCTTCGACTTCCGCCGCATCCCCATCGAGGCGATGGTCGAGCGTCTGCGGTTTGTCGCCGAACAGGAGGGGTTCAGCGTCCCCGACGAGGGGCTGCTGGCCATCGCGCGGGAGGCCCGCGGCGCCCTCCGCGACGCCATCACCCTCCTGGAGCAAATCGCCTCGATGTATGGGCCCTCCCCGAGTACCGACGACGTGCTCGAGTCGCTCGGCCTCGTGCGCGACGAGCGCACGGAGAAGCTCGCCGGCGCCCTCGCCGAACGCGACCTCGGCGCCGCCCTTGAGATCGCCCGCGAAGTGGCCGGCGACGGACTCGATATCGCCCGCTTCACCCGTGAGACCATCGACACCCTGCGCGAGCGCCTGCTCGTCGCCGCGCGCGACCGCACCCCCGACGTCGGCGTCCTGACGACCGCCGTCGCCGAGCTCGCCGGCGCAGACTTCCGCCGCGACCCCGGCAGCCCCGTCCCCCTCGAGGTCGCCTGCGCCGCCGCGGTGCTCGGCCCCGCCCAGCCCGCCGCCGCTCCCGCGGGCGCCGCTGCCGGCGCGAACGGACAACCCGCGCGCGGCGGCCAGCGCCCCCAGCGCCGCCCCCAGGGTCGCCGCCGCGACGCCCGCGAGGAGAGCCGCGAAGAGCGCTTCCTCCGCGAGCTCTACGAGCGCTGCAGGATGACGCAGCCGGCGCTTGCCGCCTGGCTCAACGGCTCCTGCGAGGTGCTCGCCATGGATGGTGACGAGCTCAAGCTCGGCTTCTACCATCCCATTCACATGCAGAAGATCGCGAACGACGGCCGTACCCTCGTGGAGCAGAAGGCGGAGGAGCTGTTGCAGCGCCCCGTGTCGCTTGCGGTCGAACGCATCGAACGAAGCGCTCCCGCGCAGCGTCCCGCCAGGGGCGGACACCTGGCGGCGGCCGCGCGCGAAATGGGCGCGAAGCCCGTCGAGTCCGGGCCGCCTCCGCGGCCGCGCCCCCCCGAGGAGGAGTTCTGATGGCCAAGAGCAGCGGTCGCAACCGCTACATGCGTCGTGGTGGAGGCGGCGGGCAGCGTGGCCGTGGCGCTGCCCAGTCTGGCCAGCTTGCCGAGGCCCAAGCGATGCTCCAGCGCGCCCAGGAGGAGCTTGCCGCCAAGACCGTCGAGGGGACTTCCGGCGGTGGCGCCGTGCGCGTCACCATGAACGGCGAGCAGAAGGTCCAGGCCATCGCCATCGAGCCCGACGTCGTCGACGCCGAGGACGTGGAGATGCTGGAAGACCTCGTGCTGGCCGCCATCCACGACGCCTCCGAGCGCGCCAACGCCCTCCAGGCCGACTCCCTCGGGGCACTCACCGGCGGGCTCGACCTGCCGGGACTGGGCGGCTGAGGCGGCGTGCCCGAGGCCGGCGCGCCCGAGCCGATCGCCCGCCTGATCCAGGAGTTCTCGAAGCTCCCCGGGATCGGCCCCAAGTCCGCCCAGCGACTCGCCTACCATGTGCTCAAGGCCCCCGAGGACGACGCCCGCGCCCTCGCCCAGGCGCTCGCCGACGTGAAGGAGCGCGTCGTCCTCTGCGAAACCTGCTTCTACATCACCGTGAGCGACCCCTGCGCCCTCTGCGACGAGGAACAGCGCGACCCCACCCTCGTCTGCGTCGTCGAGCAGCCCCTCGACGTGCTCGTCGTCGAGCGTACGGGCGGGTTCCGCGGCCTCTACCACGTGCTCCACGGGTCGCTGAACCCGATAGACGGCGTCGGCCCCGAGCAGCTGCGCATCCAGGAGCTGCTCAGGCGCGTCGAGGCGGGCCAGGTCGTCGAGGTGATCATGGCGACGAACCCCAGCCTCGAAGGCGAGGCCACCTCGATGTACGTCCAGCGCCTCCTCCAGCCCCTTGGGATTCGCGTCACCCGACTCGCCCGCGGCCTGCCCAGCGGCGCCGACATCGAGTACATGGACGACCTGACCCTCTCTCGCGCGCTCGAGGGGCGGCAGGAGCTGTAGCGTGGCCGCGCGGCCCCGCGTCTACCGCGCCGAAGGGGTCATCCTGCGCCGCCGCAACCTGGGTGAGGCCGACAGCATCCTCACCGTCTTCAGCGGCGGCGAAGGCAAGTTCGAGGCGATCGCGAAAGGCGTTCGCAAGGCCCGCAGCCGCATGCGCGGCCACCTCGAACCGTTGACCCGCAGCCGCGTGCTCGTCGCCCACGGCCGCAGCCTCGACGTGTTCACCCAGGCCGAGACGGTGGACGCCTACCGCCGCCTGCGCGAGGACCTCGACGCGAGCGCCGAGGCCCTCTACTGCCTCGAGCTCGTCGACCGTTTCACCGAGGAGCGCGAGCCGCTCCCCGAGCTGTACGCCCTCCTTCTGGAGGCGCTGAGTCTGCTGGAAGAGGGGAACGGCCCGGCCGTGACCCGTCACTTCGAGCTGCGCCTACTCGCCCTCCTCGGTTACGAGCCCCACATCGATGGCTGCGTCCTCTGCGGCGATCGCCTGCCAGAGGAGGAGACGCTGCTCTCGCCCGGCGCCGGCGGGCTCGTCTGCCGCGGGTGCCGGGCCGAGACGGGTGGGGGACGCATCGTGTCGGTGCCGGTGGTCAAGCTGATGCGCTTCGCGAGGCGCGCAACGATGGCAGAGTTCGTTGCTCTTGAGGCCCCGACCGAGATCGAGCAGGAGCTTCGCGGCGCCGTCGCCGAGCTGGTCCGCTACCACCTCGACCGTGACCCCAACGCGCGCCGTTTCGTCGAGGGCGTAAGCGCACTTCACCCGAAGGATTAGCAGGGAAGCGTTCCCTGCTTTGACGAACGCGGTAGAATCTTCGGTACGAAGAGTCGCTCCACAAGCGAGCGGAGGTTCTCCATGCCCCTCTACGAGTACTACTGCCAGGCCTGTCATGGGGTCTTCGAAGAGCTGCGCCCGATGCGGGAGGCCGGCGAGGCCGTTCCCTGCCCCGAGTGCTACGAAGACGCGGACCGCATCATGCCCACCTCCTTCGCGGCGTTCACCTTCCGCGATGGCTATCCCCGCAAGATTCCCGATGACGGCACCTACTGGCACCTGGGTCAGAAGGTCAGCAAGCGCGTCACCGGCGGCCGCCCGAACGAGCACCCCGAGATCAACAAGCCCAAGCCGAAGCCCCGCCTCACCCGTGGCGAGCGCGCTGCTCTCAACGACATGCGCGAAGTCGCCGCCAAGGGCGATCTCGTCGACCTGTACAACAACCCCATCTCCCCCAGGGAGGTGAAGCAGGCCTACGACCGGCGCGACGTCATCAAGAAGGGTGTGCCCACGCGCATCCACAAGGACATGAAGAAGAAGTTCCGCTAGCTGCGGCGGGTCAGCACGTAGCTGCTCAGCTCTTCAAGCGTGCGGCACGCGTCGGTTGCCTCCAGGGTCGAGAGGCCCTCGAGTGCGCGGTCCACGAACTCCTGCGCCATTCCCTGCGCGCGTCCGATCGCGTCCGACGCGACCACAGCCGCCAGCGCCTCCGGCAGGAACACGGCCCGGTCACCGTCCGCTGAGAGGAAGCTCCGCACAGGGTTCTCGCCGGGCGCGGTTTCCAGGTAGAACAGCGCCGGCAACGTGATCGTGCCTTCGAGAAGGTCGCCCCCCGCCGGCTTCCCCATCTCCGCCTCGTCCCCCGTGAAGTCGAGAATGTCGTCGACGATCTGGAAGGCCATGCCAAGGTTGTAGCCGTAGCTTCGCAGCGCCTCCACCTGTCCCTCGCTGCACCCCGCCAGCAAGGCGCCGCCCTGCGTCGAGTGCCCGAACAGCGCCGCCGTCTTGCCGCCGATGCGCCACAGGTAGTGCTGCACGTCGCGGCCCACGTCGAAAGCGGCGGAGTCCTGGTCGAGCTCCCCGTTAGTCATCTTCATCAGCGCCAGCGCGAACAGCCGCGTGACGGGCAGGCTGCCCGTGCGCGTCACCATCTCCGCGGCGTTGGCGAACATGAAGTCGCCGAGCAGCACGGTCAGGGCGTTGTCGAAGACCGCGTTGGCGGTAGGACGGCCGCGGCGGCTCGTTGCCCCGTCGACCACGTCGTCGTGGACGAGGCTGGCCGTGTGCAGCAGTTCGATGGCCGTACCCAGCGGCACGAGCCGGTTCAGGTTGTAGTCTCCGAACGTGCCCGCCAGCAGCACCAGCGCTGGTCGCAGCCGCTTGCCTCTGGGCGCGAGGGCGTGGTCCAGCATCAGCCGCAGGGGCGCCAGGTCGACTCGCTTCACCGATTCCAGCAGGTCCTCGACGAGGATCAGGTCCTCGGCGACCGGGCCGTAGAGCGCCTGTGGCTGCGTCTGCGTCATGCGCGCGCCTCCACTGCCGCCGCCACGCCGAAGAGCGCTTCCGCGTTGGCCGCCGTGGCCTCGGCCACGGCCTCGACACTCATGCCGCGTGCTTCCGCCACGATCTCGGCGGTCACCCGCACGTTCGCCGGCTCGTTGCGCGTGCCCCGCCGCGACTGTGGCGGGAGCGCGGGACTGTCCGTCTCGATCAGGAGCGACGCCAGCGGCAGCCCTGCCGCCACGTTGCGGGCCTCGTCGTTGCGAGGGTAGCCCGCCGAGCAGGTCAGCGAGACCAGGAAACCCATGTCTGCGTACCGACGTGCCTGCACCAGCGTCCCGCCGAATGCGTGCAGCACGCCCGGCGGCCGTCCCTGGGACGCCAGCGTCGACTCCGCGGCGTAGCGCGCGAGGTGCGGCGCCAGATCCTCCTCCGCGTCGCGGGAGTGTATGGACACCGGCAAGCCCAGCCGGGCCGCGATCGCGAGCTGCGCGTCGAAGACGCGGCGCTGCACGTCGCGCGGAGACAGGTCTCGGTAGAAGTCGAGCCCGATCTCGCCGATGGCGGCTACGTTCCCATCGGCGGCCAGCTCCTCGATGCGGTTGAGCGCATCCTCGCTGGCCTGCGAGGCCTCGTGCGGGTGGAAACCCGCGGTCGCGAGCAGCCGCGGAGACTCGCCGCCCGCCGCGAGCGCAATCGCCGCCTCGCTGGAGGCCACGTCCTCGCCGCACACGACGACGGTGGCCACACCCGCCGCCGCCGCCCGTTCGAGCACGGACTCGCGGTCCTCGTCAAAGCGTTCGTCCTGGAGGTGGCTGTGGGAGTCGAAGAGGCGCATCAGGTTGCGACCGGTTCGGGCACGTCCAGCTTGCGGTAGAGCGCACCCCCCTCGCCCAGCGAGCGCCCGGCCGGCACACCCGTGAGCATCCAGCCGGCCGACTCGGGCGTGCCCTCGTGCCCGAGCGTGGCGTGCAGCTTGCTCGTGGAGAACGGGAGGATGGGGTGCAGCAGCGCCGTCAGGCCGGAGATGGCCTGCAGCGCCGTGTAGAGGGTCTCGGCGGCGTGCTCGCGGTCTTCCTTCACTGCCCGCCAGGGAGCGCGCTCGTCCAGGTACTTGTTGGCGGCCTGGGCCACGGCCAGCGCCTCTCGCAGCGCCCCCCGGAACTGGCAGGCGGCATACTCGTGGCCCGCCCGTTCGAACCCCTCGCGAACGGTCGCCAGCAGCGCTTCGCTCTCCGCTCCCGGCGTCCCCGGGTCGGGCACGACACCGTCGAAGTTGCGCCGGATCATGGCGAGCACGCGGTTCGCCAGGTTCCCCCAGGTCGCGATCAGGACCTCGTTGTTCGCGCGGATCAGCTCTTCCTCGCGGAACTCGGAGTCGCTCGTCTCCGGCATGATCTGCGTCAGGTAGAAGCGCACGACGTCGGCGTCGTACGTATCGAGCAGGTCCAGCAGCCACGTAGCCGTGCCCTTCGACTTGCTCTGTTTCTGCCCCGCCGAGAAGTTCACGTACTGGTTCGCGGGAACGTCGTGCGGCAGGTTCAGGCCGCCGTACCCCAGCAGCATCGCCGGCCAGATGAGCGTGTGGAAGACGATGTTGTCCTTGCCGATGAAGTAGTAGGCCTTTGTGTTCTCGTCTTCCCAGTAGAGGCGCCAGGCCTCGGGGTCGCCGCTCTGCCTGGCCCACTCCTTCGCCGCCGAGAGATACCCGATGACGGCGTCGAACCAGACATAAATGCGCTTGTCCTCGTACCCCTCGACCGGCAGGGGCACGCCCCAGTTGATGTCCCGCGTGATCGCGCGGTCCTTCAGCCCCTCCTCGAGGATGCCGAGGGTGAAGTTGGCGACGTTCCGCCGCCAGTGCGGCTGCGCGCTCACCCACTCCCGCAGCTGCTCGTTAAACGCCGAGAGCCGCAGCATGAAGTGCTCCGACTCGCGAACCTCGGGCGTCGCCCCGCTCACCTTGCTGCGTGGCTCGACCAGATCGATCGCGTCGAGCTGCGAGCCGCACTGGTCGCACTGGTCGCCGCGCGCCTCCTTGTAGCCACAGAGCGGGCAGGTGCCCTCCACGTAGCGGTCGGGCAGGAAGCGCCTGGCCTCCGGGTCGTAGAGCTGGTCCTGGGTTCCCGTATAGAGCAGGTCCTTCTCCAGCAGTCGCGTGAAGAGGTCCTGCGTCGTCTCGTAGTGGTTGTCGGTCAGGGTCGTCGTGAACAGGTCGAACGAGATGCCGAAGCGCTCCCACGCCTCGAGGATCTTCGGGTGGTAGCGATCGATCACCTCTTGCGGGGTGATGCCCTCGCTGTCGGCAGCCACGGTGATGGGCGTTCCGTGACAGTCGGAGCCCGACACCATGAGCACGTCGTTGCCGCGCATGCGGTGGTAGCGGGCGAAGACATCGGCGGGGAGGTAGGCTCCTGCCGCCTGGCCGGCGTGCAACAGGTAGTTCGCGTACGGCCAAGCCACCGCCACGAAGATGCGTTCGGCCATGGGTTCCCCTCTGGAGCGCTCACGCGAGTCTAGCACCGTGTCGCTTTAGGGCTTAGGGCGGGTAAAGGAGCCCCTTCCTATTCCTTGTCGTCCGGCCAGGCCTCGTACGCCTCAGCCCGCGACACGCCGAACCGTCGTGCCGCTGCGCTCGCGGCCGCGCTGCGCTGGGCCCCCGCCTCCCGCATCTCCGACAGGTAGGCGCGCAGCTCGCGCTCGTCGCTCCCCGCCGCCCAGCCCCGCACGTCGACCACCACCGTGCACTCCCCCCGTGTCTCCCGGAACCGCTCCGCCATCGCCGAAGCCGCTCCCCGCACTGCCTCCTCGTGGACCTTCGTCAACTCGCGGCAGACGACCACGGTGGGGTCGTCGAGCGCATCGGCCACGTCCGCCAGTGCCGCCGCGAGCCGTCGCGGGCTCTCGAAGAACACGAGCGTCTCCGAAGCCTCGGCCGCCCCCGCCAGCCGCCTCCGCCGCTCCCCCTGCCCCCGGGGCAAGAAACCGAGGAAGTGCACGTCGCTTCCCGCGAATCCCGCCACCGATACTGCCGCTGCCAGCGCCGATGGTCCCGGCACGGCGAAGACGGGGATGCCGGCGTCGTGCGCCGCTTCCACCACCCGTGCGCCCGGGTCCGCGATCAGTGGTGTTCCCGCGTCCGAGGTCAACGCCACGACGCCTTCGCGCGCCGCATCGAGCAGCCGCGGGATGCGGCCCTCGACGTTGTGCTCGGTCAGGCTCAAAGCGGTCGCATGCGTCTCGACGCGCGTCGCGAGCGTCCGCAGCACGCGCGTGTCCTCCGCCGCGATGAGCGAGGCCGCCTGCAGGACCGCTGCCGCGCGCTCGCTCAGGTCGCCCAGGTTCCCGATGGGCGTGGCGACCACATAGAGGCCTGGCGCAGGTTCATTCATGCTTCGGTCAGCTTCACAGAACCGTGCGGAGAGCGCGAATTCTGGTGTCCGTTTCATTGACCCTATGCGGGCCCTCGCGATACGCTCTCTGCATAGCCGTGACACTCCCATTCGAGTCATCCACCACCGAAGGGAAGTTGCTTCGGTGAGCCCCGACGCCGCATCCGCAACACTCGCCGCGCCTGATTCGCCAGAGCGCGGCGTTTTGCATACCCAGGAGGAGGGTTCGTCCGTGCCCGCACCACGTTTCAAGCAGCTCAAGCACGCCTACGGGTTCGACGATGTCGCCATCGTTCCCGGCGAAGTCACGATCAACCCCGAGCTCGTCGAGATCGGCCTGGACATCGGCCCCTATCACTTCGGGCTCCCCTTCATCGCCTCCGCCATGGACGCGGTCGTCGACCCCGACTTCGCCCTGCTCATGCACGAGGCGGGTGGCCTTGGCGTCCTCAACCTCGAGGGCATCTGGACCCGCTACGACGACCCCCGCCCCATTCTCGACGAGGTCGCTTCCGTCAACCGTGACGAGGCCACGGCCATCCTTCAGTCCGCCTTCCAGCAGCCCATTCGCGACGACCTCATCGCCCAGCGCGTCAAGGAGATGAAGGCGGGTGGCGCCGTTTCCTCCGTCTCCGTCACCCCCAAGAGCACCAAGCAGTACGCGCCCCTCGTGCAGGAAGCCGGCGCCGACATCCTTGTCGTCCAGAGCACCGTCACCACGGCCCGGCACGAGTCCAGCAGCATCGAGGGTTTGCGCTTCGAGAAGCTCTTCGAGCACATCCACATCCCCGTCGTCGTCGGGAACACGGTCGGCTTCAGCGCCACCCTCGAGGTGATGCGCTCCGGCGTCGCCGGCGTCCTCGTGGGCGTGGGGCCGGGCGCCGGCTGCACCAGCCGCGAGGTCCTCGGCATCGGCGTCCCGCAGGTCACCGCCACCATCGACTGCGCCGCCGCCCGCGAGGCCTACCTCGCCGAGACCGGCAACTACGTGCCCATCATCACCGACGGCGGCATCCGCACGGGTGGCGATGTCTGCAAGTGCTTCGCCGCCGGCGCCGACGGCGTCATGATGGGCTCGCCCTTCGCCGCCACCACCGAAGCGCCCGGTCGCGGCTACCACTGGGGCATGGCCACCTCCCACGCCGACCTCCCCCGCGGCACGCGCGTCTTCGTCGGCGTCAACACGACGCTCCAGAAGACCCTCTTCGGCCCCACCAGCCGCACCGACGGCACGGAGAACCTGGCCGGCGCCCTCAAGACCGCGATGGGCATGTGCGGCGCGCACACCATCCGTGAGTTCCAGGATGCCGAGATGGTGATCGCGCCCTCCATCAAGACCGAGGGCAAGATCTACCAGTTCGCGCAGGCCGAATCGTAGGCCACCCGACGCGGCCGTTCGTTCGCCCCCGGGTTGTGCTCGCGGCGCTCTTCGCGCTGGGAACGCTTGCGTGGCTGCCCTTCCTGGGCATCGGTGAAACCGCTAGCGCCCACGAGGATTGCCCCCACTTCGACCTCGACGACCTGTTCGCCTCGATCGAGGACGTCGACGTCATCGTCGTTGGCGAACTCGTGACCGAGGCGGGGGCGCCCGCGATCGACCCCGAGGCCTACCTGAAGGGCCCGGCCATCGCCGAGGCGCTCCCCCTGTCCGACAGCCCGACCGACTGCGAGCGCGCCGTCCTCGCGGCCGAGGGCTCGCGCGTGCTTGTGGCGCTTCGCCGCGAAGGTGGCGGCTTCCAGTGGCCCGTCCCGGCTGCCTTCTTCGTGATAGAGAGCGGCGTCGGGTCGAACAGCGGCGACAACCCCGTCTCCCTCTCCGAGGACGACCTTGTGACGCGCATCCGCGAGGTCTCGGGCCAGTACGCCGTGCTTGCCACCGACGAGTCCGAGGGAGCCTCCATCGACTGGCTGCGGGTAGTCCTTCCCGTCACGCTCGCCGCGATCATCATCCTCGCGATCGCGCTCGTGCTGTTGCGCATCTGGCACCGGATAGATCCGGAGGGCTAGAGCAGCTCCTCCAGCACCCGCGCCACCGAGTATTCCTCGTCCGGCAGCGACTCGTCGGCGGCCTCCCGCGCGTAGCGGTCGGCCTTCGCTGTCGCGATTCCTCGTCCCGCCCACGCCAGCATCGAGGCGTCGTTCACGCTGTCCCCGATGGCCAGTGTCTCGGCACGCGAAATGCCGAAGCGCTGTGCGACCAGTGCGACCCCCTTCGCCTTGGTGGCCTCCGGCGCCAGCGCTACCGTCACGAACGGGAAGTCGAGCACGTGAAGCGTATCCCCGAAGTGTTCGACCAGCTCATCGTGTACCTCCGACGATGCCTCGCGATCGCTCAGGATGCCGACGCCGCTCGGGTCGATGCCGAGCGTCTCCGGCTCAGGGTGGTACTCGGCCGTGATGTTGCCGAGGCTGGCGTAGTAGTCCGTGGCGGGTGACTGCTCCGTGGCCGCGTACCGTTCCGCGCTGAACCATTCGTACTCGTAGCCGGCCTCGCGGGCATAGGCCGTGACGGCCAGCGCCAGGTCCCGGTCCAGCTTGATCTCGCGCAGCAGCGACCCGTCCGCGTTCGCGATCAGGCAGCCTTCCTGTGCGATGAACGGCGTGTCGAGCCCCAGCTCCTTCGCGATGCTCATCACCCCCTCCCGCATCCGTCCGCTGGCCAGCACCACCGTCCGTCCGTCCTCGACCAGCGCCCTGACCGCCGTCCGCACGCGCGGCGAAAGCTCGCCCTTGTACGTGCCTTCGTACGGCAGAAGGGTGCCGTCGATGTCGAGCGCGATCAGCCTCACTCCCACCGCGCGGTGACCACCCGTTCCCAGCCCGCCAGGTCGTGCTCGATGCTGGCGCTCGCGCCAAGCCGCTCCGCCTCCTCCGCCACGCGCCCCGCCTGCCCCATCCCCACCTCGAACGCCGCGAGTCGCGGCCGCAGCCGCGACCCGCAGTCGGCGAGCAGCGCCCGCACGAGGTCGAGTCCGTCTGCTCCCCCGTCTAGCGCAACCCGCGGCTCCCACTGCCGCACCTCCGGCTGCAGCCCCTCGATGTCGCCTTCCGGTACGTACGGGAGGTTCGCGAGGACGATGTCGGCGGCGGTAACGCTGCTGGCCAGGTCGCTCTGCACGAGCGAGACAGCCGCGTCGTGTCGCTCGATGTTCAGCGCCGCGATCCGTAGCGCGTCCACGCTCACGTCCGCTGCGATGACATTCGCTCCCGGGGAACCGCTCGCCACGGCGATCGCGATCGCCCCACAGCCGGTGCCCACGTCCAGCACGGTCGCATCGGGACAGCGCGCAAGCTCCGCGACGCCGATCTCGACCAGCAACTCCGTCTCGGGCCGGGGGATGAGCGTGCCCGGCCCCACCAGGAACTCCAGCCCATGAAACTCGCGAATGCCCGTCAGGTACGGGGCTGGCTCCCGGCGCAGGCGCCGCGCCACCAGTGCGTCGAGCTCCGCGCAGGACCCCTCCGGGACGGGTTCGTCGGCGAAGAACGCGCCGCGGCTGAGGCCGCTCGCGTGGCGGGTGAGCACCTCCGCCTCCAGCGCGGCGTCGGGGATGCCCGCGGCTTCCAGCTCGGCGCGGACGCGGGCTGCGACCGCCCGCGCCTTCACGCTGTGGCCTGCAGCTTCGCCGCCTCTTCCGCCGCCGCCACCGCGTCGATGATGTCGTCGATGTTGCCGTCGAGCCGGTCCGGGATGTTGTGAACCGTCAGCCCGATGCGGTGGTCGGTGATGCGGTCCTGCGGGAAGTTGTAGGTCCGGATCTTCTCGCTGCGGTCGCCGCTCCCCACCTGGGTGCGGCGGTCGGCTGCCAGCTCCGCCTCCTGCTTCTCCTGCTCCATCGCCAGCAGTCGCGAGCGCAAGACTGTCATCGCCTTCGCCCGGTTCTTCAGCTGGGAACGCTCGTCCTGGCAGACCACAACCTGTCCCGTCGGGAGGTGCGTCAGCCGGACGGCCGTCGCCACCTTGTTCACGTTCTGACCGCCCGCGCCGGAGGCATGGAAGATGTCGACCCGCAGGTCCTTGTCGTTGACCTCGACGTCGACGTCTTCCGCTTCGGGCAGGACGGCGACGGTGGCGGTCGACGTGTGGATGCGCCCTTGCGCCTCCGTCTCGGGAACACGCTGCACGCGGTGGACGCCGCTCTCGTACTTCAGCCGCGAGAAAGCGCCCTCGCCCGTCACGCTGAAGATGGCTTCCTTGTACCCGCCGATGCCCGTCTCCGAGAGGCTGAGCATCTGCGTGCGCCAGCCGCGACGCTCGCCGTAGCGGTAGTAGGCGCGGTACAGCTCCTGGGCGAAGAGCGCCGCTTCCTCGCCCCCGGCGCCCGCGCGGATCTCCATGATGACGTTGCGGCTGTCGCGCTCGTCCTTGGGCAGGAGCGCCCGCAGGATCGCCTCGTCGAGCGCCGCAAGGCGCTCCTCGGCCTCGCGCAGCTCCGCCTCGGCCAGCTCCCGCAACTCGTCGTCGCCTTCGTCCAGCAGCTCCTGGGCGTCCGTCCGGGCCGTCTCGGCCTCGGTGTAATCGGCGAGGAGCTGGACGACCGGTGCGAACTCGGTGCGCTCACGGTTAAGCTGGGCCACCTTGTCATAATCTGCCGCGACCTCGGGCTGTCCCATCTCGTCCGTAACCGCGTCGAAGCGGACCCGGATCTCGTTGAGCCTCTGCCGAACGGCGTCGTCCATCGTTCTATTCTGCGGGGGGAACGAGCTTCGCGCTCGGTTAGCGCAGGTCTTGCCCGAGCCGGGCGGCGATCTCCCCGAGCGGCACGTCCACCTGGTCACCCTGCTCCCGCAGGTCTTTCAGCGCCGCCACACCCCGCGCCGCCTCATCCTCCCCGATGATCACGGCGAATCGCGCCCCGCTCCCGTTCGCCCGGCGCATCTGCGCCTTGAACGACCGCCCCGACTCCCCCAGCAGGGTGACGAACCCCGCCCCTCGCAACTCCGCCCCCGCGCGCACCGCAGCCCGCCCCCCTTCCGCCCCCGCATGGACGACGAAGGCGTCGGGCGCGCTGGCATCCCCCAGGGGCAGCTCCTGCCGCTTCATCTCGATGATCACCCGCTCCAGACCCGTTGCGAACCCGCTCGCCGGCGTCGGCTTCCCGCCGATCGTCTCGATCAGCCCGTCGTACCGCCCGCCTGCCCCGATCGAGCTCTGCTGGCGCCCGTCGCCCTTCGGGACGATCTCCCAGACCGTGCGGTTGTAGTAGTCGAGCCCGCGAACCAGCAGCGGGTCGACGGTGAAGGGCACGCCCGCGGCCGTGAGGCCGTCCTTCACACCCTCGAAGTGCTCCGCCGCCTCCGCGCTCAGGTCGTCGATCATCGTCGGGGCGCCCTCGCGCAGCTCCTGGTCGCGCGGGTCGTTGCTGTCCAGCAGCCGCAGCGGATTCCGGTCGAGGCGCCGTTGGCTGTCCTCGGAGAGCTGCTCGCGCAGGGGCAGGTAGTACTCCCGCAGCCGATCGAGGTAGGCGCGCCGCGCCTGAAGGTCGTCGATGCTCCCCAGCCGTATCTCCAGGTCCTGCAGCCCGAGATGTTGGTAGAACCGCCAGTGCAGCTCGATCAACTCCGCATCGACCAGCGCCGTGCCCGAGCCGAGCACCTCGCAGTCGAACTGGTGGAATTGGCGCAGCCTGCCGAGCTGCGGGCGGTTGTAGCGGAACATGCGCGCGATCGTGAACAGGCGGACGGGCTGCGGCCGGCTCGCCAGACCGTGCTCCAGGTACGCCCGGCAGATCGCCGGCGTCGCCTCCGGGATGAGCGAAAGCGCCTCACCCCCCTGGTCCTGGAAGCTGTACATCTCCTTCTCGACGATGTCCGTCGTGTCGCCCGTGCCCTTCTCGAACAGGGCAGCGTCTTCGAAGGTGGGCGTGTCGAGGCGTTCGTAGCCGAACAGCCGCGTTACCTCTTCGGCGGCGTCGTGAATCGCGCGCCAGTACGGCTGCTCCTCGGGGAGGATGTCCTCGGTCCCTCGCGGCGTCTGGAAGCGTCCGCTCATGCCCGTCCCGTCAGTTCTGGTGGGGTTGCCTGCTAAGATACTGGCAGAAACGGGGCAACGAGAAAGCGTGTGAGCGTCCTGGAGCGTTCTCCGGAATCCCCGGCCGTCGCCGACCTGCTTGAGCGTGTCCGCACCTACCTCCCCGAGGACCGCATCGAGCTAATCGCCGACGCATACGAGTTCGCCAAGTCCAGCCACGACGGCCAGATGCGCCGCACTGGCGATCCCTACATCTCCCACCCGCTCGAAGTCACCAAGCTCGTCGCGGGGCTTGAGCTCGACCAGCCCTCCCTCATCGCTGCGCTGCTCCACGATGTGCAGGAGGACTGCGATGTCCCCAACGAGGAGATCGCCGAGCGCTTCGGCAAGGAAGCCGCCGAGCTCGTCGAGGGACTGACCAAGCTTGGCAGCCTCCCCCTGCGCGTCACCGAAGAAGAGGGAGGCGGGGTCCAGGCCCAGAACCTGCGCAAGATGCTGCTGGCCATGGCCGCCGACGTGCGGGTCGTGCTCATCAAGCTCTGCGACCGCCTCCACAACATGCGCACGCTCTACGCCCTCTCCGACGACAAGCAGCGCCGCATCGCGCGCGAGACGATGGAGATCTTCGCTCCCCTCGCCACGCGCCTCGGCATCTGGCAGATCAAGTGGGAACTCGAGGACCTCGCCTTCCGTTACCTCGAGCCCGAGCGGTACCAGGAGATCGCGACCCGCCTCGACGCCACCCGCCTCGCTCGCGAGCGCTACATCGAGGACGTAGCCGCCGGCCTCCGCGTCCAGCTCGACGACGCCCGCATCGACGCGGAGGTCACGGGTCGCGCCAAGCACATCTACTCGATCCACCAAAAGGCCCGCCGCTACGGCCGCGAGGCCAAGTCGTTCGACCAGATTTATGACCTCCTCGCCCTCCGCATCCTCGTGAAGGACTTGGCGGGCTGCTACGCCGCTCTTGGCGTCGTGCACGCCACCTGGCGCCCCCTCCCCGGCCAGTTCGACGACTACATCGCCAGCCCCAAGGCGAGCATGTACCAGTCGCTGCACACCACGGTGATCGGCCCCGGCGCTCGCCCCCTGGAAGTGCAGATCCGCACCTACGACATGCACCGCGTGGCCGAGTACGGCGTCGCCGCCCACTGGCGCTACAAGGGCTCCAGCGACCGCTCCGCCCAGGACGAGGAGCGCATCGCCTGGCTGCGCCAGCTCCTTGAGTGGCAGCGGGAGCTCTCCGGCGCCGAGGAGTTCGTCGAGAGCGTCAAGACCGACGTGTTCGACGACCAGGTGTTCGTGCTCTCGCCCAGGGGCGACGTGCTCGACCTCCCCACTGGCGCCACCCCCCTCGACTTCGCCTACCGCATCCACACCGACCTCGGCCACCAGACCATCGGGGCCAAGGTCAACGGCAAGATGACGGCGCTCAACTCCTCCCTCCAGAACGGCGACGTCGTCGAGATCATGCGCAGCCGCTCGCGCAGCGGCCCCTCGCGAGACTGGCTCAGCGAGAACCTCGGCTACCTCCAGACCACCACCGGCCGCCAGAAGGTGCGCCAGTGGTTCCGCAAGCAGCGCCGCGCGGAGAGCATCGAACGGGGCCGCGAGATGCTCGAGCGCGAGCTCCGTCGCCTCGCATTCGACCTTGCCGACCACCAGGACGAGGTGCTCGCCCTCTTCCCCGGCAAGACCTGGAACGAGCTCATGGCCAACATCGGCTATGGCGACATCAGCGTGGAGTCGGTCGTCCGGAAGGCGAGCACGCTGCTCCAGAAGCACCAGGAGCCCGACGAGATCGACGAGATTCCCGTCGGGCGGCCCTCAGCCCGCCACGGGGCTGGTCCCGGGCTGCGCGCCCTTGGCGCCGGAGGTCTCGAGACGACCCTCGCGCGCTGCTGCAATCCCGTTCCCGGGGACAGCGTCCGCGGCTACGTAACCCGCAGCCGTGGCGTCACCGTCCATCGCTCCGACTGCCACAACGTCCTCAACGAACGCGAGCGCGACCGCCTCATCGATGTCGACTGGGGACGGACGGACGAGCAGCGCTACCCCGCCACCGTCCAGATCGACGCCTGGGACCGGGTGGGCCTCCTGCGCGACATCAGCACTGTCGTCGCCGCCGAGGACGTGAACATGGTCAACGTCAACACGACCAAGAACGGCAACGGCACGGTTTCGGTGCTTGCGACCCTGGAGACGAGCGGGCTCTCGCAGATTTCGCGGCTGCTCACGCGCATCGAGACGATTCGCGGCGTGCGCAACTGCGCGCGCAAGTCCAGCTAGGAGGCGCGCCGCGCCAGCTCCTGGCGCCGCGTGGCGAGGGGTTCCACGCGGCCCAGGGCCGGACGCAACTCTCCTCGAACGGGCTCCCGTGGCTGCCACAGGGTCACGCGCGCGCCACTCTCATGGCGCAGCCCACCCCGACGCGTTGCTCCCCGCCGCGGAAGCATGGAGCGAAGCGTCGCCCCAAGGAGCGCCACCGCGGCGCCGGCGAGCAATACGTCGAAGATGATGGTGGGGATGGTGTTCACCATGGCTAGCACATCCGTTCGCAGGGTCCGCACACCATAGCGAACACCCGTTCGCCTGTCAACACAGAGGGGCTTATATCCCTAACTAGGCAGGCTACTTGGTCCGGGACGTGTAGTCCCTGAGATCGCGAACTGCCACGAAGTCGTCACGAGTAAGACGGTGGCACCATGTGGCTGGCGTCTGCAAGCGAAGCCCGACTCCTTGGCCACCCTCTACGGGCAGCCAGGCGGCTGTCTCAACAGTCTTGGATTCGTACCGGGTCGCGACAAACTCCAGCGCGGGGCGAAGGTCAGTGTCAGTAGAGAAGATGATGCCGGTGTCGTACGTGTCATCGAATGCGCCTTGCACAAAGTCAATGGCGAGTTGCACATCGATCCCCTTCTCCTGAGCAGGGCCGTCAGGCGAATACTTGAGAGGGCGATGCACGACCAACACCCCTGTTGACTCCCATGCAGCGCACTGGCGCATGTGCGCACCGTATGATCTGCTCTCGCTCGACGGTCGGCCTGTGTATACCCGGACTTGTTCGAGGGAGCGTGGCGCAGAAGAGTCCTGCCGTGGATTGTCTCGGCTCGCGAGCAGTTCCCCAATTTGGAGCGGATCGCTCTGCCCCAAGAAGTCGGGCTTACCCTCGGGGACAAAGCAATCTAACGCGCCGCGAAAGACGTTCTGAGCGTCAATGAATACGGCAACGCGATTCACTCGCGACTCCAAGAAAAAACCCCGCCAATTCGCCACCAAAGGTGGAGGACGACGGGGAGCATTGGCCTCTGAGAGGCAGGAGCCATTGTGAGGGGCCTGTGGGTTCGGGTCAAGCCCTATCTATTACCCTAACTTGACAAGCTAGCTGCTTTCTGGTACGGTTGTTCTATGCCAAAGCCCAGGAGCACCGCACCAGGCAAGGCCCACCGTGAGGGTATATCGCTCGTCCAGTTGACCGAGATGTTCCCCACCGAGGAAGCAGCGACCGAGTGGTTTGAGTCGCTGGTCTGGCCTGACGTGCGTGGCTGCGGGCATTGCGGTAGCACCAAGACGCGCGAGGTTCCGAACAAGAAGCCGATGCCCTACTGGTGCTCCGACTGCCGCTCCTACTTCAGCGTCCGCACGGGCACCGCCATCTCCCACTCCAAGATTCCCCTGCGGAAGTGGGCCATCGCGATCTACCTAGAACTGACCAGCCTCAAGGGTATTTCCTCGATGAAGCTCCATCGTGATATTGACGTGAGCCAGAAGGCCGCGTGGTTCATGCTCCATCGCATCCGCGAGTCATGGGCTGCCCCGGAAGCGGGCAAGTTCTCCGGCCCGGTCGAGGTCGATGAGACGTTCGTGGGCGGCAAGGAAGCCAACAAGCACGAGAGCCAGCGCGCCCGCGCCCGTGGCGGCATTCCCGACAAGGCTCCCGTCGTTGGCGTGAAGGATCGGGGGACCGGCCAGGTGCGGGCCAAGGCCATCACCGATCTCGAAGCCGAGACGCTGCGGGGATTCGTCAGGGAGCACACCGAGCAGGGCGCTCAGGTCTACTCAGACGGCCACAAGGCCTACACGGGCCTCGAAGGCGAGTTCAGGCACAACGCGGTCCAGCACAGCGCCGGAACCTACGTCATCGAACAGGCCCACACGAATGGCATCGAGTCGTTCTGGGCGATGCTGAAGAAGTCCTATCAGGGCACGTACCACAAGATTAGCCCGAAGCATCTTGATCGGTACGTGCGTCAGTTCGCGGGGAAGCACAACCTCCGCAACGCGGACACGCTAGCTCAGATGACGAACGTCGTCGCCGGCCTCGTCGGCAAGCGGCTTCTCTACCGTGACCTCATCGCCGACAACGGCCTGCCCTCCGGGGCTCGTAGCTCGTAGCGGGCGCAGGAGCGCCCTCGCTACATCCTCGGGCTTCGCGCCTTGGTAGCGGGGGTTCTGGCTCACCGGCTGGATCGGGTCAGGCATCGTCACCGCTCCCTTGAACTGCTAAGGAGAGTTCTCACTAGAACATTTTTTCGTAGTAACATAAAGACCGCATCTCGGGGAGGTGTCCGAGAGGCCTAAAGAGCCCGCCTGATAAGCGGGTAAACCCAATCGGGTTCGTGGGTTCGAATCCCACCCTCCCCGCAGACGCGGTCTTTTTTCGCCACTTCTCAGCGGCCCCGAAAGCCATCGCTGTGTTGCTAGTTGGTCAGCGGGGCTTTCGCTTTCAAGCGTACAGGGCATAGTCAAGCCGCTCAACGCGCGTTCTTCTCGTGCCACTTGGTCACTCTAGCACGTTAGGGGCTTGACACCGATAGATGGCTGCTTGCGACCTACCAAGGATCGCAGGCCCAGACCTCTCGTTGCTCGTTCGAGGCGTTGTGCTGCTGGCAGTAGATCGGGTGGGGAACGTTCGTGGCAAGGACGAAGAGTGTATCGACCATCCCCTCGGTCCACCTGGTTGCACTGGTAGCCCGACAGCCCAGACGCTGGGTCTCGTCTGCTTCGGTCAGACTCCTTGCCGTGGTGAACATCGAGCACGAGTAGTCGCCGTTCAGGAAAACCTGTACGCGGCCCAGATCGTCTTTTCCGGCGCGCACATGGACCTGAAAGTCGTGCCCCGCTGCTGGCTCGTTCACCAGGTAGACCCAGAGCGCAGGGTCCTCGGCGTCGGTCAAGTCGGGCAGTTCCCTCTCGCTTGTGACAGAGCAATCGAAGCGGGCATCAAGGGCATGAACGTCTTCAAGCTGGTCGCACTGCCAGTAGCGGTAGAACGAACCATGCTTGGTCTTGACGTAGGCGTTGTCCACTTCCTCCCACGTCCTGTCGCCGATGCCAAAGAAGCTGCTGTTGGGCTCGCCGGGAACAACTGCCTTGCCGTTGAAGTCGGGATGGACGAACCCCGCCACATCCACGGCGAGATAGAGGTCGTAGCGACCGATGTGGTGGTTGGCCTCCACGACTATCTCAAGGACTGGCGCTGATGTGCTGGAAGTCTGGAGCCTGACCAGAATTACGGGCTCGGGAGCAGGAGTGGGAGCAGGCGTAGGCTCCGGCTCAGCCTTCGCCTCTTCTGCCGCCGCACGCCTCTCTTCCGCGAGCCTTCGAACTGTGGACAGGTACTCCGACCACACGTCGAAGGCCATGTGCGCACGCCTTTCGTGGCGGGGACCGGCAAGCACAATGCGCCGGCCCGGTGTCTCGTTGGCCGCGACGTAGAGCAACGACGGATCGTCGAGGTTCTGATACAGGCTTACCGTGATGGTCTCGCGCCGGCCGTAGAGGTCCCTCTGGTACTGGCCCACTGACCAGCGTCCGGGAGCGACGCTCTCAAGCGGGCGCATCGTCACCTCGTAGTGGGCCTCGTAGCGCTCGCAGCGCGGCCCGGAGCCGACGTTGACGAAGAGCGGCTCGCGTACGTAGCCGTGACCCTGCCACTGGCCCGTTGCGTATCCCTGCTCGACAGCGACGCAGACCTCGATGGTGTCTGTCTCTGGCTCCTGGGCGCTGGCCGCAGTCATGCCGACGAGCGTTCCCAGAAGCAACCCGACCAGCCCCAGCTTGGGCAGGCACACAGGGAGCCCCCTCCGTGACTGGTGCCCAGGTCACAGGTGCGAACAAGCTTCCCGGAAGGTGAGCCTCGAAGGGGGCGTGGTGCCTATGCCCCCTGGCACCGTCACTAAGGCCCACTTTCCAAGTCGCTTGTTCGCAACTACGAGAGTAGCCAGAGTCCCGTCGCGGATTCAAGAGGGAGAGGGACGAATCCGAAAAGGTGATACGCGAGTCAAGTCATGGGCGGCGTCAAGTTAGGGATATAAGCCCCAACACAGATGTTCTAGAGACGGGATGAGCCCTTGTGGTTTACAAGGGCATAGGGTGCCGGTAGCATGGGTCCGGACGGGGACTTCTGGTGGCAGGCAAGGCAACTCAGGGCAGCGAACAACCACCGTCGCGCTTCACAGCAAGCGTGCATCGGGAAGGCGTGTGGTTTGTCGCTCAAGCGATCGAGATCGACATCGCAAGCCAGGGAGAGTCGGAGGGTGAAGCGATAGCGAATCTCCGAGAAGCCCTGGAACTCTATTTCATGGCCGATGGACCTAAATCTCCTGGCGATATTCCGGAGATTGAGGTCTCGGTTGCCGCCACTTAGGCCACTTACCTACAGGCGAGTTGCCCGCAAGCTGATGGCCGCTGGCTTCTTTCCCGTCGACCAGCGTGGCAGTCATGTGAAGTTCGCCAAGACGACCGTCGTCGGCGACAGGCGGGTGATTGTTCCCCGGCATCGCGAAGTGCAGACCGGCACATTGCGGAGCATCCTTCGTCAGGCCGGACTCTCGCGAGACGAGTTCGAACGCCTCTAGCCTGCCTACTCCGCCCGCTCCCGGTACTGCAGCGCCTCCGCCACGTGCGTGGTGCCGATTGCGTCGCTGGCCTCGAAGTCCGCAACCGTGCGCGCGACCTTGAGGACGCGGTGGAAGGCCCGGGCCGAGAGCGCCATCTGCGCCGTCGCCTGGCTCAGGATGCGCTGCGCCTGCTCGTCCAGCTTCCACTGGGCGTGCTCCCGCACCTCCGTCGGTCCCATCTCCGCATTCAGTCGCGTGCCCGTCCCGGCGAACCGCTCCTGCTGGATCGCGCGCACCGCCCGCACTCGCTCCGCCACCACCGATGACGGCTCCCCCCGCGTGCCCGCCGCCAGCTTCTCGTAGTCGACGCGGGGCACGTCGATGAAGATGTCGATGCGGTCCAGCACCGGCCCGGAGACGCGCCGCTGGTAGCGCGCGGCCGCGTTCGCCGGGCAGCGACACTCCCGTATCGGGTCGCCGAGGTAGCCGCAGGGACACGGATTCTGCGCCGCCACCAGCGCGAAGCTCGCCGGGAACGTCGCGGACTGCCGCGCCCGGCTGATCGTGACGATGCGGTCTTCCAGCGGCTGGCGCAGCACCTCCAGCACCTGCGTGCCGAACTCCGGCAGCTCGTCGAGGAAGAGCACACCGTGGTGGCTCAGCGTGATCTCGCCCGGACGCGGCACCGAGCCGCCACCCACCAGTCCCGCGTGCGAGATGGTGTGGTGGGGCGCGCGAAACGGCCGCTGGCGCAAGAGCCCTGTCCCCGACGGCAGTAGCCCCGCCACGCTGTAGATGCGCGTGACCTCCAGCGCCTCGTCGTTCGTCATTGGCGGCAGGATCGAGGGGATCGCCCGCGCCAGCAGCGTCTTGCCGCTCCCCGGCGGACCGCGCATCAGGAGGTTGTGACCGCCTGCAGCCGCCATCGCCAGCGCTCGCTTCGCGTGCTCCTGCCCGATGACATCGGCAAGGTCCGGACCGACCGGCTCCTCGCCCTCCGTGTTGTCCGGCGGCGAATACGGCGCGATCGGCGCCTTCCCGAGCAGGTGCGCTGCGAGCTGCGTCAGCGACTCCACCGGCAACACCTCGAGCCCCTCGACAAGCGCCGCCTCGGGCGCGTTCGGCACGGGCACGAAGGCCCGCCGCGCCCCCCGGTCGTGCGCGACCGCCACCATCGGCAGCGCTCCGCGCACCGCTCGCACCTCCCCGTCGAGCGCCAGTTCCCCCACGAACACCGCGTCCGCGAGCTCCGCCTCCACCTGCCCGCTCGCCACCATCACGCCGGCGGCGATGGGCAGGTCGTAGGCCGGGCCCTCCTTGCGCAGGTCGGCGGGCGCCAGGTTCACGACGATGCGGCTGTTGAACGGCCACGTGAGCGCGCTGTTGCGGATCGCCGCCCGCACCCGCTCCTTCGATTCCTGTACGGCCGCGTCGGGAAGCCCCACGATCGCCGTGGTCGGATTCTGGGCGCGCGAAATGTCGACCTCGACATCGACCATGACCCCATCCAGGCCGACGACCGCGCTCGACTGTACCCGTGCAAGCATTGGCGCAGTCTGACGTTCGATGGCAAAGGTAGCAACTTTAAAAGGTTGCGAATTCCGACGCCGCTGTCGTCCCTTGCAACAGAGAAGCGGGGGGGGGGTCGCGGCTGTAGAGGTTCGCCCTCCGAACCTCGTAGAATGCCGCCCACTCTTAGGTCAGTCGGAGGAGATAGCCATGAGCGCCCCCAATGTCCTGCTTGCCTCGAAGGGCCACCCCTTCCAGCGCGAACCCTTCTTCCAGATGTTCGACGCCTTCCAGCAGGAGGGCGAGATCTCGGCCTGGACCCACGTCGAGCAGCCGGCCGCCCAGCTCTTCTTCCAGCCCGAGAACTCCCGTGACTACGACTGCATCGTCGATTACTCGATGCCGGGAGTCTTCGGCGTTGGCGGCCCGCCCGATCCCCCAGAGGCGCTGAAGGACGGCTACATGCGCCTTACCGAAGAGGGCAAGGGCCTCGTGATGATCCATCACAACATCTGCTCCTGGCCCGGCTGGGAGGAGTACGCCGAGATCATCGGTGGCCGCTTCTTCTACAACCCCGGCAGCCTGCGCGGTGTCGACTACCCCGACTCGGGCTACCTGCTCGCCGCGAACCACACCTGCATGGTGGTCGAGGAAGAGGCGGACCACCCCGTCGTGGAGGGCGTCGACCTCTCCTTCGAGCTGCAGGACGAGATTTACCTCGCCCCCTACCACGAAGACAGCCTCGTGCCGCTCGTCCGCAGCGACTTCGACTTCACGTACAGGAACTTCTTCTCGCCCTCCCTCGTCGTGAACAACGGCCGCATGTACGAGCGCGGCGACTGGACCCACCCGCCGACCCCGAACCTGGTGGTCTGGGCGAAGAACTACCGCAACAGCCCCATCGTTTACGTGCAGGCGGGCGACGTGCCCACCTCCTATAACAACCCGAACTACCGCCGGCTGCTCGCCAACGCCATCAAGTGGGTTGCCTCCGACGAGGCCCACGAGTGGGCACGCGCGCGCAACGCCGCCGCGGTCTCCTAGGGGAGGGAAGCGAAACCATGGCCAGTAACATCGTGCTTGAGAGCCTGGAGAAGTACCCGTGCGGCCCCGGGGGTTGCGACTTTTCCGCCGGATCGACCTGCCCCGACTGCCCGAAGGAGAACACGCCCCACCTGACGTGCGTCTTCTGCAACCTCGACGGCGTCGAGCGCTATGGCGGCGTGTGCGACGAGCACACCGTCTCGAATGGCGAGCGTGAGGTGACGGGGCCCATCTGTGGCAACTGCCATGTGGTCCTGTACGACCTCGAACGCGACAGCGGCGGCTGGTCGATCATCAAGGATGGCAAGCCGCTCCTGGCTTAGGTCCTAAGCCGGCTAGCAGCGGGCGTTTACCGCTTCGGTGGCCGGCGTCCAGGGTCGTGCGGGATGCCCTTCGGGGCGTCGATGCGGCCCCTTACGTTGCTGGCAGCGGCCTCGCTGGTAACTGCGCTGTCGGCGAGGTGGAGCAGGGCCAGAATGGCCTTCACAAGTGGGTTATTTCTCATCTTGACCCCTTCGAAGGCACTCCCTCAAACTCCTGCCCGACCAGCATACGCCGTGCCGGCTGCCCGGTGAGACGCACCGACGCGCGAAGCAGAAAGTTCCCGACAGGTTGGCTGGGCCGCGGCGAGCCGCTACGATCAGACGCGCCGCGGCCCCGTGGTGTAGCGGCCTAACACGCCACCCTGTCAAGGTGGAGATCGTCGGTTCAAATCCGATCGGGGTCGCCAGAAAAGTCCTAGTGAGGCCCCTGCCAGACGGCAGGGGCCTTGGCATTGCTGCTACGCTGGATCTTCCTGGAGGCCGGCAGCCATGAAAACGCTCCTGAAGCCCTTTGTAACAGTGCTCGCATTCATCGACAGCATCGTCGAGAGCGTCGTCCGTCCCGAGCAGATGCGCCGCCGCGTCATCAATCGCATGGAAGTCACCGAAGGGTCGAGCCCCGACCCCAACCGTCGCCCGCCCCGGCGCTAGCTCGGGCTCAGTTTGGCCGGACACAGGCCGGGAAGTTGCTCGTGAAGGCCCTGCTGGAAGCCACGGTCGCCCTCCTTCACTTTGTCGACGGTGTCTTCGAGAGCGTCGCCCGCCCCTGGCGGCGCCGGCAGGACGTCATGGCCCGCTTGTTCTTCACCACTGGCACCCCCCGCTACCGCCCTCCCCAGGGCCGGCCGCGCCGCCGCCGTTAGCTCGTGACAGCGCCCTGCGAGGCGCTCGAGACGCCGTTCGCGTACTTGGCGAACACGCCCCGCTCGTAGCGCGGCGCCGGCGGCGTCCAGGCCGCCAGGCGACGCTCCAGCTCCGCCTCGTCGAGCTCTACGTCCAGCCGCCGCGCGTCGATGTCGAAGGAGACGATGTCGCCCTCCTCGATCGCCGCGATGGGGCCGCCCGCCGCCGCCTCCGGCGCGACATGCCCGGCCATCAGGCCGTGCGTCGCGCCGCTGAAGCGACCGTCCGTGAGTAGCGCCACTGAGTCGCCCAGCCCCTCGCCCACGAGCGCGGCCGTCACGCCCAGCATCTCGCGCATGCCGGGGCCGCCCCTCGGCCCCTCGTAGCGGATCACGACCACGTCGCCCGGCGAGATGCGCCGCTCCGACACGGCCGCAAAGGCATCCTCTTCCCGGTTGAACACGCGGGCCGGCCCGCGGTGCTGCATGATCTCTTGCCCCGCGACCTTGATGACGCACCCCTCGGGCGCAAGGTTTCCCTTCAGGATGACGAGCCCGCCTGTCTCTTTCAGGGGCTCGTCCAGCGACACGATCACGTCCTGGCCCGGCGCTTCCTGTGCGTCCGCCGCCTCTTCCTCGAGCGTTCGGCCCGTCACCGTGGGCTGGTCGCCGTGGACCTTCTCCCCCTCCAGCAGGCGCTGCGCGAGCAGACGCGTGCCTCCCGCCCGGTCCATATCCAGGGCGACATAACGACCTCCCGGCCGCAGGTCCCCGATGATCGGCGTGCGCTCACTGATGTCGTCGAAGTCGTCGATGTCGAGCGAGACCCCTACCTCCCGCGCCATCGCCAGCAAGTGCAGAACCGCGTTCGTCGAGCCTCCCGTCGAGGCCACGCAGGCGATGGCGTTCTCGAACGCCTTGCGCGTCATCACGTCTTCCGGCAGCTGGCCCCGGGCGAGCACGTCCATCACGAGCTGCCCGGCTTCGTAACCGGCGCTGTTCTTGCGCGGGTCGGTCGCTCCCGCCGAGCCGCTCCCCATCGGCGAGATGCCGAGGAACTCGATCGCGGTCGCCATGGTGTTAGCGGTGTACTGCGCGCCGCAGGCTCCGGCGCCTGGGCAGGCGACGTCCTCGAGCGCTGTCAGCTCCGCGTCCGTCATGCCGCCCGCCGCGTGGCTCCCGACGGCTTCGAACACGTCCTGGATGGTCACGTCGCGGCCCTCGTAGTTCCCCGGCGCGATCGATCCGCTGTAGAGCACGAGCCCCGGGACTCCCAGCCGCGAGAGCCCCATCACGCCGCCCGGGATCGTCTTGTCGCAGCCGACGATGACGACGGCCGCGTCGAACAGGTAGCCCCGCCCGCACAGCTCGATGCTGTCCGCCACAACCTCGCGGCTGATCAGCGACGCCTTCATCCCTTCCGTGCCCATCGCGATGCCGTCGCTGATGGAGACGGTGTTGATCTCCATGGGAGTGCCGCCCGCCTCGCGGATGCCCCGCATGACCTCCGCCGCCAGCTCCCGCTGGTTGTAGTTGCACGGCATCGTCCCGATCCAGCTGTGCGCGACCATCACGAGCGGACGCTTCAGCGACTCCGAGTCGTAGCCGACGGACTTCAGCATCGCCCGTGCTGGCGCCCGGTCCGGTCCGTCGACGAGCGTGCGGCTGCGGTGGCGTGGATCAAGCGACATGGGGTACTCCAGGTGGGTCGAAATCTGGGAAATCGAGCCTACGCGCTGCCCGTGTCCCGAGCCAGAACCGCGCAGGGAGGGGGGCTACTTGACCGCGGAGCTGGCCGCTACCTCGCGCAGCGCCTCGCCCAGCCGGTGGACGCCCTCCTCGATCTCCTCGACGGGCGTGTAGCTGAACGCGAGCCGCAGGTGCTGCGTGGCATTGCCGTCGGCGAAGAAATGCGGTCCCGCGCCAATCAGGACGCCCTTCTCGTTCGCCACCCGTTGCACCTCGATGGCCGAAAGCCCCTGGTGAAGCCCCAGCCAGACGAAGAAGCCCCCGCCCGGTCGCTGGTAGGTCACGTAGTCGCCGCAGTGTTCGTCGATCGCTTCGCAAAGGCGGTCGAGCTTGCGCCGGTAGATGGCGCGCAGCCGCTCCACGTGCCGGTCGAGGTCGCCGTTGCGGATCATCTCCGCCACCGTGCGCCCCAGGTAGGGGCTCGACCCCATGTCGTAGCGGAGCGCGGCCATGCGCGTGATGAGCGTGGGCGGCGCCAGGTTCCACCCCAGCCGCAGCCCCGTCGCGATGATCTTCGAGAAGCTCGCCACCTTGATCGCCAGTTCGCCGCCTGAGAGCGAGAAGAGCGAGGGAGGCGGAGGCTCGTCGCCGAACCAGAGCTCGCCGTAGGCGTCGTCCTCCATGAGCAACACGCGGTGGTCGCGCGCCAGCTCGAGCAGCTGGTCGCGACGCGCCAGCGGGAGGGTCGAACCGACCGGATTCTGGTGCGTGGGGATCAGGTAGAGGAGCTTCACCCGCCGCCCCTCGTCCGCCAGGCGCTTCAGTGCCTCCTCGGCGGGGTCGACAAGCAACCCTTCGTCGTCCATCGGCAGGGCCTCGATCTGCGCGCCGAACGAAACGAAGGTGCGCAGACTGCCGGGGAAGGTCGGGCTCTCGACGAGCACCGTGTCGCCCGGGTCGATCAGCGCCTCGCAGGCGATGCCAATGCCGTGCGCGGCCCCCGACGTCACGGTCACGTGCTCGGCCGTCAGGGGGATGCCCTCGATGCCGGAGGAACGCTCGGCAATCGCTTCGCGCAGCGGCTGCGGGCCGAAGGTGCCCCCATACTGCAGCGCCTCGCGACGCTCGGTGTCGAGCACCGCGCGCGTGGCGCGTAGCAACTCTTCATCGGGTAGCGAGGGAACGTCCGGCAGACCGCCCGCGAACGAGATGACGGGACGGTCGTCGGGCCGGGCCGCGGCCCACACGCCGGCGCCCATGATCTTCGAGCGCGCGCTCACGAGGTCTTCGAGGGAGTCCTGGGTCCAGAAGGGGGATTCGGGCATGGCCTCAGTATGGCGGCGGCGCCTCTCAGAGGCGAGCAGGAGCGCACCCTCCGGGGACGCTCCGTTAACACGCGTGTAACGGCCGGGGGCGATCTCCGCTGCTTGATCTGGCTATACTTATCGTTCACCTGTGTGTGCGTTGGGAGGCGTGAGCCTCGCGAGGCGAGGCGCGGGAAGGTATTACCCCGCGCACGGGCCGCCCTTTCGAGCGGTTCCACACCGGGCGAAGCGAACGAGGGAGGCTGCCTGATGCCCGCGCATACCCGGCCCCCGAAGCAGGGACTCTACGATCCCCGCCTCGAGCACGACTCGTGCGGCGTCGGCTTCCTCGTGCATCTCAAGGGACAGCGCTCCCACACCATCGTCGAGAAGGCGATCGAGGCGCTCGCCAACCTCAACCACCGTGGTGCCAGCGGCGCCGAGGTCAACACTGGCGACGGCGCCGGCCTCCTTATCCAGACCCCCGACGAGTTCTTCCATCACGAGTGCGCCCAGCTCGGCATCCAGCTCCCTCAGCGGGGCCAGTACGGCGTCGGGATGCTCTTCTGCCACGGCGATGAGGACGCCCGCCGCCTCGCCATGAACCTGCTCGCGGAGCTGGTCCGGGGCGAGGGTCAGCACCTCCTCGGGTGGCGCGAGGTTCCCACCGACAATTCCATGCTCGGCGAGACCTCCCTCCTCGCCGAACCCTCCGTCCACCAGGTCTTTATCGGGCGCGGCACCTGGGTCGAGACCGAGGACGACTTCGAGCGCCGACTCTTCGTCATCCGCAAGCTCTTCGAGCGCGAGGTCGAGAAGCGCGGTATC
>JAPPBY010000030.1 GCA_026702615.1 Chloroflexota bacterium | reverse complement strand
CGCCACCTCCACGACCAGATCGGGAGCCACTTCGGCGTAGCCGGTGATCCGCGCGCTCAAGGGCATCCGCTCAGCGGAGAAAAAGGCGATGTCCGGCTCGCGCACCGTGTCGGGGTCGCGATCGAGCCAGACGCCCGAGTCCGAGGCGGTCAACCGCCCCAACCTCCGGGGGTTCACAAAGTTCCACAACGCCGCGCTCAAGTTGACAACGATCTCACCGTGTTCTTGTCCCGTTGGCATGGTCTCGCAGAGCACCCCCCGGATCAGCTCGCCGCGCACACCCTCGCCGTAGAGCCGCAGCAGGTCGTCGGCGGTCAGCAGCGTCGCCTCGGTGGTCGTGGTCGTCGTGGTCGTCATCGCTCTCGCTCCCGCGCCGTGACAGTCTATCGGGTTCCCGAGCGCGACGGGCGCTTCACAGCTCGGCCACCGCGTCGTGCGCCCGCTGCGTCCGAACCGGCCGGGCGCGGCTCGACGCGCGGAGCGTTTCGCCCGTGCTGCTCTTCGTGTTCGAGACCGAGCACGCCGAGCGGGTGTTCCTGCGGGAGGCGGCGGACATGTCCCGTGCGCCGCTGGCGAGCGCGAGGCACATCCCATCAGCGTGCCTTGCCAGCCGGCAGAGCATGCACGCGCCGCTGCTGACTCGATTCGGCCACATTCGCACCCGTAAGCCAACAGGCCGTTGACGACGCCCCGGTTCACTGCTATCTCATGGAGCCCAGGTGCGGAGACGCGACCTGCCGGCGGAGCGGGTGACCGATTCGCACGCGCCCTCACAGCGGGGAGATCGCGGCATGGCCCCCACTTCGGAGACGGACCCGCGCAGCTCTCGCGTTGAGGGGTCCAGGTACACAATGGGGTGCGACGAGGAGTTCCAGCGGCTCCTCGCGCGCCGCCGCGCGGAGACGCACGCTGCGCACCTGCTGCCGCACCTCGAACAGGGCATGCGCGTACTTGACCTCGGCTGCGGTCCCGGCACGATCACGATGGGGCTCGCGGACACGGTCTCGCCGGGCGAGTTGCACGGCGTTGACATCGATGAGTCGCAGATACGGATGGCGCGCGCGGCCGCCGAGGCGGGTGGCCACGCGAACGCCGCCTTCCACGTTGGCGACGCCACTGACTTGCAGTTCGACGACGGCCTCTTCGATGCGGTCCATTGCCACACCGTGCTCTCGCACATCCCGGATACCGCTGCCGCGCTGGCCGAGGTGAGGCGCGTGCTCAGGCCGGGTGGCCTGTTCGCCGCCCGCGAGGCGCTCGTCGGCTCGTGCTTCCTTGAGCCGGTACGGCCCGAGGTGCATGAGGTTTGGGCCATGTTCGGGAGGCTGATCGAGGCGAGCGGGGGCCACCCCCACATGGGGCGCGAGCTGAAGCGGATGCTCCTCACTGCGGGATTCACCGACATCCGGCCGGGCGCCTCGTTCGATACCTTCAGCACAGTCCAGGATGTCTCGTTCCTCCACGGCTTTCTCGTCGACTGGTTCTTCCAGCCGCACAGAATCGCGGAGGCGGTCGTTCTCGGTCTCGCCACCGAGGAGCAGTACGACCTGTGGCGCATCGGCATTGACGAGTGGGGCCACACCGAGGAGGCCGTCGGGGCGCTCGCCTTTGGCGAGGCCATCGCGGTCAGACCGTAGCCCAGAATCCCTACAGCAGACAGTCCTGCCTGTCGACCACGACCAGTCGATCTACGAGTTGGACCACGGGCATCGCCCGCTCCGACGATAAAGCAGTGGCATCTACGTCTGGGACCACAACCGCAGCGTCTCGAAGACGACGGGCGCCACGGTCGCAACGACGAGCACGATCACGGTGCTGGCGACGGCGGGCGTGAAGACCCGCCGCAGCGGGGCGAGGTTCTGGGCGGACTGGAAGTAGCTGAGCGAGGAGCGGCATCAGGCTCGCCATGAGCGCCAGCCCGCCCTCCTCCAGCGCCGCCACGCAGACGGCGATGAAGGCGCCCGAGGCACCTGTGATGAGGACGTGGCCCGGGCCGATGTATCCCACGCGCATGGTCTGGAGGACGGTTGCGGCGCCGCTCACGAGCAGCGCCGCGAGGTCGATGTAGGCGTCGGGCTGCCCAGCGATGCGCGCGGTGATCGCGACGACAGTCGATCGGGTTTCCGACCGCGAGGGGCGCTTTACAGTTCGGCCACCGCGTCGTACCGGGCGCTACTTCGGAAGCGCCTACCCGCTGCGCGACCACGGCGGGTAGCAGCCGCTCGTGCTCTTCGTGTTCGAGATGGAGCACGCCGAGGGGGCGTTCCTGCGAGAGACGGCGGACATCCTCCATGAGCCGCTGGCGAGTGCGACCGCCGGCACGCTCGACCGGCCACGAGGGTGCTCGGGCTCGCCTGGCGCTGGCCAGCTCCATTTGCACCCGAACGCTGTTCCCTCGCCTTCCTCGGCGAGTTCCCCACTCGTACCATCGCGCCGTGCCGGGGACTTCCCGTAGCAGGACTCGCCTGTACCGGCGTTGGCGCAGCAATGCTTGTACTCAGCGCCCGGAAACTCATCCAAATACTGTCGCCGAGCAGCGATTCTGTCAGTGCAAGAGAGCAGCGACTTTGTCAGTCCCGGCGTCTCTGTCGGAGGATGCCGCGGCTCCGTTGCGGCGTCCAGGCACGCCGTTGGCCCGGACGTAGCTGCTGACGGTGACGCGGGAGATGCCGAGCAGCCTCGCAGTCGCCCGCAGCGAGAGTCCCTGCAAGCTGCGCCTGCTGGATCGCCTTCCAGCGAGCGAGCTGCCGGGGCGTGGGTGGGCGGAAGTTGCTTGCTCCCGGACTCGGGCTTTGGAAAGGGGATTATATACGGTAGTACCCCGCCGCTCGCCGTCCCCGGCTGGCGGGGCTGGTGACACGTACGAGCGGCGGGGGCGCGGATGGTAGACGACCTACGCGGGGGCTGCCAGTTGTGCGCGAGTAGGTATTCCTGCGGGCGGTCCCCCTTCACGCGGTTGCAGTGGCCGCACAGCAGTTGCAGGTTCTCGATGTGGTCCACCTCGAAGTGGCGGAACTCGAAGTGCGTGTCGCAACCGCCGCACCGCCCCTCCTGTTGGCCGTAGAGGACGTGCTTGTTCTGCCGGTAGGGGATGGGCGCGTCGATGTCCGTTCGGCGCGGGATGTCCGTGCGCGTCGTCACGAACTCCTTGTGAAACAGCGCCGCCTTGTCGCGCAGCCGTAGGTTCACGAGCTCGACCGCCTTGGGGGACAGGCGTGGTGGCTGCCGTCGACCTGGAGCAGCATCCCCCTCGCGGGGCATCCGCTCACGGCGGACACGGTGCTCCGGTGGCCGGCGGCGGCGGGGACTCGCGATGCCACCCCTCGCCAGGATGCGGCGGACGGTCCAACAACTCAAGTCCAGGCCCTCGTGCTCCCAGAGCAGCACTGTCAGCTAGGTGTGGTTCGCTCCCGGGTGGCGGGAGGTAGCGAAGCGCACCACGGCCGATGCGACATCGTCCCCGACGGCGTTGTACGGACGGCGCCTGCGGTTGCCGTGCTCCAGCGCCGCCGCGCCGCGCGCGGTAGCCGGCGAGGAGCCGCCACGTATGTCGCTCACTGATGCCCAGGATTTCGGAGGCCTGAGCAACACAAACAGTGCCCGGAAAGTGATCCACGTCGGGGCGTGCCCCAGCATCGTCAGCGGCGGGACTGTCGCAGAAGGTGGACTCGTCTTCGGGGGCCGGTCAGCAGTTCTACCTGCGTTGTTCCTTCTGCTCGCCCTGTCTGCCCCCACCCAGCCCAAATTGGGGGCAGATGGGGCAACGTGGGCGTGAGCGCGATCACGGCTCCTGTAGGAACAGTCTGCCAGAGAACATCTGAGGACTCTTCCCTGAACCATTAGATGGCTGAGGAGGCCATCCGCTTCGTTCGTTCGCTCGGAGCGCCAGGCGCGCCAAGCCCTGAGCCGCGGCACTCCGCCTCCAGCGCCATAGCCCCCGCACCGCCGGGCCGTCACCGCCACTCCCCCCGCCCGAGTCAGACCTCGCCGCGCAACCCGCGCCGCTACGGCGGGTCGCACGCCGCCCGCTGCGGGTGCACCACCCTGACCCATACGGGCGTCAATACGTTCCCTGACGAGTAGGCATGGCTATGCACGGCAAACAGCGTCACAGTCCCCGTGCCCCCGAGGCAGCGATAGTCGGCGGGCGGCTGCAGGTCGCCGACGCCGGTCGGGAACGGAACCTCCACCATCTGCTCACCGGCCGGTATGACGACCGCCGTCTCGCGGTCGCCTCCCGCGACGTTGTTCGGATCGGAGACCCGCAGGCGGACGCGCAGGTCGTAGGGCAGCGCCTCGCCCTCGATGCTCACGGTGAACGCCGCCTCCTCGCCCGCCGTGACCGAAGACGACCCCGCCACCAGGACGACGCCGGGCTTGCGGACACGCTCGAGCACCACGTCCGCCCAGGACCCCTCATGGTAGTTCACGTCCTCCGAGGCCGTCCGGTGATGGAGGGTAAGCGTACCGCGGATGTCCTGGCGGTTCGAAACCGTCACGGTCTTCGCGCTGTTCCAGTTGCGCGGGGTGAAGACCAGCTCGTGGGCGAGCCGGCCCTGGGTCAGGTGCCCGCCGTGGGCGATGCCCAGCCTGGGGTTGTCGGTTCCGCCGGGCACGATCCGCACCGTCACGTCATGGGTGGGCTGGCTCGCCAGCTTCACGGTGTAGGTCGCCTCTCCCCAGAGGCCCGGCAGGTACAGCCTCGTCTCGGAGATGACCACCCCCGCGCTGTCGTCGTCCTCCACCGTGACCGCCACGGTCCGCGGCGCCGCCTCGTAGCCGCCGCCCTCGATCGCATGCGTGATCGCGGCTCTGCGTTCGCCGTCGGGGTTGGCCGCGC
>JAPPBY010000009.1 GCA_026702615.1 Chloroflexota bacterium | reverse complement strand
CTCGTGCCCGTGGTCGTCTTCGTCCTCGTGCCCGTGGTCGTCTTCGTCCTCGTGCCCGTGGTCGTCTTCGTCCTCGTGCATCCCCTCATCGTCATCGTGGCCGTGGTCGTGCTCATCGGCGTGCGCCAGGCCTTCGGGGAAGGGGCGCAATTCCATGTCGTGCGTCAGCTCCAGCACGGCGCCCCCGGCGCTGTCCGCCAGATCCTGTTCGATCGCACTCAGGTCCGACCCTACGATCACGACCAGGCTCGCCTCGGTTGCCTTGCGGATGTCGCTTGGTGTGAGCGCATACGTGTGCACGTCCGTCCCTTGCGGGACAATGCTCTCAACGGCGACTCGATCGCCTCCAACCTGCCTAACGAGATCCTGAACGATGGTCGTCGAGGCTACGGCCGAGAGGGTTGCGCCCTCGCCTTCTCCCCCCTCATCATCCCCGCAGGCGATGGCAATGAATGCCACTCCCACGAGCAGTCCGGCGAGTGCGAGGCGAAGCCCCTTCAGATACGGCAGTCCCATCGGTCTCTCCCTCTTGAGCCAGGGTCGCATTGCGACCCCGTATCATTGGATCAGTGATATGTAGTGTCAAGAAATACAGCAGGCTCGGGGGCATTGTCACCACGTTCGTTGACACCCTCTCCTGGCCCTCCCTACGATCGGCTCCGTGAGCAGCATCCCCACCGGCCGCCTTGAGGACACGGGCTACCGCCTGACCGCTCCCCGGCGCGCCGTCATCGACGCCCTCGCGCGTACCGACCGGCCCTTCACTATCGAGGAGTTGAGCGAACAACTCCCCAACATCGGGCGGGCGACTGTCTTTCGCACGATCAAGCTCCTCCACGAGCTCGACATCGTCTGCCGCGTTCCCCTCGAGGACGGCCGCATCCGCTACGAAACCTCCCACAGCGGCCGCCACCACCACCACTTGATCTGCGGCGAATGCGGCTCGGTAACCGAGTTCAGCGACCCCGCCCTCGACGAAGCCATTGAGCAGAACGCCTCGACTGCCAGTTTCGAACTCGATGGCCACAGCGCCGAGCTCTACGGCCGCTGCGCTACCTGCCGGCGCCTCCCCTGACTCTCCCCCTTGATCCGCGGCCCCCTGCTACCATCCCGCGATGCTGGGCTCCTACCGCGTGCTCGACCTCTCCGACGAGCGCGGCCTGCTCTGCGGCTACGTCCTCGCTGATCTGGGCGCCGATGTAGTCCTGGTCGAGCCGCCGGGCGGCTCGCCGGCCCGCAAGACCCCACCGCTCCTCGACGGCGCCTCCGAGGGTGAGCAATCTCTCTTCTGGGCCGCCTACGCCCGCAACCGGCGCAGCATCGAACTCGACCTCGACTCCCCCGAAGGCCAGGCAGAACTGCGCCGTCTTGCCGCCTCTGCCGATGTCCTGATCGAATCCGACGCTCCGGGCGCCATGGCCAGTCGCGGGCTCGGCTACGACCACCTCGCCGAAGTCAATCCGGGACTTGTCTACGTGTCCATCACGCCGTTCGGCCAGGATGGCCCGAAGGCGAACTACCTCGCGACGGACCTCGTGGTCGCCGCCGCTTCGGGAACCATGCACATCGCCGGCTATCCCGATGCCGCGCCCGTCCGCGTCACGGCTCCCCAGGCCTGGCACCACGGGGCCGGTGAGGCCGCCGGCGCGGCCCTCATCGCGCTCGCCGAACGGGCCCGTTCCGGTCGCGGCCAGCACGTGGATGTCTCCGCCCAGCAGGCGTTGAACCTCGGGGCATTCGGCCAGCTGGTGAATGTCACCGCCGGCGCGCCAGAGACGGTGCGCGTGGCCGGCGGCGCGATTGTCGGGCCGGTCACGCTCAGGCTCATCTGGGAAGCAAAGGACGGCTACGTCTCCCTCACGTTCTTCTTCGGCAACGCCGTGGGCCCCTTCACCCGGCGTCTCATGGAGTGGATCTGCGAAGAGGGGGCCTGCGACGAGGCCACCCGCGACAAGGACTGGATCGCCTACGCGGCCCTGCTGCAGCAGGGCGAGGAGCCCTACTCGGAGTTCGACCGCATCATTGGCGTCGTGGAGGCCTTCCTCAGGACGAAGACCAAGGCTGAGTTGATGATGGAGGCCCAGAGCCGCCGGCTGCTCATCCTGCCTGTCGCGACCGTGCCCGAGGTGCTCGAGAACCCGCAGTTGGAGGTGCGCGGCTACTGGCGCTCCCTCCCCGTGGCAGGCCGAGAGGCGCGCCACCCCGGCCCCTCGGTCCGCCTCTCCGCCTGGCCCAGCCCCGACGATCGCCCCGCCCCCCGCTCCGGTGCCCACACCGCCGAAGTGCTCGCGGAGCCCGCCCGCCCCGCGCCTCCCGCGCCCGCCGAGCCGCCTCCTACCACCCTCCCCCTTGAGGGGCTGAAGATCCTCGACTTCATGTGGGTGATGGCAGGCCCCGCCGCCACGCGTGTGCTCGCCGACTACGGCGCCACGGTCATCCGCGTGGAGACTCCGTCGCGTCCCGGCGCGGGACGCAGCATGGCGCCCTTTCGCGGCGGGCAGTTCGCCCCCCAGAACTCGCTCTTCTTCGACAACATGAATGCGGGCAAACTCGGCCTCGCCCTCAACCTCGGCTGCGAAGAGGGCCGCCAGATTGCCCGCGACCTCGTGAAGTGGGCCGATATCGTCGCCGAGTCCTTCGCCCCCAGGGCCTTCCGCGGTTGGGGCCTCGATTACGACTCCCTGCGCCAGATCAAGCCCGACCTGATCATGGTGAGCAGCTGTCTCTTCGGGCAGGACGGCCCCCTCTCCGATGTTTCCGGCTTCGGCACGATGGGCGCTGCCGTCTCCACCTTCATCGACCTGACCGGCTACCCCGACCGCTCTCCCGCCGGGCCCTTCAGCGCCTACACCGACACCATCGCCCCCCGCTTCCTCCTCGCCGGCCTCCTCGCTGCCCTTGATCACCGGCGCCGCACCGGTGAGGGCCAGTACATCGACCACTCCCAGGTCGAGAGTTCCGTCCAGTTCGTCAGCCCCTACTTGCTCGATTACCAGCTCAATGGCCGTGCCCTGTCTCGCATGGGCAACCGCGACCCCGACATGGCCCCCCACGGCGTCTACCCCGCCCGTGGGGACGACGACTGGGTCGCAATCGCCGTTCGCGACGACGGCGACTGGCAGCGCCTCTGCGCCGTCATCAAACGCCCCGACCTCGCCGGCGATGCCCGCTTTGCCACGCTCGCCGGACGCCTTGGCTCCCAGGACGAGCTCGATGCCGCCATCTCCGCCTGGACGGTCGAGCGCCTTCCCGCCGAGGCCGAGACCATCCTGCAGGCCGGGGGCGTCCCCGCCCACGCCGTCATCCGCGCCAGCAACGCCGTCGACGACCCGCAGTTCACGCACCGCGGCCACATCGTGCGCGTCCCCCACTCCCTTCATGGCGAGTCGGTCGTCGAGGGCTCCCGCTTCCGCCTCTCCCGCACCCCCGCGCGCATCGGCCAGCCGCCGGCCGTCGGCGAGCACACCGAGCAGATACTCAAGGACATCCTCGGCTACGACGACGAGCACATCGCCGACCTCGCCGCCGCGGGCGCCTTCGACTAGCGCCGTTCGCCCCTCTCCCGGCCCGCCGCTACGCTAGCTCCATGGCTCGCCGCAGGCGCCGCAGGCAGGAGATCCCCGAGGAAGAACGCTTCCAGACCGTTCGCATCGAGCGCATCGTCGCGGGTGGGCGGGGACTTGCCCGCCTCCCCGACGGTAAGGCGCTCATGGTCGCCTTCGGCGCACCCGGCGAGCTCGTCGAGGTCGAGGTCGAGCGCATTCACAAGGACTACGTCGAGGGCGTCGTCACCAACGTGCTCGAGCCCTCCCGTAGCCGCGTGGAGCCGGAGTGTCGACTCTTCGGCGAATGCGGTGGCTGCCAGCTCCAGCACCTCGAGTACCCCGCCCAGCTCGCGGCCAAGGAGGGCGTGGTGCGTGAGCAGCTCGCCCGCATCGGCGGCCTCCCCGATGTCACTGTGAACCCTGTCGTTGGCGCCGACGACCCCTGGGGCTACCGCAACCACATGCGCTTCTCCGCAGGCCGCAAGTTCGGCGACGCCGGCTTCATCCACCGGCGCGGACGGGGCCTGCTCAAGGTCACGAAGTGTCCCATCGCCGACCCCTGGGTGAATGCCCTCCTCCCGCGCCTCCAGGGGCACGCGCGGGGCCTCCACCAGATCCAGCTTCGGCGCAACGCCGCCACCGGCAGCACCCTGGTCACCCCCGCCCTCGAAGTGCTCCCCGAAGAGAGCGGCCAGGAGCACTACGTCGAGGAACTCGCCGGGCGCCGCTTCCGCGTGAGCGCTTCCTCGTTCTTCCAGGTCAACAGCGCCCAGGCCGAGAAACTCGTGCAGCTTGTCGCCTCCGAGCTGCCAAAGCAGGGCCGCCTGCTCATCGATGCCTACGCGGGGGTCGGCACCTTCGCTGCCATCTTCGCCGGGCGCTTCGAGCGCATCATCGCCATTGAGGAGTCGCCATCCGCCCTCCGGGATGCCGAGGTCAACCTCGACGGTATCGAGAACGTCGAGTTCCGCCGCGCGAAGGTGGAGGAGCTCCTGCCCGAGCTCGCGGAGGAGCCCGACGTTGTCCTCCTCGACCCACCCCGCGTCGGCTGCGCCCCCGAGGTGCTGGAAACCCTCGTCGGGTTCGCGCCTCCCACCATCGTCTACGTCTCCTGCAACCCCACCACCCTCGCCCGCGACCTCCGCCGCCTCACCGATGCGGGCTACCAGCTCGAGGGCGTCACCCCTATCGACATGTTCCCGCAGACCGCCCACATCGAGTGCGTCTCCCGGCTGACGCGCCCCGCCGGCTAGCGTGCCCGCACCCGTCGTCCTCGCTTCCGCCTCCCCCCGACGGCGTGAGCTGCTGAAGGCGCTCCTCGACGAGGCCACCGTTGACCCCGCGGACCTCGACGAGCGCACCACCGATGACCCCCGTGCCGATGCCCGTCGCCTCGCCCGCCAGAAGGCCTCTGCCGTTGCTCGCCGCCATCCGGGAGCCGTCGTCATCGGCGCTGACACCATCGTCCACGACGGCGAGCGCGCCTACGGCAAGCCCGGCGACCCCGAGACGGCAACGGCCATGCTGCGTGCCCTGCGCGGCAAGACGCACCTTGTCGTGACCGGCATTGCCGTCGTCTCCGCGAGCGGCGCCGCCAGCGAGGTCAGCGCCTCCCGGGTCACGCTGGCCGAACTCAGTGATGACGCCATCGCCACCTACGTCGCCGGCGGCCGTCCCCTCGACAAGGCCGGCGCCTACGCCGTCCAGGACGAGGACGTGCCCACGGTTACTGCGCTCGACGGTTGCTACTGCTCGGTGATGGGCCTGCCGCTCTGGCGCTTGCGCGCGCTGCTCGCGACCGCGGGTGTCGTGGCGCGCGAGCCTCACGAAGCCCTGCCACGCTGCGAGGGTTGCCCCGAGCGCTAGCTCCGCGTCCCCTGTGGCAGCGCCCGCGCGGCCGCTGCCGCGGCCCGCTCGAAGCTCGCAAACACCGGGATGCGCCGCTCCGCGAACTTCAACCGCACCTCTGCCACGAACGCCTCCTCGTGCGCCGGGTGCATCACCATCAGGAACGGCTTCGCCGAGCGCTCGATGTGACTCGCCAGCGTGTCGACAAGGTCCTCGACGCGCTCGGGGTGGTCCTTCCACTGCCTCGCTCCGAACATCGCGGACTGCTCCATCACGAGCGCATCGACGCTCTCGTCGGCGTCGAGAATGCCGAGGATGCGCTCCAGCGTTTCCCGCTTCCCCTGCACGGTGCCCGCCATGTCGAGCGGGTTCTGGAAGCTCCCGCCGATGATGTTGAAGAAGCTCGAAAGCTCCTCGTACGACTGCTCGCTCAGCCGCCCCACCTCGAACCCCTGCCCCACGAACGCGTCCGTAATGGAGACGGACTGCCCGCCCGTCATCGCCATCAGCGCCATCCGCTTGCCCGTCGAGGGCTTGGCGTCGAGCAGCACCTTCACCGCGTCCACTGTCTCGTCGAGGCTGTTCGTCGAGATGGCGCCGCACTGCCGCATGATTCCCTGCCAGACGGCGTGTGGTGAGGCCAGCGAGCCTGTGTGCGACATGGTCGCGCGGGCTCCTGCGTCCGTCTGGCCGCCCTTCCACACCACCACCGGCTTGCGCGCGGTCGCCGCCCGCAACGCCTTCACGAAACGAGGGCCGTCCTTCACGCCCTCCACGTACATCGCGATGACTTCCGTTTCCGGGTCCTCGGTCAGGTACTCGAGGTAGTCGCTGATGTCGAGCACGATCGCGTTGCCGAAGCTGGCGCAGCGGCTCAGGTGCATCCCGTTCGCGCCCATCACCAGGCTGAACATAATGCTGTGCGTCCCCGACTGGGAGACGAACCCGACGCGCCCGTCGTCCGCCACGGGCACGTCCGGGTTGAAGCGCACGCCTGCGCGGGGCAGATACAGCCCCATGCAGTTCGGCCCCACGACGTTGAAGTTCGCCTCGCGCGCCATCTCCGTGAGTTGCGCCTGCAGGCTCACCCCCAACTCCTCTCCCGTCTCCGCGAAGCCCGAGGTGAAGAACGCCGCGCCTCCCACCTCCGCCTCGATCAGGTCCTTCATCACGTATGGGGAGACGTGCCGGGGCACCGCCACGAGTGCGTAGTCGACCGGCTCCGGGATATCCGTGAGTGCGCGGAAGTTCTCGACCCCGAGCTCTTCGATGCCGGGGATCTCCTTCTCGTCGATCTGGACCGAGTAGAGATTGCCGCCCCGGTCCTTGAAGGGCTGGTTGTTCCGTAGCCACATGTAGTTCGGACCTTTGTCGCCGATGATGGCGACGGTCTTCGGGTTGAACATGCGGTCGAGTGGGTGTCCCGGTACCGACATCTCAGGCCTCCGCCAGCACGATGCGGGCGTCCACCGCGATTGCGCCTTCGGGCGAGGCGATGACCGGGTTCAGGTCGAGCTCCGCCACCTCCGGGTGCTCCGCTGCAAACACCGACACGCGGTCGAGCATCGCCTCGATCGCGCCGAGGTCGACCGGAGGCTGGCCCCGCACGCCGTCGAGCACCTGCCTCCCCTGGATCTCGTCGATCATGTCGCGTGCATCGCCCTCGCCAAGGGGCGCCAGCCGGAAGGCCACGTCGCCCAGCACCTCCACCATGATTCCCCCCAGCCCGAACATCATCACCGGCCCGAACTGCGGGTCCGTCGTAACCCCGACGATCACCTCCACGCCGGGAGAAGCCATCTCCTGCACGGAAACGCCCTCGATCGTCGCCGATGGCTGCGCCGCCTGCACCGACCGGATGATCTCGTCGTACGCCTCGGCGACCTCCTCGTGGCTCTCAAGCCCGAGCACGACGCCACCCACGTCGCTTTTGTGCGCCACGTTTGGGGAGACGACCTTGAGCGCCACGGGATAGCCCATCGCCTCGGCCTGCGCCGCCGCCTCCTCGCGCGTCTGCGCCAGCGAGGTCGCGGTCACGGGAACGCCTGCGTCGCCGAGTGCCGCTTTCGCCTCTACTTCAGAGAGCAAGGTGCGGTTCTCGGCGCGCGCGCTGGAGATGGTGTCGGCGAAGGTCATGGGCGGTCCTCGGCTTGGAGTCGCCGGATTCTAGCGGCCCCTGTGCATTCACGCCCGATGGATGAGGGAAACAGGGTTGGAGGCGCCGACCGGAATCGAACCGGTGATAAAGGTTTTGCAGACCTCTGCCTTACCACTTGGCCACGGCGCCGCGAGAAAAACTGGTGCCCAGGGTGAGATTTGAACTCACACGCCCCGAAGGGCACTGCCCCCTCAAGACAGCGTGTCTGCCGGTTCCACCACCTGGGCCCAGACAGTCGATCGTAGGCAGCGAGCCAGCCTGCGGCAAGCGCGAGGACCGCCTCCCGCCCGATCTCAGGAAGAGGGTTTGGCAGGGGTGGCAGGACTCGAACCCGCGACACTCGGATTTGGAGGCCGATGCTCTACCAACTGAGCTACACCCCTGCGGCCCTTCGATCGTACCAAACACCCGAGACACGGGCCCCGCCTGCCCCTTCCCGCGATCATTGTTCGTTGGCCGTCGCTCCCCAACACTCCCTAAATGACACGACACCTGCTTGACTCCGCCGACCTCACGCCTGCCGAGATCGGTTTCCTCCTGGAGACCGCCCTGGAGTTCAAGCGTCGTCCCCGTAAGCTCCTCGAAGGGAAGCACCTCGCGCTCCTCTTCGAGAAGCCGTCCCTGCGAACCCGCGTCAGCTTCCAGGTTGGGATGCACCACCTCGGCGGCGAAACCCTCTATCTCGCTCCGCAAGAGGTGGGGCTTGGCGAGCGCGAGGCGATCAAGGACGTCTCCCGCGTCCTCGCCCGCTACGTCGACATCGTCGCCGTGCGCACCTTCGGTCAGACCATCGTCGAGGAGTACGCGCGCTTTTCGGACATCCCCGTGGTGAACGCTCTTACCGACGAACAGCACCCCTGCCAGGCCCTCGCCGACCTCCTCACCCTGCGCGAGCGCTTCGGCGACACGCGCGGCCACTCCCTTGCCTTCATCGGCGACGGCAACAACGTTTCCTCCAGCCTCATCGTGACGGCCGCCTCGCTTGGCATGGACGTGCGTCTCGCGACCCCAGATGGCTACCGCCCACCCGAGGCCCTGCTGACCGAGACAGAGGTCCGCGCCGGCGAAACGGGTGGCTCGTTCCTGCTCACGGCGGACCCCGACGAGGCCGCCGCAGGCGCCGACGCGCTCTACACCGACACCTGGATCTCCATGGGGCAGGAGCGCGAGTCGGAGCGCCGCCGTATCGATTTCGTCGGGTATTGCCTCGACGAGGCGCTCGTGGCTCGCACCTCCCCCAACGCGCTCATCATGCACGACCTCCCCGCCCACCGCGGCGAGGAGATTACCGACGAGGTCATGGAGTCTCCCAACTCCATCATCTTCGACCAGGCGGAGAACCGCGTGTGGGCGCAGGCGGCTGTCGTCGCCTTCCTGCTCGGCCTCGTCGAGGCGCCTTCCGCCTGAACCTCTGGCCGTGGGCGCGTTCGCTATGATTGCCGGGGGAGGCCGGCGCGTACGCGCCGCGAGCGATGAACCATGGACTTCCAGGAGGCCCGCGAAGTCCTCAACCAGTTCGATTGGTCGGCCGCGATCGACGTCCTGCTCATCGCGGCCGCCATTTTTGCTGCCTTCCGGCTGCTGAGCCGCACGCGCGCCATTACCCTGCTGCGCGGCGCCGTGGGCCTCATCCTCGTCCTCGTCATCCTCGGGCTCGCGCTCGACCTGACCGCCGTCAACTGGATTTTGCAGAACGGCCTTGTCGCCCTCATCGTCGGTGCGGCCGTCATCTTCCAGCCCGAGATCCGGCGTGGCCTCGACCTGCTGGGCCGAACCGGCATCCAGGATCTCCTCGCCCACGATCCCACCGAGGACACCATCGATGCTGTCGCCGAGGCCGCCACGCGCATGGCCCGCGAGCGCCATGGCGCCCTCATCGTCTTCGAGCGCGAGACCGGTCTCCAGGACGTCGTCGAGACGGGCGTCCCCGTCGATGCACGCGTCTCGTCCGAGCTGATCGAGGGCATCTTCTTCCCCAACTCGCCCCTGCACGACATGGCCACCGTCGTCCGCGGCGCCCGTGTGGTTGCCGCCTCCTGCGAGCTTCCCCTGGCCGACGAGGTGCGGGGGTTCGGCGTGCGCAGGCTCGGGACGCGTCATCGCGCTGCCGTCGGCATCACCGAGCAGACCGACGCCCTCACCGTCATCGTCTCCGAGGAGACCGGCGAGATCAGCGTGGCCCAGAGTGGCAGGCTCGACCGGGTTGCTCGCGGTTCGCTCCTCGCCCAGGAGCTTCACCGGCGTATGGAGCGCCATCCCGACGGCGACAACGGCGAGCCTGCCGGCCTAGAGCGCGTGACGAATGAATGACCTCTGGGTACGCCTGCGCCCGCTCCTGCTGACCGCGCGCACCCTTGCGAGGGCCACGGTCTTTTCGGTCGTCCACAACTGGCCGCTCGGCATCTTCAGCCTTGTCCTCTCCTTCGCGATCTGGTTCCTGGTGGAGGACGTCGAGAACCCGCGCATCGAGGCCACCGTCCCCGCCGAGGAGCAGGCAGCCATTCCTGTCGAGGTGGTGAACGTGCCGAGCGGCCTCATCGTGGGCGAAGTTGAACCCATCCGCGTCTTCGTCGAGGCCCGCGAGGAAGATATCGACGAGCTGCGCGCGGCCGACTTCAACGCGGTCGTGGACGCCTCGCAGGTCGGGGCCGGCGACATCCGCAGCCTGCCCGTCACCGTCACCACAGAGCGCCGCGAGGTGCGCGTCATCCGCCCTGAACCGCGGACCGTCGAGGTCTCCGTGGTCGCGACCGTCAGCAGAGAACTCCCCGTCACGGTCGTCATCACCGGAGAGCTCCCCTCGGGCTTCCGGCAGGGTCTTGAGGCGGTCGATCCTCCCTTCGTCGAGATCACGGGCAGGGAAGAGCTGGTGGACTCCGTCGACGAGATCCAGGCGACTGTCTCGATTGCCGGCCTCCAGAACACCCAGACCTTCAACGTCGAGCTCGTTCCGCGAACGAGCGATGGCTCCCGCGTCACCGTCACGCTCTCCCGGAACCGTGCGCGGGTCACCGTGCCTGTCGAGGAAGCGCTGCTCACCCGCCAGATAGCCGTCCTCGGGGGGGCGACCGGCGCCCCCGCGCGCGGCTACACCGTTACCGATGTCGCCGTCAGCCCCTCCCCCATCGAAGTCACGGGTCCACGCGACATCGTCGAGAGCCTCTCCACCTTCGTCGTCGAGGATGCTGATGTCAGCGGCGCTATCGCCGAGGTCATCGAGAGCCGCGAGCTGGACCTTCCCCCGGGTGTATCCGCAAACGTGGACACGGTCTTCATCACGGTCACCATCGACCCACAGATAGGATCGCGCGTGTTGCGCGTCGTTCCTGTCTTCAGCGATACCCCTCAAGGGCTGGAGCTGGCCGCAGGTGTGTACTTCGTAGAGGTCCGCCTCGCCGGCCTGGAGCCTGACCTCGCCGGCCTCGGTTTGGACGACGTGACTGCCAGAGTCTCCCTCGCCGGAGCCCCGCCCAGGTTCTCCCGCCACCAGCCCGAGGTCTCCGTTCCCGAGGGCATCGAGGTCGTGTCTGTGGCGCCCCTCTGGGTCCAGCTGGTCGCCCCTCCCGAGGAAGAACCCGAAGAGGAGGGGGCCGCCACCGACGAAGAGGGCGAGTCGGACGAGACTGCAGAAGAGGATGAGGCCGGGCAGTGATCGCCTCGGGTCATCTCCCCCGCGTGGCCATCGTGGGCCGCCCCAATGTGGGCAAGTCGTCTCTCTTCAATCGCATCGTGGGCGAACGGCTCGCCATCATCGAGGATGAGCCTGGCACGACCCGCGACCGCCTTGAAGCCGAGGTTGAGTGGCGCGACCGGCCCTTCCTCCTGCTCGATACCGGTGGCTTCCAGGTCGAGGACGAGGGGGACTACACCGACCTCATCCGCGCCCAGATCAACGCCGCCATCGACGAGGCCACCCTGGTGCTCTTCTGCGTCGATTCCCGCGACGGCCTCACCGCCAGCGACTACGACGTGGCCGACGCCGTACGACGCGGCGAGACCCCCGCCATCCTCGTCGCCACAAAGGCCGACAACGAGTCGCGGGAGATCGGCGCCGCCGCCGAAGCGGGGGCGCTCGGCTTCGGCCTGCCGCTCCCCGTCTCCGCCCTCCACGACCTGAACGTTGGGCTCCTCCTCGACGAGGTCGTCGAGCGCCTGCCCGAGACCCCGCCCCTCGTCGAGCAGGACCGCGTCCGCGTCGCCATCGTGGGGCGACCCAACGTCGGCAAATCGACCCTGGTGAACGCCCTCATCGGCGAGGAGCGCGTCATCGTCAGCGACGTTGCCGGCACCACCCGGGACGCCATCGACACCGATCTGGACGCCCCCGAGGGCGCCTTCACGCTGATCGACACCGCCGGCATCCGGCGCCCCGGCAAGCGTGGCCAGGGCGTCGAGCGCCACGCCGTCCTCCGCGCCACCGCCGCCCTCGCCCGCTGCGACGTCGCCATCGTCCTTGTCGACGGCGCCCAGGGAGTCACTTCGCAGGACACGCACATCGCCGGCCTGGCCCAGGAGGCCTCGACCGGCATTGTGGTGGCGGTGAACAAGACCGATCTCTGGGAGAGTCCCGAAGAGGACCGCGCTCGCCTCCTGGCCGCCATGCGTGAGCGCTTCCGCTTCCTGCCCTGGGCGATGTTCACGTTCGTCTCGGCCGAGGAGGCCGCCGGCCTCCCCGACCTGCTCCGCCTGGCCGCCGAGGCCCGCGAGGCCCGCCGCCGCCGCATCCCCACGGGCGAGCTGAACGGCATCTTCCGCCGCGCCCTCCGCGACCACGCCCCTCCCGTCGTCCACAGCAAGCGTCTCAAGATCCGCTTCGCTACCCAGCCATCGGTCGACCCGCCTACCTTCGTCGTGTTCGTCAACGACCCGAAGCTGATCCACTTCAGCTACCGCCGCTATCTCGAGCGCTGCCTGCGCGAGGCGCACGACTTCGAAGGCACTGCCATCCGGTTCGCCTTCCGTGGCTCCAACGAGGAAGATGAGCCGGAATGATCGGCGAGTACATCGGCAACGTCGCCATCGGCTACGTCCTCGGCTCGATCCCGACGGGACTGGTGCTCGGCTACCTCTGGCTGCGCAAGGACATCCGCGAGTTCGGCAGCGGCAAGACTGGCATGACCAACATCCTGCGCACCGCCGGCCCCATCCCCGCCGCCCTCGGCCTCTTCGTCGACGTTGGCAAGGGGGCGGCGCCGGTCGTCATCGGCCGTTTCCTCTTCGATGACGTTGGCGTTGCCATGGCGGGTGGCGGAGCTGCTGTGGTCGGCCACGTCTGGCCCGTCTTCGCGGGTTTCCGCGGTGGCCGCGGTGTCGCGACCGCCCTCGGAACGCTCCTCGCCATCACCCCCCTGCTTGCCCTTGCGATGCTGGGCGCGGGGGTCATCGCCGTCGGCATCACCCGCATGGCTTCGGTCATGTCCCTGGTCGGCGGGATCGCCGCCGTCGGCATCACGGGCGGACTTGCCCTGGCCGGTGAGCTCGACCCCATCGTCGCCTGGTACGCCCTCGGCATGGTCGCGTTTCTCTACTACATGCACATCCCCAACATCCGCCGCCTGATCGCGGGCACCGAACCGAAGCTCGGGCGGGGCGGCGACACGCCCGCGAGCGGCTGAGCCGTGCCTGCTTTCGTCGTCGCCGGCGCGACCTCCTGGGGCGTGACCCTAGCGGGACTCCTCGCCACGGGTGGCGGCGAGGTGACCATCCTCGCCCGCACCCCCGAGGAAGCCGATGCCGTCGACCGCGAACGAGGCCTCGCACGCCTGCCCGGCTTCGAGCTCCCAGCATCAGTAGGCGTCTGCCCCGTCGACGCTGCCCCCGTGACTCCCGATGGCATCGTTGTCGCGGTGCCCTCCCAGTCCCTCCGCGCGACGGCGCAACATCCCGGCCTCTCCCGCGACGTTCCCGTGCTCTCTGCAGCCAAGGGCATCGAGCACGGGTCCCTTCTGCGGATGAGCGAGGTGCTCGCGGACTGCGGCTGGCAAGCCGAGCGCATCTCCGCCCTCTCCGGCCCCAACCTCGCCCGTGAGATCGTCGCGGGACTCCCCGCCGCCTCCACCGTCGCCTCCGCCGGCGAGGCGGAGGCGGAGATGTGGCAGCGCGCTCTCAGCACGTCCCGCTTCCGCGTCTACCGTTCCGCCGACCTCGTCGGCGTCGAGCTTGCGGGAGCCCTCAAGAACGTCGTCGCGATCGCGGCGGGGGTGGGGGCGGGACTCGGCCTTGGCGCGAACGCCCTCGCCTCCCTCACAACCCGCGGACTCGCCGAGATCACGCGCCTGGCCGTTGCCGAAGGCGCGTCTGCGACCACTCTCCTCGGCCTCGCAGGCGTCGGCGACCTCATGGCGACCTGCTACTCCCCGCTCAGTCGCAACCACCGCTTCGGCGAGCGCCTCTCCGCGGGAGACACGCCCGAGCAGGCGATGGCGGCTGCCGGCGGCGTCGTCGAGGGGGCCGCCACCGCCCCGGTGGCGCTTGCGCTGGCCGCCCGCCACGGGCTTGATATGCCCATCGCCGAACAGGTCAACGCCGTCATCTCCGGCCATAGCTCCGTCACCGATGCCCTGGAGGCGCTTCTTTCCCGCGACCTTCGCGCCGAGGGCTGAACCGCTGTGTACCATCAGAGGCATGACCAGCTCCTCGACGCCGCTCGCCGAGCTCAACGAGGCGCTCGAACGGCTCGCTGGTGGCGCTGACCTTCTCCCCACCGAGCTCTCCGTCCTTTCCGACCTCGACCGCGAGCAGGTGAAGGCGCTCGAAGACGCCTGGCCCCGCATCCCCGACGACACCCGCGTCAAGGTCATCACCGAGGCGGTGCGCCTCTCCGATGAGAGCGTGGAGGTCGAGTTTTCCCGCTTCGCCGGCGTGGCCATCGCCGACCCGCTGGCCGAGGTGCGCGGCGCCGCCGTCGAGGCCCTGCGCGAGTCCACGCATCGCACCACGGCCCGGCTGCTGACGTCCGTCCTGCGCGGGGACGACGACGAGGAGGTGGCCGCCGACGCCGCCGACATCCTCGGCGAATTCGTGATGCGCCTGGAGTTGGGCCACTTCCCCGAGCGGGAGGGCGAGGCCGTTGTCGAGAGCCTCCGCGCCGCTGCTTCCGACCCTGCTCGCGCCCCCGCCGTTCGCGCCAGCGCCCTTGAGTCGCTGGCTCCCCGCACCCTCCCCTGGATCGACGGCCTCATGCTTGAGGCCTACTACGGCGACGACGAGACGGTCCGGCTTGCCGCCGTGCGCGCCATGGGGCTCTCCGCCCGCGAGGACTGGCTCGAATACGTGCTCGAGCAGTTCGAATCCGGCGATCCCGAATTCCGTCGCGAGGCCGTCATCGCCGCCGGCGAGATCGACTCGGAAGATGCCGTCGACCGCCTCGCCGACCTCTTCCTCGATGCCGAGGAGGAGGTGGCCAGGGCGGCCATCGAGGCGACCGGGGAGATCGGCGGCGAGGTCGCCCTCGAGTACCTGCGCGAGTTCGCCGAGGAAGCGCCCGAGGGCTGGGAAGAGGTCATCGCCGAGGCCATCGAGGCGGCCTCCGCGGTCCAGCGCGATTACGCGGAGTTCGAGGAATGAGCACGCGTGCCGCCCGCCGTCTGCCCGTCATTGACTCCGTTTCCGCCGGGGGCGTCGTCTGGCGTCGGGATGCCGGAGGAGGTATCGAGGTCGTCATCGGCTACCAGGAGCGGGATCGGCGCTGGGGACTCCCCAAGGGCACCCCCGACAAGGGCGAGACCCTCGAGGAAACCGCCCTCCGCGAGGTTGCCGAGGAGACCGGCCTGGAGGTGGTGCTCGGCGAGAAGGCGGGCGTCATCGATTACTGGTTCTCCCAGGACGGGCGTCGCTACCACAAGCACGTGCACCACTGGCTCATGACCGTCAGCGGTGGCGACTTCGCCCACCGAGACCACGAGTACGACGAGGTCATCTGGGTCACCGCGGGCGAGGCCCTCGCCCAGATTACGTTCGCGACCGAGCGCACCATCCTCGAGAGGGCGCTGGCGCTCCTGGGGGTGGAGGCATGAGCGAGGCGAAGCCGGTCGTCGTCGTGGCCGAGACGCCCCGCCTCCGCATCCGCGAGAAGCGCATCGAGGATGCCCCGGCCGAGTACGCCTGGCGCCGCGACCCCGAGGTCGCCCGCTACGACGCAACCCCGCCCCTCATCCTCTCCTACCGCGAGTACGTCCAGCAGTTCGAGCGTGACCTGCGTTTCTCGAACCCGGCCCGGCACGCCTACGCCATCGAGACGGTCCAGGGCGAGCACATCGGCGCGCTCATGTACTACAACGCCGATCACGTCTCCGGTACGGCCGAGTACGGAATCTCCATCGGACCGGCCGAGAGCCGCGGCGCCGGGCTCGGTACGGAGGCGACCATCGCCTTCCTTCGCTTCGCATGGAAATCGCTGCCACTACGCCGCATCTACCTCCACACGCTCGAATGGAACGAACGCGCCCGCCGCTCGTTCGAACGCGCCGGCTTCCAGCAGACCAAGGTGGTGCTGCGCCGCAACGAGCGCTACCTCTACATGGAGGCCAGGCGCGAGTGGTGGCTGCTCTGGGACAGCGAGGGGCGCTTCGCCGAGTACGTCGGCGCCGCCCCGCAGGCGAGCGAGGCGACGACCCCGGACGGTTAGCTGCTCTCCTGGGAGTTGTGCGCTTCCAGGATCGCGTTCGCGATCAGGCGGGCGTGTGGAAACGGCTTCCAGCCTTCCGGCGTGTTGTAGTAGCGCGTCCCGATCTGCACCTCTTCCGGCGGACGGTTCCCGTACTCCACGTCGATCCCCTCGACGCGGATGCTCGGCGTGCCCAGGAAACGCTTGGCGGTCGCGTCCTCCTGGCTCAGCACTTCCGTGTACGTGACCTCGACCGTGACGCCGGTCGCTTCGATGGCGAGGCGCAGGGCCTCCTCGGCCTCGTCACCCGGCGACTGCCCGCGCGTGTGCAGAACCTCAACCTGAATCGCTGCTGCTGTCAGGGCGTTCCTCCCCGGACTCCTGTTGCCGGGCGAGGCGGTCGGCCAGCGACGCCTCCGCTCCCAGCGAGCCCGCGTGATAGTACCGCGTCTCGCCCAGTTCTTCGGGCAGGTAGCGCTCGCCTTCGGCGTAGTGGTCGGGCTCGTCGTGCGCGTAGCGGTAGCCGGAGCCGTAGCCCATCTCCCGCATCAACCCGGTCGCTGCGTTGCGCAGGTGCAGGGGGACGGGCAGGTGTGAGGTGCGCCGCGCGTCCTCGCTCGCCCGCGCGTACGCCGTCAACGCCGAGTTGCTCTTGGGTGCGAGCGCCAGGTAGAGGGCGCACTCCGCCATCGGCAGGAAGCCCTCTGGCATCCCGATGAAGTGCACGGCCTGCTGGCAGGAGGTCGCCACGCCCAGCGCTTGCGGGTCCGCCAGCCCGATGTCCTCTGCCGCCAGGATCACCATGCGCCGCACGATGAACAGCGGGTCCTCCCCCGCCTCTACCATCCGCGCGAGCCAGTAGACCGCCGCGTCCGGGTCCGACCCCCGCACCGACTTGATGAACGCCGAGATGGCGTCGTAGTGGTAGTCGCCTTCCTTGTCGTAGTAGGGGCGGCGTTCCTGCAGCGCTCGCCGTACATCCCCCGGCCCGATGTGCTCTCGACCGTCCCGCCGCGCGGAGTCCGCCGCGATCTCGAGCGCGCTCAGCGCCGCGCGGGCGTCTCCGTGGGCGCCCTCGACCAGCGCCTCTCGCGCCTCCTCCTCGATCGCGAGGCTCAGCGCCCCAAGCCCCCGCTCTCCATCCCCCAGCGCGCGTTCGACGATGCTCGCGAGGTCGTCCTCTGCCAGGGCCTCCAGCCGCACCACCCGCACCCGGCTCAGCAATGGCGCGACCACTTCGAACGACGGGTTCTCCGTCGTCGCCCCGATCAGCGTCACCGTGCCGTTCTCTACATACGGCAGGATGACGTCCTGCTGCGCCTTGTTGAACCGGTGAATCTCGTCGATGAAGAGCACGGTCCGAACGCCCGCGTCCCGGCGTTGCTGCGCCTCCCCAATGACCCGGCGTAGCTCGGCCACGCCGGACGCGACAGCGGAGAGCGCGACGAACTCCCCCTCGGCGTCGCTCGCCAGGATGCGCGCCAGCGTGGTCTTCCCGCATCCCGGCGGCCCCCACAGGATGATCGACGGCAAATTCGCGCCAGTCGCCACTCGCCCCAGCAGCGCGTCCGGACCCACCGCTGGCTGTTGTCCGACGAATTCGTCGAGCGTGCGCGGCCGCATTCGCGCCGCCAGCGGCGCGTCGGGCCGCTCGCCCGCGGAGAAGCCCAGCGATGCCTGGAGCCCTCGCGCGTCTCGCTGGCGAGGCATCGTCAGCCCGCCAGCACGGCGATGGTCACGCCGTCGCCGCCTTCCTGTGGCGGCGCCGTCTCGTAGCGACGCACCAGCGGGTGGCGTGCGAGCGCCTCGCGGATGGCGGCGCGCAGCGCCCCCGTGCCCTTGCCGTGGATGATGCGAATGGAGGGTAGCCCCGCCCGGAACGCGTCGTCGAGGTGCCCCTCGAAGTTGAGGACCGCCTCCTCCGCCCGCTGACCCCGCAGGTCGAGTTCCGCCGCAACCGCGCTCGCGGGGGGCAGGTCCACTGTCGTCCTGGCGGGCGGTGTGAGTTTCGGTTCCGTTCGCTCGATGCGGTCGACCGAGACCTTCATCCGCATCGACCCGAATCGCACCTCTACGCGCCCGTCCGCTCCCACGCCCGTCACCGCCTCCCCTTGCTGCGGGATGTCCCGTACCCGCACGACATCGCCCGGCGAGACCGGGTCGAGCCAGGCGGTCGCCCGCTCCGTCGCCTGCTTGCCCGCCGCCTCGATCTCCGCGTCGAGCGCCTGCAGGCGCTCTGCCGCCTCCCGGTCCACGGTGCGCTCCCGTTCGCGGCGTTCCAGCCGCTCCAGTTCGCGCTGCGCCCGCGCGACGAGCGCCTCGCCCTCCCGACGCGCCCGCCCCAGGATCGCCTCGCGCTCCGTCTCGATCGTGCGGTGCTGCTCCGCCAGCTGATGGCGCAGCTCTTCTGATTCGCGCCTCGCCTCCTCCTCGCGACTGCGCGCCTCGGCGGCGCCCGCTCGCTCCCGGCGCGCTTCGTCCAGCAGCCCGTCCAGCTCCCGCGTCTCCGGCGCTACCCGCTCCTCCGCCCGCTCGAGCACACCCTCGTCGATGCCCAGCCGCCGCGCGATCGCGATCGCGTTCGACTGTCCTGGCAGCCCGATCGTGAGGTGGAACGTTGGGCTCAGCGTCTGCAGGTCGAACTCCACGGAGGCGTTCCGCAGGCGCGGCTCCTCCTGCGCGAATGTCTTCAGCTCCCCGTGGTGCGTCGTCGCGATGATCGTGCAGCCCCTGTCCAGCAGCGTTTCGAGGACGGCGCGCGAAAGCGCCGCGCCCTCCTCCGGATCGGTGCCCGCTCCCAGCTCGTCGAGCAGCACCAGCGTGCCGGGCGCTGCCGCTTCCAGGATCCCGCCCACCGTGCGCATGTGCGACGAGAACGTCGAGAGCGACTGCTCGATCGACTGCTCGTCGCCGATGTCGGCGTGGATTGCCCCGTAGGTCACGAAGCGGCTGCCCTCGTCGCAGGGAACGGGCAGACCTGCCTGCGCCATCAGCGTGAGCAGCCCCACGGTCTTGAGCGCGACCGTCTTGCCGCCCGTGTTCGGACCGGTGATCAGCAGTCCCGGCGCTTCCTCGCTCAGGTCGAGGTCGATCGGGACAACGTCGCCCTTGAGCAGCGGGTGCCGCGCCCGAACGAGCGAGATGTCGCCCCACTGGCCCAACCAGGAGTCGTCGCCGTCCGCACGTGGCAGGTCGGCGCCCAGCCGTTTTCCGAGCAGCACCTTCGCCCGTAGAAGGTCGAGCCGAGCCATCGCCTCCAGCGTTGCCAGCGCCTCGTCCTCGCGCTCCCCCACCATTGCGGAGAGCTGCAGGAGCACGCGGCGCTCTTCGCGCTCCTCGGCGAGTTGCAGCTCGCGCACCTCGTTGCCGGTTTCGACAACGCTCATCGGCTCCAGGAACACCGTCGCCCCGCTCGACGACACGTCGTGGACGATGCCGGGGAGCTGCCCGCGGAAGTCCGCCTTCACGGGGATGACCATGCGTCCGTTGCGCTCGGTCAGCAGCTCCTCCTGCGCGACACCGCGCCGGACTGCGTCGCCCAGGGCGGCCCGCGCCCGCTGCTCGAGCCGTCCCTGCGCTACCCGGAGCTCGCGGCGAACCGCCGCCAGCTCCGGACTCGCATCGTCCGCGACCGCTGCCCGTGGGGTGATCGCGCGCTGCACCTCGGCGACGAACGACCGGAAGTCCGCGATCGCCTCCGCAGCGGCCGCGATGCCCGGCGTGCGCTCGGCGAGCCGTTCGGCGAGCTGGCGAGCCCGCCGGGCGGTGTCGAAGGAGCCCGCCGCCTCCTGCAGATCGGTGGGCTCGAGTGCCTGCCCGATCGTGGCGGCGTGGATCAGCGGCCGCAGGTCACGCATGCCCCCAAGGGGCACGTCGAGACCCATCTGGTCGATGTGCGTCATCTCCGCGGTCTCGGCCTGAAGCGCGAGGACGGCCTCGTGCTCGCGCTCGGGTTCGAGCGCAAGGGCCAGTTCCCGGCCCAGGCTGAAGGCGGTTTCGCCCGCCAGCATCGCCCGTACCTTGTCGAACTCCAGCACGCGCAGGGTGTGCTCGTTCATGGCCTCAGCGTACGTCCTCGCCCACGGCGGGACCACAGACAGGGAAAGGAATGCGTGTTTCGGCGCTCATCTCAACCCGCTAAGCTGATTGACCCGGCGTCTTGCGCAGAGAGGGTTGGATGCTCCAAAAGGTTCTAATCGCCAACCGCGGAGAGATCGCGTTGCGGATCGTGCGTGGCCTGCACGACCTCGGCATCACGTCGGTCGCCATCTACTCCGAGGTCGACAGCCTCTCCCGCCACGTGCGATACGCCGACGAGGCCTACCTCGTCGGTCGCCCTGAAGCTGCCGACAGCTACCTCAACGGTGAACGCATCATCGACATTGCCGTCGCCTGCGGCGCCGACGCCATCCACCCGGGCTATGGCTTCCTCGCTGAGAACGCCGACTTCGCCGAGGCCTGCGAGGAGGCGGGCCTCACCTTCATCGGACCCTCTGCCGCAGCCATGCGGCTGCTTGGCGACAAGAATGCGGCGCGCTCCCTGGCCGCCAGCGTCGGCGTGCCGCTGGTGCCCGGAACCGATCCCCTCGAGTCGCACGACGACGCCCCCGAGCTCGCGCGCGAGATCGGCTACCCGATCGCCATCAAGGCGGCGGCAGGCGGCGGTGGGCGCGGCATCCGCTTCGTGGAGCGAGAGGAAGACCTGCCCCGTGCCCTCGCCCTGGCCAGCCGCGAGGCCGAGGCCGCCTTCAGCGACGGCACGCTCTACCTGGAAAAGCAGATGCAGGGCGTACGCCACATCGAGGTCCAGATCATCGCCGACACCTTCGGGAACGTGATTCCCCTGGGGGAGCGCGAGTGCTCCATTCAGCGCCGCCACCAGAAGATCATCGAGGAGACCCCGTCTGTCGTCGTCGGGCCCGAGCTGCGCCGCGCCCTCAACCGCGCGGCCGTGCGCGTCGCCCGCGCTGCCGGCTACCGCAGCGCCGGCACCGTTGAGTTCCTCCTCACAGAGGATGAGCAGTACTACTTCCTCGAGGTGAATGCCCGCCTCCAGGTTGAGCACCCCGTGACCGAGATGACGACCGGCGTCGATATCGTGAAGGACCAGATCATCGTCGCCAGCGGCTTTGAGCTCCCCTACGACGAGAGCGACCTCATCATGCGCGGCTGGGCGATCGAGTGCCGCATCGTCGCCGAGGACCCCCAGAACGGCTTCCTCCCGTCGGTGGGGCGCATCGTCTTCTCCCGTGAGCCCGCCGGCCCCGGTATCCGCGTCGAGAGTTGCCTGCACGACGGGTTCGAGGTGACGCCGTACTACGACTCCCTTCTCGCCAAGGTGACCGCCTGGGGCACCGACCGGGAGGATGCTCGCACCCGCATGATCCGCGCCCTCCAGGAATCACGCGTCGTTGGTGTCGCCACCAACATCCCCTACCTCCTCGAGATTCTCGATCTGCCGGCCTTTGTCGAGGGGCGGCTCGATACCGACTTCCTCGACCGCCACCAGGTCGCGGGTCGCCACTCCGAAGAGCCACTGCGTGAGGCGGCCGCCATTGCCGCGCTCCTCACGCTCTCCGGCGAGGGACGCTCGCTGGCTGCCGCCGATGACGGGCGCAACCAGCGCCGGGCGCCTTCCGCCTGGCGACAGCAAGCGATGGGACGATGGCCGAAAAGTATCTGATCCAGGTCGACGACCAGCCGATCGAGGCTGAACTGGAGCGTCTGAACGGTGGCGGTGCGGCGCGAGTGCGCCTGCACGCCGATGGCGAGTGGCAGTTCGCCGAGATGCAGCACGTGCGCTCCGGCCTGCACGTCGTCATGCTCGATAACCACCCCGTTGAGCTCTACATCGAGCGTCGGGGCAGCGCCGTCGATGTCACCATCGGCCGGCGCACCTACCACATCCAGATCGGACGCGGTCGTCGAGCTGCCAGCATGGCCGCCGCGGCCGCCGCTGCCAGCGACGGCATCGTGCGCATCAACGCGCCCATGACCGGGAACGTGCTCGAGGTGCGAACCGAGCCGGGCGCGGAAGTCGAGGCGGGGGATGTTCTCGTCGTCATCGAGTCGATGAAGATGAACAACGAGCTGCGCGCTCCCGCTGCCGGGGTGGTCGAGCGCGTCGGGGCGGTCGTCGAGGAACAGGTCGAAGAGGGCGCCGAGCTCGTCGTCATTCGCCCGCGGGAAGACCCGAACGGATCCGCCTGAGTCGGGCTTCCGTTGACCCGTATGATGTTGTTCCGTACGGTACGCGCCCGGCCGTGCTAGGCGGGGAGCTAGCGGTGCCCTGTAACCCGCAAACCGCTCCAGCGGGGCTGAAAACCCGTCCGAGGGGTCGTCTCTCCGGGGACTGCCTTCGCAAAGTGGCGTTGACGATCTGGTCCTGCGCGGCGGAGCACTACGAACCTGGTCAGGTCCGGAAGGAAGCAGCCATAAGTAGAACGCTCCGGGCGCCGCAGAATCGCCGGGTCCGAGCTGGCTCGCGCGGTGCAAGCCTGGCATTCACTTCGACGACGGGTGCACGGTCGTTGTCGGATTTCACGAGCCGCCCACGCGTGGGCGGCTGCGGGGGAGGGGGTGCTCGTGGACCGTAGCCTGCTTCGCCCCCGCCCCCCGATCGACCCCCCGCCGATGATCGGGCGGCCCTTCGGCGGTTTCGATCCCATCGAGTACTCCCGTTCCACGCGGGGTCGCCGGCATGCGGCGGCCATGCTCGTGGTCGCCCTCCTCGTCGTGCTCGCCTTCCAGCTCTTCCCCATCCAAAACGTCACCCTGGTGACGGGCGACACGACCGTGCAGGTGCGGTCCACTTTCGGCGACGAGCAGGAAGCGCTCGACGCTGCGGCGCTCGATCTCGCTCCCGGTGACCGTGTTCTTGTGGCCCGCGCCGGCGATCAGTCCGCCCTCGCCGTCCAGCGGGCCGTGCCCGTGGTGGTTCAAGCCGATGGCGCCCGCATCGAGGTGCGGACGCGGGCCCGCACCGTTGCCGGCGCCCTCGCCCTCGCCAACGTAGAGATCGGTGACGGTGACCGCATCTACGTCGAAGGCTCCCGCACCGCTCCCGGCCACGAACTCGACGGCCTCGCCGCTGGGTCCGTTTCCGCTGCCTCCGATGGGCGGCCCCTCCGCATCGAGGTCATCCGCGCCCTCCCCGAGGTACCCGTCACGGACTCGATCGCTGCGGCGTCGTCTCCGCCGGAAGCCGAGGTAGCTCCGGTGCTTGAGGCGGTGCCTGCTCGCCGCATCCTCAGCGTGCTCGTCGACCCGCACGCCTGGAGGCCCATCGAGAGCTCGTCACCTCCCGATATGGAAACGCTCTTCCGGGCGGTGGCCGCCCTTCCGCCCAGGGTCCTGATAACGGTCAACATCGGTGGTCAGGTCGACACGTTGCGGATAGCCGCCGAGACCGTCGGGGAGGCGCTCGCCGACCTCGAGATTGAGCTGGGAGAGCACGACCGCATCTCTCACCCCCTCGACGCGGCGCTCATCGCTGACATGGAGCTCGTTGTCCTCTTCGTCGAGAAGGTCGTCGAGGAGCACATCCAACAGACTCCGGCAGACATCTACTGGCGCGATGACCACACGCTGGCCCCCGGCGAGGTACGCCTCGTCGAGGGGATCCCCGGCGAAGTACGGGTCTGGGAAGAAGTGACTTACGAGAACGGCGCGGAGATCTCCCGTGAGCCGCACTCCGCCTTCGTCCTCTCGGAACCCATCTCCGGCGAGCGCCTCCGCGGCCCCGTGGCCGATGACGGCGTCTCCCCTGTCGTCGTCGACGACTACGATGGGCCCTACACCCAGAAGCTGCGGGTGTGGGCCACCTGGTACAACGCCACGCACGGGTGGGCGCCCCCCGGCGATCCCGCCTACGGCATCACCTTCACCGGCGTACCCCTCGAATACGGCATCTGCGCCGTCGATCCGGACTACATTCCCCTGGGCACCAGGTTCTACGTACCCGGCTACGGCGAGTGCCTCGCCGCCGACACCGGTGGCCTGATCAACGGCTACGACATCGACCTCGGCTTCCCCATGGACCATCCGCCCGAGCCGTGGCACACCGGCTACGTCCATATCTACCTCCTCGACTGACCCTCGTGGCCGGGCCTACCATCGCGTCATGAGCGCAAGATCTCGGGGACCGCGCGCCCGCAAAGCGCTTGGTCAGCACTTCCTCGTCGATACCGGCGTGCTGGCTGACATCGCCGCTGCTGTGCGGGTGCCCGAGGGCGGCGTCCTCTTCGAGATCGGCGCCGGCACGGGCCAGCTCACCGGAACCCTGCTGGACGCTGGCCACGAGGTCGTCGCGCTCGAGGTCGAGCCCCGCCTCATCGGCCACCTCCGCCAGCGCTTCGCCGGCCGTAAACGTCTCACGCTGGTGGAAGGGGACGCCCGCATCTTCGACCTCGCCGAGGTGATTCCCGCGGGGCGCCCCTTCAGCGTCGTCGGGAACCTCCCCTACTTCGCCGCCAACCCGATCATCCGTCATCTGCTCGAAGGCTGGCCTCGCCCGACGGAGCTGGTGGTGATGGTGCAGCGTGAGGTCGCCCGCGAGATCACCGCCAGCCCCGGCAAGCTCTCGTTGCTCGGCATCTCCGTCCAGAACCACGCCGTGCCCGAACCGCTCTTCGATGTCCCTCCCAATGCCTTCGACCCGCCCCCTGCCGTGCACTCCTCCGTCGTTCGCCTCGCGCTGCGCGGGACGCCCCTCGTTCCCCCTGAGCGCGACGAGGCCTTCTTCGCGCTCGTGTCGGGAGCCTTTCGCAACCCCCGCAAGCAGATCCACAACGCCCTCTCCCGCGCCCCCGGCCACGTCCCCGATGCCGTCCGCCCGGCCCTCGATGCTGCCGGTATCGACTCCCACCGCCGCCCGGAGACGCTCGACATCCCGGAATGGCTCGCCCTCCTCGATGCCTTCGAGGCTTCCGCCTCTCATGCCTGACACGCTGACCGGCCTCGCCCCCGCCAAGATCAACCTCACCCTCGAGGTTGGCGCCACCCGCCCCGACGGCTACCACGACCTCACCAGCATCCTCCAGACGCTTACCCTCGCCGATGAGGTCGCGCTGGAGCCGGCTGCGGCGACTTCGATCGAGAACACCGGTCCCTTCGCCGGCGGCTCCCCCGGCGGTCCCCAGAACCTCGCCTGGCGGGCAATCGATGCCCTCGCAGGCGCGCTCGGGCGCGAGCCCGAGCCCTTCCGCATCCACATCGTGAAGCGTATTCCGGCCGCGGGCGGCCTCGGTGGCGGCGCTTCCGACGCCGCCACCGTCCTCCGCTTGCTCGCCCGCCACTGGCCCGGCGTCACCGAGAGCGCGCTCGCGACCGCCGCCGCCGCCGTCGGCAGCGACGAGCCGTTCTTCCTCGCGGGCGGCACGGCGCTGGTCGAGGGTCGGGGCGAGCGCGTCACCCCCCTCCCCGACCTCCCCGGGCACGGCGTCGTGCTCTTCATCCCGCCCAACACCCTCCCCAACAAGACCGCCACCCTCTTCCGCGCCCTCGATCGCGACGGCCAGGTCGACGAACCGACCGTGAGTACGGCGCTGGCGAAGCGCCTGCCCGGGCAGGTCACGGGGGCCGACCTCTACAACAGCTTCGAGCGCGTCGCCTTCGACTGCTTCCCCGGTCTGGCCAGTCTCTGGGAGCAGCTCGAGGCGAGAACCGGAGAGGCCATCCGCCTCGCCGGCGCCGGCCCGACCCTGTTCTGGATCGGCCCCATGGACCAGGCCGAGCGCGTGCGGCGAGCCGCTGCGGGGCTCGACTGCACCATCATCCCCACGGCCACGGCCGGTTCGCTATGGCGGCGCTGATCGCGGGCGCCATGGCCGGCTACGTGATGGCCATGCTGACGAGCGTCGCCGTCACCTACCTCGTATTTCGCGCGCGTGATACCGAGGCCCTTCAACGGTGGGTCGACCGCGATGTCGCCGGACCGCTCCTCCTTGTCCCCATCCTTACGGCCTCGGTGCTGAGCTGGGTCTTCGTCGGGCTCGTGGCCGCAATCATCTACGAGGTCGCCGATCTCGGCGCCCAGCCGGATGGCCTCGCCAGCCCGAGCGCGGTCTTCACGATCATCGCCGTTGTCTTCTCGGTTGCGCCCGTCATGCTCCTCAGCATTCTCTGGACGCGCCTCTGGTGGATGTGGGTGGGGCTGGGCCTTCCCTGCGTCGGTCTCTTTGGCTGGCTTCTGCCTCACCTGGCGGGCCGATAAGATAGCTGGCGCGCTTGTGCCACTGTTCACGAGCGCGGAGGGAAACGTGGCCGGCACCATCGTCGATATGCACCTGCACACGACCCGTGGTGCGTCCGACTCCATGCTCGACCCGGAGGATCTCATCGCCGAGGCCAACCGCATCGGCCTCACCGGCGTGAACATCACCGAGCACGACCGCATGTGGGAGAGGTGGGACCTCGCCCCCTTCCGCAAAGCTCACCCGGAGACATTCATCTCGAACGGCATGGAGGTCTCGACCGACCATGGCCACGTCGTCGCCGTCGGCCTGCGCGGCTACGAGGGCGGCATCCGCCGCCTCGAGCGGCTACGCGAGGTCGCCGATGAGCAGGGCGCCTACCTCATCGTCGCCCACCCCTTCCGCCACTTCTTCGACCCAATCCACTTCAAGCGCCAGGGGAAGCCGGCCTTCACGCTTGGCCCCGAAGAGGCGGCGAAGCTTCCCGTGTTCCAGCTCGTCGACGCCGTCGAGGTGCTCAACGGCTGCAACACTCCTCGCGAGAACTACTTCGCCCTGCAGGTCGCAAAGATCCTGGGCAAGCCGGGGACTGGTGGGTCCGACGCCCACTCGAACCAGGGTATCGGCTATTTCAGCACCCAGTTCGACGAGACCGTTGAAACCCCCGAACACTTCCTGCAGCTCCTGCACCGGGGCGCCTACACCCCCGTTCAAGGCCTCCCTGAGGGTGAGGTGGAGAATTTCTGGGATGCGCCGCCTCCCGTAGAGGTGCCCGCGTGACCGGCCGCACCCGCTGGGAGTACGCCCGCGTCGTCGTCAGCGGCATGGACCAGCCCATCGTCGCCAACTTCAGCCACCAACCCGAGGACGACCGCGAGTACGGCCAGAACGACCTCGCCGAAGCGTTGCGCGACCTCGGCGATGCGGGCTGGGAGATGGTCTCCGACGCGCGCGTCGAGAACTGGGTCGGCACACAGCTGGTCTTCCGCGAGATGCTCTACTTCAAGCGGCCCCAGCAGGACGATTCGTGAGCGACGAGCAGCCCTTCGCCGGGATTACGGTGCTCGAATTCGGCCAGTTTGTCGCCGTCCCCTACGGCGCCCAGCTCCTCGCCGATGGTGGCGCCCGGGTCATCAAGATCGAGCCCCTCGAGGGCGAGGCCTCGCGGCACACCGGCTACCGCTGGGGCGATGTCACCCGCCACTTCCTTGCCCGCAACCGCGGCACCCACTCCCTCCCCCTCGCCCTCCGCCACGAGAAGGCCGCCGGCATCCTCGATGCCCTGCTCGCCAAAACCGACGTCGTCCTGACGAACCTCCGCCCCGGCCTCGCTGCCCAGTTCGGCCTCGACTACGACAGTCTCTCCGAGCGCTATCCCCGCATCATCGTGGGCAACGTGACGGCCTTCGGGGAGAAGGGGCCCGACGCCGGTCTCGCCGGCATGGACCAGGTCGTGCAGGCGCACAGCGGCCTCATGGCCATGAACGGCGGCATGCGCGACGGCCGCCCCATCGCCGAGGGCTCGCCCATCTCCGACTTCATGTGCGCGGCCCTGCTCGCCTACGGCGTCGCCTCCGCCCTCTACCGCCGCACCAGCACCGGCCGTGGCGGACGGGTCGATACCTCCCTGCTCATGTCGGCCCTCATCCTCCAGAACAACCTCCTTATCCGCGTCGAGGATCAGGACGGCGAGACGCATTCGACCTACCTCGACTGGCTCGCCGAGGCCAGGGCGAGCGGCATGCCCTACGCCGAGCAGGCCAGCCACATGCCGAGCAGTCGTGTCGCACGCCTGGTCAGCATCTACTACCGCACCTTCACCACGAAGGACTCTGCCATCGCCATCGCCTGCCCCAGCGTGGGGCTGCGCCGCCGGCTCATGGAGGTCGTGGGGCTCCACGACCCCGCCCTCGACCCCAACCTCCCCCAGGAAGAGCGCCACGCCCTTGATACCGACCTGCGGGACCAGATCGAGGCGCTCTTCGCCGCCGAGACCACCGACCACTGGGAAGCACGCCTGCGCGAGGCCGGCATCCCCGTCTCCCGCGTCCGCTTCCCCACCGAGCTCATCGATAACGAGCAGGCTGCCGCCAACGACCTCTTCATCCACCGCGACCATCCCGAGGCAGGCCCCTTCACCACGCTCGGGAGCGCGCTCAAGCTGGATGACGACGGATTCGCGCCGGGGCCCACCCCTGCCCCCTTCCGCTCCGAGACGCGCGACATCCTCGCCTGGGCCGGTCTCTTGGACGATGCCATCATGGACGCCATCGAGAGCGGCGCCGTCGCCGCTATCGACCCTGACTGAGGCAGATACCGGCTAGCGGCTCCGCGCCCACTCCTTGGCGTGGTACGTGATGATGATGTCCGCCCCCGCGCGCCGGATCGACATGAGCGCCTCGTCGACGGCCCGCTCCTCCTCGATCCACCCGTTCGCCGCCGCCGCCTTCAACATGCTGTATTCGCCGCTCACGTTGTAGGCGGCGACCGGCACGTCAACCGCCTCCCGTACCGAGCGCAGCACGTCGAGATACGGGAGCGCCGGCTTCACCATCACCATGTCCGCTCCCTCCTCGATGTCCGTGAGCGCTTCGTCCCGCGCCATGCGGGCGTTCGCCGGGTCCATCTGGTAGCCACGTCGGTCGCCGAAGGCCGGGGTACTGTCCGCTGCCTCGCGGAACGGCCCGTAGAACGCGCTCGAGAACTTCGCCGCGTACGAGAGGATGGCCGTATCGCTCAGCCCCGAGCCATCGAGCGCCTCGCGGATGGCGACGACGCGTCCGTCCAGCATGTCGCTGGGCGCGACGATGTCGCAGCCCGCGTCGGCGAGGCTCACGGCCATGTCGGCCAGCAGCGGCAGGCTCGCGTCGTTATCGACCTCGCCCTCGTCCGTCAGCAGCCCGCAGTGCCCGTGGCTCGTGTACTCGCACAGGCACACGTCGCCGATGACCAGCATCTCCGGGACAGCGTCCTTCAGGCGCCGGATCGCTTCCTGGACGACACCGCGGTCGTCGTAGGCGCCGGAGCCGCGCTCGTCTTTGACGGCCGGAATCCCGAACAGCAGCACAGCCGGCACGCCCGTATCCTGTAGCTCCCGCGCTTCGTCGACCAGCGCCTTCAGCCCCAGCCGCGACTGTCCCGGCATCGCCTCGATGGGCGCGCGGCCTTCCAGTCCTTCCTCGACGAACAGGGGCGCGACCAGGTGGGACGGCGTCAGCTCGGTCTCGCGCACGAGCCCGCGCATGGCCTGCGAGCTGCGCAACCGCCGGTGCCGCCGGAACTCCAGGCCTTCCATGACGTCCCTCCCGGGATGCTAGGCCGCTAGACCGCGCACTCGCCCTCGCCGCGCTCCAACACGTAGAGCTCGAACTTCGTCCAGTCGATGAACATCTCGCGATTGTCGTCCGAGAAGTCGCCCGGAATCGTCAGGTCCTGCACGGCCTGCTCGAACGGCACCTTGCCCACGCGGTCGAAGTAGGCGTTGAACTCCTCGCCGTCTTCGCGCTCGCGCTGGTACAGGTCGAGCCAGCGCTGCACGGCGTCGGGCGTGCGCTTGGCCGGCAACCGCAACTTCAGCTGCGTACCGACGCGCACCTTGCCGTTCCCCTCCTCATAGCCGCCGCCGATGAAGGCGTGGTACGCGGGGAGTTGGTGTCCGTCGACCTTCATGGCCGCGCCGTGGAAACCGATGTTGCCGAGGTGGTGCTGGCCGCAGCTGTTGGGGCAGCCGCTCATCTTGATGTGCAGCTTCTCGACGAGCGGGTCCGCCACCGCCAGGTCGGTCACTCGATCCTGGATGGCGCGGTTCAGGCCCATCGAGCTCGTGATGCCGAGCTTGCAGCTGTCCGTGCCGGGGCAGCTCACGACATCCGTCACCGTGCCCGCGCCCGCTTCCGCCAGGCCCAGGTCGACCAGCCGCGAGTAGACCTCGTACAGGCCCTCGTCGCGTACCCAGCGCAGCACCATGTTCTGCTGCACGGTCGTGCGGGCGTTGCCGCCGCAGTGCTCACGCATGATGTCGGCGATGCCGTGGAACTGCGCTGGCGTCAGGTCGCCGCGCGTGATCTTGATCTCGACGGTGCTGAAGCCTTGCTGCTTCTGCGCCTTCACGTTCGCCGAGACGAACTGCGTGAACGCGGCTGCGTCGTCACCCGGCTGCGCGTAGGAGTCCCGCCGGGCCGGCGCCCGCTCTTCCTCGTTATCGAGGAACAGCAGCCGCTCCGGGCTGAAGTCGCGCTGCGCCCACGGCTGCGACAGCTCGTCGTCGACCATCTCGAGGAAGCGGTCCGCCCCGATCCGGTCGATGAGCACCTTGATGCGGGCCATCGCCCGGTTCTTCCGCAGCATGTCCGCCGCGTTGAAGATGCGGATGACCGCCTCGCTCACCTTCAGGTACTCGTCCAGCGAGACGAACTCGCGCACGACGATCGCCTCGCGCGGCATGATCGCGAGACCGCCGCCGCACACCATCTTGAAGCCCTGCACCCCGTCCTGGATACGCGGGATGAAGCCGAGGTCGTGGATGCCCGTGATCGCCACGTCCGCGTCGTCCGCGCTGAAGGCGACCTTGAACTTGCGTGGCAGGAGCTGTGTCAGCGGGTTGCGCAGCCAGAACCGTGCGAACGCGCCCGCGTAGGGCGTCACGTCGAACAGCTCGCCGTCGGTCACGCCCGCCCACGGGTCTGCGGTCACGTTGCGGACGGTGTTGCCGCAGGCCTCGCGCGTCGAGAGGCCGACGCTTGCCAGCAGCCGCAAGCCGTCCGGCATGCGCGCCAGGGGGATGTGGTGGAACTGGAAATTCTGGCGTGTGGTGATGTGCCCCTTGCGCAGCGGCGCGAAACGCTCCGCCAGTTCCCCGAAGGCGTCCATCTGGTCCGGCGTCACGCCCCCGAAGGGGAGCTTCACGCGCGTCATCTGCACGTTCGGCTGGCGCTGGCCGTACACGCCCTGCTTCAGCCGGTAGCCCTGGAAAACCGCCTCTTCCTCGTAGCCGCCCGCCAGGAAGCGCGTCGCTTCGGTCTCAAAGTCGTCGAGCTCCTCGGTCAGGATTGGCAGAACCTTGCCGGGAGCGTTGGTCTGGACGATAGTCTCGACTGCGCGCATCTACGCTGTCCTTTCGCGGAAGGCTCGTCAGGGCCGGCCTTCGCGGGCTGGGAGTGTGTGAAGCGACTGTAGCATGTAGGACGCGCCCAGTCGTTGCTGGCAAGTCACGTTGTTGATATTGTTGAGCAACGAACTCAGCTTTACGCGGAGCCCCTCCCCGTGTCCCTCACCGCCACCCTCGACGACACCGCCATCGCCGCGCTCAACGAGCGCTTCGAGGATGCGACGCCCGAGGAGATCGTGCGCTGGGCTGTCGACACGTTCGGCGATGGCCTCTCCGTCGGCGCCAGCTTCGGTGGCCCCACGGGCATGGCCATCCTCCACATGACCGCCCAGCTCAAGCCCAACGTCCACGTCTTCGTGCTCGATACCGACTACCTCTTCGACGAAACCCACCAGACCCGCGAGCGCGCCACCGCCGCCCTCAACCTCACGAACGTCCAGGTCTACAAGTCGAAGCTGACCCACGAGGAGCAGGCCGCCCAGCACGGCGCCGCCCTCTGGATGCGTGACCCCGACCTCTGCTGCGACCTCCGCAAGGTCGAGCCCAACCAGCGTGCTCTCGCCGGCAAGACCGCCTGGATCGCCGGCCTCCGGCGCGACCAGTCCGAGGGCCGCTCCGACGTTCCCATCGTCGCCTGGAACCAGAGGTTCGGCCTCATCAAGATCAACCCGCTTGCCCGCTGGACCGAGAAAGACACCTGGAACTACATCAGTCATCACGACGTTCCCTACAACCCCCTGCTCGACCATGGCTTCGTCAGCATCGGCTGCTTCAATTGCACCGTGCCCGGCAAGCAGGGCCGGCAGGGGCGCTGGGAAGGTTTCGAGAAGGACGAGTGCGGACTCCACACCTGAGCCGGCCCGCGTCCACCACCTCCGCACGGCGGCCATCGGGCCGCCGTCTTGATGCGCATCCGGCGCCTCGCGGGCGCCACCACGATAGTCAGGGAGTAACACCAATGCGTTTGGAGTACAGCCAATGAGCAATCAGGGCTTCGTCATCTGGTTCACCGGACTCTCGGGCTCCGGCAAGAGCACCCTCGCCGAGGCGCTCGCGCCCGTGCTGCGTGAGCGCGGCCGCAACGTCGAGATCCTCGACGGCGACATCGTTCGCACCAACCTCTCGAAGGGCCTCGGCTTCAGCAAAGAGGATCGCGACACGAACATCCGCCGCATCGGCTTCGTCGCCAGCCTCCTTGCCCGCAACGGCGTGGGCGTCATCACCGCCGCCATCTCCCCCTACCAGGAGATTCGCGACGAGAACCGCGCCATGACCGAGGGCGACGGCGCCGTGTTCGTAGAGGTGCACGCCGCCGCTACCGTCGAGCAGTGCGAGGCGCGCGACGTGAAGGGCCTCTACGCCAAGGCCCGCGCCGGCGAGATCAAGGGCTTCACCGGCATCGACGACCCCTACGAGGAGCCTCCCAGCCCGGAGGTGCGCTGCGAGACCGGTCTCGATTCCGAAGAACGCAGCCTCGATCAGATCCTCGACTACCTCGAGTCCCGTGGGCTCATCGGGAAGGCGCAGTCATGAGTAACCTTGGCGAACCGTACGGCGGAACCCTTGTCGACCTCCTCGTCGATGAAGAGGAGCACGTTGAAATCGGCCGCGAGGTCGCAAGCCTTCCGACCATCGAGCTCGACTCCCGGCACCTCGCCGACTTCGAGCTCCTTGCCAACGGCGGATTCAGTCCCCTCACCGGCTTCATGGGCGAGGCCGACTACCACTCCGTCGTCGAGAACATGACGCTGGCGAACGGCCTCCCCTGGTCGATGCCCGTCACCCTCTCAGTCGACGAGTCTCGCGCCGGCGAACTGACCCCCGGCGTCCGCGCCGACCTGCGCGACGATGAAGGCTTCCCCCTCGGCGTCATCGACATCGAGGAGGTCTACCGGCGCGACAAGACGCGTCTGGCCGAGCAGGTCTACCGCACCACAGACGAGGCCCATCCCGGCGTCGCCGCTGTCTACGCCTCCGGCGACCTGGTCCTGGGTGGCACGGTGAAAGCGCTCCGCCTTCCCGACCACGGCAACTTCCCCGACCACCGCCTCACCCCCGCCCAGACCCGCGCCGCCTTCGCCGAGCGCGGCTGGCGCACGGTCGTCGGCTTCCAGACCCGCAACCCCATCCACCGCGCCCACGAGTACCTCATCAAGGTCGCCCTTGAGGGTGTCGACGGCGCCCTCATCCATCCCCTCGTGGGCGACACGAAGGACGACGACATCCCCGCCGATGTGCGTATGCAGTGCTACCAGGTGCTGCTCGACCGCTACTTCCCCGAGGACCGCGTGCAACTCTCGGTGCTGCCCGCGGCCATGCGCTACGCCGGCCCGCGCGAGGCGATCTTCCACGCCATCATGCGCAAGAACTACGGCTGCACTCACTTCATCGTCGGACGCGATCACGCTGGGGTGGGCAACTACTACGGCACCTACGACGCCCAGCGCATCTTCGACGACATCGACCTCGACGCCCTCGGCATCCAGCCGCTCTTTTTCGAACACGCCTTCTGGTGCCTCCGCAGTGGCGCCATGGCGACCACGAAGACGAGCTCGGCTACGCCCGAGGAGCGCCTCTTCCTCTCGGGGACGAAGGTGCGCGAGATGCTCGCCAACGGCGAGGACCTCCCCGTTGAGTTCACGCGTCCGGAGGTTGCCGCCGTGCTGATGGAGAGCGCCCGGGGCGGCTGAGGTGATGCAGCGGGCGCGCTCCGCCGTGCGCGACGCGCCGCCCGCTGCGCGCAGCCTTTCCTGGTTGCGCCCCACGATGCTCCTGCGCCTGGCCTGCGCGGTCGTCGGGCTCGCGCTGTTCGCCCTCGCCCTCGAGATCACGCGCGCGGGCGCCGGCTCCCTGGCGCCCCTGCTCTCCGACATCAGCGCCGAGGGCGTCGCCAACGCCCTCGGCTTCGGGTGGCTCTTCGCCTACGTCGTCCTCAGTGGCTCCCCCGTGGCCGCCATCGGCGTCACGCTCCTCTCCGAAGGCGTCTTCCACACCACCGAGGCCTTTGCCGTCATCGCCGGCTCCCGGCTCGGCGCGTCCTTCGTCGTCCTCGCCGTCGGCTTCCTTGCCTTCCGCTTCGGCCGCCGCAGCGGCGATGGCGTCGCCATCGGCATCGTCGCCATGCTCGTCACCTTCACGACGCAGGGTCCGGCGGTCGCGCTCGGGTTCCTGGCGCTCCATCTGGGCTGGTTCGACGGCGCGACCCCCTCCGCCCCCGACGCCCTCCTGCAGGGCACCGACGCCGCCTTCGGCCCCGTCACTGAGGCCCTCGATTCCTTCCTGCCCGGCCTTCTCGTCTTCGTCGTCGGCGCCGGCGTCCTCCTCCTCGCCTTCGCCGTCTTCGAACGCGCCCTTCCCCAGCTGGAAGGCGAGGCCGAGGGCATCCGGCGTCGCCTCGACGTCCTCAACCGCCGGCCCCTGATGTTCCTGATGGGCGTCATCATCACGCTCACGACGCTCAGCGTGGCCGTCTCCCTGACCGTCCTCGTGCCCCTCGCCCTGCGCGGTTACGTGCGCCGCGAGCACATCATTCCGTACGTCCTCGGGGCCAACATCGCGACCTTCGTCGATACTCTCGCCGCCAGCGTCCTCGTCGGCGGCGAAGCTGCCGTCGCCGTCGTCCTCGCCCAGGTCGCCTCGACCACCGTCGTGGCCGGCATCGTCCTGACGGCGCTCTACAAGCCCTACCGAACCGCCATCCTCCGCAGCGAGCGCTGGATCGCCGCCCACCCCCGGCGACTCGTCGCCTTTTTGGGCGTCATTGTCGCAGTGCCGGCAATCCTGCTGGTGGTATGAAGCCCGTCATCCCGGCCGCAATGCTAGTAAGCGTGGAAGACGTCCACACCCTCGGCACGGGCGGCGCGCTCCAAGTCTGCGTCCAGTGTCGCGAGTTGTACGCCACGCCTGCGGGCTAGCTCCAAATACCGGCCACTGCGATAGGGCAGGTTGTGGGTGAGACACAGGTCCATCGCTGTCTGCGCGTCTTCCTCTTGGTCAGTGTCAATCGGTAGGTCACTTAGCAAATCAAGGTTACCCTTCACGGTCTCCCCTTCGGGCAGTCGCTTATCTCGCGCGAACTCAAGCAGCGCGCTTCGGACTTCGGACTGCCAATTCGGCGGCGCAAGCCCTCGGGCTCGGCCCCTACTGAGTAGCTCGATCGCCGCGACAGAATAGAGCTCTGCATCGAGGTCAAGGAACGAGTCGGCGACCACGAAGGCATCCACCGCCAAATGGTGGTCGGCTGGAACCACGTGGGCGACCGCCCTTCCATGCCGAGTAATAGCGACGGATTCTCCGTGCTCGGCCCTTCGAACAAGTTCAGCGAAGTTCGCTTTGGCTTCGGTTGATGGAATCTTGCGCAAACGCTCACCCTAAAGTGAATAAATTGACCAGTTTAGAGTACGCTCATCGCGCTTCCGCTGTCCAGTCTCAGGTCGCAAGAGCAGGCCCCGCGTGCCGCTCATATGCGGTGGCCCTCGTGGCGGGCGGCCAGGATCTCCTCTTCGGTCATGCCCGTGGGCGCCCAGCTCCGGCGAAGCTCCAGGAACCGCTCAACTGCGCGGTCCCGCTCGGCCTGCTCCTGATCGCCAGCGGGAACCAGGCAGGCGACGGTCTTCCCGTGTCGCGTGATGGCGACCGTCTCCCCATTTTCGACTCGGCGAAGCAGTTCGGCGAAACGGGCCTTGGCCTCTGTGGACTGGATCTCGCGCATGTCTGTCCTGACCGGTTATTCTGACCGATCAAGTCTACCAGACTACCGCGCCATCGTCTCCAGGATCGCGATCGCCGCCTCCACCGACACGGCCCCCTCGGGGCCGCCCAGGTGCACGCTCAGCACGAACCGGTCCCGGGCGACTGCCACTGCGTGGCGAATCTTCCCGTCCGGCTCGTCGAGCCGGAATGCCCGCGCCCCCTCCGCCGCCACTTCCTCGATGCCCGTACCTTCTGCCAGCGCGATGCCCGCGACCGTGACGCTCAGCCAGTCGGCGTTGGCTGGCAGCTCCGCCACGAAGCGCGACGCTTCCCCGCCATCTCTAAAGGCGACAACCTGGCACACGATCTCGATCGGCGGATCACTTTCCAGGCGGTCGCGACGCTCCTTCCAGTAGGCGAAGTACCCCCCCTCGACGCCCGCTGCCTCCAGCGGGGCCGCCCCCACCTCGCGTCCCATCTCGCTGCGGGACAGGTTCCCGAACGTCAGGCGCTCGAGCCCCTTCGGGAGGTGCTCCTCCTGGCAGGCGCGATCGGCGAGCAGTTCCGGGTCGCCCGAACACGCGGCCAGCACCGCGACGATTCCCAGCGCGGCGAGGGCGATTCCCGCCCTACTCGTCGTCGAACGGCGGGTCTGGCTCAGGGCCAATCAGTCCGTGTTTGGTCGAGTAGCGCTCCACCGCCACGATGAGCGCGAAGAAGGGGATGAAGCCGATGAGCGCTCCCAGACCCCAGAACCAGAACCCCCCGATGCAGAAGAGGATGCCCGCGGCCGTGAAGAACGACATCCCGATAATCGAGAGGATGCGCCCGGCCACCACGTAGGGTGAAATCGGCGCCTTCAGCACGAGCTGCTCCCTCCCGGCTTTCGCGCTGTCACCACGCTGTTCTGCTCCCCGATAGCCGAGTGCCACACGCCCCCGAACCCCGCCTCCTCCAGCAGCTCCCCGATACGGGTTTGCGTGCGGTTCTCTCCTCCCAGCATCGCCATGGTCAGGCCACTGACGGACGCGTGGTCGGGCCCCGCGAGGTCTTCGGCCAGCATCGGCTCCACAACCACGATCGTACTCTCCTGCTCGATTGCGTCGTGGCACGCCGCCAGGATGCGCCGGCACTCCGGCGTCTCCCAGTCGTGCAGGATGTTCGCCAGCAGCAGCACGTCGTGGCCGCGTGGCAACGGGTCGTCGAAGAACGACCCGGCGACGAAACCGCAGCGGCCACCGAGCCCGTGCTCCGTTATCCGCTCCTCGGCGAGCGGGCGCATGGCCGGCAGGTCGAAGATCGTCGCCTCCAGCGACGGATGAGCCTCCAGCAGGGAGAGCGCGTAGCCGCCGCTGCTGCCGCCTACATCCAGCAGCCGCCGGAACGGCGCGAAGTCCACCTCGCACAGGAGGTCCTCCGCCCCCGCGATGGCGTTCGCGAGCATCCCCTCGGCGAACCAGCGCCGGTCCTCGTCATCGAAGCCCCCGAACAGGTCCGCTTGCCCGGCCTCTGCCAGCGCTTTCCCGCTCCCGAGGGCCTCGCCGAGCCGGCCGATCTGTTCGTGGAAGCCCTGGAACAGGAGCGACCGTCCCCCCGCGAACCGCGGACTCGACCGCACCAGGAACGCGTTGGTTGCGGGTGTCGCCCGGAAGCGCCCCTGTTCGTCGCGCTCCGCGAGCCCCTGGCTCGTCAGGAATGCGAGCAGTGCGGGCGCCACGCGAGGCGCCAGCCCCAGGTCATCCGGTGTCGACGGCCCGCTCGAAAGGCGCTCGAAGATGCCGCTGCGCAGACAGAAGGCGAGCGCCTGCGCGCGCATCGCGCCGTCCTGCAGCGCATAGATGCGCAGCCTTGCGGCCTCGAGATCGTCAGTCGTGGCGGGCATGAGCTCCCATTCTCTCGCGGGTCCGGGGAGCGGGCCAGCGGTACGACTGCCCTACCCGAAGGCGTACCAGAAGGCCGCTATTGCGCTCACGCCGATCACCATCCAGGCCGCGATCGAGAGGGCTGCCGCCGCGTCCTCGTCGGCGTCGTGCTTGATCCACGACCACACGAAGAACGGCAGCAGCACGAGCCCGATGAGGAACGACACGAGGTCCAGTCTAGCGAGGCTGTGGCGGCGCAGTAGGCCGGTGGGCGGTAGAGTGCCACTCACACCTCGGGAGGTCGCCAACGTGGAGTTCTGCAGCTACGAGAAGAAGGACCGTGTCGCCTACATCACCATCACTCGTCCCGAGGTGATGAACTCACTCCACGTCTACGCGAACCTTGAGCTGCATGAGGTCTGGGAGGACTTCGCCAACGACGACGACCTCTGGGTCGCCGTCTTCACCGGTGAGGGCGGTCGCGCCTTCAGCGCCGGCAACGACCTCAAGTTCACCGCCGAGATGTCCCGCCTGCCCGCCTCCGAGCGCCCAGCCGTGCGCTGGCCCGGCACCGGCTTCGGCGGCCTCACCAGCCGCTTCAACCTCTACAAGCCGATCATCGCCCGTGTGAACGGCTACGCCCTCGGCGGTGGATTCGAAATGGCCCTCGCCTGCGACATCGTCGTCGCCGCCGAGCACGCCCGCTTCGGCCTCACCGAGCCCAAGGTCGGGCTCATCGCCGGGGCCAACGGCGTCCACCGCCTGCCCCGCCAGGGTCCCCTCAAGGCGGTCATGGGCCACATGCTCACCGGTCGCCACATGACTGCCCAGCGCGCCTATGAGCTGGGTCTCGTGAACGAGGTCGTCCCCCTCGAGGAGCTCGACGAAGCCGTCGACCGCTGGGTCACCGACATCCTCAGCTGCGCGCCCCTTTCCGTGCGTTCCACCAAGGAGACGGCCATGCGCGGGCTCGAGATGGCCCTTCCTGATGCCTCCCAGACCGTCTTCACTTGGGAGAGCCGCCGCCGCCAGTCCCCCGACTCCGTGGAGGGACCGCGGGCCTTCGCCGAGAAGCGCGACCCCGACTGGAAGGGCACCTGGACATAAGTTCCCACCGCCGACCGTCCAGGCCAAGCCGCTAGAATCGTGGCGGAGGGCGCACCTGTGTCCCGTTCCGGCGTCCACGTGGTCGAGGCGCATTACAACTCGTCCTGGGACCGGCTGACCTCCTCGCTCCGCTACGACCAGTTCCGCTGGCTCTACATAAGCAACATGGCCTTCATGTTCGCCATGATGGCGATGTTCCTGGTCCGCTCCGTCCTTGCCTACGACCTCACCAACAACAACGCCTTCGCCCTCGGCATCGTGAACCTCGTCGTCGGCCTCCCTATGGTTGTGGTCTCGCCACTCGGTGGCGCCATCGCCGACCGGATTGATCGCCGCAGGCTTGTTCTTCTCGTGCAGACTGCGGTTCTCGTTGATGAAGCCCTCGTCTTCTTCCTCCTGATGACCGACCAGTTGACGTTCCCCTATCTCCTCGTGCTCACTTGCTTCCTTGGCGTCCTCTTCCCCTTCATGATGCCGGCCCGCCAGGCCATCGTGGCGAACGTTGTCGGCAGGGGTGGCCTCGGCAACGCAATGGCCCTCCAGATGGGCGGGATGAACGTCACCCGCATCACGGGGCCCGTTGCCGCGGGGGCGCTCATCCCCCTTGTGGGCATGACGCCTACCTACGCGGTCGCCCTCGTGCTCTATGGCGTGGGACTTGCCGCGATGCTGCGCGTTCGTCCCTCCTTCCCCGACGACATGGAAGACCGTGGCTCCGTCTTCGGGGACATCGTCGATGGTTTCCGCTACGTCTGGGAGCACCCCCCGGTACGCGTTCTGCTCGCTTTCGGCCTCGTACCTACTCTCCTGGCGATGCCGTTCCAGGTTCTGCTCGTCGTATTCGCCATTGATGTCTGGCAAAAGGGTGAATTCGGTCTCGGGCTACTGAACGCGGCCGCCGGTGTCGGCGGTCTGCTTGGTGCCATCTGGGTGGCCTGGGGGGGTGAGTCGCACAAACGCCTGCGCGTCATGATGGCTAGCATCTACGCCTTTGGCGCCACGCTTGTTCTGTTTTGCTACAGCCCCATCATCTGGATCGCCTTACCGCTGATCCTGCTCGCTGATGTCTTCGTAACCATCTTTATGGTGTTGAACAACACGGCCATCCAGGTTCTGATTCCCGACTATGTCCGCGGCCGCGTGATGAGCCTGCTGATGATGTCCTTCGGCCTGACGCCGTTTGCCGCACTCCCCATTAGTTGGTTGGCCGAGGAGTTCGAGGCGCCCATCGTCCTTGCTCTCTCTACCGGCCTCATGATGATTCTGGCTGTGCTTTTCTTCCTGTTCAGCCCCGCCCTGCGCCGCATCGACACCAGCACACGTGAGGCCGAGATCGAGTTCGGCGAGCTGGACCGACGCGGCCGCCGCTCGCCGGAGCTGACGCCGGCTGCGAAGTAGCGCGGTGAGGGTGAAGGGGTGGTGCTGAGGCCCAGAATCGAACTGGGGACACCTGCGTTTTCAGCGCAGTGCTCTACCAACTGAGCTACCTCAGCGTGCGGCCATCGTAGGAACCGCATCCGGCAGGGGCAAGGAGCGGAGCCTGCAGCTTCCTGGCCGAGTGCCCTGTGCGGCTGCTATGGGATTCTCGTATCTAGGTCGGAGAAGGCGGCGAGGCCGACAGCATGCCCGACTACGCGATGCGCGACTTCGGCGAGATGGACCTGCTCCTGATGGTCGGGATCCCGCTGCTGGCAGGAGCGTTCTTCCTGCTCTTGTGGTGGCTGACGAGCAAGGTCGGACGCTGACGCTCCCTGGCTCAAGACAGGGCAGGCACAAGAAACCCGCGCCTCGCCCTACGCCCCCCGCTCCCGGATCCTCCGCACGACCTCCCCCAGCGGCACGACCTCACGCTCGCCCGAGGCCCGGACCTGCACCTCGATGCCGCCCTGCCCGAGCGCGCGCGGACTCACGGTCAGGCGGATCGGCATTCCCAGCAAATCCGCGTCCTTGAACTTCGCCCCGGGCGACTCGTCGCGGTCGTCCACGAGCGCTTCCAGCCCCGCCGCCTCCAGAGCCGCCTCCAGCTCGCCCAGCGCCGCCTCCACCTCCGGCTTGTCGCCGCCGAGCACGACCACGTGTACGTCGAACGGCGCCAGGGTCGCAGGCCACATGATGCCGTCCTCGTCGTGGTTCGCCTCGAGGACCGCCGCCAGCAGGCGGTCGACGCCGATGCCGTAGCAGCCCATCACGGCGTGATGCCGCTCGCCCTCGCCGTCGAGGTAGCGGACATCGAGGGCCTCGGCGTAGGTCGAGCCCAGCTTGAAGACGTGCCCGAGCTCCATCCCCGACCGCACGTCCAGCGTGCCCTCGCAGCTGAGGCAACGGTGTCCCGCCTCGGCCAGGGCGATGTCGTCGACGAGGGTCGCCGTCCAGTCGCGGCCGTAATTCAGGTTGAGCAGATGCGCGTCCGGTTCGTTCGCCCCGCCGACCAGGTTCACCGCCTTCGTGGCGCTCGTGTCCGCCACCACCCGCATCCCCTCCAGTCCGACCGGTGAGGCGGACCCCGCCACGAGCCCGTGTCGCGCCACGGCCCCGTCGTCCATCGGCTCGAGCTCGACTGCCTTGAGCAGGTTCCGCAGCTTCGTCTCATTCACTTCGAGATCGCCCCGGATGGCGACGAACACCGGCTCGCCGTCCGCGGCGTAGAACACGGCCTTCACGGTTTGCCGCTCCTCTACTCCGAGGAACGCCGCCAGGCTCGCGATCGTGCCCACCCCCGGCGTGTTCACTCGCTCGACCGGTGCAGGCTCGGCCGCGACCGGCGGTTCCGCCCGGAATGTCGCCTTCTCTGCGTTCGCGGCGTACCCGCACGAGGAGCACAGCAGCACTTCGTCCTCGCCATTCTCGTTCAGGTAGATGAACTCCTGGCTGTCCTTCCCCCCGATCGCCCCCGAGTCTGCTTCGACCGGCACGGCGGGCACTTCCGCCCGCGCGAAGATGCGTGCGTAGGCGTCGAACATCGCCTGGTACGACTCGTCCAGCGTCTCCCAGTCCGGGTCGAAGCTGTAGGCGTCCTTCATGCAGAACTCCCGCAGCCGGATCAGCCCGCCGCGAGGACGGGGCTCGTCCCGGAACTTCTGCTGGAACTGGTAGAGGGTCACGGGCAGGTCGCGGTAGCTCTGGACCTGCGAGGCCGCCAGCGCGCTCACCGCCTCCTCGTGCGTGGGGGCGAGCACGAAGTCCCGCTCCCGCCGGTCTGAGACGCGGTAGAGCACGTCCCCGAAGATCTCGTTGCGTCCCGACTGCTCCCACAGCTCGACCGGCTGGAGGGCCGGCAGCCGCAGCTCCTGCGCGCCTGCCCGGTTCATCTCCTCGCGGACCAGCTCCTCCACGCGCCGCATCGCGCGCCACCCCAGGGGCGTGAAGCAGTAGAGCCCCGCTGCCAGCGGCATTACCAGCCCCGCGCGCAGCAGCAGCCGGTGGCTCGGCAGTTCCGCCTCGGCGGGCGCTTCCCGCAGCGTCTTCAGGAAGTAGCGACTCATCCGCGTCGACACGGTCATAGGCCTACTCTCCCCGCCCCATCGCTCCGGTCAAGCGCGGCGCGGGCGCTCCAGGTCGGCGCTATCGATGAACAGCGTGACGGGCCCGTCGTTCACGCTCTCGACCTCCATGTGCGCGCCGAAGCGTCCCCGTTCGCACCGCACCCCCTCCCCCTCGACCGCCGCGCAGAAGCGGTCGTAGAGCGCCTCTGCCAGCTCCGGCTCTGCTGCTTCCGTGAACGACGGCCGCCGCCCCTTCCGCACGTTCCCGTAGAGGGTGAACTGGCTGACGCACAGCATGGCGCCGCCCACGGCCGCCAAGTCGAGGTTCATCTTCCCGTCCGGATCCTCGAACACCCGCAGTCCCGCGACCTTGTGCGCGAGCGCATCCGCAACCGCTTCGTCGTCGCCGTGGGTGACGCCCAGCAGCACTAGGAAGCCGTTCTCGATGGCGCCAGTGACCTCGCCGTCCACGCGCACGCTCGCACGGCTCACGCGCTGCACGAGGGCCCGCACGCGGTGCTAGTCCTTCGAGGAACTGCTGGACTTCGCGCTCTTGCCCTTGCTCTTGCTGTCGCTCTTGCCAGAGTCGCTGGGCAGGCTCATCGTCTTTTCGCTCGAGCTGGTGCTCTTCTCCGACTTGCGGCTGTCGTTCACGTAGAACCCGCTGCCTTTGAAGACGACCGTGGGCGCGTGCAGAACACGCGTCGCCGTGCCCTCGTCGCAGCGCTGACAGGGGTGGCTGCTGGGCGCGTCGAACCCCTCGCGCAGGTCGTATCTGCGCTTGCAGGTTTCGCAGTGGTACTCGTAGGTGGGCACGGGAGTCCGTCCAGGCTGAGCGGAGTGTGACCCCCGCAGTTTAGCACTCTCCGATGGTGACTGCTAACTCCGGCTCCGCCCATCCCCCACTACAATCGAACGAGGAGAGGTGCCCGAGTGGCTGAAGGGACCCGTCTTGAAAACGGGCGTGGCTGATACCCACCGTGGGTTCGAATCCCACCCTCTCCGCCATGTCTTGCTTACACCGCACTCAATTCCCGCCCCGTAGAATCGGACCCGGCTGCTGTCTCTGGAGTTATTACTCATGCCTACACTGACCCTCCTGCACGATGGCCGCGTAGACGAAATCTCCGTCGCCGACCTTGCCCGCCCCACCATCTCCCCCGAACAAGTCGAGAGCCTGCTTGGCTGGGAATTGAAGCCCGAAGGCCTCTGCAAGGGCTACATGTGCATCCCCGTCGACCAGGATGACCTCGTTCGTGAGGACGGCCTCGACCTTCGCGTGCTGGCCGATGCCCTCCAGCGGCCCCTCGTCACGGAAGAGAAGCACGCCGTCGCCTCACTCGGCGCCTCGCACCACGACCGGGCCGAGGCCCTCGACTCCCTCGATGCTCCCGACTTCACCCTCCCCGACCTCGCTGGCAATCTCCACTCCCTCAGCGACGAGCGCGGCAAAAAAGTGCTGCTCGTCGCCTACGCCTCCTGGTGAGGCTGCCGCTACGATCTGCCGGTCTGGCAGTCCTTGTATGAAGAGCTCGCGGATGAGGGCTTCACCGTCATCACGGTTGGCATTGAGCGCTCGCCTGAGGACGCCCGGCCCTGGATCGAAAAGGCCAGTCCCCAGCACCCCAGCCTCATCGACATCGAGCACCTCGTGCCCGACCTCTACGGCATGATCAACGTCCCCACCGTCGTCTGGATCGACGAGGAAGGTCGCATCGCCCGCCCCAACGACGCCTCCTTCGCCTCCAACCGGTTCAAGCTGTTGACGGGCCTGGATTCCAAGCGCCACCTCAGAAGGCTGCGCGCCTGGGTACGCGGTGACGCCCCCGCCCTCACGCCGTCCGAGGTCCGCAAGCACCAGGAACTCCCGACCGCCGTCGAGCAGGAGGCGCGCGCCGAGTTCACGCTTGCCTGGTGGCTCTCCCGGGAAGGCCACGACGAGGATGCCGAGCGCCACTACGAGCGCGCCGGCGAACTCGCCCCGCACGACATCACCATCCGGCGCGGCTCGATGCGCACCCGCGGCCTCAACCCCATGGGCTTCGCCTTCCTGAAAATCGCGATCAAGAGCGCTTTGACGCGCACGCCCCTGTACCGCCGGATCGAGGACAGCCCTGCGTAGCCCCCGGGCACACCCGCCCCCTTCACCCGCCCCGTAGAATCCGCTGCACTTGCCATTCCCGGGAGCTATCCATGTCCGCCACCCTGACCCTGCTGCACGACGGCCGTAGCGACGAATTCGCTGGCGCCGACCCCGCCCGCCCGGCCATCTCCCCGGAAGACCTTGAGGTGGCGCTCGGCTGGGAGCTGCAGCCCGAAGGGCTCTGCCAGGGTCCGATGTGCGTGCCCGTCGATCAGGACGCACTTGTCGGGGACGGTGGCCTCGACCTCGGCGTGTTCGCCGATGCCCTCCAGCGCCCGCTGGTGACCGACGAGAAGCATGATGTGGCCGCGCTGGGCGCCTCCCACCATGACCGCGGGGAGGCTCTCGCCTCGTTACAGGCGCCCGACTTCACCCTCCCCGATCTCGACGGGAACCCGCACTCCCTGAGCGACCAGCGCGGCAAGAAGGTCCTGCTCGTCGCGTACGCCTCCTGGTGAGGCTGCCGCTACGACCTGCCGGTCTGGCAGTCCGTCTACGAGGAGCTCAAGGACGAGGGCTTCACCGTCATCACGATCGCGATCGAGCGTTCCGCCGACGATGCCCGCCCCTGGATCGAGGCCGCCAGCGCCGAGCATCCCAGCCTCATCGATACCGAGCACCTGGTCCCGGACCTCTACGGCATGATCAATGTGCCGACCATCCTCTGGATCGACGAGGAAGGCCGCATCGCGCGTCCCAACGACGTCGCCTTCGGGTCCAACGACTTCAAGGAGATGACGGGCATCGACTCCGAACTGCACCTTGAGCGCCTGCGCGCCTGGGTGCGGGGTGAGGGCCCCGCCATGACTCCTGAGGAGACGCGAGCCGTGCAGACCCTCCCCACGGCTGCCGAGCAGGAGGCCCGCGCCGAGTTCACCCTCGCCTGGTGGCTCTCCCAGCGGGGTCACGCCGAGGACGCCGAGTCCCACTACGTGCGCGCCGGCGAGCTCGCGCCCCACGACTTCACCATCCGACGGGGTTCGATGCTCATCCGAGGCCTCGACCCCATGGGGGAGGACTTCATGAAGATCGTGAATGAGTGGACCGAGGCCGGGAACGCTTTCTATCGCCCTATTGAGCCGGTGAGCGCCTCATGAGCGACCTCGAAGGAACCACCGCTATCGTCACCGGAGCCGCCCACGGCATCGGCAACGGCATTGCCCGCGTCCTCGCGGGTAAGGGCGTCGCTCTCGCCCTCTGCGACATCGCCCCCGCCGTCCACGATCTCGCCGCCGAGCTTGAGGCGGACGGTGCCAGCGTCATGGCGGCTGAGGCCGACGTCAGCGATCCTGCGGCCGTCCGCGCCTTCGTCGATGCGGCTATCGAGCGCTTCGGGCGCATCCACACCATGGTCAGCAACGCCGGCATCTGGCGCGCCACCTCCCCCCTCGACCCCTGGGAGAAGGCCGTCGACGACTTCGACGCCCTCGTCGGGACGAACCTCAAGGGCGTGTTCCTCTGCGGGCGCGCCATCGCGCCCCACATGACGGAGATGGGCGGTGGCAACATCGTCAACATCGCCACCGACCACATCTGTCCGCCACCCGGCTACAACACCGGCGGCGGTACCCGCATGGATGTCTACGACGCCTCCAAGTGGGGCATCAACGGCTTCACGCAGGCGTGGTCGCGCGTACTGGAGCCCCACGGCGTGCGCGTGAACGCCCTCTGCATGGACGCCACCGACTCGGAGATGATCCGGGGCGCCCTCGGCATGACGCCTCCGCAGGAGCTCCTCGACCGCTGGATGCGTCCCGAGCAGATCGCCGGCCTCCTCGTCGACCTCCTCGAGGAGGGCCCCGATGGCCGCACCGGCGAGAACATCGGCATCTGGCTCGACCACGAGATCGCCCTGCCGCCGAGGGTCGACCCCCTGCCCCACCGGTTCCAGTAGGCCCCCCGGCTTACGGCCCCGGCTGCCCCTCAGCCAGCGGTTTCGAGGGTGGAGGCGGCGCTTGCATTCGCGCCTGCCGCCGCCGCCACCAGAGGTAGAGGCCGCTCAGGATGATGGCCGCTACCCAGACCGCCACGATGACCAGCGTGATGCGCAGGTCACGTCCGAGGCTGTCACCCGCGACCACGCCGACGGTTGTCGGCGTGAGCATGCCCAGGAAGCTGAAGAAGAAGAACCGCCAGAAGCGCATCGCCGTCAGCCCCGCGAGGAAGCTGATCCAATCGAAGTTCACGACCGGCAGCATGCGCGCCCAGAAGATGAGCCGCCCGCCCATGCGGACGGAGAGGGAATCCATGTTGGCTGCCGCCTTGCTCCCCACCAGCTTCGGCAGGTGGCGCCGGCCCAGCCAGCGAGCCACCCAGAACGCCATGGCCGAACCCCACATCATCCCGATCATCGAGTAGACGGTGCCCAGCACCGGCCCCCAGACGAGCCCCGCCGCAATGAAGATGGGTGCGTTCGGGACAGGCGCGAACAGCACGGAGAAGGCCATTACGGCCATGAACGCGATCGGGCCCCAGACGCCCCATTGCTCCACCCAGTCCTGCAGGGGCTCGGCGTCGAACTGCAGAGAGATGTCGAAGACGTCGGCCAGGATGAAGTAGGCCGCGACCAGCCCGAGGAACACCACCGCGATGCCTGCCAGCACGCGCGGCCGCAACAGGATCGGCGTCTCCTCCCCTTCCGCAACGAAGTCCGTGATGGTGGGCTTGCGCAGCGTGCGCGCGGAGCCTTGCTCAGCCATTCGAACGGCTCCCCGCCCGCTCCAGGTGTGCCAACAACAGCTCGTTGACTCGCTTCGGCGCATCCTGCTGCACGAAGTGCCCGGCCCCCGAAACGTAGTGGAGGTTGAAGTCGTGCACGAACCGCTCCGTGCCGACCGTCAACTCCTTGCCGAGGGCGACGTCTTCCTCGCCCCAGATCATCGTCGTCGTCGCTCCGATGATGGGCACGGGATCGGGGAGGGACTGCGGGCTACGAAGGAGGGCGCGGTACCAGTTGATCCCGCCCGTGAGGCCGTGCTCTCGCCAGCTCTTCCGGTAGAACGCCAGGTCGGCCCGCCGCTCCTCCCCTGCCGGGATCCCCCGGCAGACCGAGCGTGCCAGTCGCCGGTAGCCATCGAAGGACAGCATCTGCTCTGGCAGCCACGGCAGCTGGAAGAAGGCGATGTACCAGCTCCGCCGCAGCTGTGCGACGCTGCGCAGCCCCTCGCGGAAGAGCGCCGGGTGCGGGATGTTCAGGACCGCGAGTGAGCGGACGGCGGCCGGGTGATTCATGGCCAGCTGCCAGGCGATCGCCCCGCCCCAGTCGTGCCCCACGATGTGCGCGCTGCTCTCGCCCAGCGTCTCGATGAGCCCGAGCACATCCTGCTGGAGCGTCTCCGTGTCGTAAGGAGGCCGCGCTTCGGTCTCGTGGTAGCCCCGCAGGTCGGGGGCGATCACGTGGTAGTTCGGCGCCAGCGCCGGCAGCTGCTTCCGCCACGAGTACCAGCACTCCGGGAAGCCGTGCAGGAACACAACCGGCTCGCCCTCGCCGCCCTCCACATAATGCATGCGTAAGCCGTTCGCCACGACCTGGCGGTGCTGGGGCTCGAACGGCGCTTCGGGAGCCATTAGTCCTATCTTAGGCGAGCGCCCGGAACGGGCAGGCCGGCGCGTTTCGGTCAGGTGAAGTTCGCGACCAGGTACACGACCGGCGCCACGAACACGATCGAGTCGAGCCGGTCGAGTAGGCCCCCGTGTCCGGGCAGCAAGCCCGAGGAGTCCTTGATGTCGGCCTTGCGCTTCATCCAGCTCTCCAGCAGGTCGCCTGCCTGCGCCGCCACGCCCAGCCCCACCCCCAGCCCCACGATGGCGCCCACGCCCAATCCAAGGTCCATCCACGGCGAGAGCACCCCGGTGGCCAGCACACCCCCGCATAACCCTCCAACGGCGCCTTCCCACGTCTTCCGCGGGCTGATGGCAGGCCACAGTTTGTGCCGCCCGAGCAGGGATCCGGTGAAGTAGGCGCCCGTGTCGATCGTGAAGGTCGTCAGCACCGTCAGCAGCACCCAGTCGCGGCCCTGATCGAGATCCCGCGTCAGCACGATCGTCGAGAAGATGATGCCCGGATAGACGATCGCCCAGCCCGCGACCCGGAGCGGCTTGCGCGGTCCGAAGAGGTTGGAGCGGGAATAGCCCGCGGCGAGGAAGAGCGCAGTCAGCAGGGCTCCGGCGATGAGGAAACGCTCGTCGGCGTGGACTCCCGCCACCACGACGGCCGGGGCAAGCAGCCCCGGACCGAGTTGCACCACCTCCCGGTAGGGCCGCGTGGGCATGAGCCACGCGTGCGCGAACTCGATCGTGCCGCCCAGCGTGATCAATCCCGCCACGATGGCGAACGGCCAGCCGCCGGCCCAGACGACCAGCAGCAGCAGGGGCACGCCCACCGCCGCCGTCGCCAAACGAAGCGCGAGATTGCGGGGGATTCGCACTAGGCGTCCTCGAACGCGTCGAGGTCTTCCGGCAGCAACTTGCCGAACTTCCGCTTGCGGCGGCCGTACTCGGCGAGCGCGAGGTCCACGTCCTCCCGCCCGAAATCCGGCCAGTAGGCGGACGTGAAGTAGAGCTCCGCATAGGCGTTCTGCCAGAGCAGGAAGTTCGAGATGCGCTGCTCCCCCGCCGTACGAATGACCAGGTCGGGGTCCGGGAGGCCGCCCGTGAGCAGCCGCGACGACACCGCCTCCTCGTCGATCTCCGCGGCGGGGATGCCCTCCTCGGCGATCCGCTGGATGGCGGTCACGATCTCGTCGCGGCTGCCGTAGCTCAGGCAGATGTTCAGCTTCAGACCGTCGTTCTCGCGGGTTACCGCCACCGCCTCTTTGACTCGCACGGCCAGCGCCGCCGGGAGCTGCTCGAGATGGCCGAAGTGGCGGATGCGCACGTTATCGCGCTGCATGTTGTCCAGCTCCCGCTGGAGGAACCGGTCGATCAGCTGGAATATGACCGACACCTCGCTCGCCGGCCGGTTCCAGTTCTCGGTCGAGAAGGCGAAGAGCGTGACGTAACGGACGTCGTGCTCGGCGAAGCGCTCGATCACGCGCCGGATGTTTTCCGCTCCGGCCCGGTGCCCGGCCGCGCGCGGCAGGCCGCGCTCCGTGGCCCAGCGCCCGTTGCCGTCCATGATGATCGCGATGTGGCCGGGCACGCGCCCACCCGTCAGCGACGATATGCGGTCGCCGCCGGGGTCGGTTCGGGATTCGGTCCCCGCGCGCTGCGCCAGCCTATAGCTCAAGCAGCTCCTCCTCCTTGTGCTTCATCGCCTCGTCGATCAGGCCGGTGTGGGAGTCGGTGAGCTTTTGCAGGTCGCTCTCGTAGTCGCGCAGGTCGTCCTGCGTCATGTCGCCCTCGCGCTCGCCCTTGCGCAGGTCGTCGTGCGTGTGCCGGCGCACATTGCGAACCGCGACGCGTGCGTCTTCCGCCTTCTGGTGGACCATCCGCACGAACTCGCGGCGGCGTTCCTCCGTGAGCTGGGGGATCGGCAGGCGGATGAGCTGCCCGTCGATGTTCGGGTTCAGGCCCAGGTCGGAGGTCTGAATCGCCTTCACGACCGATTGCACGGCCCCGGCGTCCCACACCTGTACGGCCAGCAGCCGCGCCTCGGGCGCGTTGATGGTGCCGAGCTGGTTGAGCGGCTGCGTCTGCCCGTAGTGCTCCACCTGCAGCCCCTCGATGAGACTGGGGTGGGCACGGCCCGTGCGGACACCGGCAAGCTCTCGATGGAACGCCTCCACGGCGCCGTCCATGCGCATCTCCGCGTCGAGCATGATCTCTTCTGGGTCGGCCATGCGTCTGCTCTCGATCTAACCCGGATGGGCGGGCTCGGTGAGCGCTCCCGCGCTCACGGTCGTGCCGATGCGCTCCCCGTTGAGCGCCCGGTAGATGCTGTCCTTCGCCCGCACGTCGAAGACGACGATGGGAAGCTCGTGCTCCATGCAGAGGCTCAGGGCTGTGCTGTCCATCACCTGCAGGCGCCGCTGGATCGCCTCGATGTGGCTCAAGCGCTCGAACCGCTTGGCATCCGGCGAGGTTGCCGGGTCGGCGTCGTACACGCCGTCCACGCCGTTCTTCGCCATCAGCAGCGTCTCGCAGTCGACCTCGATGGCGCGCAGGGCCGCCGCCGTGTCCGTAGTCATGAACGGGTTGCCCGTCCCCGAGGCGAACACGACGACCCGCCCCTTCTCCAGGTGCCGAATCGCCCGGCGCCGGATGTAGGGCTCCGCGATCTGCGCCATCGTCAGCGCCGTTTGCGTGCGAACCTCCGCGCCGGCGTGCTCGAGCGCGTCCTGCAGTGCGAGTGCGTTCATCATCGTGCTGAGCATCCCGGCGTAGTCCGCGGTGGCGCGGTCCATCCCGGTCTCCGCCGCCGCCTGGCCCCGCCAGAAATTCCCGCCGCCGACGACGATCGCGACCTCGACCCCACCGGCCGAGGCGCACGCGATCTGTTCGGCGAGATTGGCGATCGTGTCGGGATCGATGCCAAACTCGCGGTCGCCCATCAGGGCCTCACCGCTGAGCTTTACGAGCGCGCGCCCGTACGCGTCGGTCACGGCTCCCCCTCTTACGATCCGAGTTCGAAGCGTGCGAAACGCCGCACGCGGATGTTCTCCCCCGTCTTTGCCATCGAATCCTGGACCAGGTCCGAGATCGTCTTCGATGCGTCCTTCACCCACGGCTGGCTCAACAGCGCGACCTCGTCGTCGTCGCCTTCAAGTCCAGCCTCGCGGTCGTCCGCCGAGACGACGACGGGATTCATCGCCGCGACCTGCATCGCGATCTCGTGCACGAGCGACCGGAATTCGTCGGTGTTCGCCACGAAGTCCGTCTCGCAGTTCACCTCCACGAGTGCACCGATGCGGCCGCCCGCGTGGATATAGGTGTCGACGACCCCCTGGCCGGTCTCGCGCTCGGCGCGCTTCGCCGCCGCCGCCAGTCCCCGCTCCCGCAGGATGGCGGCCGCCTGCGTCATGTCGCCGTCGGCCTCTTCCAGGGCGCGCTTTGCGTCCATTACCCCGGAGCCGCTCGAGTCGCGCAGCTCCTTCACCATCGCTGTTGAGATGCTAGCCAGTGGTCTGCTCCTCTGATGCCGGTACGGCCGCCGCGGCGACCGGTTCTTCTGCTGCTGGCGCTTCGGCTTCAGTCTCGGCTTCGGCTGCCGCGGCTTCCTGCTCGGCCGCGAGCTGCGCCATCTCCTCGCTGTAGGCTTCGGCGCCGACTCCCGCTTCGCGGGCCGCGCGGCCCTCGATCGCGCCGTCGGCAATCTTGCCGAGGATGAGCTTGATCGCGCGAATGGCGTCGTCGTTGCTCGGGATCGGGTAGGCGATCGGGTCCGGGTCGCAGTTCGTGTCGACCAGCGACACGATCGGGACTCCCAGCCGATCGCACTCGGCCACCGCGATCGCCTCCTTCATCGTGTCGATGACGAAGACGGCTCCGGGAAGCCGGTCAAGGTACTTGATGCCGCCGAAGTAGCGGTTCAGCCGCTCGATCTCGTTGGCGATATCGAGCTGCTCCTTCTTGGCGCGCCGCGCGAACTCGCCGCGCTCGGTGCGATCCTCGAGGTCGCGCATGTGGCGGATGCGCGCCTGGATCGTCCGGAAGTTGGTGAGCGTGCCGCCCAGCCAACGGTTGTTTACATAGGGCAGGCCGGCGCGCTGCGCCTCCTGCTCGACCGTCTCGCGGGCCTGCTTCTTCGTGCCGATGATGAGCACGTCGTTGCCGCTGGCGACGACCTCGCGCACGAAGTCGATCGCTTCGTCCAGCCGCGTGACCGTCTGCTGCAGGTCGATGATGTGGATGCCGTTGCGCTCCGTGAAGATGAAGTGCTGCATCTTCGGGTTCCAGCGACGTGTCTGGTGGCCGAAGTGCACACCGGCTTCGAGGAGCTGTTTCATCGTGACGGGCGTGACCAAGGTCCGCCCCTTTCTGCGCGACGCATAGATTTGACGCAGAGCGCCAGGCGCCGCGCGCCCGCTCAGAATACCGGTGCTCCCCCACACGCGGAAGCGCGAGCCTTCCAAACCTTCACCTCTAGCCACCGGGCGGGCGGACGTTTATCGTTAGCTGCAAGGAAGGAGGTGATGCGCATGGACGACCACAGTAGTAGCCAACCCCATCTAGCGCAGGAGGTGACCTCCTCCTAGAACATGCGTTGAGCTACGAACGGGGCCTGAGCGGTGCGATTGCCGCCAGGCCCCTTTTTCATTCCCGGATTCCCGCCAGCCATGCCCGATTCCCCCGCTTTCGACACCGATCGCTTTGCCGGCGCGCTCCAGACCACCGCCCTTGGCCGCGACTTCCGCTACGTCCTCGAAACCCCCTCGACCATGGACCTCGCCCGTACCGCTGCCGCGGACGGCGCCCCCCACGGGACCCTCATCCTCGCTGAGGCGCAGACCGCGGGCCGTGGGCGCCGGGGGCGAGGCTTCTTCAGCCCCCCCGGCGGAAGCCTCTACTTCACGCTCATCCTGCGCCCCTCCCGGGACGCATACGGCCGCCTCCCTCTCGCCGTCCCCCTTGCCGTCTGCCAGGCCTGCGCCCATGAGGGCGTCGATGCCCGCATCAAGTGGCCCAACGACATCTGGGTCGGCGAGCGCAAGCTGTGCGGCATGCTCATCGACGGCGAGACTGGCCCCGGCGGCCTTACCGCCTACGCGGGCATCGGCATCAACGTGAACGCCGACCCCACCGCCGCCGACGCCCTGCGCGATACCGCCACCAGCCTCGCCCGCGAGCTTGGCCGCGAAGTCGGCCGCGAGTCGCTTCTTGCCCGCATCTGCGACCAGCTCGAGGGCGCCATGGACGCTCCAGAGGCCGAGCTCGTCGATGCGTATCGCGCCGTCAGCCTCGTGCTCGGCCGCTTGATTACCGTCGAGGAGCCCGAGGGCGCCTACGAGGCGCGCGCGCTGGAGATTGCGCCCGATGGAGCCCTTGTCGTTGAACGCGAAGGCGGCGAGCGCCTCACAGTGCTCGCCGCCGATGTCTCCGTTCGTCCCGGAGCGTGACGCCGCTCGCTACTCGTCGTCGTCGTCGTCCTCGATGAACATGCGGATGAGGTCCATCGGCAACGGGAACACGATCGTCGAGTTGTTCTCAACGGAGATCTCGCCGAGCGTCTGCAGGTAGCGCAGCTGCAGCGTGATCGGCTGCTCCGCCATGACGTCTGCTGCTTCACGCAGCCGCTCGCTGGCCTGGAACTCGCCGTCGGCGGCGATGATCTTCGCGCGCCGGTCGCGCTCCGCCTCGGCCTGCGCCGCCATCGCGCGCCGCATCTGCTCCGGCAGCTCCACGTCCTTCACCTCGACCGCGCTGACCTTGATGCCCCACGGCTCCGTTTCCTCGTCGATGATCGCCTGCAGCTCCTGGTTGACCTCCTCGCGCTGGGAGAGCAGCCCGTCGAGGTCCGTCTGCCCCATGACGGAGCGGAGGGTTGTTTGCGAGATCTGCGAGGTAGCGCGCACGAAGTCGAGGATGCGCACGACCGCCATGGTCGGCTCGACCACCCGGAAGTAGACGACCGCGTTTACCCGCACGGTCACGTTGTCTCGCGTGATCGCGTCCTGCGAGGGCACGTCCAGCGTGATGGTGCGCAGATCGACCTTCACCATCCGGTCGATAAACGGCAGCAGCACGAAGAGGCCCGGCCCCTTCGCTCCCTGCAGGCGTCCGAGGCGGAAGATCACACCCCGCTCGTACTCCGCCACCACCCGTACCTGGAAGGGGAGCAGTGGAACCAGCAGGATCGCGCTCAGGCCCAGCAGGAAGACGCGAATGATGGTCGCAAGCAGGCTGCTCGGGGGCTCCTGGTCGATCTGTTCCGGTTGTGGCAATTCCTGGGTCATGGATGGTTCTCCTTCCGTACCCTCAGCCTAAGGCCATCGGCGCTCACCACGCGCACCTCTTCACCCTCGGCGGCGGAGCCGTCTTCCAGCTCCGCGTGCCAGCGCTCGCCCTGGATGAAGACCGTGCCGTCAGGCGTAAGCGGTGTACGAGCCACCGCCATTCTACCGACAAGCGCCTCCGCTCCGGTTTCCGAACGCATCTTCCGCATCCGCGCCAGCCCAATCGCCATCGAGACGAACACGACCACGAGCAGGAACCCCAGGATGCCGACGACGATGCGGTTCGGCTGAAACTCCGTGGGCGTGTCCCGGAAGGCGATGATCGCCCCCAGCACGAGCGCCACCAGTCCGCCCCCGGCGAGGATCCCCCCGGACGGTACGAACAGCTCCAGCGCGAAGAAGAGGAGCGCGATTCCGATCAGGACGAGCCCGATGGTGTCGACCGGCAGCACGCCCAGGGCGAGGAAGCCGATCGCGATCGCGAGCACGCCCGCCACGCCCGGGAAGATGACGCCCGGATTCGTGAGCTCGATGAAGAGGCCGATCATCCCCAGCGAGATCAGGATGGTCGCGAGCGTCGGGTTGGCGAGGTGCTCCAGCATCCGCTCCCAGACGGTCATGCTCGTGTTTACCCGCTCCGCCTCGGGAAGGCCATTGAGCGTCACCAGCAGCCCCGGCTTCAGCTCGATAGTCGTGCCTTCGATGCGCTCCAGGATCTCGTCCACGTCACTCGCCACGAAGTCGACCACGTTCAGCTCGACCGCCTCGGTCTGGGTGGCCGCGACCGCCTCGCGGACCGCTTCTTCGGCCCAGTCGGCATTGCGTCCGCGCAGCTCCGCGATGCCGCGGATAAACGCGACGGCGTCGTTCTCGATCTTCTTGCCGAGCGTGCCATCGATGTCGCTGCCGTCCGCGTTGATCGCCGAGGCCGCGCCGATCGACGTGTTCGGCGCCATCACGGCCACGTGCGCCGACATCGTGATGAACGTCCCGGCGCTCGCCGCCCGCGCCCCGTAGGGCGACACGTACACGACGACCGGCACGTTCGATGCCTCGATGCGCTGCACGATCTCGCGCATCGACGAGCTGAACCCGCCCGGCGTGTCCAGCTGGATCACGATGAGCCTGGCGCCCTCGTCCTCGGCCTTGTTGATGCCGCGGTCGATGTAGCGCTCGGTGATCGGGCCGATGCCGCCATCGATCTCCAGCAGGTGGATGGCGCCCGGCTCGACGTCGTCACTGCCGCACGCCACCCCGATCCCGACTGCGATCAGGATGAGCAGGAAGGCACGCCGAACCGTCTTGAGGGAACGCATCTCCATCGAGTATAGCCAGCGGGTTCGGCGCTTGGTGGGAAGGCCGTTACCCTAGCGCGAGGGGGTCCCCATGGCGGACAAGGGCCGCGGACTGTCGGAGCGCATCGACGCCCGCCGTCGCCGCGCCATGGTGCGCGAGCTCCAGGCCTGGCTGCTTGAGGAGCGCGACGAGGACGTGGGCGAGCTCGCCGCCGGGTTCCTTCTCGACTTCGTGCTCGACCTCGCCGGTCCCGACCTCTACAACGCAGCCCTTACCGATGCCGCAACGGCCTTCCGCGAACACGCCCACATCGTCGAAGCCGAGGTCGCTTCGCTCACGCAGGACACATTCCAGCCGCGCGAGGCGGAGGAGTAGTCGTCTGGCCGGGAGCTATCCCTGCTGGAGAGGCTCCACCGGCGGGAAGGTCGTCTCCCAGTAGTCGTTGAGACCGGCGACGGCCCCGCCTACCACGCCCTGGTGAATCGGGGGCCCCAGCAGCTCGAGGATCGGCCCGCCGCCCGCTGCGTGCAGGTACGTCAGGCTGCCTGGCAGCGTCTCGCCCATGATCTCGTCGAGCGAGCTGTCGAAATTCAGCTGGACCACGCCCGCGTTGGGATAGACCCAGCGAATCTCGCCGCCCTTCTCGAGCAGCTCCTTCGTCGCCGACACCACGTCGTCCACGTACAGGCCGAGGTGCTGGACGCCCTCGCCTCGCTCGTCGAGCCACTGCTGGTGAGGCGTGTCGCCCCGCACCGGCTGGATGATCTCGGCGATGCTCCCGGCAATCGCGCCGTAGTAGACGCGCAGCTCGGCCTCTTCGCCCGACATCGAGTGGACCATGTAGGGGGGCATCAGGCGGAACTCGGCGCCCAGCAGGTTCGTGTACGTGTTCGCCATCTCGTCGGCGTCTTTCACGACGAACCCGAGGTGGTGCATGACAGGCTTGCCGGTGTGGATGGTCATCGGTCTCTCTTCCGTGCGTTCAGAGTGCCCGCGCACGCTACGCGATCCCGCCTCCGCGGGCCAGCGTTGGGGCTGGAGGGCTCCTGTGAGGAGCTACGCCAGGCTCGCCCGCACCTCCGCCAGCCGCCCGATCGACGCGATCGCGTGCTCCTGCGCCGGCATCAGGTTGCGCACGATGACATCGGTGTATCCCGACTCCTCCAGCGCCCGGAACTGCCCCGCGACCGTCTCAGGACTGCCGATCGCCAGCGCCTCGCTGTCGAAACCGCGGTAGCCCGACTCGACGACCGCACGCGCCGTCTCCTGCGCTTCCTCGTCGCTCTCGCCGACGTAGATGTCGCGCCTGATGGCGACCGGACCCGTTTCCTGGTGGCCGTGGATCTGTCGCCGTTCGTGGTACTCCGCCGACTGCGCCGCTGCCTGTTTCGCCGTCAGCCCGGGCGAGGCCAGCCAGCCGTCGCCGAGGCGCGCCGCCCGGTCGATGGCGCGCCTCGCGACCGCCCCGATCCACACCTCCACCCCATCCGGCGGTACGGGGCTGATGCGCGCGTCCTGGATATGCCAGCGCCCCTCAGAGCTCACCGTCTCGCCCGCCCACAGCCGCCGCATGATGTCCAGCGCCTCCTCGAAGCGCGAGGGCCGGTGCTTCACGTTCACGCCGAAGGCCGGGAACTGGTTGTCGTCCGGTCCGATGGCGCACTGCATCACGAACGGCCCCTCGTGCAGGGCCGCCAGCGTCCCGATCTGCTCCGCCAGCAGCACCGGGTGCCAGAGTGGCAGCAGGAAGAGCGCCCCCGCCGGCCGGTCGTTCCACTCCGCCAGCACCCGTCCCAGCACCGGGACGTTCTGGTAGTAGGTCATCGGGGCGGTGCTGTGGTGGTCGCCCACGAAAAGGCTGTCGAGCCCCGCCTCCCGCGCCGCCGCCGCCCGGTCGACGAGCCACCGCCCGCCCGTGCGCGCGTCCGGCGCCCGCAGCGCCGTCGTCATCGATATCCCGATCCGCATGGTCCGACTCCTCCCTCAGCGCTCGTAGGCGATGACGTCTACGTCTTCGATCGCGCCGTCCGCCGTGAACCGCCAGGTGCCGATGTAGCCTCGCCGGAGATCGCCGAATTCGTCCCAGTCCATCGAGACGGAGGCTCCCGCGTAGTCCACTTCGTCTCCCTCCCGGATGAGGCTCAGGGCGCGGGCGATGCCTTCCACCCCGGGGCGGACGTGCTCGCCAGGTGCGGCGCCGATCCCGCGCAGCGCGTCGCGGATAGCCGTTCCCTCGGCCTCGCCCGCTTCCTCCGCCGCGAGGGCGATCGCAATGGTGGCGTCGTAGGTTTCCCTGACGTAGGTGGCCTCTGTGTCCCTCCCGTACTCGTCACGGAAGGCCTCTTCCCAGATCGCGGTGGACGGATTCTCATGAGAGGGGCTGCTGACGGTGCCGTACATGCCGGCCAGCCTTCCCCCACCGACGGCCTCGGCGACATCGGCCACCCGCAGCGCGTCGCCAAAGAGAAATTGTTCGTAGAGGCCGCTATCGAGCGCCTCCCTGAGGATGACCTCGCCCTCGGGCCAGAAGGTGAGCAGGACGAGCGCCTGGGCTCCCTCGCGCGCGCTCTCCTCGATGAGGTCGAGGTAGCTCTCCTGCAGATCGGCCGGGGAGCTCACCGCCACGATGCCGCCGGTCCACGCTTCCTTGAAAGCCGCCGCCAGACCCTGGCCCCATGCGTCGTCGCGGTAGATCACGCCCACGTTGTCGAAGCCCCGCTCGCGCGTGAGCTGCGCCAGCGCGGGCCCCTGGGCGACGTCGGAGAGGACCGTGCGGAAGAAGAGGTCGCCGTCCTCGTTGGCGGTGAGGAGCGGAGAAGAGGCCGAGGGGCTGATCACCAGCACCCCCGCCGGCGCCGCGACCTCGATCACCAGGAGCGAATCCGCGCTGGAATTGGGCCCGACGATGGCGTGGACGCCCTCTTCCTCGATCAGGCGACGCGCTTCCTCCTGGGGGTTGAGGGTGTCGCCTTCCACGACTTCCACCGGCTGGCCGAAGACGCCGCCGGCCTCGTTCACGTGCTTGATGGCGAGCTTGAAGGCGCGCAGCCGGTCGAGGGCCGTGTCCGTTTGTGTCTCACTGTTGACCAGCAGCACGCCGATCTTGAGGGGCGTCTGCTCTTCATCGCCGCAGGCCGCGACCGTCCCGCCGATCAGGGCGAGGGCGGCGATCACAGCCAGCCAGAGGGCCCAACTTCTTCGTTTCAGGTCCATGGCCGCTTCCTACTTCGCCTTGAACTCGATGTGGAGTTCCTTGAGCGCCCTCAGGAACATGTGTGGGTGGTGCTTGAAGTCGTTCTTCCCCGGCGCGAACCACATCTCGTCGACCCGCTCCACGAGCGTCTTGAAGCTGTAGTACAGCTCGCGACGGGCGAGCGGTGCGCCAAGGCAGTAGTGGATCCCCGCGCCGAAGGTGAGGTGCGCCATCGGGTTATTGCGCTCCAGGTCCACGTCCGCCGGACACTCGAAGCGCCGCTCGTCGCGGTTGGCGGCGGCGTAGCGCGTCCCGATCGAGGCGCCCGCCGGAATCGTGACGCCGTGCATCTCGACGTCATTCAGCGCGACCCGCCCCAGCATCTGCACCGGTGACTCCAGCCGCAGCACCTCCTCCACGAACGTGCGCAGGTACGTGTCCGGGTCCGACTTGAGCTGCTCCCAGATCTCGGGTTGCTCGATGAGGATCTTGACGCCCTCGCCGATCGCGTTCGTGCTCGTCTCGGAGCCGCCCACGAAGGTGTCCGACATCATCTCCGACTGCAGCTCGCCGTCCGTGAGCGTCCGCCCCCACTCCGGGATCTCCGAGTTCACGAGGTCCGAAAGGAGCGTGTCGTCGGGCTCCTCCCGCAGCCGGTCGAACACCTTCTTGAAATAGTGCTGCGCTTCGATCTCCAGCTCGAGCGCCTCGCGCTCTTCCTCCTCGCTCACCATCTGGCCGAAGCGGCGCACCCAGGCATCGGTCGCGCGCTTGATGAGCCAGATGTCCTCCTCCTTCACGCCCATCTGGTGCCCGATCACGATGAGCGGCAGCGGTACCGCGAATTGGTGCACCCAGTCGCAGTGGCCGTCCTCGATGAACGCGTCGAAGAGCCGGTTCGCGACGCTCTCGACGAACGGGTCGAGCTGCTTGATCTTCCCGGGCCGGAACGCCTTGTCGAACATGTTCCGCATCTGGCGATGGTTCGGGTCGTCGCGAGCCGCCAGCGTCGGCTCCGGGAGCCACCCGTTGTTCTCCTCATACACTGCGAGCATCCGCATCTGCCGTTCGGTCAGCTGGGGCCTCGCCTCGGCCTGGGCGGCGCGGTTGCCCCCGTTCCCGAAGTTCTCCGTATCGAGCAGCACCTCGCGCAGGTCATCGAAGCGGCTGATCACGTACTGGCCCGTGTGTGGGTCCTGGTAGACCGGCGCCTGGTCGCGCAGGGCCTGATACGCGTCGTAGGGGCAGTCCTGCACCTCCGGGTCGAGGAAGTTGAAGTCGTCCGGCGTCTTTCCCGCTGTGTCCGTCGTGTCGCTCATGGGGTTCTCCTTGTGTGTCGTTCGGGTGGGGCGGTGGGGACCGACCACCGTTCACCAGCCACTAGTCAGTGCGCCGCCGCGTAGTGCTCCGCCAGCAGGTCACGCCCGAAGTCGCCCTCGGGATCGCGCCAGACCGTGTGGCTGTGGTTGGCGTTGTTCTGGACGCAGTCGTACTCGATCAGCACGCGTGGTCCCTGCAGACGGTAGTAGTGCGGCTGCTTCCGCTCGATTCCCCCCGCCCAGGCGAAGTGCAGGTCCGGGAGGATGCTCATGAGGCGCTCGTGTTCTGCTGCCGCCATGGGCTCGGGAAGCCGCTGCGTGTACTCCCGCAGAAGCGCTTCGAGGATCGTGAGCTGCGCCTGCGACATACCCGCCGCCGCCAGCCCCTTGGGCGTCAGCGAGTAGCGTGCCGCCTCGCGGTCGGCGTCCGTCATCGCCTGCCGGGTGTCGAGATCGTCCTGCATGATCGTCAGGCGATCGGCCGTCCCCTGGTCGGGCAACCCGTTGAACACCATCGAGATCCACTCGGGCTGTGCTCCGTCTTCAACATGGGAGCGGTTCGACTGGACGATGTCGAACGGCGCCGCCTTCGAGATGATCGCGACCGAACGCTGTTCCGTGTCGAGGCTGTGCACGAGCTCGCGCGCGATGTCCTCCTCGCCCGCGACGGGGCGCAGCGTCTGGTAGTCGCTCAGGTCCGCTTCGTGCGGGTTCGCACCGAAGAACGTCGGCGTCACCGACACGATTTCGCCGTTCACGATCGTGTTGTGCACCGAGACGTGGTGCCCCCCGAAGCGCCACCCCCAGGCGTCGCTGCCGGGCTCCCCGTAGACCATCGCGAAGTACATCGCCGGATCCGAGCCGTGCATCGTGCCCCGCATGGACCCTCGTGGGATGCGCCAACCGCCGAGCGCGTCCTGCCAGGCCTCCAGGTTCATGATCACCGTCGCTCGCCGGTAGGCCGGCAGGCTCAGGCCCGAGGCCAGCAGCCGGTGCGCGAGCTGCACCTGCCGCATGGTCAGGTCGGCCATCGGCACGCCCTCGTGATTCGTGGGCGTGTAGTACCAGACCTCCCGGCGCGGGTCGGCAAATGGTGGGTTGGCCGCGGACCGCAGCTCCTCCGGCAGCGAGTCGAGCCAGTCGCTGGCCGCCTCCGCCATTCGTGCAACGACATCCTTCGCGGCGACGCTCATCGTGACCTCCGATCGCCGCGCAGCCTACGGCTCGGGAAGGGCCGCGTGAAGCACTGGAGAACTGAGCGCCCCGGGGTGTCTCGATCGGCGCTCTCCAGGCTCCCTGTTGTACACGCACGGAGGTTGAAGTGACGGTTCTTGTTTGAGCGTTGTCGTCGCGCTCTCGTCGGGCAATAGAGTTCGCCTGGTTAACCGCCTTGGAGTGTGAACTTCTCAACCCTTGCTGTTACTCTGGAATGCACAATTCTCAGGAGATTCCGGCAATGGTGAAGTTCTCAACGGTGAAGGCGTCCGCTGCCCCCGGTCCAATGAAACAGACGGGACGGCTTACTGCTCGAATGCGGCAGTACGAGGACTACGTTAATTCGGTGAAGTCCGATGAGGCGGGAAAGCTCACTCCTGAAGAGGGCGAGACGACTCGTGGACTCGCCCTCCGCATCTCTCGTGCGGCCAAGCGCGTCGGCAAGAGCGCGGACACCTGGGTCCGCGACGGGTCGGTGTATTTCGTCGTTTCGTAGCCCGGAGGGCTCCAGCGGTCCTGCAAGAACCAACGCGTTCGGCGGTTAGCCGCCGGCGGCGCTTGCTACTGCATCCCGTTCCGGGTCCGGCGCCGAGCTCATGCGGCGCAGGTCCGTTTGCGTGGCGACCATGACGAGGCCCAGCACCAGCAGCCCCACGCCGCAGATGGCATACCACTCCTGCGCTCCCACCACGTCCGCCATCAGGCCGGCGACAAGCGCGCCCAGGGGCATCGCCCCGGCCATGCAGATCTGATAGATGCTCATCACCCGCCCCATGATCGCGTTCGGCGTGTGCGCCTGAACGAGCGCCATGTTCAAGTTCGTGAAGAAGCCCGCGTTCCACCCCGTGATGAACATGATGACGAGGGCCAGGGTGTACCACGGCGCCACCCCCAGGCCGATGTTCAGGAAGCCCCCGACCACCAGCGTCATGAGGAAGTAGAAGCCGGCGCGGTCTACCCGCCGGAACGAGGCGAGGACGAGGGACGTGATCAGCGTCCCACCTAGCATCACGGTGAACAGCATCGAAGCCTGGAAGGGGCCTGCGTCCAGGTCGTCGACGGCGATCTTCGGGAGCAGCGCCTGGAACGCTCCTCCAATCACCAGTGCCGTCGCCAGCAGGGCGATCATGAGTGAGCGAATACCTGCGTGGTGGACCACGAAGGTGAACCCCTCGCGCAGGTCTTCGCTCATTCGTCGGGAGATGCCCGCTCGCACATTGGGGACGCGCAGGGGGATGAGCGCGAGCAACCCCAGCGTCAGCAGCCCTGCCTGCGCCGCAAAGGCCGCGGAGATACCGCCGAGTTCAATGACCGCGCCGCTGATCACGGCGCCGCCTGTCGCGACCTGCGCTCCCACGTTCATGAGGGTCACCGCGTTCAGGACGCGTTCGGGAGGCACGAGCGACGGCACGATCGCCTGGCGTACGGGCATTCCGAAGGCCACCGCGGAGCCGAGCACGAACGCCAGCCCGAGGACGCCCCAGATGTTCAGGGAGCCCATCGCCACGAGCGTGGCTGCCCCCGCCGTGATCGCGATGCCCGCCCCCTGGCTCCCGAAGAGCAGCAACCGCCGGTCCAGCCGGTCCGCGAGGATGCCTGCGTAGAGCCCGAAGAGGAGGATGGGCAGCCCCAGGGCCGCGATGACGAGCCCGAGCAGGGTCCCCTCTCCCACCGTGAACCCGGACCAGAGCTGGGCGCCGCCTTCCCCGATTTCGATCGCGAGCCAGGCGAACGTGAACTGCTGGATCGACTGCGAGAGCGCGAACGTGATCGTGTTCGCCCACAGCAACGTGAACGGCTTCGAGCGGAACGCAGCGAACGTCGAGTGCGAGAGCCCGCGGCTCTCGTGCTCAACCGCTACCGGATCCGCGGCTGTGTCGGAGACAGAACCCACGTACCGGCGATGCTACAGCGCCCGTCGCTGCGCCACCGTTGATCTGCCGGCCCTCGATGCTAGCTCCCCGCCGCAGCGGCCGCTGCCGTGGCCGCCGGGTCGGGCGCCGAGCTCATCCGCCTCAGGGCCGGCTGCGTCGCGATCACGACGACGCCAAGCACAAACAGCAGCGCGCCGCCGATGGCAAACCACTCCCGCGCCCCCACCACGTCCGCCATCGGTCCCGCGACCAGGGCGCCAATCGGCATCGCTCCCGCCATGCACATCTGGTAGATGCTCATCACCCGCCCCATGATCGCGTTCGGCGTGTGGGCCTGGACAAGGGCCATGTTCAGGTTGATGAAGATCCCGGCGTTGAAGCCGGTGATGAACATGATCAGCAGGGCCATGTAATACCAGGGCGCGAGGCCCAGCGCGACGTTCAGCACCCCGCCCGCCACAAGCGTGCAGAGGAAATAGAACCCTGCCCGGTCGACCCGCCGGAACGAGGCCAGCACGACCGACGTGATCAGCGTGCCGAACAGCATGATGGTGAAGAGCATCGAGGCCTTGAACGGTCCCGCGTCCAGTTCGTCAAGCGCGATCTTGGGAAGGAGCGCCTGGAACGTGCCCGCCATCGCGAGGGCCGTTGCGAGCAGTACGATCATGAGCGTGCGGATGCCCGGGTGGTGGATCACGAAGGACAGGCCCTCCCGAAGATCTTCCCCTATCCGTCGCGGTGTGCCGCCCCTGACGTTGGGGACGCGAATCGGGATCAAAGCGAACAGCCCCACGGTCAGGAGTATTGCCTGCGCCGCGAATGCCGCTTCGATCCCCCCAAACGCGATGACGGCCCCGCTGACCGCCGCCCCCGCCTGCGCTACCTGCGCGCTGACGTTCATCAGGGTGACGGCGTTGAGGACCCGTTCGGGGGAGACCAGCGAGGGCACGATCGCCTGCCGCACCGGCATCCCGAAGGCCGTGGTGCACCCCAGCACGAACGCCAGGCCGAAGATCCCCCAGATGTTCAGGGATCCCAGGGCCACGAGGGTCGCCGCGCCGGCCGCAAGCGCAATTCCGCCTATCTGGGTGCCGAAGAGCAGCAGGCGCCGGTCCATGCGATCGGTGAGGATGCCGGCGTACAGACCGAAGAAGAGGACGGGCAGGCCCAGCGCGGCGATGACGAGGCCCACCACTGTGCCCGACTGTGCCGTAAAGCCGGCCCAGAGCTCCACGCCCTCGTCGCCGGCGATGTCGAGCGCCAGCCACGCGAACGTAAACATCTGGATCGACTGCGAGAGGGCGAACGTGATCGTGTTCCCCCACAGCAGGGCGAACGGCCTGTGCCGGAACACGGCAAACGTGGAGCGCGACAGGCCACGCCCGCCCTCGCTCGATACCTCGACCGGCCCCGTTTTCGACTCCGAAAGGGTTGCCACGTTCGGGCGATGCTACAGGGCTGCCGGTGTACCTACCCCGAGACCCTCGACTCGCCGGCTCCGCGGGCTAGCCTCCGGCGGGGGCGCCGGCCGGCTCCGGCACCGGGTCGGGAGCCGAGCTCATCCGCCGCAGCGCCGGCTGCGTGGCGATCATCCCGAGGCCAAGCAGGATCAGCATGGCGCCGCAGATGGCAAACCACTCGCGCGTGCCGACGCTGTCCGCCATCAGGCCCGCAATCAGCGCACCCAGCGGCATGCCGCCCGCCATGCACATCTGGTAGATGCTCATCACCCGCCCCATGATCGCGTTCGGCGTGTGCGCCTGGATCAGCGCCATGTTCAGGTTCACGAAGACACCCGCGTCCAGCCCGTTGAGGAACATGATCACGAGGGCGATCGTGTACCAGGGTGCCAGCCCCACACTGACGTTCAGGATCCCGCCGATCACCAGCGTCACGAGGAAGAAGAGCCCCGCCCTATCCACGCGCTGGAAGGAAGCGAGCACCAGCGATGTGATCAGGTTGCCACCGAGCATCACCGTCAGGAGCGCCGAAGCCTTGAACGGTCCCGCCCCCAGGTGGTCGACCGCGATCTTCGGAAGCAACGCCTGGAAGGCGCCCGCCATCACCAGCGCCGTTGCCAGCAGCACGATCATCAGCGAGCGGATTCCCGCGTGCTGGACGACGAACGCAAACCCCTCGCGCAGGTCTTCCCGCACGCTGCGCTGGACGCCTGTGCGCACCACCGGCACCCGCAGCGGGATGAGCGCGATCAGCCCCAGCGCGAGCAATCCCGACTGAGCGGCGAACGCCGCCTCCGTACCCCCCACGCTGATGATCGCGCCGCTGACCGCCGCGCCGCCGAGGGCAACCTGCTGCCCCACGTTCATGAGCGTCACCGCATTGAGTACGCGCTCGGGACGCACCAGCGAGGGCACGATCGCCAGCCGTACCGGCATGCCGAAGGCGACAATCAAGCCGAGCATGGCCGCGAGCCCGAAGATGCCCCAGAAGTTGAGCGTGTCCAGTGCCACCAGCGCCGCTGCTCCAGCCGTGATGACGATGCCGGCCACCTGGCTCCCGAAGAGCAGCAGCCGTCGGTCGAGCCGGTCGGTCAGGATGCCGGCATACAGCCCGAAGAAGAGGACCGGCACCCCCAGCGCGAAGACGATCAACCCCACGGCCGTTCCGGAGCCGACTGTCAGCCCGGACCACAGCTCTACCCCGTCCTCGCCGATCTCGAGCCCCAGCCACACCAGCGTGAACTGCTGGATCGACTGGGAGACGGCGAACACGATCGTGTTCGCCCACAGGAGCGTGAACGGCTTCGAGCGGAAGGTGCTGAATGTCGAAGGGGTGGGCTCCCCGTGACCGGGTTGCCCCGGGCTATCCGAGTGCGCTCCCACGTCCGGGCGATGCTACAGGGCTGCGGGGGTGGCTACCCCGAAACCGGAAGCCGGCGCCTTCCCCACAGGAAGAAGGGGGCGATGCGTTCGCCATCCCCCAGGAGCTGCAGGTCGGGGCAGCGCTGCAGCAGCGTGCGCAGCGCGACGCGGGCCTCCAGCCTCGCCAGCGGCGCTCCCAGGCAGAAGTGCACGCCCAGCCCGAAGCCCAGGTGCCGGTTTCGCTCGCGGTCCAGCGAGAACTCGTCCGGCGACGGGAATGCCTGGGGATCCCGATTCGCGGCGGCGTAGTGCATCATCACCTTCGCATCCTTCGGGATCGTTCCTCCCTCGAGATCGACGTCCTTCGTCGTGGTCCGGTAGAGGCCCAGGACGGGCGGGTCGAAACGCAGGCTCTCCTCCACCGCGGCGTCGATCAGGCCCGGGTCCGCCACCAGCCGCTCCCAGAGCGGCCGGTCCTGGAGCAGCCGCCAGACCATGTTCGTGATGAGCGACGTCGTTGTCTCGTTGCCGCCCACGAACAGCTGGTTCACGACCCCGAGAAGCTCCTCGTCGGTCAGCCCCTTGCCGTCCTGCTCGGCTGTCACGAGCTCGCTGATGAGGTCGTCGCGCGGGTTCTCCCGCCGCTCGCGGATGACGTCCAGCAGGTAGGCGGCCAGCTCACCCATCTCCGCTGCCCAGGGCGTGGGATCCTCGGCGCCCATCGCTTCCACGGTGATGTCGGACCAGTACTTGAACTTCTGCAGGTCGTCGCCGGGTACGCCAAGCATCTCCACGATGACGATCACGGGCAGGGGGAAGGCGTAGTCGTCGTGCATGTCCCAGTTGCCGACGTCCGCCCTCTTGTCGAGCAACTCCTCCGAGATCTCCACGATGCGGTCGGCCCACTCGGCGATCGCCCGCGGCGTGAACGCCTGCTGCACGAGGCCCCGGTAGAAGGTGTGCTGGGGCGGGTTCGAGAGCATCCCGCCCGGCGGACTGTGGCGCGGCCCCTGCCCCCACTCGCTCGAGTACGTCTCGATGTCGAGCAGCGCGCCCTGCACGTCGGCGAAACGCGAGAGCGTATAGAACGGCGGCTCGAACTGCTCGAAGAAGTGCACCGGCGCCTCTTCGAGGAGGTGGTGGTAGGCGACGCTCGGCTCGGCCCGGACCTCGTCCGAGAGCGGGTTGTATCCGTCGACCATCCTCGCGCTACGCCGTGACCGCCGCCTGGCGCTTCGTGAACGCCAGGTCGAGGTGGTACAGCCCGAGCATGATCCCCGGCTGATGCTGGAAGTCGTTCGTGTCCTTCAGCTCGATCGTGTCCAGCCGGTCCAGCAGGGCGTTGACCGCCACGTTCTGCTCCATGCGCGAGAGTCCCGCCCCCGGACAGGAGCGCGGCCCCTGCGAAAACGTCAGGTGCCGGCCCGCGTGCGGTCGCGTCAGGTCGAGCTGGTCCGCGTTCGGATAGTGCTCCGGGTCGCGGTTCCCCGCCCCGAAGCGCAGGTGCAGCGTCGAGCCGGCGGGAATCTGCACCCCGCCCATCTCGAAGTCGACGCGTGACGTTCGCGCCGTCAGGCCCTGCGTCGGCGCGTAGAGACGCAGCGCCTCTTCCACGAAGAAACGAACCTTGGTCCGGTCCGCGCGCAGCTCCTCGACGAACTCAGGGTGTTGCGCGAGCAGCATCGCCTCCGCCGTGAGCGCGTACTGCGTCGTCTCGTTCCCGCCGATGTGCATCAGCAGGGCCACGCTCGTGATGTCGCCGTCGCTGAACTTCTTCCCCTCGAACTCGATCTGCGTCAGATAGGAGATCATGTCGTCCTTGGGGTTGCGGCGCTTCTCCTGGATCTGCTCCGAGAGGTACTCGTTGAAGGCGACGAGCTCGCGCGCGTTCTCAACCTCGTCCTCGTCGCTCATGGTGCTGTTCACGCCCCTGCCGTAGACGAAGCGGCGCACCTGCGCCTCCTCCATCTTCCGCAGCATTGGCATGTCTTCCAGCGGCAGCCCGAGGATGGTGGTGATCACGATCTGGGGAAGCGCCGCCGCAAACCCTTTGACGAACTCGACCTCGCCGTCCTCGATCCACTTGTCGATCAGCCCGTGCGCGGCCCGCTCCGCCATCTTCTGGTGGCGCTGCGCCCCCTCCGGCCCGACCCACGGGTCGGTCACGAGGCGCTTGTAGCGCATCGCCTGCTCGTCGCTCGAGCGCAGGTCCTGCTGCGCGTTGAAGGCGTCGCCGAAGCCCGCCTCCTCGAAGATCTCCTCCTGCAGGGGGCTGTTGCCGTTCCCCTGCATGGCCTGGTCTTCGCGGCCGAGCACGAGACTCCGGTCACGCGCGACCCGCGCGATGTCCTCGTACCGCGTCAGGATGAAGGCGTCCGTCCCCGGCTCGCGGCCCTCGCCCGGCAGGCGAATCACCGGACACTCTTCCTGGAGCCTCTGGTACGCCTCGAACCACCACTCCTGCGACCCTGCCGCAAAGAGGTCGATCTCCTCGTGATTGACCGGGCACTGCGCCGGCGCTGTCGGAACCTCGGTGGTTCCGTGGTGGGTCATCGACATCACGCACTCCTATCGGCGCTGGAGGCGCCGGATGGGTTAGCCGAATGTTCGCACTCCGCGAACCGGCTTGCCACTGCCAGGCGCTGTCCCTGGCCCTACCCGCCCCACCGGTCCCAGTGCGTGCAGTCCTGCCACGGCTTGCGCCAGGGGCGGCCCCACGGACCCTCCGGGTAGCCCACCGGGATGAGCGCGGTGATCGTGACGTCCTCCGGAAGGCCCAGCACGTCGCGCACTTCCGCCGTGGCCTTGGGCCTGACCGGTGTGTAGTCCGTCGCCAGCGTCAGCAGCACCGTGCCGAGGCCGCGCGACCGGGCCGCCAGCAGGATGTTCTGGACGGCCGGGTAGGTCGAGCTGAAGAAGCCCGAGGAAACGTCTGAGTTGTCAGGCGCCCGACCGTGCAGGCACGGCACGATGATGGCGGGCGACTCGTCCAGGTGCTCGACGTTGTGCATTGCCTTCGAGTAGACGCGCTGGCGGTCCGCGGTGATGTCGGGGTCGGCGAGCACGCCGTCGCGAATGTAGCGTTCCCCGACGTCCCGATAGGCCGCGCCGATCTTCGCGATCTGCTCGGGGTCGGTCACGACCACGAAGGCCCACATCTGCGTGTTGCCCGCGCTCGGCGCCATCGTGGCCGCCTCGATGATGTACTCGAGGTCCTCGCGCGCGACCGGGTCAGGCTTCAGGTGCCGCATGCTCCGCGTCGTGAAGATCGCCTCGTGGACCGAGAGGTCGCCCATGGTTTCGCTCCTGCCCGCGCCGCACGAGCGCGGGTCGCTGCTGGTGCCGGCACGATAGCCACGCGCGTGCGCCCCTACAACTGTCCCGGAATCCGTCACCAGAGGCCGCGAACACCGCGAAATACTGGTATCGCAAGGGGTGCGGCGGTAGGATTGCGTTACGTCTATTCCCCCGGGAGGGAACCCCATGCCCCAATTCGATACCGTCATCAAGAACGGGACGGTCTTTGACGGCCAGCGCACGCCGCGTTTCAACGGCGATATCGGCATCAAGGACGGCCACGTCGTCTCCATCGGGGGCAAGATTCATTCCTCCGACGCAGGCAAGGTCATCGATGCAACCGGGCTGAACGTTGCTCCCGGCTTCATCGACCTGCACACGCACTACGACTCCCAGATCTTCTGGGACCCGTACTGCTCGATCTCGGGCTGGCACGGCGTCACCTCCGTCGCCATCGGGAACTGTGGTTTCGGCTTCGCTCCCTGCAAGCCCGAGGACCAGGACCGCGCCATGCTGACGATGTCGCGCAACGAGGCGGTCCCGCTTGAGTCGATGCAGGAAGGCATGCCCTGGGACTGGGAGACCTACCCCGAGTTCCTCGACAGCCTCGACCGCATCCCGAAGGGGGTGAACGTCCTCAGCTACATGCCCCTCAACCCGCTCATGATGTACGTGATGGGGCTCGAAGCCGCGAAGGGCCGCCCCGCCAACGATGAGGAGATGGCGGAGATGCGCCGCCTCATGATCGAGGGCCTCGAAGCAGGCGGCTGCGGCTGGTCTGGCCAGTTCGGCGACAACGACGTGCAGCGCGACTACGACGGCACGCTCATGATCACGAACCTCATGAAGGAGCAGGACCTCGTCTCCTTCGCCCGCGTCCTTCGCGAAGTCGGCCGCGGCTTCATCCAGTGCATCGGCGCTTCCCGCGAGCTCACCGAGACGCTGGCCGACGAGAGCGGCCGCCCGGTCATCTACAACGTCCTCGCCGTCGCCATGGACCAGCACGGCGTCGCCATGCCGCAGTACAAGGACACCATGCAGTGGCTGGACGACTGCAACTCGCGCGGCACGCGCGTCTTCGGCCAGGCGCTCACCTCGGAAAACAACTTCCAGTTCACCTTCGAGGAGTGGAACCTGTTCGATACCAGCCCCGTCTGGCGTGAGATGACTCTGGGGACCGTGCCCGAGCGCGCCGCCAAGCTCGCCGACCCCGAGCGTCGCGCCGCCGCCAAGGCCGAGTACGACGACTCCGAGCGCACTGGCCAGGGCGTCGTCTTCTCCATGGACGACCTCATCATCGGCGAGGTGCATAAGCCGGAGCTCGAAAAGTACACCGGCCTCACCGTCGCCGAGGCCGCCGAGGAGCGGGGCCAGCACGTCATCGATGCGATGCTCGACATCGCCCTCGAGGACGACATGAAGGCCCTCTTCGTGACCTCGCCGCGTCCGTACGACATGGCCGCCATGAGGGAGATGGCGAACTCAGCCTTTGCCCTCCCCGGCGTCTCCGATGGTGGCGCCCACACGAAGTTCATCACCCTCGGCCGCTACCCGACCGAGTTCCTCGCCCTCCTCGTTCGCGACAACGAGGTCATGGACTTGGAGCAGGCCCACTGGCGCCTGAGCGCCTACCCGGCGCTGGCCGCGGGCTTCCGCGACCGCGGCACCATCCGCGAGGGCGCTCCCGCCGACATCGTCATCTACGACCTTGAGGAGCTGGAGATGGGCGAGACGGAGAAGGCCTACGACTACCCGGCGGGCGCCTGGCGCCTCGTCCGGAAGCCGAAGGGCTACCGTCACATCATGGTCAACGGCGAAGAGACGTTCGTGGACGGTGAGTGCACGGGCGCGACGACCGGCAAGCTCCTCCGCCACGGCTCGGCCTAGCTCGAACCGCTACCGGCAACGCACCAGCGCGGGGCGCCCATCGGGCGCCCCGCTCCGCGTCACGGAGCATTGCGCGATGCCATAGAATGCCTCGCATTCTCAGGCACCGGTTCGACCACCAAGGAGGGAACATGGCCGAGAACTACTGGACCAGGTACATGCGCAGGCGTCCGATCAGCCGGAGGGGTTTCCTCACCGGGTCGGCAGTCGCCGCTGGAGGCGCTGCCACGGCCGTGCTCATGGGCTGCGGCGATGACGATGACGACGAGCCGGCCGCCCCGGCTGCCGCCACCGCTCGGGCCACCGAGGCCGCCGCCGAGGCGACCGAGGCCGCCGCGGAAGCCACCGAGGCTGCCGCCGAGGCAACCGAGGCTGCTACGGAGGCCGCCGCCGAGGCCACGGCCGCGCCCGTTCGCACCGACATCACGCGCGGTGGCATCCTGACGCTCGCCAGCCCGGTCACCGGCGACCAGGTTTACGACCCGGCAATCACCAACCACGCCACCACGTACGCGATCGCCATGGGGCGGACCTTCAACCGCATCCTGAACTACGACGGTACCGGCCAGGTGAATCCCGAGTTGGCCGAGTCGCTCCCCGAGCAGCCCGACGACCTCACCTACGTCTTCAAGCTGAATCCCAACATCCACTGGCACGACCTGCCCCCTGCAAACGGCCGGCAGTTCACCGCCGAGGATGCGGCCTTCGGCATCAACCGCTTCAACGAGGACAACGCCGAGTTCATCCAGGGCCAGCTCGACCAGGTCGACCGCATCGATGTGATCGACGACCTCACCTTCAGCATCACGACGAAGGAACCCTTCGCCCCGATGCTCCGCTTCCTCGCCGACGACCCCGTCCTCATGGTCAACCGTGAGCAGCGGGAAGCCGTCGGCGACGAGGGGATGAAGCTCTACGAGAATCAGCTCGGTACCGGCCCCTTCATCCGGAACACGTTCGACCCCGGCGTCTACGCCAAGGTCGACCGCAACCCCAACTACTTCGAGATGGGCGAGGACGGCCAGCAACTGCCCTACCTCGACGGGATCGAGCTCGTCGCGCTCTCGCGCGAGGCCTACGAGGGCGCCTTCATCACGGGTGAGGTCGACCTGGTCAGCTTCACAACCGGCCTGAGTCTGACCGAGGCCGAGTCCCTCCAGGGCCAGATGGGCGATCGCATCGACGTCTACCGCAAGTTGCACTCCGCCATCTCGGAGACGCACATGCATACCCAGAAGCCGCCCTTCAACGACGTGCGCGTGCGCCAGGCCGTGCACCTGGTGATCAACCGCCAGATCGCGGCCAATCCCCTCGGTCCGGGGAGTGGCGTACTCATGGGTCCCGTCCCCCAGAACTTCGTGCCCCAGGCATTCACGGAGGAGGAGCTTCTCCAGATGCCGGGCTGGCGCGAGCAAAAGGACCAGGACATCGCCGACGCCATCGCCCTCATGAACGCCGCCGGCGTGGGTGTTGGCGCCGACGAGACCATCACCATCAACACGCCCATCCAGTGCCCCTGTCACGCGACCGGCATCAAGGCCGACGTGGAACAGCTTGGAATCAACCTCGAGCTCGAGCCGGCTACCAGCGCCGACTACTTCGCCGAGCGCGCGCAGGGCAACTTCATCATGAACATCGGTCTCGAGGTCGGCGGGATCGACCCCGATACCTACATCTACCACCGCTTCCACACGGGCGCCCCGTTCAACCGGACCGCCTTCTCCGATCCCGAGGTCGACAGCCTGCTTCAGAAGCAGCGCGCGACCCTCGACCCGGAGGCTCGGGCGGACGCGATCCGGGATGCGTCGCTGGCCATCATCGAGCAGTCGCCCCAGGCCTTCACGGCCCAGCTGGTGTTCTGGCCGGTGTCCCGCAGCTACGTCCATGGCCATGCCGAGCCTGTTCCGGCCGGCCTGACCTTCAACTTCGCTCGCCTCTGGAAGGAAGCGTAGCTACCAATCAACTCCGCACATTGAAAGAGGCCGCCCCATTCTTCGGGGCGGCCTCTTGCTGGTTGGAGGGGGTGGTGGAGCCCTAGGTCGTCCCTCGCAGTCGCGGGTCCCAAAGGTCACGCAACGAGTCGCCGAGGAGGTTCACGCCCAGCACTGCAAGGGCGAGGCCGATTGCCGGGTAGATGAACAGATGCGAGGCGCTGGCGACGTACTGGCGGCTATTGGCGATCATCTGACCCCACTCGGACTGGGGAGGCTGCACGCCCAGGCCCAGGAATCCGAGCGCCCCGGTCACGAGCATGAGGTTGCCCACGCCCACCGCGAAGATCGTTCCCACTGTTGGAGCGATGTTTGGCAGCACATGCCGCAGCAGGATGCGAAGCCAGGAAGCGCCGACGACCTCCGCTGCCTCGACGTACGGGTTCGTCAGTGTTGAGAGTGTGGCCGCTCGTGCAATGCGCACCAGGGGTGGCGTTACCGACAAGGCGAGAACATAGATGAGAATCTGGACTTCTTTCCCGAACACGGTGATGAACAGGAGGATGAGGAAGAGCCCGGGGAGCGCCAGGATTGCGTCGATGAGCCGCTGGAGCAGGAGATCAAGGAACCGCACGTAGGCCGACACCATGCCGATGAGCGTCCCGGCGGCTGTCCCCAGCGCCAGCGACACCACGGCGATCGTCACGGTGATTCGTCCGCCCGCCAGTGTGCGGGAGAAGTAGTCGCGGCCTTTAAGATCCGTTCCGAACCAGTGCTCGCCCGATGGCGATGCCAGCAGATTCGTCGTCTCGGCATCCGGCTCGTGTGTGGCGAGGTACGGCCCGAAGATGACAATCACGACAACCACAAGCGTGAGGAAGAGGCCGAACACGCCCACAGGCTGAGCACGGGCGGTTTTTCCCAGCCGGCGCCAGATGTCCGGGCGCGCCGCCAGGGCGTTTGCGTCGTCCGCGCTGGTAGCGAGCGCGGTGGCTTCCGTCACGAGTATCGAATCCTTGGGTTGAGCCATGCGTATATGAGGTCAACAACGAGGTTGACCATCACGAACATGAAGCCGGAGAAGACCACGAACGTCTGGACGACGAGATAGTCCTGCTGTTGCACGGCGTTGAGGGCGTACAAGCCCAGCCCCGGCAAGCTGAAGATCTGCTCGATGATGACCACCCCGCCGAGTGCTCCGCCGAAGGAAAGCCCAAGGACGGTGATGACCGGGATGAGCGCGTTCCTGAGCGCGTGCCGCCGGACCACGGTCACCTGCTGGAGACCCTTCGACCGGGCTGTGCGTACGTAGTCCTGCCGAAGGACCTCCAGCATCTCCGTGCGGGTGAGCCGGATAAGGGTCGCCATCAACCCCAGCGCTCCCACGATGACCGGGATCGAGTAGACCTGCATGTTCCGCAGCGGGTCTTCCTGGAAGGGCACGTAGCCTAGCGGGGGCAACCAGCCCCACCAGATGGGGGGAAACTTCAGCGCGAATACGGCGACGACAAAGCTCGGTACCGCGAGCACGAGGACACTCATGATGCGGATGGAGTGGTCGCTCAGGCCGTTCTGTCTCACGGCCGCGATCGCCCCCAGCGGAATCGCGACAAACGCCTGCACGAGGACTGTGAGGACGACCAGTTCGATGGTCACGGGAAAGCGCCGCTTGACCTCGTCGACGACCGGCTTGCTGCTCACGAACGAACTACCAAAGTCCCCCTGGAAGGCGTTGGACATCCAGCTGAAATACGCTTCGAATGGTCCTTTGTTCAGTCCCAACTGCTCCCGCAGGGCGTCGGCGCGCTCAGGCGTGTAGCTGTTCTGGAGGCGGTAGTCGACGACGTCGCCGGGCGTGAGCCGAATGACCATGGCCGTGCCGAAAGAGAGGATGAACAGCGTCACCGGCACGAGAAGCAGTCGCCGCAGGATGTACGTCCCCATGTTTCGCTACTCGCTCAGGAATCCCCTCACGGCGTTCGCCGTTTGTTCGAATTGCTCCATCTGCGGGAGATGTCCCGCCCCCGCGATCAGTTCGACGTGTGCGTCGGGGATGGCGTTCTCGAACTCGCCCGCATAGACCGGCGGGATAAGGCCGTCCTGCTCGCCCCAGAGGATCAGGGTCGGCGCGGTGATGCGATGCAGCCGCTTCTTCAGTCCCTTGTCGGGGATGGGCCACACGAACTTGCCCGTGCACGCCAGGGACCATGTCGTTCGCAGCGCAATCTGGATGCCCGTCTCCGGGTCCGGTGGGGGCGTGGCCATCGCCTGCGCCGCCGGCCCCGTGGGGTCGGCAAACAGCAACGGACCGAGCTTATCCGGCGCCGTGGCCATCCAGTTCTTCACCGGCGCGTCGTCGCGCCACAGCCCGACCGGGTCGATCAGGGCCAGGCGGCTCACGCGCGAAGGGTTCGTGGCCGCGACCTCCGCCGCCACCATCCCCCCGAACGAGTGCCCCACCACTGCCGGGCTCTCCAGGCCCAGCTCGTCGAACACCTCGTAATAGGAGAGGACGAGGTCCCAGAGGTTGTCGATCGGCTTGATCGCATCCGGCTGGCCCGGGGTCGTCCCCGGATGCTCCGGTGCGTACACCGTGAAAGACTCCGCCAGGGCGTCCAGGAACGGGTCCCACGTCAGCCCCATGGCCCCGTGGAAGAAGACCAGCGGGGGGCCGTCGCCCGCGACCAGCGCGCGCGACTGCACCTTGCCCTGCCAGACCGTTGTCTCCCGCTCGCTGACTGCTGCCATCAGGAGCCGCCCGCCACGGCCGCGACGCCGGCTTCCGCGTTCATCTGCCGCCCACCGCGCAGGCTCTCCGGCCACCACTTGTTCTCCCACTCGTCCGTCCAGTGGTGGCGGATGTGGGGAATCACCTCGGTGGCCATCAGCTCGATGTTCTTCATGGCCAGCTCGTGCGGCATCGAGCCGATTTGCAGGAGAAGCATCAGGTTCCCCACGCGCAGGCTCTTGATCAGCTCCTCGAGCTGGTCCCGCACCGACGCGGGGCCGCCCGAGATAACGTACTGGTTATCAACATAATCCTTGAACGACCAGTCGCTCAGCCGCTGCTGCTCCGACATCTGCTGCGAGAGCATCCGCCGCAGATTGTTCTCGAGGCTGCGGTAGTCCTGGTGCCCCGGCGGCGTGAACTCGGGAGCGATGTGCAGGCACTTTTCGAAGAAGTACTTGATGTGCTTCTCGTAGTCCTTCTCCGCCTGCGCGTCCGTCTCCGAGACGGCCACCAGCTGGAGGAAGCCCGCCCGGTACGGGTTCAGCTCCTTCTCCTTGCTGTCCATGAACTCCCAGAAGCTGTCCATCACCGCCTTGCCGCGGGCGTGCCCGAAGTAGCTCAGGAAGCAGTAGCAATGCCCCTGATCCGCCGCGAACTCCCACGTGCTGAGGCTGCCCATGCCGGGAACCCAGACGGGCGGATGCGGCTGCTGAACCGGCCTCGGCCACAGGTTCACCATCGGCAGCTGCGTGTACTTCCCGTTGTAGGGGAAGGGCTTGCGCGACTGCCACGCCTTCAGGATCAGGTCATGCGCCTCGTAGTAGCGCTCGCGCTGCTCGATCGGCGTGATGCCGTAACCCATATTGGCGTCCATCGCCGTGCCCAGCGGCATCCCCGCCACCAGCCGCCCGCCCGAGATGCAGTCCAGCATCGCGTACTCCTCCGCGATTCGGATCGGCGGGTTCGTCGTCGGCAGCGTCGCGCCCATCTGTACGAGCGCCACGTCCTGGCCGCGGGTCGCGCGCGCCAGCGCCCCGCCCATCACGTTCGGGCCGGGCATGAAGCCGTAGGCGTTCTGGTGGTGCTCGTTTACGCAGATGCCGTCGAAGCCGAGGTCGGCCGCGTGCATCAGCTCATCGAGCGTCCAGTTGTAGTAGTCGCCGACCCGCTCGGGGGTTGCCAGCTCGTGGAACGGCGGGTCGACCCAGACCGAGTGGTAACGCTCCTCGAAGTCGTCCGGCAGCTCCCGGTGGGGCATCAGGTGGAACATCGAGATCTTCATCGGGGACCTCCCAGCCGCGGCCCGCTGCATGTCCATCCGGCGGAGCCCGGAAACGACGGCATGGCGCGTGAGGCTCGGCGCCCACGCTAGCGACCGGCCACAGGCGGGTCAATACGCCGGAGGGATAATGCCCGGGACATCGCACGCTCCGGCCCGACGCCATCTACCCTAGATGCATGCTCGGGGGCGTCATCCGCAGGTTCGATCCGCGCGAGCGCCTCCCCCGGCGGCCGCTCACGAACTTTGTCCGCCCCGTGCAGGAGTTCGTCCAGACCGAGAGCGCGGGCGCCGTCCTCCTCATGGTCGCCGCCGTCGTGGCGCTGGTCTGGGCGAACTCGCCCTGGCGTGACTCGTACGAGGAGCTGCTGGCGGTCCAACTCGGGGTTGACCTTGCCTTCTGGTCTGTCGAAGGGAGCCTCCACTTCTGGGTGAACGAAGTGGGGATGGTCCTCTTCTTCTTCCTTATCGGACTCGAGGTCAAGCGCGAGATCACCATCGGCGAGCTCTCCGACCCGCGGGTGATGGCGGCGCCCGTCGTCGGGGCCATCGGCGGGATGCTGCTGCCGCTCGGCATCTTCCTGCTTGTCACCCAGGGCGCCTCGGCTGACGCCCGTGAAGGCTGGGCCATCCCCATGGCCACCGATGTCGCCTTCGCCCTCGGCATCGCCACCCTTTTCGCGAGACGCGTTCCCCTTGGCCTGCGCGCGATGCTTCTCACCTTCGTCATCGTCGATGACATCGGGACCGTCGTGGTCGTTGCCTTCTTCTATTCCGGCGATGTCCAGCTCGACCAGCTCCTGCTCACGGCCGGGCTGGTCGCGCTCATGCTCCTCGTGTACCGCCTCGGGCTCCGTCAGATGTTCATCTTCGCCGGCATGGGTGTCGTCGCCTGGGCGGCCATCCACGACTCCGGTGTGCACCCCACGACGCTGGGCGCGGTCCTCGGCTTCCTCACGCCCTGGCGGCCGCCCATGCCCCTCGACGGCTTTGTCCGTACCGCCCGGCAGCTCCTCGAACGCTTCCGAGCCGGGGACGAGGACCCCGAGACGCCCCTTGGTCACGACCAGGTGGTCGACTCCCTGCTCAGCCTGAGTGACCTGAGCAGCAACGCCGTGCCCCACGTCGACCGTCTCGAGCACCACCTCCATCCGTGGGTCGCCTACCTGGTTGTGCCCGCTTTCGCACTCGCCAATGCCGGTGTCCACCTGGACCCGGCTGGTCTCGCCGATGCCTTCGCGAGCACCGTCACCTGGGGCGTCATCGTCGGCCTCGTGGTAGGGAAGCCTGTCGGCCTCGTGGCAGCCACCTGGATTGCGGTCGTCCTGGGCGCCCAGCGTCCCGCGGGGGTGACGTGGCGGGGAGTGTGGGCGATCGGCCTCGTCGCTGGCATCGGCTTCACCGTTGCCCTCTTCGTGGGCGACCTGGCCTACGCCGATCCCGACCTCCTCCGCTTCAGCAAGATCGGCATCATCGCCGCCTTCGCCATCGCCGGCCCCCTCGCGTTCTTCGGGTTCCGCCTGCTCCCAAAGGTCGAGCAGGCCCGAGCCCCGGTCCCCACGGCGGATGCTCCAGATTCCGTTGCCGCACCCTAGCCGTACCCGCACGAAGCGAGCGTGCATACGAAAGCCCGCCGCGGGGCTGCTTGCCCCTCTCGAAAAGGAGTAGGCTGGTCGCGTAGTCGAAATCTGGAGGGGTAGACATGCGGTTCCTTCGACGTGGAGAGAGTGAGTCGAGCAGCGCCCAGGTAGCTGAGGATGCTTCCGAGACCTGTGAGTGCGTCCTCCTGGTCCCGCACTGGGACTCGCCCGAGAACATGGGCATTGAGGACAAGGCGAGCAGCTATCGCTGCAACACCTGCGGCGAGAGCTTTACCAGGGAGGAGGAGGAGATTCTGCGCGGCACAGAGGCGGACCGCATCCGTCGCGGCCTGCAGGAGCGCCCCAACCTCCACGCGCGCTACCCCGTCACCTGGAACCTTGCCGACGGGCGCGAGGTGCAGCTCCACAGGCTGAGCCGCTCGAACCGAGGCGCGTTCCTTCAGTTCGCCCGCGCGCTTCCTCATGACGACCTCCTCTTCCTGCGCGAGGACATCTCCAGCGGCGCAGTCGTTGATGGGCTGATCCGGAACGTGGAGGATGGCGTCGACTTCGCACTGGTGGCCGAGTCCGGCGGCCGGGTCGTCGGGTACGGGTCCCTGCACGGGGAGCCCATGCGTTGGACTCGCAATGTGGGCGAAGTACGCGTGATCGTGGACAGCGACTACCGCGGAAGCGGCCTTGGTGGACGCCTCGTTCGCGACGTCATCGATGTCGCCCCGAACTTCGGCTCTCGCAAGATCACGGCGCAGATGACCGTCGATCAGGGCGGCGCCCGCGCGGCCTTTGAGCGACTCGGGTTTAAGGAGGAGGCCACGTTGCATGGCTGGGTAACCGACCGTCGCGGCCTCCCGCGTGACCTCCTCATCATGGCCCTCGATCTGTCCGGCTAGACGCGGGAACGGCTTCGTCCGTTCTGCCAGGGGCTTCGCCCTACGAACGAACGGCCCGCCAATCGGCGGGCTGTTCCTGTGGTAGGTCCGGGAGTTTGAGGTCGCCGGCTGGTGCTCAGCGCAGCGCCGGCATGACCTCCTCCTCGAACTGCCGCACCGCGCGCTCGGACAGCTCTGGCGCGGACGAGGCGAGCGCCCCCTGCGCGGGCCCTGCGATCACAAAGCGCTCGATTCCCAGATCGATCAACGCTCGCAGTCGCTCAATACAGTCTTTCGGCGGTCCGATAATTGTGAACCGGTCGATAAACTCGCCCGGAACCACCTTCGACTGGGGCGATCCCTCACGAAAGTGCCCGTGCAACTCGTAGGCATCGTGGATGCGTTCGTACACCTCGCGGTCATCGTCCGAGACTGGGGCAACGACCTTCCCGTACATCGCCGTGAAGCGCGCCATTGAGGTGGCCACGCCGCTGAGCATGCGGCGTCCTGCCTCCCGATCGTCCGTCACCGCTACAGGCACCCACGCACCCAGGCTGAGCGGCCGCGTCACGCTCGCCGCTTCGCGCGCCGCGCGCACGACGCCCAGCGCCCAGGCGACCCGCTCCGGATTCGCGCCAACGGCTGTCGTCACCCGGTCGGCGTGGCGCGCGGCGATGCCGAGCACCCGCGGTCCCGTGCCCACCAGGTCGAGCGGTACCGAGGGCGTCCCCCGCATGAACAACCCGAACTTCGCCTCGGTCGCCGTTTGCGCAAGCCCCAGGCGATCGACCGGCGGGAAGTGGCCGCCGCCGTCGAGATCGAGATCGAACGGCTGGGGCTCGTCCTGCAGGTAGTTGCGCAGCCGGCTCACGTAGGCCTCGAAGAACTTGACCGGCGCCGGTGCCATCCCCAGGTAGGCCATCGCCGAGTCGCCCCGCCCCAGGCCGAGCACCGCGCGACCGCCGGACACCGCCTGCAACGTCCTCGCCGACCCCGCCGCGGCGGCCGGCGTGTGCGAGGCCGGGGTGGCCACCCACGTGGCCAGCTGCAGCGTGCTCGTCTCCGCCGCCGCCGTGGAGAGCGACACGTAGGGATCGGGAGCCATCGTGGGCGCGTAGGGCGTGCCGAAGCCGTCCCACCCCTGCTCCTCCGCCCGAGCGGCGGCCTTCGCGATCACCGCCGGGAGCCCAAGGCCCGTTGTCCAGAACTCCACCATTGCGGGGCCTCCCTACAGGTCCGTGCTGCCGGCGTACTCCCGGCGTGGCCAGAGAAAGTCGATCCGGGTTCGGTGGATCTTCCAGCCGTCCCCGGTCTTCTTGTAGGTCTCGTCGTAGATGCCGCACAGCATCAGCGGGTTCGCTTCCCCCACCGTCGAGCGGATGTTGATCAGGTACCAGCGGCCCCGTGCCGTTGTCTCGTTGACGAGGCGGATCCAGGGATTCATGACGTTGTGGAGGATGCCGTAGTCGGTGCGCCCGCTCGCGGCCGCCGCCGCGTACTGCCGCTGAATCTCCTCTTTCCCGACCCACTTCCCGTAGCTCTCTCCGAAGTCGCACACCGCGTCTTCCGTGAACAAGTCGACCAGCTCGTCGGTCCGGTTTCCGTCGTAGTAGTGCGCGTACAGGTAGCGGAGGTTCTTTATCTCTTCGATCTCGCAGAGTTCCTCGGGTGTCACCACCGTCGAACCTCCCTACAGGTTGGTGCTTGGCTGGTATTCCCGCCGCGGCCAGAGGAAGTCGATGCGCGTGCGCGCGATCTTCCAGCCGTCATCCGTCTTCTTGTACGTCTCGTCGTAGATGCCGAAGAGGATGAGCGGGTTCTCCACGCCCTCCGTCGTCCGCAAGTCGAGCAGGTACCAGCGCCCGTGCGCCGTCGTCTCGTCGGCCAACCGGATCCACGGGTTCACGACCGCGTGCATGACCCCGTGCGGGTCGTCACCCTCGCCCTCGATGAAGTTCTTGTAGTTGTTGTAGATCTGCTCCCGGCCGACCCAGTCTCCGCCGTATTCCTCGCCGAACTCGCACACCGCATCCTCAGTGAACAGGTTCGCGAGCTCCTCGACCCGCTGCCCGTCGTAGTAATGCGTGTAGAGGTAGCGAACCTCCTTGATCTCCTCGATTTCGCACAGTTCCTGGGGGGTAACCATTCGTGTTGCTCCTTTAGCCTGGCGGACCCCACGAGGTCCATTCGTCGATCGGTTTGTCGGGCGTAATCACCAGCAGGACGCGCTCGTCCCGCCGCAGTTCCTTCAGGAAGTCCTCATCGCTCTGCTCGCGGCCATGCTTCTTGCGGATAGCCTTGAACTGTTCGAACACCGCCTCATGGTCGTCGCGTAGCTCGACCGTGCCGTCGACCAGCACTGTGCGGAACCCGGTCGCGTCGTCGATGGCCAGTTGCACGCGCGGGTCACGGCTGAAGTTCTCGTACTTCCGCCGCGCCTTCGTCGTCGAGACGTAAAAGCGCGAGCCGTCCCAGTGGAACCAGTTCGGCGTCATCTGCGGGCGCCCGTCCTTGCGGATGGCGCCCACCAACGCGTTGCGGGGCTCCGCCAGGAACGCCTCGATCTGGTCGCGGCTCATGCCGCGAGGGCTGGTCATACGCCAGTCCCCTTCGAGGGAACCGTCACCGCGCGCTCGCCTTGGGCCCGTCCCAGTACTTGATCAGTTCGTACCAGCCGGAGCCGTTGACCGCGATAGGGATGCCACCGAGCTTCTCGCCGGTCTCCCGGTGGTGCTTGCGCCCTTCCCAGGCGTCGGGGTCGCGCTGCCACGCGTTCAGCGTCGTCTCGGCTTCGTCGTAGCTGTCCGCCTCCACCTCGTAGAGGGAGAGGTAGCCGGAGACGGTCTCGCCGCCGCCGTGCGGACCGCTCAGCTTGAACACGCTCCCGCGGATGAAGTTCGGGCACTTGGCCGTGTCCTCGATGTGCTGGTCGACGAACCACTCGTCGAACGCCTCCTGGGCGTCGGGGCCTGTGGGCTCGCAGAGCCCGATGAGCACGAATTTCGGCATGGTCGATTCCTCCTGCCAGTTGCGCGAAGGGTAGCACCGGCGTGCCCGTGTGATCTTGGCTGCTGCCTCAGGTTCCCCGTTGCCGCGGGTCCAGGACGTCGCGCATCGCATCGCCGAGCAGGTTGAATGCCGCGACGGTGAAGGTGATGGCGCCACCCCCAACGATGCTCATGACCGGCTGCGAGTCGAATGTCAGGCGCCCCTGCGCCACCATCTTTCCCCAGCTGGGACCGGGCGCCCCCAGGTTCAGGAACGAGAGCCCGGCCTCGGCGAGGATCGCGGTGCCGATCGAAATAGAGAAGATCACGATGATCGGGGCAGCGATGTTCGGCAGCAGGTGGCGAGCCACTATCCGCAAGTGACTGGCGCCCACCACCCTCGCGGCCTCCACGTACACCTCATTGCGTGTGGATAGCGCCGCTGACCGCACCACCCGCGCGGCGCCGAATGATCCGAGTATGGATAAGGCGAGGATGACTCTGAACAGGGTCACCTCCCCGATCTGGATCAGCAGGAGCAGGAAGATGAGGCCCGGGATGGCGATCATCGCGTCGACCAATCGCTGCAGAACCAGGTCCACGAGGCCACCGAAGTAACCGGATGCAACTCCGATGATCGCCCCGAGTACCGTCGCCATGGCCGCCGAGGCGAAGCCGAAGTAGAGCGCGCGCCTCGCCCCCACCAGCACCCGCGTCAGTAGGTCGCGCCCCTTGTCGTCTGTCCCCAGGGGGTGCTCCCATGATGGGCCCGCAAGCCGCAGCAGCGTCGTTGGGCTGATCTTTTCCGGGTCTGTGCTTCCCCGTTCGTAGTTCGGGTTCGCGTTGCTGAACGTCTCGTCCTTGTCGTAGGGCGTGATATGAGGCCCCGCCGCCCCCAGAACGAGGAAGATGAGCGCCATCCCGAGGCCGAGCGCGCCGACCTTCTTCTGCCGGATGAACCGCCCGAGGCCTCTCATCGCACGTGCCGCAACGGACCGCTCCTCCTCGAGGGCGACCACCGCCAGTTCCTGGTCCCCGAAGCCCGCGCCCGCTGTCATTCGCTGGCCGCTCCCACCGTGACCCTTGGATCGATGAGGAAGTAGCTCAGGTCAACGAGGAGGTTGATCATCACCACTCCAACCACGAGCAGGAGAGCCATGGACTGCGCTACCGGTACGTCCCGGATGAGGAGCGCTTCAAGCAGCAGCCTTCCCATGCCCGGGATGTTGAACATCGTCTCGAGGATGACGTTGCCGCCGACGAGCGCGGCCAGCGAGATCCCGAAAATGGTGACGATGGGGATGAGCGCGTTCCGCAGCACGTGGCGGGTGATGACGGCGCCGCTTCGCAGGCCCTTCGCCCTCGCCGTGCGTACGTAGTCCTGCCGCAACACGTCGAGGAGTTGCGATCGCAGGAATCGCATCAGGATGGCCCCGAACGCCAGCCCGGCCGCCAGGGCGGGGACGATCATGAGCTGGAAGCTCCCCCAGGGATCCTCCCAGATGCCCGGATGCGCAATCACGTTCAACTCCAGGATGTCGTACTGGAGCGACCACCCGGAGCCGAGCGTGGCAATCCAGAACGGCGGCGCCGCCAGGAAGAACACCGCGAAGAGGCGCAGGCCGCCATCAAGCCACGAGTCCTGCCGCAGGGCCGAGATGATGCCCACGGGGAACGCCAGGATGAGGGCGATGACCACTGACATCAGGCCCAGTTGGAGGGTGTACGGGAGTGCGGCGCGAACCGAGGTCAGGGCGGAGTCGCCCGTCCGGAACGACGTTCCGAAGTCCCCCGTGAAGAGGTCGCCGAGGAACTTCCCGTACTGGATGGGGATGGGATCGTGAAGCCCGAGGCGTTCACGGGCGAGGCGGAGCGCCTCGTCGGGGTCGCCTCCCCGACCCGCGAAGAACTGATCTGAAACCTGCTGTGCGGCGAAGTCGCCCGGCAGGATGCGAAGGGTAATGAAGATGAAGGTCATCACAATCAGGATGACCACGAGATTGAGGAGCAGGCGTCTCGCGATGTACTGGGTCACGGACCACCCTCGATCGAGGTCTCGGCGCCGTGGCCGGGCCGTGAGGCCACGGCGCTAGCGGCGATTCGGATGGCTACCCCGAGCCGTAACGAAGCAGGCGGCCGGGGGTTGCCCCAGTCGTCTCCCCGTCCTCCGAGGTCACCTCGCCATTCACGAGAATCCAGCGATAGCCCTCGGCCCGGCGCACGCGGCGCCACTGGCCCGCGGGAAGGTCGTACACCTTCTCCATCGGCCCGCTGCCAAGGTTCTCCAGGTCGTAGACGACGATGTCCGCCGGTGAGCCTTCCTTGATCCAGCCTCGGTCCCTGAAACCCGCGGCCATCGCCGGGTAGGCGCTCAGCCGCCAGTGGGCCTGCTCCAGGTCCATGATTTCGTGGTCGCGCACCAGCTCCGAGAGCATTTCCGTTGGATACACGCCCATCGCCAGGAACTTCGTGTGCGCTCCGCCGTCCGAGACCCCCGGAATCGCGAACGGTGAGTTCGCCACCTCGCTCATCGACTGGACGTCGGTCTCCTCCGGCGGCGTGACCCACGTCGTCTGCAGCTTGTCTGCCACGCCGAGGTCGAGGAACGCGTCGATCACGTGCTTGCCGCTCTGGTCCGCTATCTCCTGAACCGTGAGCCCCTCAAAGTGCTTCAGTGAGGGGTCTTCGACCTCCTGCACGGTCAGCACTTCCAGTCCGCGCCCGACATGGCCGGCGATCTCCGCCTCTTCGTCCCGGCCCGGCGCGCTGGGGCCCTTACCCTCGTCGTGCTCGGCGCGAAGGGCGGGGCGGCGCTCCGGATCGCCCATCTTCGCCATCCGCTCCTCTACCGTGCCAAGGGTCATCTCCCGCCACAACTCGAACGTGTCGAACATGTTCCAGTGTTCGAGCGTGAACTCGTAGCCGATCTTGACTGTCACCGCCTGCCCGAAGATGCGGTTGCCGCGCGCATTCGCCTCGTTCAGCCAGGCGATCGTCTTGTGGTGGCCCTCCATCTTGTTGCCGTGCTGGTCCTGCGCCATGGCCAGGATCAGGTTGTAAATGACAGGCCGCCCACTCGCCTGGGCGAGCTGCTCGTTCAGCTCCATGCTTCCGCCCGTTAGCTGGATGAAACCCGCCCGGCACTTCCCGAGCACCTCCGCGAACGACACCAGCGTCTCGGGCGCCATCGTGTCCGTGATCATCGGCGTGCCGTCGTAGTCGCGCTGACCGCTTTCCGGCCCGAGCACCTGGGCGGAGAAGCCGCAGCCGCCCGCCTTGATCGCCTCCTCCAGGATGCGCGACATCTCCGCCATCTCCGCATCGTTGGGAAGGCGGCTCTTCGCGGCTTCGAGCCCCATCACGTACATCATCAGCGGGCTCAGGCCCACGTAGCTGAGCAGGTTCACGCCCTTCGGCGTGCGCTCGAGGCTGTCGAGGAACTCGGGATACGTCTCCCAGTCCCACGGCATTCCCTCCTGCATGGACTCCAGGGGGATGGCCTCGTTCCGCGCCAGCGAGAGCATCGCCCGTTCGCGGTCGTCCGGCTTCACGGGTGCGAATCCGAACCCGCAGTTCCCGATGACGACCGACGTGACCCCGTGCCAGCCCGAGATCGAGCAGTACGGGTCCCAGTAGACCTGCCCGTCGTAGTGCGTGTGCAGATCGACAAACCCGGGCGCCACGATCAGCCCCTCGGCATCGAGCACCTGCTCACCGTCGGAACCCCTCAGCTTCCCGATGTAGGCGATGCGGCCGTCGGTGATGCCGATGTCGGCTACATGCCGCGGTGTTCGCAGCCCGTCGATGACCGTTCCGCCCTTGATGACGGTGTCGAATTCAGCCATGACCCAACCTCCGCTGGCCTCCTTGGTGATGCACGCCCACTCTACAAGGTGGGCTTGCCCGCGTACGTGGGATCCGTCTGGTCGAGCCAGGCTCGCCTGCCGAGCTTCTTCTCGAAGTCCAGGAACCCTGGCTCGGCGCCGTGCAGGTACGGCCAGTGCAGGTACTGGCGCAGCGAACCGGAGATGGGGATATGTCCGGTGCCGCCATCCCCGAGCGTGAAGCGCTGCGCTTCCCTGAGGATCTCCTTCGCGCGTTCCGTATCGAACTCGGCGAACATCTCCGAAATCAACTCCTCCATTTCCGGAGTCGTCGTCTTGTAGAAGTTGATGTTGCCCTCGATGCCCCAGAGACCCTTCCAGCGTTGCCGCGGGTCGGGTGAGTGCCACTGCGTCCAGCCGCCGAGGTAGCCTCCCGAGCCCTGGTCAAGCAGGTACTGAAGGAGCGTGCCCACGGGCACGGTATGCAGGGAGAACTTATCCGTCCCGAGGTTCTCGTTCATCATGGCCGGCCACCACTCCTTGATGGCCTGATCCTGGACGTCGATGATCGTCATCTCGAACCACATCGGGTCGATGGCATCGCCACCACCCGCTTGCCACAGCGCGCGGGCTTCCTTGATGTCCTCTTCCTTGTTCTCCCGGTACCCGGGCGCCGTCGCCAGCTCCTCCTGGGACAGGGCCCAGTCCTGGAATGGCCAGGGAACCGGCGGGTTCGGACGTGCGACTCCCTGGAAGTACTGCTGCCCGCTCAGCACCCGGTCCGTGGCGATGAAGATTGCATTGCGGATGTCCTTGTTGTTCCAGCCCTCGCTCTGGATATACGGGTAGGTCAGCCCGAGGTTGCTGTTCGGCTCGCCTACGGATAGCCGCACCGCGTCTGGCTGCGCCGCCTCGACCGCCGAGATGACGTCGTTCGTCGATTGCATGATGTCGAGCTGCTTCTGCTCGAACGCCAGCCGGATTGCCTGTGCATCAGCGATCGGCGAGTAGATGACTTCGTCGAAGTACTGGACTTCCTCGCCCGCGGCCTTGAGGAAGTAGTCGGGGTGGCGCCGCGCCCGTGCTCGCGTGTCGAGGTTGTACTCCTCATACACGTAGGGCCCCGTTCCGAGGATGACCTCGGCATTGGTCACGGCGAAGTCGAGCTCGATCGCCTCAGCCGTCTCGCGATCGTTGATGACGTTGAAGCGGTCGCACATCTCCGAGAGCCAGAGGACACTCGGAGCGTTCAGCGTGATGGTGAACGTCGTGTCGTCGATGTAATCGACGTTCTCGACGTGCGAGTAGAGGGCGCTGTAGCGGTAGAAGTCCTCGGTCTCGGTTCCGTCCGCCAGCTTGCGCTCGCGCTGGCGCTCGATGTTCCAGCGGATGTCCTCCATCGTCATCGCTCGCCCGTTTGCGGGAGGCTTGTCGTGGAACTTCACGTCGTCGCGAATCTGGAAGGTGTAGGTCACCTCGTCGGGCTGTTCAGGTACGCCCTGTGCGAGCTCGCCCCGGATCGTCGCCGCCTCGATGTCGTCCCACGACACCAGCTGGTTGTAGGCCAGGCTGAGCATCTCGCCACGGTTCGGATAGAGCTCGCGGTGCATGTCCAGCGTTGCCCCATCAAGGCCGCGGTGGAAGCTGTATTGCCCGCCGTCGGTAGGAACAGTGCCCGCTGGGGGAGCTTCGGTGGGAGCCTCCGTCGGCGCTTCGGTGGGAGCTGCGGTCGCTTCGGTCGCAGCGGCCGGCTCTTCCACGGGCTCGTCGTCATCGTCGTCGCCGCAGCCTACGAACACCAGCGCGCCCGCCCCCGCTGCCCCGGCGGCTGTGCCCTTCAAGAGTGCCCGCCGGCTGACCCGCTTCCTGTCCCAGTGCCTTCGCCAGTAGTTCTCGGCCATGTGGTTCCCCTCCCGCCCGGGGGCAACCACTAGCTCCTGTGCGGAACCGCTCGCTCTCGGCGATCGGTTTGCGCGTCCCTGTGCTTCCGGGTCACGCCTGACCACCTGTGGAAAACGAACGTACCTCCGCAACGCAGAACTGCCCTGGGGCTGTCGTCAGGCTACGCCGCCCCACAACGCGCTGCAATACTCCAATTTGCAATGATCCTTGCGGCAAACGCGTGATGTTCAGGCTCCGCTAGAGCTGCGGCATCACCTCGGCGGCGAACCAGGTCTTGTAGTCCGCCCCCGCCAGCGCCGGGGCCACCGCCCGCGGGATCGGAGCACCGGGAACCGGCATCGGGACCGGGTGCGGCACGACGATGTCCACCCGCCCCACCGCTTCGATCGCCGCTCGCACCTGCCCCGCGATGTCGTCCGCCGACCCGAACAGCGCGAACGAGTCCGCCGTCTCCTCGTCAAGGAAGCTCACGAGGTTGCCCGACTCCACGAGGTCCGGGGCGTGGTGGAAGTCGGGGTAGACCTGCTTCTTCAGCTCCTCCACGGAGGGGCCGTCCCAGGGCAGCCCCGGAATCTCGAAGAGCGCCGGCGAGTACTCGTAGTACCCCGCCGCCATCGACCGCGCCGTCGCGCGAATCTCGGCGGGGTCGTCGCTCATCACCGTGTGGAAGATGAGCCCGATGCCGATCTCGTGTGGGTCCCGCCCGGCCTCTCGCGCCCCCGCATGCACCCGCTCGATCGCCGTCCGCAGGTTCTCCGGGTGCCTCCCCACCCGCAGGAAGACGCCGTCGGCCACGCGCCCCGCCATCTCGATCGTCTTCGGGCCGCCGGCCGCAATCCAGATAGGCACGGGCCGCGCGTGCAGGAGCTGCGCCGGCCGCACCGCCCCCACGTCGACCTCCTCCCCCGCCAGAAGCCGGTGGGCGAGCACGGTCGCCTCCTCCAGCTCCGCCATACGCGCGGGACGCAGCCCCAGCCACCGCACCGCCGTGTCCCCAACGCCCAGCGTCAGCAGCGCCCGCCCGCCCGACATGATGTCGAGCGTCGCGATCGAGCTGGCCGAGACCGCCGGGTGGTGCAGGACCGGGTTGTCGAGCAGCAGCCCCAGCTTGATGCGTGACGTGCGCCCCGCCGCGACCGCCAGCTCCATGTAGGGGTCGCGCCGCGAAAGCGGGTTCCAGGGGATGAGCGCGTATCCCCAGCCCAGCTCCTCCGCCCGCTGGACGTCCGCTACGAACCCCTCGGTCGAGGTCCAGTCGAAGCGGTTCAGCCCGAACTCCGGCCGCCTCTCCATGTGCGGGTCAGCTTGCCTTCCTGGCGAGGGGGCTCTCGGCGGGGTCGCGCAGCTCAAGTACTTCGAAGAGGTTGGCCGCCTCGGAGATGCCGACGATGTAGACCATCCGCTCTTTCACCGCGCCCTCCGCGTGGACTGCCCCCGCGGGTATCACGAGCTTGTCCCCCGGGCCTAGCGGGAAGCGCTCGCCCTGCTCGTTGAGGACGTAGCTGCGTCCCTCCAGCACGTACCCGCAGTTGTCGACGTCGTGCCAGTGGAGGGGCAGCTCCTCCATCCGCTCCGAGACGTAGGTCGTGGGCCAGAGGTCGAGTCGCTTGATGTCTTCCAGCACCTCTTCCTTGGTCGTGAAGGCGTTGTGGATGACCTGCATCGGTCCAGGTTCCAGCGGCACGGCCTGCTCCTCTTCGCCCACGGGCGGTACCGCGCGAGTGTCGCACGGAGGGCGTCGCCTTCGCTATCTGTGTTGCTTGCTGGCGTCAGGGCTGTGTCAGTTCCGCCCGGTACTCCGCGAACTGCTCGTAGAACTCGTGGATGGTCAGGCCGAAGGCCCGCTCGAATGCCGCCTCCCAGCTCCCTGCGCCCGGTTCGTACTCCGGCCAATCGGGTTCGCCTCTCGGAAGCAGCCCAACGTACTCCTTGAGCGCTCCTTGATCCGCCTCGTCGAGCAGACGGTCCATGGCCACGAAGGCCAGTGCCCGGCTCTCGTCGGCGCCGGCGGCACGCCAGCTGTCGGCGTCGGTGAGCTGCGACAGGGGAGTTGAGTTGCTCCGCACCAGGTCCGTCCGGGAGCGGATCTCGGAGTCGTACTCGGCAAGGCCTGCGCCCACCGCGTAGGCGGTCTCCAGGTACGCGTGGATCCCGGATAGGAGCCACTGCGGTCCGATAGCAACGCGTGCGTTCAGCACTTCCAGGTACCGGCGCAAGTAGTCCTCGTGCGTCAGGGGCTGTTCGCAGGTCACTTCGTGGATGATCGCTCTTCTCACCAGGCCGACTGAGCAGCTGGATGGCGCCGATCCCACCACGCCCTCACGGACCAGCGTCTCGTGGGCCAGGCGCCCTGACTCCTCGTCTGCTGCGATGTACGAAGCGATGGTGAACGGCCTGACGCCCAGGCTCTCGATGAAGAACGTGTAGGTGCCCGTAGCCAGCGTCTCAAAGTCCGCTCGTGTGGTCTCTGGCACGTCTCCGAAGAACACGACCACTGGTCCCGCCCTCGCTTCGCGGTCGCGCTCGAACGCCTCGTAGAAGGTGTCCGGGTCGATGCCGAAGGCCGTCTCGAACGCTTCCCGCCAGCTCCCCGAGGAGACCAGCAGACGGTAGTACTCCAGGTACGAATCGTGCTCCGCCTGTTCAGCAAGCGGGAGAAGCTGTGGTGCGTCCTCTGTTGCTCCTGGTCCGAGGGCGGAGTGCCCAACCAGCCAGTCCACTGCCATCGCGCCCAGGGGATACGTCGCCTGGTTGTCATAGGCTGGCGCCGTGTTGTCCTCAAGCGAGGTGAGCGCCCTCCCGAAGCCCTCCGCGCGATGCTCCCACTTCAGCCGGATCGTGCCGCCGTCGCGGCCCAGCAAGGACGCCTCGTAGATCCCCTCCGCATACGTCGCCGCCCCCTCGGTCATCCACGAAGGGGGATAGGGGTATCTCGCGAAGCGGTGCTGGAGCACATGGTAGTACTCGTGCGCCAGCACGCTTTCCAGCCGAGCCCCGACAAGGTTGTTGCCGATTTCGAGCACGCTAAGGACGACCCTGCTGGCGGGCGGAGTGCCACGAAAATGCGTTGTGACCTGACTGGGAGAGTCCTCGGCCGTCTTCAGGGTGAACTCCGGTGGCTCGATTCCGTAGCGCTCCGCGAAGAAGCCGATCACGTTCGTCAGCGCCCTCCGAACCTCCACTTGGCGCTCGGCTGATACGCCCTTGCCAAACTCCAACGGGGTGCGTCCCGTCTCCGACTGCCACCACCTCGTCTCGCGGCCCACCGCGACCCAGAAGGCGTCACCGCGGTTCAGCTCAGCGAACGTGTTGAGTGGGCCTCCCCCGGGCACGTAGGTGTCGAACCGCTGGGCCTCCGCATCCCACCGGAACGCGTAGTGAACCGCATCACTCCACCGCCTGAAGGCTTCCTCGATCGGTGTGCCGTCGCTCCCCGTCCAACCCACCAGGTTGAGGCCGCCCTCAAGGGTGAGCAGCACGTAGCGGTCGCTGACGGGACGTTCCCAGTCGACCGCTGCATCACCGGCAATCTCCAGCCACAGCCCCTGCCCACCGGTCACCCGGCTCATCCGGTATCCCCTGCTCGTCCGGGTCGATCGCCGGAAGCGCTGCGCCTCGGTGTCCCATCCGCGTACCTGCTGGAGTTCCGGGATGGCTTCGAAGAGGTCGGTCACAGGTGCGGTCTTCCCAACCCAGCCCACCATGTTCCAGCCGGGATACAGCCTCGTTGTGACCGTCGGAGCCTCGTCCTGTGCGAGGGTGGTTTCGGGCGTTGGCACGGCCCAGACCACAAGGGCGACAAGGACGGCGGCGAAGATGGCGCGAGCGGCTCGAAGTCTCAATGCGGCCTCCTTGCAGGACGGGTGAGCCCTCAGCCTTCGTTCCCCTCCGCCTCCAGCCCCCGGAAGCGAACCCCCGTCAGCTCCTCCGACATCTCCCACAGCCGGGCCCCATCCGCCTCGTCGTGCGCCTCGACCGACGCTTCCACGAGCACCGGGTGCCCCGTCGTCTCGTTGAGGCGCGCGGGACCAAAGTACTGGCCGCCTCTGGCACTCGGGTCGGTGGCGGCCCGCAGCGTGGGGAGGGCGCCCATGTCCGGCCCCTGGATGAGCCGGTTGAAAATGGCCAGGCCAAACCGCATGTGCAGTCGTTCCGCCATGTGGCCAGTGAGGTTCGAGGCAGAGAATCCCGGATGCGCCGCCAGCGCGTGCGCGTCGACCCCGGCTCGCTCGAACCGACGCTGGAGTTCGAACGTGAACAGCATATTTAGCAGCTTCGAGCGGGCGTAGGCCGCCCAGTCTCCGTAGCCGCCCTTCTCGTAGAGCAGGTTGTCGAGGTCCAGGTCAGTTCGCTTGTGAGCCAGGCTGCTCACATTGACGACCCGCGCGCCCGGCGTTGCCAGCAGCACCTTGAGCAGCCGTCCCGTCAGGGCGAAGTGCCCCAGGTGGTTCGTGCCGACCTGCCGCTCGAAGCCGTCCTCGGTCTTGCCGTAGGGGATCACCATGATCCCGGCGTTGTTCGCCAGCACGTCCAGGCGCTGGTACCGCTCGGCGAACTCCCCGGCGAACCGCTCGACCGAGGCGAGGCTGGCGAGGTCGAGCGCCATCAGCTCGGCCTTCGCATCGGGAATCTCCGTCCGCAGCGCGTCGAGTGCGCGCTGGCCCCGCTCCTGCGATCGGGACGCGATGATCGTCTGGGCCCCTTTTCGCGCCACCGCCTTCGCGGCGCCGAAACCGATTCCGCTGTTCCCACCCGTCACGACCACGACCTTGCCGGTCAGGTCGGGGATGTCGTCGGCGGTCCACTTCTCAGGTCTGGACATCGGTGTGTCTCGCTTCCAGCTTCGTGTAGCGCACTCCCGTCAGCTCCTCGGAAGTCGCCCAGGCCCGCCGCGCCACCTCTTTGTCGTGCGATGCGGGAATCGACGAAACGACGACCGGGTGGCCTCTTGTCTCGTAGAAGCCCGATGGCCCGTAGTACTGGCCACCGGCGGCCTCGGGATCGACGGCGGCACGCAGGGTGGGGAGGGCGCCCATGGCCGCGCTCTGCGCCAGCAGAGTATTGACCAGTCCGAACAGCCATCCCGTTCCCGGCGGACGCACTGACGCTGCCCCGAGGTTCGTCGCCGAACCACCCGGATGCGCCGCCAGCGATGACGCCTCCACCTCCGCCGCCTCGAACCGCCGCTGTAGCTCGTACGTGAACAGCAAATTGAGGAGCTTCGACCGGAAGTACGCCCTCCAGGGCCCGTAGTCTCCACCCTCGTACAGGAAGTTGTCGAAATCGATCTTGCCCCGGCGGTGCCCGACGCTGCTCACGTTCACGACCCGCGCTCCAGGCGTCGCCAGCAGCACATCGAGCAACCTGCCCGTCAGGGCAAAGTGGCCAAGGTGATTCGTGCCGTTCTGCAGCTCGAAGCCGTCCTCGGTCCGGTCCCACGGAACCGCCATGATCCCGGCGTTGTTGATGAGCAAATCCAGGCGTGAGGAGCGCTCCGCGAACTCCGTGGCGAACTGCTCGACCGAAGCAAGGCTGGCGAGGTCGAGCGCCATCAGCTCGGCCTTCGCCCCCGGAATCTCTGCCCTTAGCGCGTCGAAAGCTGCCTTTCCGCGCTCCGGCGAGCGGCATGCGAGGATCGTCTCCGCGCCCTTGCGCGCGAGCTCCTTCGCGGTCTCGAAACCGATGCCGCTGTTCGCTCCCGTCACGACGGCGACCTTGCCGGTCAGGTCGGGGATGTCGTCGGCGGTCCACTTGTCACGATTCGGCATAGCTCATCCTGTGCGGTGCCTTGTTGGGACACTGGAGCGGGAGACGAGGATCGAACTCGCGACATCCTGCTTGGAAGGCAGGCGCTCTACCGCTGAGCTACTCCCGCTCGCGGCCTCTCGCGATTGTAGCAACCGCGTCCCTTCCGCCCCTCTCCTGCGGCAAGCCCTCCCCCCAATGCGGTAGCCTTTGCCCGCACGACATCTGCCTGCGGGAGACGACGATGACAGCAGCCGAAGAAGCCATGACCATGGAAGAGGCCATCAAGGCGCAGCTTGCGCTGGCCATCGAGCCCCAGGAGTTCGACAGCCCCGAGTACATCAAGGATCCCTTCCCCCTCTACAAGCGGCTGCGTGACCACCATCCCGCATACCAGGACCTCTTCCACAACAACTGGGTCGTCACCCGCTACGACGACATCGTCTCCATCTTCCAGAACAACGACGACTTCGACCGCGCCGAGTACGACCCCAAGGGCGACTACGAGTTCGGCAAGAAGCACGTCTTCGGGCCGAACATCCTCGAGTACGGAAACAGCGACGAACACCGCTTCCTTCGCAACGTCGTCGCCGATCAGTTCGTCGGCAACCGCCTCCAGACCTTCCTCCCCTTCATCGAGCAGATCGCGCGCGAGATGATGGGGAGGATCTGGGCGAAGTCTGCGGACGACATCGCCGCCGGATTCGCGAAGACCGGCGAGGTTGAGCTGGTCAGCCAGTTCACGACGCAGTTCCCCATCCGCGTCATCTCCAACATGCTCGGACTCCCGCGCGAGGACGAGGACACCTTCGTGCGCTGGTACCAGCACCTGATTGAGGGGCTGGGGTTCGGCGGCGAGCACCTCGCCCGCGGCCTCCAGGCCCGAAACGAGATGTGGGACTACCTCGACCCGCTCATCCGCCGCGCCGAGGACGCTCCCGGTGAGGACCTCGTCTCCCGCATCGTCCACGCCGAGTTCCGCGGCCAGCGCATGAATGCCGACGAGATCAAGGGCTTCATCGCCCTGCTCCTGGCGGCGGGTGGCGATACGACCGACAAGGCCATCGCGCTCATGTGGTACCACATGCTCTACACCCGCCCCGACCAGTTCGAAGAGGTGAAGAAGAACCCCGAGCTGTGGACCAACGTCTTCACCGAGATGATGCGCTACGACCCCGTCGTGCACTTCCAGTACCGCTACACCACGCGTGAGGTGAAGCTGCACGGCGAGATCATCCCCGAGCGCGCGAGCATCACCCTGCTCCTCGGCGCCGGGAACCGCGACGAGCGCGTTTTCAACGACCCCGACACCTTCGACATCTTCCGCGAGGACCTGCACATGGGCCGCGAGCTCCGCTCCGGCCGCTATCCCGACGGCAAGCACGGGCACCTGGGCTTCGGCATGGGCCAGCACTTCTGCATGGGCTACGCGATGGCGCGCCAGGAGGCGATCATCGCCTCCACGCGCCTGCTCGAGGCGATGAAGAACCCGCGTCCCAAGTTCCCGACGCACCCCGGCGTCACCTCGCCGAACCTCGGTTCTGGCGGCTTCCGCTCCCCCGTGGAGCTCTGGGTCGAGTTCGACACGGACTAGGCCGGAGGTTCGATGGCGCTCGATCTGGAGGTCATCGCCCGCAAGGCCGAGGGCGGGTCCGGCTACCCGCCGCTCCTCTTCGTCCACGGCTCCTGCCACGCCGCTTGGTGCTGGGACGAGCACTTCCTCCCGTACTTCGCCGAGCGCGGCTTCGACGCCTACGCCCTGAGCCTGCGTGGCCACGGCGCGAGCGCGAGCCCGCGCAGCCTCCGCTGGACGTCCATCGCTTCCTACGTGGCCGATGTCGAGCAGGGGGCCGCCGACCTGCCCCGCGAGCCGGTCGTCATCGGGCACTCGCTCGGCGGGTTCGTTGTCCAAAAATACCTCGAGACGCACGAAGCCCCCGGTGCGGTGCTTGTCGCGCCCTCGCCCCGGCGGGGCATGCGCAGCGTGTGGCTGCGCTCGTCGCTGCGCGATCCGTGGCCGTTCTTCATGATGTGGCTCACCCTGGACCCCTACGCCCTCTTCGCTACGCCCGAGCGCTGTCACCGATTCCTGTTCTCTCCCGACATGGACGAGGAGACCGTGCGCCGGTACTGGGCCCGCCTGGGGCCCGAGTCCGTCCGCTGCGCGGTGGAGACGATCGGGAAGCCTCCCGACGCCGAGCGCATTCGTGGTACGCCCATGCTCATTCTCGGAGCGGCTGAGGACCGCATCGTCCCCGAGCCCCCGCTCAGGGATACGGCCGCGGACTACGGCGCCGACCTCACTATGGTCCCCGACATGGCCCACGACATGATGCTGGAGGACAACTGGCAGGAGGCCGCCGGCACCATGCTCAACTGGCTCAATCGCACGTTCAGCCCGGCCTGATCCCGTGCCCGTACACTCTCACCGACCACCGACCACCGACCACCGACCACCGACCACGGAAGGGCTCAAGCGTGAAGAAGTACATCCTCTTCGATCATGACGGTGTCCTGGTGGATACCGAGTTCTGGTACTACAAGGCCGGAGAGCGCGCCCTGGCCGACATTGGATTTACCCAGGACAGAGATCAGTACATGCGAGACATGACCCGGGGGATGGCCACGTGGGCCCAAGCCAGGGCAGCAGGCGTCGATGAAGGGACCATCAGCAGGCAGCGTGAGGTCCGTAACGCTTATTACCAGGAATACCTGAGAACCGAAGCCATTGAGATTGACGGCGTCGTTGAGACGCTCGCTGAGCTGTCAGAGTACGTCCGCATGGCCATCATCACGACTGCAAAACGTGCGGACTTCGAAGTCATCCACGAAAAGCGCCAGATTACGCAATTCATGGACTTCGTCCTTGCTCGCGAAGACTACGAGCTTGCCAAGCCGCACCCGGAACCCTACCTGGCTGGCTTGAAACGCCTCGGGGCCAGCAAGGAAGAGACGCTGGTTGTGGAGGATTCATCCAGGGGTCTGGACTCGGCTGTCGCGGCTGGCATCGACTGCGTCATCGTCCACAACGACTTCACAAAGTCGCACGACTTTTCCCAGGCTAGCTATCGAATCGATACCCTGAGTGAATTGAAGGGGATCATCCTCAATGCCGTTTGAAGGAGCGCCTGTCTCCGTGTGCCATACTCCCCCGGGCCACGGCTTCGGGGCGTTTCCTGGGTCCGGAATCCGTTGGCGCAGCGCGAAGTCGCCGTTCGTGGCGGGAGGTGCGTGATGACCCTCAGCATCGACGAGGTCGACCTGTTCTCCCCGGAGACGCAGGAAGACTGGTACCCCTCCTACCACGCCATCCTCGACCAGGCCCCCGTCTACCCCATCCCCGGCCGCAACATGTTCCTCGTCTCGAAGTTCGAGGACATCGCCTGGATCGTGCGCAACCCCGATCGCTTCCCCCACAACCCCACCGGCAGCCACGGCCTCCTCATGAGCGACGAGGCCAAGGCCTACCACGAGGAGCACGGCTACCCCCGCATCCAGCCCCTCAGCACCAACCCGCCCGAGCACCGCCGCTACCGCGAGCTGGTCGACCCCTTCTTCTCTCCCGCCGGCGCCACCCGCCAGCAGGAGATGATCACCGCCACGATCGAGGAGCTCGTCGACGAGGTTGTGGCGAAAGGCCGCGTCGAGTTCGTCGAGGACTTTGCCGTCCCCCTTCCGGTCCGCGTGATCACGCTCATGCTCGGCTTCCCGCTCGAGGACATCCCCCAACTCCGCGTTTGGTCGAACGCCTGGGTCATGCCGTTCCAGATGGGGCTCTCCCACGAGGAGCAGATGTACCTCGCCGAGAAGGGCGTCGAATTCCAGAAGTACATCGAGGGCTTCATCGACGAGCGTCGCGCCAACCCGGGTGAGGACGTGCTCTCACACCTCGCGTCGCGCGCCCGCTACGGCGGCGAACGCCCCCTCTCCAACGCCGAGATCGTCGGCATCATCAGCCACCTCTACATCGGTGGGAACGAGACGACGACCTTCGCCCTCACCTCGGCGCTCTGGCTTCTGACGCAGGACCCTTCCCTCTGGCCGCGCCTCAAGGAAGATCGCTCGCGAGTCCGCTTCTTCGTCGAGGAAGTGCTGCGTCTCGAATCCCCCACGCAGGGCCTCTTCCGGGTCACTGTCCAGGACGAGGAGTTGCGGGGCGTGAAGATTCCAGCCGGCTCCGTCCTCCATCTCCGCTTCGCCGCCGCCAACCGCGACGGAGACGAGTTCCCCGCGCCGGACGACTTCAGCCTCGAACGCCCCAACGCCGCCAAGCACGTCGCCTTCTCGCAGGGCGAGCACATGTGTCCCGGCGCGGGCCTCTCCCGCCTCGAGCAGAACATCACCTGGGAGACGATGCTCGACCGCGTCGAGCGCTTCGACCTCGTGCCCGGCGCCAACGACTTCACGCACCTGCCCGGCTTCGTCTTGCGCGGCCTCAAGGAGCTCCACGTCACCCTGACGCCCGTGGAGTAGGGACGCGCCTACAGGTGCTCGACCAGCCAGCGGTGCACCTCAGCGCACCTGAGAAGGTGTCGCGCGCACCACGGCGCGAAGTCCGAGTCATCCTCCGGGAACGGCTCCATCCAGCGAACCTGGAGCCACTTGCACCGAAGCAGGTCCGCGCGTGGGTGCTCGGCCGGGTAGGGCTTCGGGACGCGCTTGTACTCGATACCGGCGACATCAGCTTTGGTCTCTGCTACGAGCGCGGCCATCGCGGAGGCGAGCGCAGCGCCCGTCGCCTCTTCGGCGACAAGCTCCCGCCAGCGGTCCAGCGACGGCAGCATGACCCCCGTGGCGAAGCCCACCTCGTCCGCGGCCAGCCGCACGAACAGCGTCGGCGCGGTCTTCTTGTCGTCACCCTCCCACCAGCGAAAGAGCAGGTGGTCCTTGTAGGGGGTCTTGTCGGCGGAGAAGCGGATGTCGCGGTTGATGGGTGAGATGGAGCCGTTGACGCGAGGCACGCCCACGATCGCCGGCGACAGCTCGTTCCGGAGGTCCGTCGCGACCGCCTCTACCAGCGCCTTCGCGGGTTCCGCGATGAGCGACTGGTAGGCCGGCCGGTTCGCATCGAACCAGGCCTTGTCGTGCGTAGGAAGCTCGCGCAGGAAGTCGCGCGCCTCCGCCGGGAAAGAAACGGGAGCGGTCATGCCGTGTCCCCGTCGACAAACGCGCGCCCTTCGTCGAGGAGCGCCTGCCACAGGTCGGCGTCGCGACCCGGCACGTGGACCCACTCCCGGAACCGCCTCCCCGCCGGGGCGAAGGGCAGGCCCGTGCCCGCTTCAACCAGCTCCTCCACCCTGCCCGCGGGGATCTTCACGATCAGGTCGCCCGAGCGGTGCTCGGCCATCGCAAGGAAGCCCCCGCTGCTCGTGCGCAGGCAGGGGAACCCCATGATCGTGCCTTCCTCTACCTCGCCCGCAGCAAGCAGCGGTTCCGCCAACTCCTGGAAGAGGGCGTTGTCGAACCCCGGGCCCGGCTGGATCGGACTCACTGCCCCTCCAGGGCGCGACGCACCCTGTTCATGGCGACCGTGGGTTGCGGAGTACCACCTCCGAACCTCGGGATGGCGTCGCGCCAGCTCAGCCGCATATCCCAGGCCGCCAGCGGCGCCAGCAGGATCGCCGGCAGGATGATGATCGCCTCCACCCCGACCGCATAGGAGAGGGCGGCGGCCTGCGTCTCGCCCAGCGCCACCAGCGCCTCCTTCGCGAGGAACGCGAGGCCGACGCTCGCCTGCGCCAGGGGAATGCCCGCGCCGATGTTCGCCGCCGCCACCACGAAGACGTGGACGAGGAAGTTGAGGCTGATGCCGAGCGAGGCCGCCACCGCCCAGTAGAGGAGCGCCTCGCTCATCCAGATTGCAGCCGTGAGGACCAGCACGTTCGTCGTCTGGCGGGCGCTCTGCACGGAGCGCAGTCCCCGAAGGAACGGCTCGACGCGCGGATGCGCGAGCAACCCCCGCCAGCCGATCGCCGAGGGAGGCTCCCCCCGCTCCCGCGTAACGAACCACGCCAGCGCGATGCCCGCGGGCGTCCCGAACAACATGAACGCCCCGAGGCCCGTGAAGCTGTCGCCGATCGTGAGCGTCGCAATCGCGACTGCCATGAGGAGGGCGAACACGAAGCCGTCCATGATGCGCTCCAGCGCTTCCGCCCCCAGCAGCTCCAGCCGTCCGATCCCGAATTTCTTGGCGGTCACCTGGATCATGAGCACGTAGCCCAACCCGAACGGCAGGGCCATGTTTGCCGCCTGCCCGAGGATCACGCGCGGGAAGGCCCGCCGCGTCGTCACCGCCTTCAGGTGCTCGACCAGGATCCTCCAGCGGATAGCGCGAAGCCAGTAACGGCTGAAGAACACAAGGGCGATGGGGACAAGGAAGCGCAGGTCCGCCTTCTGCAGCGTCCTCGCGACATCACCCAGGTGCACGTCGCGAAGCAGCAGCCAGACGAGAAAGAGGCTGATGGCGATGCCGACTGCGATCCGTAGCGGCTTGCCCAGTCGCCCAAGCGACACGCGCTCCCTCCACCGTTTGCGGGCAGTCAAAACATTCCCGCGACAGGCGGACCTATTCTGAACGTTCGAGTGAGACCTGTGTAGGGTGCTACTGTCCGGAAGAGGCCGGGTCCGGAAGCTCCTCGATCTGGTCGAGCACCGCCTCTTCGGGGTCGCCTTCGCCCCGCCCTTCGCCGCTCGCGCTCACGCCGAGCGCCTCCGCGAAGCGCCGGTACGATTCCAGCGAATCGCCGTACTTGCGGTGCCCCGCTGTGTGCCAGGCGCTCGCCAGTAGCAGCGTGTCGCGCCGCGACGACGTGGAGTGGCCGTAGTCCTCCGCCAGGCAGAGTCCAATCTCCTGGTTGTGCGGGTCGTTCCCGTGCTTCACGGCGGCGGTCGTCAGCGTCTGCACCAGCGGCGAGCGCCCGAACCCTGCATCGAGGTAGGCCTGCGTCCAGGCCACGCTCTCCTCCTTGTTCAGCGCCATCAGGGCATCGTCCAGGCGCGAGAGGAGCTGGTCGCCCGAGAGCGACTCGGACCCCTGTGGCGGGGCGACCAGGGGTCGCCCGTGACCCTTCAGGTTCGCGATCCAGCGCGCTGCCTGGTTCACGAACGAGCCCGCCACGAACAGCAGCTTCGTCCGGTGCGGGTGCTCGAAGGTGTCGTAGAACCAGCGGACGGTGTTCGTGTACTCGTAGGCGTGCTGCGGCATCGAGAACTCGTCCGGCACGACCGTCTCCAGGAGCACGTTCGCCGCCGCCACCTGGATCGTGTCAATGATCTGGCGCGGACCCCGCCCCGCGAGCAGCAGCGCGACCAGGTGCTCGATGTAGTCCGGCTCCGGCATTGTCGTGAGGGCCCGGATCAGCCCCTCTGCCTCCGGCTCCGAGAGCGGCGCCTCGTTCGCGAACAGCTCGGTGTCGCGGTTTGCGCCGGGCGTCGGGTCGATCGAGGAGCCGGGAAGCTCCTCGCGCAGCCGGTACAGCTCGACCTGGCAGGCCATCTCGTATTCGGAATGCCAGCGCGGCCCCACCGCCACGTCGAGGACGCCCGCGTACAGGATGTGGTGTGCGTTCTCCCAGCCGACGGCCTGCCCCAGTTCGATCGTGGCGCGGGCGCGATAGGCCTTGTGGCCGGTCGTGTAGGAGCGGTTGTAGAGCAGGCGTCCCTGCACGTCGATGAGCCCCGCGAACACGAGCTGCGCCAGCAGCTCCTTGCGCCGCTCCTTCTCCTCGAACAGCCCCAGGAAGACGCGGTAAGCGCGCACCACTTCGCCGCGCTCCACCAGCGTGAGCCATTCGTTCAGCCGCTCCTCGAACGTGCCCTCGATGTGCAGCGGCTCCTGGTCCTCCCAGTGCCGCTCGGGCGGTGGCGGCTCGACACCGGGCACCGGCTTGTAGGTGCGCCGGCCGTAGTGCCCCGGCATCCGCCCGATGAGCTGGTTCCACGGGTCGAGCCCGGTGGGCACGTACCAGAGCGTCTGCGCGATGGGCAGGTGCTTCAGCTCGGGCGGCAGGTAGCGGGGAAGGGTCAGGCTCGTGCGCGAGCTCAGCATGCAGTGGTCGTTGTTCACGAAGCGCATCACGCCGCCGTCGACGCGCTGGTGGTACGGCACGTTGGTGTAGGGGCCGTGCGTGCGCACGGTTTCGCTCAGGATCTCGACCGGGTCGCGGTCCGCCGCGAGCAGGTCGAGCAGCGTCTGCCGTGTCGCCTGCTGGTCGCGCCCGAGGATGCTCTCGCCAAGCTGGGCGAAGAGCCGGTCGGCTTCCCTGTCGCGTGTCGCCGTGGCCGTCATCGCGAGCCTCCCGTCGTGCTCCCTGCGACTGGCCCGATTATAGGCGCCGGAGCTACCCCGCCGCCGAGGCCTCCGGTTCGCCCTCGTACTGGCCGTCCCGCGCGAGGCCGTTCAGCCTCGCGCGTTCATGGAAGGCAGCCTGCGCGGCGGACTCGTTCTCGACCTTGCCGCCCCATGCCGCCAGAGCCGGGGCCTGCAGGCCGCGCCCGTAGGAGAAGCTCAGCGCCCAGGGCTTCTCGCCGGATGCTGCGTTGATCGCGTGCAGGTTCTCCGTCGACTCGACCGCCGACTGGCCGCCCGAGAGGAAGTTGATCGTCGGTACCGCCGCCGGCACCGACCGCCGGAAGACGGTCAGGGTGGCGTTCGCGACCTCCTCGGGGGAGGCCTTGCGGCCGCTCTCGCTGCCGGGCAGGACCATGTTCGGCTTCAGCACGATCCCCTCGAGCAGGACGCCGTGCCGGTCCAGCGCCGCAAAGACCGCGTGCAGCACAGCCTCGGTCACCTCGGCGCAGCGCTCGATCGTATGGCCGCCGTCCATCAGCACCTCAGGCTCGACGATGGGCACCACGTCCGCCTCCTGGCAGATGCGCGCGTAGCGAGCCAGCACCTCGGCGTTGGCGGAGATGGCCAGGGCGCTCGGCAGGTCGTCGGTGATGTTGTAGACCTCGCGCCACTTGGCGAAGCGTGCGCCCTGCTCCTTGTACCCCTCGAGCCGTCCCGCGAGGCCGTCGAGCCCCTCCGTCACGAGGTCGCCAGGGGCGCCCGGCAGGGGAACCGTGCCCTTGTCGACCTTGATCCCGGGCACCACGCCGGCGTCCGCCGCGACTTGCGGAAGGGGCGTGCCCTCTCCGTCCGTTTGGCCGAGTGTCTCCTCGAACAGGATCACGCCGCAGATGTATTCGCCCACGCCCGGTGTGGTCAGCAGCAGCGACCGGTAGGCGCGCCGGTTCTCCTCGGTCGATTCGACTCCTATCGAGTCGAATCGGCGCTTGATCGTCCGTGTGCTCTCGTCGGCGGCGAGGATCCCCCTGCTGGGTGCGACCAGGTCCGCCACGGTCTGCCGAAGTGTGCCTTCGTCCATGTCTTCCCCCTGCCCTCGGTGGCTGCGATGGGCGCAATCTTACGCCCGTCTTCGGGAGCCGCTATGGGGGGTCAGAGGGGGTGCTGACGAAGGGAGGCGGGGTTTGCTCAGGCAGCCGTCGTGCGCCGGCCGCGCAGCCAGTTCAGGAACGCCTGTACGCGCGGATTCGGGCCCTTGTCGGCGCTTCCCGAGTCCTCCAGCTCCGCGAAACCGCTGCCGCATTTCTGGCAGTAGCCGTACACGTTGAGGTTCTCGTATCCGCACGTCGGGCAGATCTTCATGGCGCCAGTCTAGCCTGCCTGTTCGCCTCTGGCACGGTCCCCGGATTGTTCGCACGGATCGCGCCTAGCAAACTGGAGGGACTACCGCCGGGAGTGCCCACGTGAGCCTTGATCCCATCCTCGACATCATGCCCCTCGTTATCGAGTCCGATGGACGACGCGAGCGCGCCTACGACATCTACTCGCTCCTCCTCAAGGAGCGCATCGTTTTCCTGGGCACGCCCATCGATGCGATGGTCGCGAACATCATCATCGCTCAACTCCTCTACCTCGACCGCGAGGATGACGAGAAGGACGTGACCCTCTACGTGAACAGCCCGGGCGGCAGCGTCACCGCGGGACTCGCCATCTACGACACGATGCAGCTCATCCGCCCCGATGTCGCGACCGTTTGCATCGGCCTAGCGGCCAGCATGGGCACGGTGCTCCTCACTGGTGGCACAAAGGGCAAGCGCACCGCTCTCCCCAACGCCACCGTCCACCTCCACCAGGTAATGGGCGGCGCCGAGGGCCAGGCCTCCGATATCGAGATCCAGGCCAGGGAGACGCTGCGCCTCCAGGCCATCCTCCGCAACATCATCCACGAGCAGACCGGTCAGCCGATGGAGCGCATCGAGCGCGACACCGACCGCGACTTCTGGCTGGACGCTGAGGCGGCCAAGGAATACGGCCTCATCGACGAGGTGCTTGAGGGCCCGGTCGCCGGCGCCAACGGCGCGACTTCGGACTCGGCTGGCAGCTAGGCCGAAGCCTCCGGCTCGATTCGCGTCAGGCCGCCCATGTAGGGCTGGAGCACGTCCGGGACGGCCACTGAGCCGTCCTCCTGCTGGTAGTTCTCGATGACGGCGATGAGCGCCCGTCCGGGCGCCAGACCCGACCCGTTCAGCATGTGCGGGAAGCGTGGCCGTCCACCTGCCTCGGGCCGGTAGCGCACCCGCGCCCGGCGCGCCTGGAAGTCGAACGTGTTCGAGATGGAGCTCACCTCCATCCACTCCTCCTGCCCCGGCGCCCACATGTCGATGTCGAAGCCCTTCGACGCCTTGAAGTCGAGGTCGCCGCTGCAGAGTTCGAGGACGCGGTAGGGGATCCCCAGTTCTTCCGGGATGGAACGGGCGCGGGAGACGAGCAGGTCGAGCTCGGCGCCGCTCTGCTCGGGCTCGCAGAAGGAGAACATCTCGACCTTCTCGAACTGGTGTACGCGCTTCAGCCCGCGCGTTTCGCGTCCCGCGCTCATCTTCTCGCGGCGGAAGCAAGGTGTGTGCGAGACGAACCGGAGCGGCAGCAGGCCGGGATCGAGGATCTCGTCCCGGTAGAGGTTCGCGAAGGGCGCTTCAGCGGTGGGAATGAAGAGGTAGTCCTCTTCGGTGTCCTGGTACAGGTTCTCCCGGAACTTCGGCAGGTGGCCGGAGGCCACGAACGACTCCTCCGTGAGCATGTAGGGCAGGTAGTGCTCCTCGAAACCGGCGGCTACGTGCCAGTCGATCATCCACTGGGTCAGCGCTCGGTGGAGGCGCGCCGTCGCCCCGCGCAGGACGAAGAAGCGCGTTCCCGACATCTTCACGCCGCGCGCGAAATCGATCCCGTTGAGCGCTTCCCCCACCTCCCAGTGTGGGCGCGGCTCGAATTCGAACTCCCTGAACACCCCCACCGTGTCGATAACCACGTTCTCGCTCTCGTCGGCTCCGTGGGGCGCCGTTGGATCGAGGATGTTGGGAACCTCGTAGAGCGCCTCCTGCAACGTGGCCTCGGTTTCCCGGAGCTGGCCTTCAAGTCCGTCGAGTTTGTCCCCCAGCGCCCGCGCCGCTTCGATTCGCTGGGTGCGCTCCTCCGCGTCCTGCGTCTGGCCGATCGCCTTGCTGGCCGTGTTGCGCTCGGCGCGCAGCCCCTCCACCTGGCCGATAAGAGCGCGTCGCTGCTCGTCGAGAGTCACGATGGCGTCAATGGGAGCGTCTGCCCCGCGGGCGGCGATGTCGCTCCTGACCCGGTCGAGGTTCTCGCGGATGAACTGGGCGCTCAGCATCGTTGCCCTGCCTCCGCCGCCGCATCCAGCGCTCGCACCCCGAGCAGTCGAACGTCTTCCGCCACGGGCACGAGCCTACCATCGGGCGCGGGGAGCGAAAACGCGTTTGCCAGCGTCTCCCTATCGACCCAGCGGCAGGGACCGTGCGGGATGGGCGCCTCGTAGTCGACCGCCTCGGTCGCGCGCGTGAAGTAGACGTGGTCGATGTGCTGGTGGAAGGGCTGGTCGTCCCGCACGATGTCCTCGATCAGGATCACGGCAGGGGGCGGCAGCACGCCGGGCTCGCTGACCGTTAGCAGGTCCCGGGGCGGAATCACCTCGACCTCCAGCCCCGACTCCTCCCACGCTTCGCGCAGCGCCGCCTGCACCGGGTCCTCGTTCGCCTCGCTGTGTCCACCGGGCGCCAGCCACATGCCCAGTCTGGGGTGCCAGAGCAGGAGCGTTCGGTCCCCCGCAACCACGTAGGCAGTGCTGGTGTGGTGGCGTTCGAGTGGCTCCGTCACTCCTCGTCCTGCCCCGTGAGGCTGCGGTGCTGCGGGAAGAGAATCACCTCGCGGATGCTCGTCTGGCCCGTGAGCAGCATCACCAGCCGGTCGATCCCGAACCCGAGGCCGCCCGCCGGCGGCATCCCGTGCTCAAGCGCCAGCAGGAAGTCCTCGTCCGCCAGCTCCACCTCGTCGTCCCCGGCGATCCGCAACGCCTGCTGGGCTTCGAACCGCTCCCGCTGGTCGACCGGGTCGTTCAGCTCGGAATAGGCGTTGGCGAACTCGAACCCGCCGGCGAACGCCTCGAATCGCTCGACCACGCCCTCCACGCCGGCCTTCCGCTTCGCCAGCGGCGAGAGCTCGATGGGGTAGTCCAGCAGGAACGTCGGCTGAATCAGGTGGGGCTCGACCAGGCTGCTCGTGGCGATGTCGATCAGCTTGCCGCGGCTCGCCTCGGAAGGCGCGTCGAGTCCCCGCCCACGCAGTTCCTCGCGCAGCGTCTCGGTGTCGCCAAATTTGTCGAGGTCGAGGTCCCCGTGCTCACGCAGCGCCTCGTGGTAGCCGATCCGCCGCCACGGCGGACGGAAATCGACTTCGTGCCCGCCGAAGGACACCGTCGCCGTCCCCAGCACCTCCTCCGCCACGCTGCTGATCAACTCCTCGAGCAGGGTCGCGATCGTGCCGTAGTCGCCGTACGCCTCGTACAGCTCCAGCATGGTGAACTCGGGGTTGTGCCGCTGGCTGAACCCCTCGTTCCGGAAGATGCGCCCTATCTCGTAGACCCGCTCGTAACCGCCCACGAGCAGGCGCTTCAGGTGCAGCTCCAGGCTGATGCGCAGCGCGCGCGCCTCGCCCAGCGCCTGCGAGTGCGTCTCGAAGGGCCGCGCCGCCGCGCCCCCCGCCTCCTCCTGCAACACCGGGGTCTCCACCTCGAGAAAGCCGCGCGCGTCGAGGTGCCGGCGAACCGCCGCTACGATCTGGCTCCGCACCCGGAACGTATCCCGAACCTCCTCGTTCGCGAGCAGGTCGAGGTAACGCTGGCGCTGACGGATCTCGACGTCGGTCAGGCCGTGGAACTTCTCCGGTGGCGCTCGCAGCGCCTTCGTAATCACCTGCCACGAGGTTGCGCCCACCGTTGCTTCGCCCGTACGCGTGCGCATGGGCGAACCCTGCACGGCCACGAAGTCACCGAGGTCGAGCAGCTTCAGCTGCTCGTACGCCTCGTCGCCGACGGCGTTCTTGCGAATCAAGACCTGCAGGCGGGCGCTCCCGTCGACCACGTCGAGAAAGCTCGCACGGCCCATTCCCCGCTGCGCAACCACCCGCCCGACGATCGCGACCGGGTCGAGGTCAGGTTCCCCCCCGCTTTCGACGCCTTCCAGGAGGCCGTCGACCTCGGCGTTCGTGTGCGTCCGCTCGATACGAGGGGGGTAGGGGTCGAGTCCCGCGGCGCGAAGCTGCTCCGCGCGTTCGATGCGCTGGACGCGAAGGCTCTCGGCCCCCGTTCCCGCGGGGGCGGCCTCGGATGCCTGCGTCCCCTGTTCCTCGCCCATGCTCGTCTCAGTCCCCTTCTTACAGCAACGAGGGCCACCGGTTGGCGGCCCTCTCCGGATGTACCCGTGGCGCCGCCTCGCTAGTCGATTTCGAGCACCTTCAGCTTGATGACGCCGCTCGGCACCGCGATCTCGACCTCGTCGCCCTTGGCCCGCCCGAGCAGGGCCGCGCCGATGGGCGATTCGTTCGAGATGCGGCCTTCGGCGGCGTTCGCTTCCGGCGGACCGACGATCTGGTAGTGCAGGGTCTTCCGGCCCTGCCGCACCTTCACGCCACTCCCCACCACCACGCGAGAGGCGTGATGCGCGCCCTCCTCGTCGATGATGACCGCTCGTCGCAGGAGATCCTCCAGGTTGAGGATTTTCCCTTCGAGCAGGCTCTGCTCCTGTTTCGCGTTGTCGTACTCGGCGTCGTTCTGGCTCGTGCCCAGCTCGCGGGCCTTGTGGATGTGGTCCGCGACGGTCTTGCGATCGGCCTTCAGGCCCTCAAGCTCCTCGTGGAGTCTGGCCACGCCTTCCTCGGTCATCGGCACTGGATCTTGTGACATGATTTGCTGCCTTCACGAACGCGAGCCGCCTCCGGGGAGGCCGCTCGCGGAAGCACAAGTATAACGTAGTGGCGCCCGTCCCTTCCCCGCTCTGGATGTTGGGCGCTGGTAAGCGATAATCGCCCCTGATGCTTCCGGTGCTCGCCTTCGCGCTCGATCATTGGGCCCGCGCTTGCGCGGCGTCTCCTGTGGGGGGAGCGCGATGATCCGGCCCGGACCCCGCCGCGGCTATGCCGGGGGAGCGGTGCAACGCTCGGCCTTCTCCGACGGTCGCCGCCCGTCACCCGTGCGCTTCGTGGTTTTGGCGGTCATCGCGATCGCCGTCATCGCAGTCGGCGTGCTCATCTGGTTCTTCTTCGGTCGCTCGCCCGGAGAGTGCACCGATGCCTACTGCGAGGCCACGGCATCCGAGATCGACATCCCCGCCGACTTCGACCTGCACAGCAGGCTGTTCGAGCGGAACCCGAACGCGGAGCCCCTCCCGGACGGCTTCGACCTGCAAATCACGATTCCCCTGGAAGTCCCGACCATGGATGGCCGCGGCCTGAGCTTCTACGGCTATAACGCCGAGAGCCAGATATGGGAGCCCGTCGCCAGCGCCGCCCTCGACGAGACCGGCGAGCGGGCAACCGGCATCTTCGCCGACCCACCCCGCTTCCTCGCGGTCTTCCGGCGGCTGAACGAGGGGCGCCAGGTGGTTGCCTACCTGGCGCCGGGCGAAACCCTTCACCCCACCGCTGCCCTCCTCGCGACCGTCGTCCACACGCTCGACTTCACCCCGGCACCAGACGGCTCCCTCAGGGGGCAGCCGAGTCCCCAACCCCCGACCACGGCTGTCCACTACCCCGTCATCTCCGCCTCCTCCGAGATCGACGGAACCGTCCCAAGCGTCGACAACATCCTGTCGACCGGGGCCGATCGCACGAACCACGTCCAGCAGATCCTCCAGCGGGTCGCCGCCCACCGCCTCTCCGGCATCGACATCGCCTACCTGGATCTGCGCGCCGACCATCGCACGTCCTTCACCCTCTTCATCTCCGAGCTGGCCGAAGGGCTGCACTCGCAGGGCAAGACGCTCACCCTCACCCTCCCCGCTCCCCTCAAGGCCATCGACCGCATTGACGAGGGGGCGTACGACTGGGCCGCGCTCGGCGAGTCGGCGGACCTCATCAAGATTGCCCCCGTCCGCGACCAGAGCACCTACCGGCTGCACATGCCCGAGGTGCTGGAGCACATCACCTCCCTGGTCGATCCCGGCAAGGTGATCCTCACGATCACGCCCTACGCCTCGGAGAAATCGGGGGACGGCATCCGTCCGCTCACCCTTGCCGAGGCGATGACGATCGCCAGCAAGCTCGGCATCCGCAGCGAGAGCCTGGTGGCGGGCAGCGACGTCCAGATCGTGGGCGTCAACATCGACCGCGACGAGGGGCTGAGCGGCCTGCGCTGGCAGGCGGAGACGGCGACCGTCGCCTTCACCTACAAGCTCAACGGCGGCCGCACGGTCTGGCTCGAGAACTCCTTCAGTGCGGGCTTCAAGCTCGAATTCGTGAGCGTCTTTAACCTCGGCGGCCTCGCGGTGGAGGACTCCAGCAACAACGACTTCCTCGGCAACATCTGGGTCGCCGTCGAACCCTTCGTGGCGTCCGGGCAGCCCGTGCTCCTGCAACCCAGCCACTCCCACCTCCTCCCGCAGTGGGAGGTCACGGCCGGCAGCCTCGTGGGCGGTGATCGCGGCCTCGTCACCTGGCAGACGCCGCTGGAGGCCGGTTCCTACACCGTTACCCTCACCCTCAGCGATGGCGTCGAGCGCTTCGAGAGCCGCATTGTGCTGGCCCTTCCCCCGGCTGAAACCGAAGAGCCCGAGGAGGCTCCCTGAGTGCCGCAGACCCGCGTCCGCGTGACCGGCGGCGCTCTCCGTGGCTTCCAGCTGGCCGAGCCGGGTGGCTCCCGCCTGCGCCCCACCAGCGCCCGTGTGCGCGAGGCCATCTTCAACGTGCTCGCCACGCGCATCGAGGATGCCGCCGTGCTCGACCTCTTCGCCGGCACGGGGGCGCTCGGCATCGAGGCCCTCAGCCGCGGGGCCGCGCGCGCCGTTTTCGTCGAGAACCACCGATCGTCCGCTCGCGCGATCGTCCAGAGCCTCGCCCGCGCCGAGATGGCCGAACGAGGGTCGGTCGTCCGGGGCGCCCTGCCGGGCGCACTCGATGCCGCCGACGGCCCCTTCGACCTCATCTTCCTCGACCCGCCCTACGACTCCGAGCAGGGGCTGCCTACGCTCAGTGCGGTCGCGGCGCTCCTCGCCGAGGGCGGTCTGGTCGTCTATGAGCATCGGAGCCGATACAATCCTCCAGAACGCCCGCTCGGCCTGGACTTGTCCGATCGGCGGGTCTACGGCGATACCGCAGTGGCGTTCTTCGTGGCCTTGGAGGGTGAATGAGAACCGCGATATTCCCGGGTGCATTCGATCCCGTCACCAACGGGCACCTCGATCTCGTCAAGCGCATGACCGGCCTCTTCGATCAGGTAATCGTCGCCGTCATCCGCGGACGCGAGAAGAGCGCCATGTTCACCAGCGAGGAGCGCATCGAACTCTTCCGCGAAGCCGTCAAGGAGCTTCCCAACGTCGAGGTTGAGATGCTCGAAGGGCTCACCGTCGAGTTTGCCAAGAAGCGGGGCGCCGTCGCGATCGTGCGCGGTATCCGCGGCGGCGGCGACTTCGAGTACGAGTTCGACATGGCCCTCATGAACCGCAAGATGGCGCCGTCGATCGAGTCCGTCTACCTGATGACGAACCACGAGTACATCTACGTGAGCGCCAGCCGCGTGCGCGAGGTCTCCCAGCTCGGGTACGACGTGGACGGCCTGGTTCCGGACCACGTGCGCGCCGCCATACGCGAGCGGGTCGGCCTCCAGGCCTGACCGGGGGAGGCCCCCGTGGAACTCCTCGATCTCATCGCCCGTCTTGAGACCCTCGTCGTTGACGCGCGCCGCCTGCCGGTGGGCGGCAACCTGGTCGTCGAGCGGCGCGCCATCCTCGACCTCGTCGACCAGCTGCGCCTCGCCGTTCCCGACAACGTCCGCCAGGCCGCCCAGGTGCTCGAACAACGCGAGCAGCTCCTGCGCGATGCCAAGGAGCACGGACAGGCCGTGATCGAAGAGGCGGAGCGGCAGCGCGCGCACCTGGTAAGCGAGACCTCGGTGGTGCAGGAAGCGCAGCGACGAAGCCAGGACATCATCATGGATGGCGAGGCGCGCGCCCGGCAGACCGTCGCCGATGCCGACGCCACTGCCGCCGCCCACCTGAGCGAGGCCGCCGAGGCCGCCGCCAGCCAGCTCCAGGACGCCGACCGCTACGCCGTCAGCGTCATTGAGCGGCTGCAGGCCGATATCCGCACCGTCCTCGAAGCGCTCGACCGCAGCAGCGAGAGCCTGCGCGAGTCGCGCTGACCAACCGCCGTCCCCGCCTGCCCCCTACGAAGCTCCGATCGCTTCGCCCACCGCCTCGTAAGTGATGCTCCCGTGCGAGGCCGCCCACCGCGCCCTCGCATCCCGCAGGATCAGCACCTGCGGCGACTCGTGCTTCACGCCCGTGCGCGTCTCGACCGAGCGGGTCAGTTCGCGTCCCTCGGACACGTCGATGAGTGCGATCTCGCCATCCACCAGTGACATCTCGTCGTAGGCGCGGCTCGAGATGGGGCACCAGTAGTCGTGCAGGAACAGCACGATGTCGCCCTCGCGCGAGCGCTCGAACAGCGCGTCGAGCTCGTCCATCTCCGTCAGGTTCTGGAAGTCCTTCGCACCCACCAGCGCCCCTCCTCGCCCCAAGCCGGGGCCGCGCCCTCACGATAGCAGGCGCGGGACCTTCCGGTGCTTACCCCCGCCGCGCGATCGCGTACGTCACGCGCCCCGCCGCCGCCAGCTCCCCCGCCTCGTCCCGTACCTCGACCGCTACGAACACCGTCGTCCGGCCCGCCCGCAGGACCCGCCCCTCGGCCCGCGCCTCCCCGCGTACTGCCCGCAGGTACGAGACGTTCAGGTCCGTCGTCGCGTGACCGGCCCAGGTTTCGTCCTCCGGGTCACGCAGCGTCGCCACCGCCGACCCCGAGGCCGCGTCGACGAGCGAGGCGATCGCGCCCCCGTGCATCACGTCGGGGCGTCTCGTCGCGAGCTCCTCGCGCATCGGCAGTCGCAGCGTCACGTGCCCGCGTTCGGCGTCCACGAGTTCGATGCCCAGCAGCGACCAGTAGGGAATCTGATCGGCTGCCACCAGCTCCGCCATTGCTGCGTCCATCGCCATTCCCCCGCCCCGTATACTGCCGCCCGTCAGCGACTCGGTCACGGAGGCAGGCATGGTCACCATCCCCACCGCCGCCGGCGCCATCGAGCACACCGACCTGGGCGCCACCCTCATGCACGAGCACGTGTTCATCCGCTCGCCGGGCGTGTACGAGGCGTGGCCCGAGCTCTGGGACCGCGATGCCGAGGTCGCCAACGCCGTCGAACGCTTCCGCGAGCTGAAGGCCGCCGGAATCGACTCGATCGTCGACCTGACTACCATCGACCTCGGCCGCGATGCCGCCATGGTGTCGGAGGTCGCCCGCCAGGTCGACCTCAACATCGTCATGTGCACCGGCGTCTGGCGGCAGCCGCCCAACCTCTTCAAGCAGATGGAGAGCGACGCCATCGCCGACCTCTTCGTCCGGGACATCGAGCAGGGCATCGAGGGCAGCGACGTCCGCGCCGGTGTCATCAAGCTCGCCACCCAGCCCACCGTCGACGCGGAAAACGAAATCATGCTGCGGGCGGGCGCCCGCACGCATCGCCGCACGGGCGTTCCCATCAGCACCCACACCGATGTCTCCACCGAGTCGGGACTCGCCCAGCAGGACGTGTTCGAGAGCGAGGGCGTCGACCTGACGCGTGTCGTCATCGGCCACTCCGGGGACAGCGACGACACCGGCTACCTGAGCCGCATCATGGATCGCGGCAGCGTCATCGGCATGGACCGCTTCGGCATCGACCGCACACTCAACACAGAAGGCCGTGTCGACACCATCGTCAAGCTCTGCGAGATGGGCTACGCCGAGGGCATGGTTCTCTCGCACGACACCAACTGCTTCATGGACACGATGCCGCGTGCCTCATCCCAGGAGTGGGCGCCGAACTGGCACTACCTCCACATCAGCAACGACGTGCTCCCGGCGCTGCGCGAGCGTGGCGTCAGCGAGGCGCAGATCAACGCGATGATGGTGGAGAACCCGCAGCGCGTCTTCTCGCGCCGCGACGCGTACTAGAGGGGTCCGGACCGGGGCGCTAGAAGTCCAGGTCGCCGCCCATGTCGAGCCCGTCCATGCCCGGCATCCCGGGCATACCAGGCATGCCGCCACCCATGTCGGGCATGCCGCCCATGTCTGGCATTCCGGCCAGATCGCCAAGGTCGCCGAAGTCGTCGCCGCCACCGCCCACGCCGATGATGGAGGCCCCGAAGATCCGCTGCGCCATCTTGTTGCACTCCGGGCAGCGAGCCCCCTGGCCCGCCTTCGTCACTGGCCGCTTGCGCTCGAAAACGTGTCCGCACGAAGGGCAGTTGAATTCGTAGATGGGCATGGCGGAGGGCTCCCTTCCGGAGGTACGACGCGAAGTGTCGCCCGATCGTAGCACTCCCGCCCGAGCGGTCGAGGCTGGTGCGGGTGCGCCCCCGACGCGCTACCATCGAGCCTCGCCGGGCCCCCGTAGCTCAGCGGATAGAGTGTCGGCCTCCGGAGCCGAAGGCAGAGGTTCGAGTCCTCTCGGGGGTATTTCGCTCTGCTACGAGCAGCATCGTCCAACCCGCAGCCGGGCTCTGACCACGACACACGCTTCCTGGTCGGGTAGGGAAACCTCCACACGCCACGCCATAGGATGGCGCCTTGGAGCGCAATCGCGGTGGCCGTCCACGCCACCCCGACATCCTGACCCCCGCCGAGTGGCGCGTACTTGAGGAGTTGCGCAAGGGTGGAACGAACGCCGAGATCGCCGTACGCCTCGGGGTCAGTCCGGATGCAGTCAAGTACCACATCTCGAACATGCTGGGGAAGCTCGACCTTGATGACCGGCATCAGCTGACCGCGTGGCAACCCGCCGCCAAGCGAGGCCGGCTTCGGGCCCTGCTTGCGACTCCAGTTGGCTTCGTCTCCCTCACTCGCCCTCTTGTGTGGGCGGGAGTGGGAGTCGTGACACTGGCTGGCGTTGCGGCCTTGGCCGTCATCCTGGTGATCCTGCAGGGGAACGGGGAGCCCGAGCCCATCGCCTTACCGCCTACCCCGCCCACCGACACACCACCCCCAAGTGTCAGAGGGACTCCCACGAGTCAGTGTGCCGAGCCTGCCACCGGGGAAGAGCCCCGTCTTCAAGAAAACAACGGTCCCGGAACGTACCGGGTGGGCGAGTACAGAATCGTCATCCCCGAGGGGATGGAACTAGCCGCCTACGAGGGGGAGAGCGAGAGGGGAGCAGTATCTGGCTTGGACGTCTGGGAGTACCAGGTTTCGTTCTACCACTACCAGATCAAGCCCGGCGGGCTCCAGGTGGTCGTTGAGGTGGAGAGACGTGAGTACTACGAACGCCGTACAACTGCCCCCTCGGTCATCGTCACTAAGGAGCTGGTCGACTCCTCCGGGGAGTACGTGCGTGCGATTCAGAGGCATTGCAGGTGTCCCGGGCAGTACCTCAGCCCCGACCTGAGAGTGCTCGTCACCATCTACTGCCATGTGAAGGGCGAGTCGTTCGAGCATCCCGTAAAGGGAGAGGAGTAGCCTGAACCGCTCCGCGGTGATGGCCCGTTTACGGTGGTCGATGCGGGGTGGCATCACTCCGCGGGGAGGCGCCCCCACCCACCGCGCGAGTGTGCAGTTGACGGATAGAACGTACGTTCTATAAGGTGCCTCGGCAGCCACCGCTGCCGACGACGCCACCGGGAGGACGCCGTGCGGATCGCCTGCGTGCTCATCACGCACCTCAGGGCAAGGGTCGAGCTGCGACGGCAGCCCCACCTGCGCGCGCGGCCCGCGGTGATCGCCGACCGCTCGGCGGGCAGGCCACGGGTGGTGGACGCCTTCCCGGCCGCGACGGGGGTGCTCGCGGGCATGACGCTGAACGAGGCGCTCTCGCGGTATCCCGACGCGACCGTGCTGGAGGCGGATGAGCCCGCCTACCGTCGCGTGTTCCGGCAGGCGCTCACGGCCCTGCAGGGGGTCAGCGACCGGGTGGAGGGCGCGGAGCTGGGCACGGCCTACGTCGGCCTCGACGGACTTGAGTCCCTGCACGGCGGCGAGGCGGCGCTCGTGCGCGCCCTGCGCGAGGCGCTCCCCCGCGACCTGGAGCCCCGGATCGGGGTCGCGGAGGCGAAGTTCCCGGCCTTCGTCGCGGCCCGCACGGGCAGGGGGTCGGAGGCGGTCAACGTTTCCGCCGATCCCGGTCCCTTCCTCGCGCCCCACCCGATTGACCTGCTGCCCATCTCCCGCGACGCGCTCGGCGGACTGCTCCGTTTCGGGCTGCACACCATGGGCGCCGTCGCCGCCATGCGGACGGAGCTGCTCATCGACCAGTTCGGGAACGACGGACGGCGCGCCTGGGAGCTCAGCCAGGGCATCGACGACCGCCCCCTGCTGCCCATCGAGAGCGAAGAGGCGGTCGTGGAGCGCATCCCCCTGCCCTTCGCCTCCGCCTCGCTGGAGTTGGCGCTCACCGGGGTCGACACACTCCTCAGGCGCGCCTTCGCGCGGCCTGCGGCGCGGGGGCGCCGCGCCGGCCGGGCCGAGCTGACATGTCTCCTGCACGAGGCGCCCCCCTGGGAGCGGGCGTTCCACTTCCGGCAGGGCGTGGGAAGCCGGGAGGAGGCCTCCCCCGTGATCCGGCGGCGGCTGGAGCACGACCACCCCGAGGCCCCCGTCGAGGAGCTCGTGCTGGAGCTCGGCGACCTCGGCGAGGGGGTGGGTGAGCAGCTGGGTCTCTTCCCCGACGTGCGCGCGGGGCGCGAGCGCCGCCTGGAGGAGGCCGAGCGGCAGCTCCGGGCCCGTCTTGGCGGTCCCGCGCTTTACCGGATGACCTCCGTCGCACCCTGGCACCCCGCCCCCGAGATGCGCGTCTTGCAGGCGCCCATCGACCCTGCCGCTCGCGACGCCATGCGTCCGCTCGCGCCGCCCGCCCCCGTGGCGGTGGAGGAGGGGCCGGAGGGGCAACCCCTGGCCGTGCGCCTGGAGCGGCGCTGGCGGCCGGTCGCGCGCATCGAGGATCGCTGGAGCTTCGACCTCTGGTGGCTGCCTGCGCCCTTGAGCCGCGACTACTACCGCGTTCGTGGCGAGGACGGACGGCGGGTCACCCTCTTCCGCGACCGGCGCGAGGCGCGCTGGTACCAGCAGGCCTGCTAGCGAGAGCGCTCCATGTCCGCCGGGTACGTCGAGCTGCACGCGCGGAGCTTCTACTCCTTCGGAGAGGGAGCCTCGCACGGCCACGAGCTGCTGGCGCGCGTGAAGGTGCACGGCAGCCCGGCCCTCGCCCTCACCGATACGAACCTCTGTGGAGCGCTGGAGTTCGCGCGCCTGGCCAACAGCCTCGGCGTCCAGCCCGTCACGGGCGGGGAGCTGACGCTGGCGGACGGCTCCAGCCTGGTGCTGCTGGCGAAGACGCGAGAGGGCTACGCCAACCTCTCGCAGTTGTTCACCCTCGCCAACGCCGCCGACCGGCGCGAACCGCGGCTCGACCCCGCCCGCCTGCCCGATTACGCCAGGGGCCTGCTCCTGCTGACCGGCGGACGCGACGGGCGCCTTGCGCGGCTGGCGCTGGAAGGCCGGCGGCGGGAGGCGGGGGAGCTACTCGACCGCTACCGCGAGTGGTACGGCCCGGACTCCGTGTACGTGGAGCTCCAGCAGAATCTGCTCCAGGGTGACACCACCCGCAACCGCGAGCTGGCGGAGCTCGCGCGGCAGGCGGGCGCTCCGCTGGTAGCCACGAACGACGTGCGCTACCACGACCCCGCGCGCTACCGGCTGCAGCACGCGCTGGCGGCCGCCCGCCGCAACGTCACCATCGACCGGGCGTTGCCCTTCATCCGGCCCAACGACCACTTCTCCCTGAAGCCACCGGAGGAGATGGCGCGCCTCTTTCGCGACTACCCGGAAGCCGTCGCCAACACCTTGCGCATCGCCGAGCAGTGCCGCTTCAACCTCAGCACCGATCTGGGCTACCGTCTGCCCGAGCCCCCGGTACCCTCGGGCCACACGCCCGAGAGCTACCTGCGGCGGCTCTGCGAGGAGGCCGCTCGGCGGCGCTACGGCGCGCTCACGGAAGAGGTGCGAGAGCGCCTTGACGAGGAGTTCGGGCTCATCCACCGCCACCGTCTGGCGGGCTTCCTCCTGCTCTACCGGGAGATCGTCCGCCTCGCCCGCCGGATCATGGAGGAGCGGGGGCTCGCCGATCCCGACACGTCCATTGAGGAACGCCCGCCGGGACGGGGGCGGGGCTCCTCGGTGGCGCTGCTGGTCGGCTACCTGATCGGTATCAGCCACGTCGACCCGCTGCGCTGGAACCTCACCCTCGAGCGCTTCATGCCCGAGGACATGCAGACCCTCCCCGACATCGATCTCGACTTCCCCCGCGCCCTCCGCGACGAGCTGATCGTGCGGGTGCACCAGCACTTCGGCGCGGAGTACGCCGTCCTCGCGGGAGCCATCGCGACCTACTCGCTCAAGGGCGTTGTCCAGGACCTGGGCAAAGCCCTTGGCCTGCCGCGGGAGGACCTGCGCCTGCTCTCGAAACAGCTCCGCTCTCGTGGCGGCGAGGGGCTGCGGGAGGCGATGCTGGAGGCGCCTGCCTTCCGCGAGCGCGTCGACGCCCCCGGCTGGCGCGAGCTGACGGAGCTGGCGCCCCAGCTGCTGCATGCGCCCCGGGGGCTGGGCCAGCACGTCGGCGGCCTGGTGCTGAGCGACGGCCCCATCCCGGGGATGGTCCCCACCCGCGAGGGGGCGATCGCGGGCCGCTTCATCATGGATTGGAACAAGGACAGCGTGGCCGACGCCGGCTTCGCCAAGATCGACCTCCTCTCCCTGCCCGTCCTCGACCAGATCGAGGAAGCGCTCGACCTGATCGAGGAGCGCGAAGGAACGCGGCCCGACCTGAGTCGCATCGCCCCCGATGACCCGAACGTGTACGACCTCATCAACGAGGGGCGGGGGAAGGGCGTCTTCCTCCTCCAGTCGCCCGCCCAGCTCAAGATCGCCCAGCGCCTCCGCTCCCGGAACCTGCTCGATCTGGCCTACCAGGTGGCGCTCATCCGGCCGGGGGTGGGGGTGCAGGGCAGCGCCGTCTCGAAGTTCATCGACCGCTACCGGCATGGAGCGGAGTGGACCTACGACCACCCGCTGGAGGAGCGCGCCCTGGAGCGGGGCTGCGGCGTCATCGTTTGGCAGGAGCAGGTGGTGCAACTCGTGATGGACGTGGCGGCGATGACCGCCGCCGAGGCGGACGAACTGCGGCGCGCCTTTGCCCGCCCCCAGGGCGAGCACCTGATCGAGATGCAGTGGGAGCGCTTCCTGGAGGGGGCGCGGAGCCAGGGCGTGCCCGAGGAAACGGCGCGCACGATCTTCGCCAAGATCAACGGCCATTACATGTTCCCCGAGTCCCACTCGCACGCCTTCGCCATCACCGCCTACCAGGCCGCCTGGCTGAAGCGCTACCACCCTCTCGAGTTCTTTGTCGCGCTCGTCAACAACCAGCCCATGGGCTTCTACCCGCTGGAGACGCTCAAGGAGGATGCCCGCCGCTTCGACGCGCCCTTCCTCAACCCCTGCGTGAACACGAGCGAGGCGCGCGCCATCCCCGACAACGGCTGCGTGCGGCTGGGGCTCCAGATGGTTAAGGACGTGGGACAGGCCGCGGCGGAGCTGATCGTGGCGGAGCGCGAGCGGCGTGGTCCCTACGCCGGCGCCGGCGACCTCGTGCGCCGCACGGGCCTGAAGCCGCAGGCGGCGCAGTCGCTGGTGGAGGCGGGGGCGTTCGATGCCGTCGAACCGAGCCGCCGACTGGCGCTCTGGGACGCGGGCCTCGCGACTCCGCCATCCCGGAACGGGCAGCGTGCCTTCCCCACGACAGGGGCGGCGGGCGTCCCCGCGCTCGTGGACTTCAGCGAATACGAGAGGATGGTGGGCGAGTACCGGACGCTGGGGGTCTACCCCCGCGGCCACCTGATGGAGTTCGTGCGGCCCTCACTGCCCCCCGGCGTGACTCCCTGCGCCGACGTCGAGGGCCTGCCCGACGGAACGGCGCTGCGAGTGGCAGGGTGGCCCATCGCGAGGCAGCACCCGCGCGGACAGGAGGGGACGGTCTTCGTCACCATCGAGGACGAGAGCGGGGAGGTGCAGGTCATCCTCTGGCCCCGCGTCTACGCGCGCCACCGCAAGGAGCTCCGGAGCGAGGTGCTCCTGATCCGGGGACAGGTTTCGTGCCGGGACGGGACCACGACCATCGTCGTTGCGCACGTGGAGCCGGTGGGCACGGGCGTCCCGATGCCGGATGCGCACGACTGGCACTGAGGCCCCCTGGTCCCGGCGCCGCAGCGTATCCGCAACCACCGATGCCGTAGGATGCCCCGCCGTGGGCGTTCTCGATCAGTTCCGGCTGGATGGACACGTGGCTGTCGTCACGGGCGGAGGCCGCGGCATCGGCCGCGGCATCGCCCTGGCCTTCGCTGAGGCGGGCGCCGACGTCGCCGTCGCGGCACGACGAGCGCACGAGGTCGAGGCCGTGGCGGAAGAGGTGCGGGCGCTCGGGCGGCGAAGCCTCGCGGTGGGCATGGACGTGCTCGACTGGCCTGCCAACGACCGCCTCGCCGAGGCGACCGTCGCCGAGCTCGGCAAGCTCACCATCTGGGTCAACAACGCGGGTGGCAATCTCGATCGCACCCAGCGCAACCTGGTCGATACCCCCGAGGACGTCTGGGACACCCTCGTCGACCTCAACCTGAAGAGCGCCTGGTGGGGTGCGAAGGCCGCCGCCGAGCAGATGGCGGAGGGCGGCAACATCATCAACATCTCCTCGGTGGCTGCCTGGGGCGCCTCCCCCAGCGCGGGGCCCTACGCCGCCACCAAGTCCGCCATGATCAACATGACCAAGACCCTCGCGATGGAGCTGGCCCCGCAGAAGATCAGGGTCAACTGCATCGCTCCGGGCCTCGTACCGACTGAGATGTTCTTCGAGACCATGAAGGTGGACGAAGCCGCAGTGGAGAACATGGGCTCGCAGTTGCCGGCCGGACGCGCCGGCAAGCCCGAGGACATTGGCGCCGCGGCGGTCTACTTCTGCTCCCCGGCGGCCGAGTGGATCACGGGTCAGACGTTGGCCGTCAGCGGCGGGCCCACGGGAACGAGGGAAATGTGAGCATCCTCGACCTCTTTCGACTCGATGGGCAGGTAGCTGTCGTCACGGGCTCCGGACGGGGCATCGGCGAAGGCATCGCCGTGGGCCTCGCGGAGGCCGGCGCCGCGGTTGTTGTGGCCGCGCGCCGAACGCACGAGATCGAAACAGTGGCGGAGAAGATCCGGGCCGCGGGCGGTCAGGCCCTGGCGCGGACCACGGACTTCCTTGAAGTCGACCAGATCGAGGCGCTCGCCGACGCTGCAGTCGCCGAGTTCGGCAAGCTCAGCATCTGGGTCAACAACGTCGGTGGCGCTCAGGACCGCACCGCTCGCACGATCCTCGGCACCCCCGAGAAGGCGTGGGACAACCAGATCGACCTCAATCTCAAATCCGTCTGGGCGGGTGCAAGGGCTGCCAATCGGGCCATGGGCGAAGAAGGCGGCGTCATCGTCAACATCTCCTCCGCCGCCGCCACGCAGCCGTCGCCGATGAACGGCCCCTACGCCGCCGCCAAGTTCGGCGTGAACAGCCTGACCATGACCCTCGCCGCCGAGCTCGCGCCGAGAGTGCGGGTCGTGGGCGTCTCGCCCGGCCCCATCCCCACGGAAGTCATGATCGAATACACCGGCATGAGCGAGGAGCAGTTGCGGCAGGGGCTCGGCGCGATGCTGCCGCTCCAGCGTATCGGCGAGCCCGAGGACGTTGCCGCCGCCGTCGTCTACCTCTCCTCCCCCGCCGCCTCCTGGGTCACCGGCGCAACGCTTTCCGTTACAGGCGGCTAGCGCTCGCCCAACGGCGGTATCCTGAGCAGCACATCTCAAGGGGAGCGATCTGCCATGGGCGTGAAGCCACCAACCCTCGAAGAGCATCTCGAGATCGAAGCCATCAAGCAGCTGCGGGTGCTCTACTCGCAGTTCTTCGACAGCCACCGCACGGACGAGATGGCAATGCTGTTCACGGAAGACGCCGTCTGCGAATTCAGCGACGACCTGCCCTATGGGGACTGGGTCGGTCGCGACGAGATCCGCAGGCAGTACAAGGAGGTCGCCGGGCACAGCCCCAAGCCCTTCTCCTATATGCATGCGACGACGAACGGGTGGGTCCAGCTGACGGGTCCCGACAGCGCGACCGGTAGCTGGTTCCTGCTCGACCTCGGTATGGGCGACAACCCCAACCCTGTGGGTCTCATCGGCGTCTACAACGATGTTTACAAGAAGGTCGATGGCGAGTGGTTCATCCACCGCACGCGCATCGACCACATCTGGACCCAGGGCTCGGCTGGCGGAAGCTAGGCCACTGCCTCTGCTGATGGCGAGCGACTAGCTTCCGATCGAGTCGCTCACCTGTGTTCCGGGGCCCCGGGCTGCGCGTAGGCCGCCGGTTGGGAAGAATGCTGCCAGCCGCGTTCGCCCCGTTTGACCTCCCGTTCATGTGCTCCCGCGGACGCATGCCATTTGAAACGAGATAGAAAGACGTGACCCTGAAGTCAGCGGTAGTCCTGCTCTGCATCGCGTTGCTGTCGGTTGCACTGGCGGCATGCGGTTCGGACTCCCCCAGCGCCGAGCCCTCGCCCACTCCGACCGCCACTCCTGTCGCGCCGGCGGCGACCACCACTCCCGAAGCCACGCCCAGCGCAACCGCTACCCCCACGCCCGTGGCGCCGACGCCCACGCCCACCGCCACGCCCGAACCGACCCCCACGCCTCCGTCCGTGGAAGTCCTCGGTCCGGACGGGAACCTCATCTTCGACCCCGCGGTGGTGCGGGGAACCCTCAGCAACGGACTCTCGTACTACATCAGGCGCAACGAAGAGCCCCGCGAGCGGTTGCACCTGTCGCTTGTCGTCAAAGCCGGATCCGTGCACGAGGAGGAAGAGCAGCGGGGGCTGGCCCACTTCGTCGAGCACATGGCGTTCAACGGCACGGAGCGCTTCGCCAAACAGGAGATCGTGGACTACCTCGAGTCGATCGGATCCAGTTTTGGCGCCCACCTGAACGCCTACACGAGCTACGACGAGACCGTCTACTTCCTCGAAATCCCGACCGACGATCCCGAGATCCTCGAGAAGGCGTTCCAGATTCTCAGCGACTGGGCCTACGCCATCAGCTTCGAACCGGAGGAGGTTGAGCTGGAACGCGGCGTGGTGCTGGAGGAGTGGCGCCTCGGCCAGGGCTTCGACTCCCGCTGGCGGGATGGTCTCTATCGGGCCCTGTTCGGCGCCTCCCGCTATTCCGAACGGGCCCCGATCGGCCTGCCCGAGGTCGTCGAGACCGCCCCGGTCGAGCAGTTGCGCGCCTATTACGAGCGCTGGTACCGACCGGAACTGATGGCCCTGGTGGCGGTGGGCGACCTCGACCCCGCCCTCATCGAGGCCAAGATCAAGCAGCACTTCGCACCACCCCCCGAGGGGGAGGCACAGCAGGAACGGGCGGCCGTTGCGCCACCGACGACCTTGCCCACGTTCGACGTTCCCGGACACGAGGAACCGCGCATCGACATCTTCACCGACCCCGAGGCGCCCGCGACGCAGTTGATTCTGGTGCGGAAGGTGCCACCCGATACCGGCCAGGACCTTGCGTGGTTCAAGCGCTCCGTAACGCAGCAGCTGGCGTTCATGATGCTGAACGCGCGGCTATTCGAACGGGGCCAGGCGGCCGATCCCCCCTGGCTGTGGGCGGGAAGCGCGGGTGGAGCCTTCGTAAGGCCCACCGACATCGTGCAGTTTTCGGTCGTGACTGAGCAAGATGGTCTCGAGTTGGGTTTCGCGGCACTTCTGGAGGAGCTGCAGCGCGTGCGCCAGCACGGCTTCACCGCCTCCGAGCTGGCTCGGGAGAAGGTCAACCTGCTGAGCTCGGTGGAGAGCCTCTACAAGGAGCGCGACCAGCGCGATTCCGAGCTGCTTGCAGGCGAGTACCGCACGCACTTCCTCTCAGGGGTCCCGGCTCCGGGCATCGAAGCGGAGTGGGAGCTGTACCAGCGACTGATTCCGGAAGTCTCGCTGGGCGAAGTCGATCTGCTGGGGGCATCCTGGTCGGACTCGGGAGACACCGTGCTGTTCGTCATCCGGCCCGAGGATCCCGAGGCCAGCTCCGATGAGGTCCTGAGCACGGCCATGTTTGCGCAGATTGAGGGGGCACACGCGCTCCAGGTGGAGGCGTACGAAGACGAGTTCGACGACCTCCCGCTCATGGCAACGCTCCCGACGTCGGGGAGCATCACCGCGGAGGAACAGGTCGATTCGATCGATGCGGTGCGGTGGACCCTCTCGAACGGCGTGACCGTCATCGCCAAGCAGACGGACTTCCAGAACGACGAGGTGCTGTTCACGGCCTTCAGCCCGGGCGGCCACTCCCTCGTCTCCGACGAGGACCACGTGTCCGCCCTGTATGCCGACGACATCGCCTCCGGCAGCGGGGTCGGCCTGCACGACAGCGTCACCCTCGACAAGGTGCTGGCCGGCAAGCGGGTGTCGGCTACGCCCTATATCGGTGCGCTCTTCGAAGGGCTCAGCGGGAACGCCTCGCCCGAAGACCTCGAGACGCTGTTCCAGCTCATCGCGCTCTACGTGACTGAGCCCCGGTTCGATCCGACCTACTTCTCGACGTATGAGGCGAGGTTGCGTACCAGCGCCGAGAGGCGAGCGACCGACCCGGACTCCGTGTTCTTCGACAAGGCGAACATGGTCCTAGCCCAGAACCACCACCGGGCCCGGCCCCTCTCCCTGGACATCCTCGATGAGCTCGACCTCGATCGGGTGACAGCCGTCTATGGCGAGCGCTTCGCGGACTTCAGCGATGCGACCTTCGTGTTCGTTGGCGCCTTCGACTGGGATGAACTGCGGGACCTCACCTCCCGCTACCTCGCCAGCCTCCCGACGACCGGGCGGGTCGAGCAGTGGGTCGACCACGACGTAGACCCTCCACCCGGGGTGGAAGAACACGTCGTCCGCAAGGGCATCGAACCGCGCAGCCAGACGCTCCTCATCTACGCGGGAGACGCGCAGTGGACCCGCGAGGAGGCGCTCACGGCAACGGTGGCTGGGGAAATCCTCGGCACCCGCCTGCGTGAGCGCGTGCGCGAGGCGCTGGGCGGCACGTACGCCATCGGCGTTAGAGCCAGCATCAGTTCCATCCCCGACTCCGAGTACCTCCTGTACGTCCTCTTTGGCAGCGACCCCGCCCGTGTGGAGGAGCTGACCGCAGAGGTCGCGGTGGAAGTCGCCTGGCTCCGCGACGGCGGCGAGCAGAGCTACCTGGACTCCGTCAAGGAGCAGATCCGGACCTCTCGCGAGGAGCAGCTCCGCGAGAACAGCTTCTGGCTGAACCAGATCCAGGACGCAACGCAGCGGGGTGAGTCGCTCGGCGAGATCAACGGCTTCGACGAGCGGCTGGAGGCGCTGACGCTGGAGGAGGTCGCGGCCGCTGCCCGGCGCTACCTGCTTGACGACCGCTACATCCACATCGTGCTGCTCCCGGAGGAGGAGTAAGGACGGACATGCGGCGAATTGCCATCGTTGGCGGAGGCATCTCGGGCCTCGCCGCCGCCTGGGCGCTGAATCATCACCCCGAGCGCTTCGACTTCCGGTTGTTCGAAGCCCAGGATCAGGTCGGCGGCAACGCCATCACCGCCGACATGCCCCAGGACGCGGGCGGCACTATCCCCTTCGACATCTCCGTCACCGCCTGCATCCCCTCCATCTACCACCACATCGTCCTGTTGATGGAGCGCTTCGGCATCGACCTGGTCGATACCAGGTTCAGCTACAGCGTGAAGTACCAGGACCGCCTCTATGCGCACGACTTTGACTCCGATATCCGGGAGCAGTTGCAACCCGAAATTGCGAAGTTCCAGCGCATGTTGCGGCGCCTGCACCGCATCGGCTGGCTGACCCGGAAGCAGTCGAAGTTCCTGAACGCCCTCAATCCATTCAATTACATAAGCATGGGAACGGTGCTCAACCTGGGAGGCTTCTCCGGGGAGTTCCGCTACAAGATCCTGAAGCCGATGTTCGTCAATTTCCTGATGGCGACGAACGTCTTCGACATGCCCGCGGCGCTCTTCTCGCGCTACCTCGAGTTCTTCGACATCGAGACTTCCACGCCCATGCAGACGTGGGACAAGGGCACGCGACGCATCTACGAAGAGCTATCGGCCGGCTTCCGCGACAAGATCTTCCTCGGCCGGCCCGTCCACAAGGTCTATCGGGACAAGACCGGCGTCATGGTCGAGGACGCGGATGGCGTGCGGGAAGCGTTCGACGACGTCATCTTCGCCTGCAACGCGAACCAGACCCTGATGCTCCTCGACAAGCCCACCTTCCTCGAGCGCTCGATCCTCTCGTCGATCCGCTACGAGAGTGAGCTCCACAACCACACGGTCGTCCACTCCGATGCCTCCGTCCTGCCCGACAACGAGGTCAAGCCCCTGACGACCCGGAGCAATCACATCGAGCAGTACGGTGCGAGGCCGGACAACTACGAGATCACCTACATCATGCACAACCAGCAGCCGTGGGCTCACGAGTCCGACAAGCCCTGCCTCGTGACCTACAACCCGATCAGCCCCATCGACGAAAGCAAGGTCGTGAAGAAGTGGTGGTTCCAGCACATCGTCCACGATGTGCGTCACGTCGCGGTGACGGCAAACATCTTCCGCTTCATCCAGGGTAAGCGGCGAACGTGGCACTGCGGCGCCCACACGCTGGTCAATGCGCAGGAGACCTGCTTCGTGACGGGCCTTGCCGCCGCTCGGCAGCTCGGAGCGGACTACCCCTTCGAGGACGACGCGGCCAGGCGTTCATTCAACTACTACGGGGGCATCCTCTACGGCTGGCGATTCCGGAAGGCCTAACCCTGCATCCGGTTGCCGAATGGCCCGATCGGGCTCGGGGAGTCGATCGGCGCCGCCTTCGGGGTCCGGATAGAACTGGGCGCAGTAGTCCCGGAACATGGTGATCTCCCCATCGGCCCGGTTGAGGCGTGGGCGCGCGCGGTACTGCTTGCGGCGCCAGATCATCACGTCCTGAAGCACGTCCATCTTCTGCATGGGGCTCAGGAACCTGTTGACGACGGTAGCCCGCAGCCGATGCGGGAGAAACCCCGCGCCGGCGATGAATCGCCTGGTCTTCGGCTCTACTCGCACCTGCGAGACCAGCGACATGTCGATCAGCCTGCCGTCCACGGGTGTCGCCAGGATCCACAGACGCATGTCCATTGGGATCGTATGCTCGCGGACCTCCACAAGGGAGTAGCCGAACCCGAAGATGCGAGTGTGGGCGGAGAGGTTGAGGGTGAGCCTGACGATCCCGGCGATCTTCCGCACACTCCGGAAGTCCCAGCGGCTCACGAAGAGTGGCCCGTCTACTTCGATTGGGTGGGTGCGGTCCACGTTGTCGTAGCCATGCACGTAGCGCAGGTGGGCGATGTCGACCGAGTTCTCCGTCGTCTCCTGGGGATGACCGGGGAAGCGCAGGGTCTGGATGCGGAGGTCGCTCCACCCTTCCTGGTCGGTGGCGTCGTCGGGAAGGCTCCACTGGGAGGGCCGGCCCTCGATCCCCCACCAGGCGAAGATCAGCCCCGCGACCTCGTGCGTCTCGAAGACTCGCAGCCTCGCCGATCGCGGCGGAGGGGCGAAGGGTGTGGCCACGCACTGCCCGCTGGTATCGAACTCGAAGCCATGGAACGGACAGACCACCCGTCCCTCGCAGATGCGCCCCCCTGCGGAGGGCCCGAGCGCCGAGCCGAGGTGCGGACAGACCGACTCCGCGACGCAGACCCGACCGTCCTCATCGCACCAGATCACGATCTCTTCGCCCATCCAGGTCTTCTCGATGAGTCCGGCTTTTTCGATGGCCTCGCGGCTCGCGAGGAAGTACCAGCCCTCGGGAAAGGGCGAAAGCGTGTCGTTGGCGGCCTCGGGACGTGGCGCTGGCATCGTCCGACACTCCTCACCTGGAATCTCGACTAACGGATCCCCTTCGCCGAAGAGTCACCATTTACGGTAGGGGCACGCGAATCTTACGTCAGGTGAGCACACTCACACCTGAACCGATCCTTTCTCTCGGGATTGGTTGCCCCCCCTGGATTCGCTTGCGATACACTTGCTTTTGAGGTCGGGCGCCTCCTGCGAGATAGCCCGCGCCTCGGGGACTGGACTCATGACTCTCGCTACGGAACGCGTCGCAACGCGAGCGCTCACTCTGCCTGATGAACTCCTCCTGATGCTCCTCAATGAGGACAGCGGCTACTTTCGCCAGGTACCCGGGTGGGACCTGAACTGTGCAGTGGTCGGGGCGGTGCTCGCGGAGCTGTCCCTCATCTCCCGCATCGATACCGATATGGACTCGCTCATCCTCCTGGACAAGACGCCCACGGGAGACGCCGCCCTCGACGACATCCTGCGGGAAATAGCCGACGAACCGGCCCAGCAGAACGCCCAGTACTGGATCGAGCGCCTCGCGCCCCATGCGGAGTCGATCATCGATGTGACCCTGGAGCGCCTGGTGGCGATGCAGATCCTCCAGTACCACGACGGCGAGTTCTGGACCCTGTCGCGCATCGCGTGGCAGCGCGCAGAAACGGGCGATTCGCAGAACGGCTCGACCGAGTTCGTGACGACGCGTATCGGCAACGTGCTCTACAACAACGAGATTCCCGACCCCCGGGATGTCATCATCATCGCGCTCGCGAACACTTGCGACGTCCTCCGCTTCGTCTTCCCCATCGAGGAAGAGCATGAGGAGCGCGTCGAACTCATCTGCAGGATGGACCTGATCGGCCGGGCGATCGCTGATGCGGTCGCCAACAACCTGGCCGGTCCGCTGCTCCGGCGCGCCACGCTGACCAAGGAGATCCCGACGGTTTCGCTGCGCAAGGTGTTGCTCAACCGACATCTCCGGAGAGGCAACCTGCCGGGGCTCTTCGCCGATCTCGCGGAAGAGTACGGCCCGGTGTTCAGGCTCAACCCGCCGTTCCTCGACACCATGACGTTCCTCGCCGGTCCCGAAACCAATCGCTGGGCTCACCGGCACGGGCGCACGTTCCTGCGGGCCAAGGACTACCTCCAGGAGTTCGAGAAGGTCTACGGCGCGTCCGGAATCCTCCCCTCCCTCGATGGCGCCGACCACTTCCGCTTCCGCAAGTCCATGCAGCCGGCCTATTCCCGTGCGCGGCTGGAAGGGCAGCTGGACACCGTCTTCAGCAACGCCCGTGCGCACATGGCGAGCTGGAAGGTTGGGGACGCATTCCCCGCATGCCCCATGTCCCGGAAGTTGATCAATTCCCAGATTTCGCCGCTCATGCTCAGCGTGCAGTCGCAGGACCTCCTCGACGACTTGAGTGTCTACAAGGAACGAGCGCTCGCCACGCGAGTCGTGAAGGTGCTGCCCAAGTTCATGCTGAGCACACCGGGCATGAAGCGGAAGGCGAAAGGCATCGAGACGTTGCTGGACCGCGTCCAGGGCATCCACACCCCCGCCCAGCGGGCCGGATGTCCCCGCGACCTCGCCGACGACCTGCTCAGCCTGCACGCGAGCGATCCGCAGTTCCTCCCCGAGTCGAATCTGCGCTTCGCGCTGTCGGCTCCGCTGATTGCGAGCGTGTACCTCGGCGACGGGCTCAGCTTCGCCCTCTACGCCATGGCCACGCAGCCCGAACTCTATGAGCGGATCCGCGCCGAAGCGGATGCCCTCTTCGCCGACGGCGATCCCTCCCCCGAGGACTTCACCCTGGAAGCCATCGACACCACCCACCGCTTCATCATGGAGTCCATGCGAATCTACCCGATCGTCCCTGTGTCGATCCGGACCGTGATGAACGCCTGTGTGGTGGAGGGGTACGAGCTCCCCGAGGGCTCGGAGATCCACATCGCCCAGACGGCCTCGCACTACATGAGCGATGTGTTCCCCGATCCCGAGAAGTTCGACATCGACCGCTACCTGCCTCCCCGAGACGAGCATCGCGGTCCCGGCTACGCCCCGTACGGGCTGGGAACCCACACCTGCCTCGGCTCGCGCTGGATGGAGTTGCAGCTCAGCGCCAACCTGCTGATGCTGGCGCACTACTTCACCATCAAGGTGTCGCCCGAAAACAAGCCCCTGCGGATTAACCCGTTCCCCTCGCTCTCAATCAGCAAGAAGATCAAGTTCGTCATCGCCGAGAAGAGGCGCGACATCCCATCCTGACGCGCGCTGGTTCGCTTCGGACTCCGTTGGGCGCATCGGTCGGCTGGCCATAGACGAAAGGCAAGGGGGAACCCCACGCGGTGCAGCTACGTACGCTCCTGAAAGAGTTGAACCACTCGTACCGCGGCTCCGACGTCGCAGGTCGCGTGCGAGACTTCAACAAGTGGACCGACGTCGCGGCGATGGCCGCCGATGGGTCGAGCGATTACTCCCATAGCGAAACGGCGAAGGAGTACTACGACCTGTGCACGGCGTTCATGGTCTGGGGCTGGAGCGAATCCCTGCACTTCGCGCCGCTCAAGCCCACGGAGAGCCTGGAGCAGTCACAGGAACGGCATCAGCGCCTGATGATCTCCAAGCTGGAGTTGGAAGAAGGCATGACCGTGGTCGACGTCGGATGTGGAATCGGCGGCCCCATGCGCCGGGTTGTCCGTGAGGCTGGCGTCCGCGTCTCAGGAGTCAACATCAACGAAATCCAGCTGGCGATGGCGAAGCAGCTAACTGCCGAGGCGGGGCTCGACCACATGGTCGAGTACCACACGTGCAGCTTCATGGATATGAGCGGCATCCCGGACGGCTCCTTCGACCGGGGGTACGCCATCGAGTCAACCTGCCACGCGCCGGACAAGCAGGGCGCGTTCGCCGAGATCTTCCGCGTGCTGAAACCGGGAGCCCTCCTCTGGGGCCAGGAGATGTGCCTGACGGAGAAGTTCGACCCGAACGACAGCCGCCACAGGGCCATCAAGCAAGAGCTCATGCTCGGCATCGCGCTGAACGACATCGCGACCTTTGCGGAAGTGAATCATGCGCTTGAAGCGGTCGGGTTCGAGGTCATCGAGGGGATGGATCGGGATGTCCAGGATGGACCATCCACACCCTGGTATCAGCCCATGGAGACTCGCCAGGGAACGCCGGGGAGCGCGGTGCGCAGGCTCCCGTGGGGCCGCAAAGCGATAATGGGAGGAGTCAAGCTGGCCGAAACGGTGCGGCTGTTCCCGAAGGGCTCCGCGGAAGTCATCCGGCTCCTGGATCGGACCGCGGATGCCTACGTCGCAGGTGGCAAGACCGGGATCTACACGCCGCTGTACTGTTTTCTGGCTCGAAAGCCTCTCTAGGCCCCGGCGCCTACGACGACTCCTGCTCGTACTGCTCGTGGACGCCCTCGATCGCCACGTCGAGCTCCTCCCACACCCGCTCCACCATCGAGCGCAGCCGCATGTTCTGGTACGCGCCCCAGACGGTCATCGCGGGTGGCACCAGGAGGATGGACACGATTAGCGCGTACGCGATCGTGATCGCGGCCGTGATGCCGAACTCCTGAGACGCGAGCGTGGGCGAGAGCACCAGCGCTCCGAGGCCGAGGGCGGTCGTCAGGGCTGACCCGAGCAGCGCCGATCCCGTGGTCGCCAACGTTCGGATTGCGGCTTGCTCGGGATTGCGCAGGTGGGCGAACTCCTCCCGGTAGCGATGGATCACGTGGATCGTGTAGTCCACGCCGATTCCGATCGAGAGCGCCGTGATGATTGCGGTGACGAGCGTGTAGGGAATGCCGATGAGGGCCATCGTGCCCAGCACCCAGATGAGCACCAGTATGACCGGCGCCACCGCGATAAACGCCAGTACCGGTTGCCGCAGCGTGACCCAGAAGAAGATGGCGAGGATGCCGAACGCCATCGCGATGGTCGTGCTGATCGCCTCGGTCTGGCGACCGGTGATCTCGTCCGTGACCGCGATGGAGACGATGCTTCCCGATGTTGCCGTGACCGTTCCGTCCTCGCCGAACCAGAGGGCCTCCAGGTCCTCCTGGAGCGCCCTCGTCGTATCCGGATCACCCGAGAAGGCGGGGAACTGGACCAGCAGTGAATCGATCCCGTCCGGATCGTCGACCAGCGCATGAGCGACCGCGGGTTCCAGCTCCTTGAGCCGGTCGAGGAACTCCTGCAGCAGCTCTGGGTCGAGCTCCACCCCGGCGGAAGCTTCGTGGAAAAGCGCGGCCAGATCCGAGTCGTAGTTGTCGCCCGGCTGCCCGCTGTCCGTCGTCCAGTCACGCACCATCAGCTCATACGACATCTGGATGGGCCCCGCCGCCGCCCGGGGGCGGCGATCCTCATCGTCGAAGGCCTCCCTGAGGTCGTGGAGGTTCAGGTACGTCCGCGTCTCCGTCGCTTCCGCTTTCACCAGGACAGTGACCATCTCTGTCGAACCGCCGACGGCTGTCTCGAGGGTCTCGATGTCCTCCAGGACGGTTCCGCCCTGAGGCAGGATGTCGCGGATGTCAAACCCGGACTCGAGCCTCGTAGCGGAGAACCCGAGCCCGATCGTGATCGCCAGAATGACGATGAAGTAGGGCGCCGGCCGGCGCGCGACTGATGTTCCCAGCACCTCTGCCAGGCGGCCGATGCCGGGCAGCGCGTTCGCAACCGGTCGGGGTGGCGTCAGCTTGCCCCGCGCCTCGCGCCGCCGGTCGATGATGGTCCGCGCTGCCGGTAGCAGCGTCAGCATCACGATCAGGCTCATCCCCACGCCCAATCCCGCCACGATGCCGAAATCCCTCACCACGGAGATCGGCGAGAACAGGTTCGCCAGGAGGCTCACGATTGTCGTGACGGCGGCCAGCACGAGCGGAATCGTCACGTTGCGCAATCCCGTCCTGACCGCGTCGACGACCGAGGTGCCGGCGGTTCGCTGCTCGCGGTAGTGCGAGACGGCCTGGATGGCGTAGTCCACCGTGAGGCTGATGACGATGATTGGGACCATTGCCGTGAGCGAGCTCGGCGGGCCGATGAGGTCGAGCGCGTCCGGCCCCAGCCAGCCCTCCGCGCCGATAACCCAGATGAGTGAAATCAGCAGACCGGCCAGCGTGAGCAGCAGGTCGGAGAGCGTTCGCAGGAACACCAGGATCAGGGCGAGGATCAGGAGGAGGGCCAGCCCGATCAGCGGCAACAGCCCTTCTTCCGTGGCCTTCTTGTACTCATCCTCGATTACCACGGGCGAGACGCTGCTTACGCGCAGTGGGCCCTGGTCGTCGGTCGCCAGCTCGTTGATCGAACGTTCAGCCTCCTGAATTCGCTCGTCGTCGGTGTCGATCAGCCTGATGGTGGCGATCGCGACGGATGTGCCGTCCTCATCGGTCCCCGTCATCGCGGCAAGCCCGGCGGCGATTTCGGGCACGCCGCGGGCAGAGTCAATCTCCGCCTGCGTGACCGATTCGAAGCTGTCGGTCTGGAGCACCGTTCCGATGAGGAACGTGGGTGCGATCGCGGCGTCGCCGGGCGCCAGCAGGCTGCCGATCGCCGGGTCGCCAAGGAGGCCATCCATCAGGGCGTCCATCTGGGAGAGCCCGTCGGGGGTGAACGCTTCGCCCCGGAAGAGGAGGGTCACGACCCGGACGTCGCCCGACTCCGAGAAGAGCTCGTCGATCTCATTGATCGCATCGGCGACGTCGTTCCCCGGGGGAAGGAACGCCAGGGCCGCGCCTTCGAGCACCTCGGCGCGCCGCCCCGCGCCCATGGCCAGGACGACGGTAATGACGAGGAGGATGGCGATCGTGATGTACGGGCGGACCGTAACCAGCCAGCTCAGCCTGTCGAGAACGCGGCTCATGGTCCGCCATTCTAGCGAAGCGGCTCCCCGCTGAGTGTCGGCTGCCTTCCAGACCCCCGGCGAAGGACCCTCGGGGTCCGGCTCTTGCCGCTCGGCTCGCCTCGCCAGGGGCTGCCGCTATACTGCGCGAACTTGTGCCACCAAGCGCTCTCCAGCAAGGAGAGCGTCCCCAGTCAGCCGAGGTGTGAGAGATGAGCAGCGAACCGTTTTTCCAGGGTCATATCGGGCGCTACACGAGCGAGTCGACGCCGTGGTGGCCGGAGCCTCCGAAGCCGGCACCGGGAAGCCCCAATGTCGTCTTCATCATGCTCGATGACGTTGGCTTCGGGCACCTCGGGTGCTACGGCTCCTCGATCGATACCCCTGCCATGGATCGCCTCGCGGCCAACGGAATTCGCTACCGGAACTTCCACACCACGACCATTTGCTCCCCCTCCCGCGCTTGCCTGCTGACCGGGCGGAACCACCATTCCGTTGGCATGCGCACGATCTCCAACTACGACACGGGCTTCCCCAGTGCCCGCGGCGCGATCTCGCCCAGCGCCGCCACGATCGCGCAGATGCTCCAGCAGACCGGCTACAACACAGCCGCCTTCGGGAAATGGCACCTTGCCCCGATGGCCGATGGCTCTGCCGTCGGGCCATTCACCGGCTGGCCGCTGCAGAAGGGCTTCGAGCGCTATTACGGCTTCCTTGACGCGCTGACCGACCAGTTCGCTCCCGAACTCATCCTCGACAACCGCCACATCCCCTCGCCCTCGGACCCGGACTACCACCTGAGCGAGGCTATCGTCGACGAGGCCATCGAGTTCGTCCGCGACCAGACCTCGCTCTCGACCACTCCCTTCTTCCTCTACGTCGCCTTCGGAGCCTGCCATTCCCCCCACCAGGCCCCGCAGGAGTACCTCGACAAGTACCGCGGCAAATTCGACCAGGGCTGGGATGCCACGCGCGAGGCCTGGTTCCAGCGCCAGCTGGAGCTCGGCATCGTCCCCGAAGGCACGCAGCTCGCCCCTCGCAACAACGGCGTCCCCGCCTGGGATGACCTTTCCGAAGACGAACAGCGCGTCCGCGCCCGCCTCCAGGAGGCCTTCGCGGCCATGCTGGACCACATGGATCACCAGATCGGACGTCTCGCCGACTACCTCGAGGAGGTGGAGGAGCTCGACAACACGCTGTTCGTCGTCGTCTCCGACAACGGCGCGAGCCAGGAGGGTGGTCCCCTCGGTGTCGTCAACGAGGGCCGCTTCTATAACCAGGTTCCCGCGAGCGAGGAGTACAACCAGGCCAACATCGATGAGATCGGTGGCCCCAGGTCCCACACGAACTACCCCTGGGGCTGGGCGCAGGTCGGGAACACCCCGCTCAAGCGCTACAAGCAGAACACCCACGGCGGCGGCATCCGCGACCCGCTCATCATCCACTGGCCCGATCGCATCAAGGACGCCGGCGCTATCCGGCCGCAGTTCCACCATATTTCCGACATCGTCCCGACGGTGCTGGAGGTGCTTGGAGTGGAGGCGCCGGAGATGCATCAGGGAGTTCCCCAGCTCCCGATCCACGGGACGAGCATGCTCTACACCTTCGACTCGGGCGATGAGCCCACTCGCAAGCGCAACCAGCACTTCGAGATGTTCGGCCATCGGGGCATCTGGCACGACGGCTGGAAGGCAGTCACCTTCCACGCGCCGGGGGGTTCCTTCGAGGACGATCAGTGGGAGCTCTACCACCTCGATGAGGACTTCTCCGAGTGCAACGACCTCGCCGAGTCGGAGCCGGAGAAGCTCAAGGAGATGATCGAGCACTGGTGGATCGAGGCGGCCAAGTACGATGTGCTGCCGCTCGAAGACGGGCTCCGTGGAGCGCGGGGCACGCCTCCCAAGAAGGGCTCTCCCCAGGACCGCACGAGCTTCGTCTACCGCCAGGGCATGGCCCACACGCCGACGAATGCTGCCGCCGATACCCGCAACCGCGACTACACCATCACCGTCGAGCTGTCCCGGGAGACCGAGGCAGACGAGGGCGTGCTCATCGCCCACGGTGGAATCACCGGTGGGTACTCCCTGTTCGTCAAGGACAACCGCCTGGTACACGAGTACAGCTACGTCGGCGAGCGCTATCGCATCGTCTCCGACACGCCGGTCCCGATCGGCGGGTCAGTCGTGACGTTCGAGTTCACGAAGACCAACGAGCTGGCGGGAACGGCCATTCTCACGATCAATGGCCGCCAGGTGGGAAGCGGGGATCTTCCCGCCACGCTCGGAGGCATGTTCGCGATTGAAGGTCTCGACGTCGGCCAGGACCTCTACACCCCCGTCAGCGAGGACTACGAGGTGCCGTTCGCCTTCTCGGGCGCCATTGCCGAAGTGCGGATCGAGCTCGGTTCCAACCAGGTGCTCGATCGCGAGGCCGAGCTGCGCGGTCGCATCATCGCCGAGTAGCGAAGACCCCCGCAGCCGCCCTTGCCGCCGGGAGGCAGGCTCGCGGTGTGCCGGGCGTATCGTGCGGCTGTGACTCGCGTTCGGGGTTCGCCGGCCATCACCAGCCCTAGCGCGACCAACCGCGTCGCCCGATACAGCGTGTGGAGCCTGACGTGCTAGAGGCGGTCCTGCTCATCCTGCTGGGGCTGGGCGTGGGCGTTTTTGGCGCGATCATCGGCGCCGGAGGGGGTTTCCTCCTCGTCCCCATCCTGCTGGTTGTCTACCCCGACCGCGACCCCGCCACGATCACGGCGATCTCGCTCGCGGTGGTGTTCGCAAACGCGAGCTCCGGCGCCATTGCCTATGCGTACCAGAAGCGCATCGACTACCGCAGCGGCATCTGGTGGGCGCTGGCCGCTATCCCGGGCGCTCTGGGCGGCGCGCTCCTCGTCGGCATCATCCCTCGCGACGTTTTCGTGATCGTGTTCGCAGTGGCGCTGGCGGGCGTCGCGACGCACCTCATCCTGCGCCGGCAAGCGACCGGCCTGCGGGAACCCATCACCGGTCGGGGGGCTATCTCCCGCCGCATCCGGGACCGCGAGGGGCAGAACTTCTTCTACACCTTCCGCCTCTGGCACGGCCTCTCGGTCGCCGGCGCGATGGGCTTCGTCTCCGGGCTGCTGGGGGCGGGCGGCGGCGTTCTCCAGGTGCCGCTCCTGACGATCGTCCTGCGTTTCCCCGTCCACATCGCCACCGCCACCAGCCAGTTCGCCTATGCGCTCATCGCCCTCGAGGCGACGGTCGTGCACGCCGTCACCGGAGGCCTCCACCTCGACGAGCACCTGGCCGAGGCGGGGTTCATCGCGATCGGCGCCGTCGTTGGCGCGCAGGCCGGCGCCCGTGTCGCCTCGAGAATCCGCGGAGCCGTGATCCTGCGCGTTCTCTCGACGACGCTGCTACTGGTGGTGGCGTGGCTGGTGGTCGATACGTTCGCCCGCTAGCCCCGCCTTCCCTACAGGTCGCGGACGCAGCGGAAGCCCGAGTTAGCCGTGGACGAGTCCGGCGTGTTGCCTGTGCGCGCCGCGACGCGGTAGCGGTTGCAGTACGACACGTGGCAAAGGAACGACCCGCCCCGCTGAACGCGATGCGTGCCCGTGGGCGGACCCGTGGGGTTCTCGCGCGTCTCCCCGGCTTCGTGCTGGTGGTAATCCGGGCTGAACCAGTCAGCCGTCCATTCCCACACGTTCCCCGAGCAGTTGTAGAGCCCGTAGCCGTTCGGCTCGAAGCTGTCCACGGGACAGGTGCCGGTGAAGCCGTCGGCGCCGGTGTCGTGGTCGGGGAAGGCGCCCTGCCAGATGTTGCAGCGATGCTCCCCGTCCGGCTCGAGCTCGTCGCCCCACGGGTAGACAGCCTGCTCGAGTCCACCGCGGGCGGCGTACTCCCACTCCGCTTCGGTCGGCAGGCGCGCCCCGGCCCACTCGCAGTACGCCTGCGCGTCGTTCCAGGAGACGTGCACCACCGGGTGCTGTTCGCGACCCCGGAGGTCGCGTCCGGGGCCCTCAGGCAGGTCCCAGCGGGAGCCGGGCACGGCGAGCCACCAGGGCGCCTGCACCACCGCGTTCGTCTTTTCTAGGCGCCGGGCCATCTGTCGCGAGAGGTGCCGCCGGAAGACGAACGACCATCCGAACCGCTCCGCTTCTGTTACGTACCCGGTGGCGTCGATGAAGGCTGCGAACTGCGCGTTCGTAACGGTGTGCGCGTCGATCGCAAACGGCTTCAGCCCCACCTCGCGCACGGGCCCCTCGCCGTCGTGGTCGGGTTCGCCGTTGGGAGACGCCCCCATCAGGAACGAGCCGCCCGGCAGCTCGACGACCCCGTTGGCCGATGGCTCCCGCTGCGGCTGGATACCCCGTGGCGCTTCAGCGGAACCAGCCGACTGCACCGGCGCGGCAGGCTCCGACTCCGAGCGGGATGGCGCCCACGAGGTGGTGCTTGGCGTGCAGCAGGCGTCTCCCGGTTCGTGCGACACCATCGCCTCCAGAGGGACCTTTCCGGCAGCAACCGTAGCCCCTGTCAGTGTCGTAGAATCCCGCCACTCCACATTCCCAGTCAAGGAATGCTGGAACAGAGGAGTTGGAGCAGGCATTCGCCTGCGGGAGGGGAGACTCATGACATCTCTGAAGGATCGAAGGATTAGCCGCCGGGCCCTGCTGGCCGGGAGCGGTGCAGCAGCGGCAGGCCTCGGGGCGGCAGCCCTGGTCGGCTGCGGGGACGACGACGACGACGAGGCCCCGGCGCCGGCCGCGACCCAGGCCGCGGCGACCGAAGCTGCCGCAACCGAAGCGGCGGCGACGGAGGCCGCGGCAACCGAGGCGGCTGCGACTGAGGCTGCGGCTACGGAAGCTGCTGCGACCGAAGCGGCAGCGACGGAAGCCCCCGCCGAGGGCGGCCCCCAGATGGGTGGAACGCTGCGCGGCTCCGCACCGACGTTCATCTGGAACACGGGCTTCCCCTTCTCCTTCACCTGGGAGAACGAGCCCTACTTCTCCGTCCTTGAGCCGCTCGTCCGCTACCGGGACAGCCTCGACCCGTTCCCCGTTTTGGCGGAGCGCTTCGAGTACAACGATGACCGCAGCAAGTTGACGGTCACGCTGAAGCCGGACCTGGAGTTCCACGATGGCTCGCCCGTTACCCCCGAGGACGTGTTCCACGGCATCGAGGTGATGCTCGACCCGGAGCCGTGGGGCATCGCGGGGCGTTTCCAGATCAGCTCGTTCGCGGTGACGCTCACGCGCTGGGAGGCGATCGACTCGCGCACGATGGAGTTCGAGTTCGACAAGCCCCGCCCGAACATGACGGACTTCTTCGCTCAGCTTCTGGTCACGAAGAAGGACACCTACCGCGAGCTGCAGGAGGGTGTGAACATCCAGGGCACCGGCCCCTTCGCGTTTGAGCAGTGGACGCCCGACGTTGGCGCGAGCTTTGTCGCCAATCGCGGCTGGCACCAGTCCGCCGTTGAGGGCGGACCGTACCTCGATCGCATCGAGTTGCAGAACTTCCCCGACACGGAGTCCCTGGGGCTGGCCCTGGAAGCCGGCGACATCGACTGGTCGCTTGGCGTGTCGCCCACGGTCGCCAGGCGCACGGGGCAGGGCTTCCTCGCCCCGAAGGCCGGAATCGTCTACGTCGGCTGCGTGACCACTAGCCCCAAGCTGGTGGACCCGCGCGTGCGCCAGGCCCTCCTCTACGCCATCGACCGGCGGCGCATGACGGAGGAGCTGCGCGAGGGCTTCGGCGACCTCACCGCCCAGCCGTGGCCGAGCTCCTCACCCGCGTTCGACCCCGACCTGGAGAGCGAGCTGTACGAGCCCGACCGCGCGCGCGCCCTCCTCGCGGAAGCGGGCTGGTCGCAGGACTCGCCCTTGATGATCGAGCCGATCCCCGGCACGGAAGTGACCGCGGAGATCCTGAAGAGCAACTTCGCCGACATCGGCGTCGAGGTCGAAATCGTCACCCAGGAGATCGGCGTCTGGGTCGGCAAGCTGCGGCAGCGCGGATTCGTCGACCTGTGGGTCGCCCCCCACAAGTTCTCGAACCTCTCGCCGCTCACCACCATGCAGCAGACCTTCCCGTACCGTCTGGGCAACCCGAGCTACTACGAGACGGAGACGTACCTCGACATCATCGCCAACCTCGAGCGGCTGGACCCGCTCGGCGAGGAGGCGAAGGAGCAGTACGCCCGCTTCAATCGGATGTGGCTCGAAGATCCCTGGCTCCTGCCCGTGCACACCAACCAGCGAATCGAGGTGGCCAACGCCAACGTGAAGGGCTACGACGAGCACTTCGTGACGATCTTCGAGCAGCCAAACCTGGCGAAGGTCTGGCTCGAGGGCTGACCCTTGCTCGCGTACGTCTTCGCCCGCTTCCTGCAGGCGATACCCGTCCTCGTGCTGGCGAGCATCGCGGTTTTCCTGATGCTCCGGCTTGTGCCGGGGGATCCTGCCGAGCTGCTCGCGGGCCAGGACGGCACTGACGAAGACGTCGCCAGGATTCGCGAGCAGCTCGGCCTGAACGACTCCCTCCCCGAGCAGTACGTGAGCTGGCTCGGGGACATCTTCCAAGGAGACCTCGGCGTCTCCTTTGCCCGCGGCCTGCCCGTCAGCAGGATGCTGCGCACCGCCATCCCGCCCACGGTCGAGCTTGCGGTGGCTGCCTATCTGGTCGCCGTCGTCGTAGGCATTCCCCTCGGGATCCTGGGAGGTATCCGTCCCCGTTCGGGATGGGACTGGACGCTCTCGGGCTTCACGCTCGTGGCCATCGGAATCCCCGGCTTCCTCCTCGGCATCATCATGCTCTGGGTCTTCAGCGTCAGGCTCGACTGGTTCCCGGTGTTCGGCGCCGTTTCTATCGTCGATGACCCCGTCGAGTCGCTCCGTCACCTCGCCCTGCCCGCGGTCGCGACGGGGGTCGGCGTGGCCGCCGTTCTTGCCCGCTACACGCGCACCACGATCGCGGAGGTGATGGGGAACGACTACGTACGTACGGCCCGCGCGAAGGGACTGGCCGAGAGCCGCGTCGTCGTCCGCCACGCCCTCCGCAATTCGATGATCCCCGTCGTCACGGTCATGGCGCTCCAGGTGGGCGGGTTGCTCGTGGGGGCCGTCATCGTCGAGCAGGTGTTCACCCGCCCCGGCCTTGGGCGCCTGGTCGTGAACGCCATCCAGGCGCGCGATTACCTCGTCGTCCAGAGCACCCTCATCATCCTCGTGACGGTCTTCATCGGGGCCAACCTAGCTGCCGATATCGCCTACGGCTTCCTCGATCCCCGGGTGCGCGGACGATGAGCGCGGTCACGTTGGACGCCGAGGTTCAGCTTGCGTGGTGGGGGCGCAAGACCCGCGAGTCGCTGCTCTTCTCGACCATCAACGGGATCATCCGCAACCCCCAGGGCATGGTCGCGATCCTCGGGCTTGTGCTGCTAGTCGTTGGGGCCGTGGGCGCTCCCGTCATCGCCCAGCACGACCCCATCGCCCAGGATGCCGCCGGGCGCTTCCTCAGTCCGTCGACCGAGAACTGGTTTGGCACGGACGAGCTCCGTCGCGACCTGTTCTCCCGCACCCTCTTTGGCCTGCGAGCATCCCTGGCCGTGAGCCTCATCAGCGTGGCCGTTGGCACGACGATCGGTGTGACGATCGGCTTCCTTGCCGGGTTCATCGGCGGGATTCTCGAAGCCGCGGCCATGCGCCTCGTCGATGCCTTGCTGGCGTTTCCCGGCCTGATCGCCGCTCTGGCCATCCTTAACATCCTCGGGCCCGGCGTGCGGAGCATCGGGATCGCGATCGCGTTCTTCACCATCCCCGCCTTCGCGAGGTTGGCCCGCGCCCAGATGCTGGCCGAAAAAAACAAGGACTATGTGCTCGCGTCGCAGGCCCTGGGCGCCCGTCCAGTGCGCATCATCTTCCGCCACATCGCCATCAACGCCTTCCCGCCCCTCCTCACGCAGATGGCCCTGCTGATGGCCGTGGCCGTGCTCATCACCGCCGCCCTCAGCTTCCTCGGCCTCGGCGACAATCCCCCCGCGCCGTCGTTGGGCGGCCTCCTCAACGTCAGCCGCCAGTACCTGCGCGAGGCCTGGTGGTACGCCGTCTGTCCGGGGGCCGTCTTCGCCCTCCTCCTCTTCTGCCTCAACCTCCTCTCCGACGCCATCAACGAAGCATCGAGCCCCTACCAGAGGCGTCGATGACGGCCATCATGCCGATGGAGCGCCCGCACACCCCAGGAGGAGCATCCCATGCCTGCTGACTCACGGCCCAACATCGTCGTCATCATGGCCGACCAGCACCGCGCCGACGCGCTCGGCTGTTACGGCAACGACATCATCCACACGCCCAACATCGACCGCCTCGCGGCCGAGGGTGCGCGTTTTGGCCGGGCCTTCTGTCAGGGACCGTTGTGCATGCCCGCCCGCTGGTCGCTGCTGACGGGCCGCTACGTCCGCGACCACGGCGTGTTCGAGAACGACTGGGACATGACCCAGGACATCCCCAACCTCGCCCAGCACCTCCAGCAGGCCGGCTACTACACGAGCTGCATCGGCAAGATGCACCTCTTCGCCGACGAGACGCTCGTCTGCGGAAGGCCGGACATGGTGTCCGACCCGAACGTGACGGCGCGCTATCGAGCCGTCGGCTTCGATGAGCCGCACCCGGCGCCCGAGAAGAACGGCGTCATGGGCCTCGACTGCGAGTACGTCGACTACCTGAAGGAGCGGGATCTCTTCGAGATGTACGGGGAGTGGTTCCACCTGCGCGCCTATCCCAAGAAGACGCGTGACCACCTCGGCCTCCCCATGTGGTTCCCCGAATCCACGCCCCTGCCCAACGACGCCTACCTCGATACCTGGACCGGCCAGCAGGTTGTCGACTGGATCGACGGGTACGACCGCGACGAGCCCTTCTTCCAGTGGGTTGGGTTCCCCGGGCCGCACGAACCGCATGACGCCCCGAGCGACTACGTCGACCTCTACCGCAGGGTCGAGATCCCCGTCGGCGAGCGCATTCCGCCACAGGTCCCCGAGTCGGGACCGCTCCACACCCTCATGCGCTGGCTCCAGACCACGGCCCAGTGGGAGGGGCTCACCGACGACATCGTCGAGCTCCTCACCCGCTACTACTACGCCAACATCACCGCCATCGACGACCAGGTGGGGGCCATCGTCGACGCGCTCGAGCGCAAGGGCATCCTCGACAACACCTGGATCATCTACACCGCCGACCACGGCGAGATGATGGGCGACCACTGGATGCTCTGGAAGATGCTGTTCTACGAGCAGTCGGCAACCGTGCCCCTCGTCATCCGCCCACCCGCCGGCATGGAGGCCAGCGTCGTCGACGGCATCGTCGAGCACGTCGACGTAACCGCCACGATCGAAGGGCTGACCGGCATCGCCCCCCTCCCGGGCAACGAAGGCAACTCGCTCATCGGCCACGTCGACGGCAGCGGAACCGGCCCCACCCGCGATGTCGCGCACAGCGAGAACTACGGGTTCGGCATGTTTGCGACCGATCGCTACAAGCTCGTCGTCTTCGAGGACACGCAGGATCCGGTACAGCTCTTCGACTTCCAGGAGGATCCCGAAGAGAACTGGAACGTCGTTGCGGATCCCGCCTATGCGGACGTTGTCGAGCAGATGATGCAGGACCACGTCCGCCCCTTCTTCGAGACGCCGGCACAGCGACCGGCAAGGGGCATCTGGGAGGTCCAGGCCGGACGCTACGAAGGCAACCGCCACCTGGCAGTCCGGAACCCGCGCTAGCGGCCGGCACCCACTTCCGGGGCCCTCCTGGCTGTGGCGCCGTGCGGCGTGAGCGGGGTCACTCCCGGGCTATTCGCGTTCGTGTAGGCTCCCGGCACGTCTCCGACGTGTCTGGGAGGCCTGCGAATGGTCGCGAAACTCCGTCCCTATCGCCGTCCCGCGATCATCCTCGCAATAACCGCCATCGGAGCGGCCGCCATCTTCCTCGGCCGCCCCGCGATCGCCGAGGCCGCCGCCGTCGACGGCGAGACCGAGTTCGTCCTGAACACCTTTGCCTTCCTCATCTGGGGCGCGCTGGTGATGTGGATGTGCGCCGGATTCACGATGCTCGAGTCCGGCTCCGTCCGCACCAAGAACGCCTCGATGATCTGCCTGAAGAACATCGGCATCTACTCGATCGCCGGCCTCGCCTACTTCGTCATCGGCTACAACCTCATGTACGTCGATGTCGTCGGCGACTTCATCGGCTCCTTCAACCTCCTCTACCAGGCTTCCGACGTTGAACTCGCCCTCCTCGAAGGTGAGGGCACTGCCGACGCCGTGCTCGCCGACGAGAGCTACGCCACCATGTCCGACTGGTTCTTCCAGATGGTCTTCGTGGCCACCGCCGCCTCGATCGTCTCGGGCGCCCTGGCCGAGCGGGTCAAGATGTGGCCGTTCTTCTTCTTCACGCTGGCCCTCACCGCCGTCATCTATCCGATCGTCGGTGCGTGGACGTGGGGCGGCGGCTGGCTCGCCGACCTCGGCTTCCAGGACTTCGCCGGCTCCACCATCGTGCACGGCGTGGGTGGCTGGGCCGCGCTCGCCGGCATCCTCGTCGTCGGCCCGCGGCTCGGGAAGTTCCGCGCCGACGGCACCGTTAGGTCGACCCCGCCTTCGAACGTGCTCGTCGTCACCCTCGGCGTCTTCATCCTCTGGCTGGGGTGGTTCGGCTTCAACGGCGGTTCGCAGCTGGCGCTCGCCAGCACGCTCGATGCCGTTTCCATGAGCCACGTGCTCGTCAACACGAATCTCGCCGCTGCCGCCGGCGTCATGGCCGCCCTCGGCCTCTCGCGGTTTGTCTTCGGGCGCATCGACCTGATCACAGGCCTGAACGGCGCCATCGCCGGGCTCGTCTCCATCACCGCCGGCCCCACGATGACCGAGCACTGGTGGGCCATCGTCATCGGCGCCATCGGTGGCGTCATCTGCACGCTCGGCATCAAGGGGCTGGAGAAGCTCAAGCTTGACGATGTCGTCGGCGCCGTCCCTGCTCACCTCTTCGCCGGCATCTGGGGCACGCTCGCGGTCTGCATCGCCGCCGATGGCGATTTCGGCGCGCAGATCGCAGGCGTGGCCGCCATCGGCGCGTTCGTGTTCGTGGTCTCGTTCGCACTCTGGAAGGCCCTGGCCCTCACGGTCCAGGCACGCGTTTCCCCGGAAGTGGAGCAACTCGGTCAGGATGCCGGCGAGCTGGGCATCGAGGCCTACCCCGAGTTCGTCCTCATGCCCGATGACTTCTCGATGCCTGAGTCACCCCCGCCTCCAGAGCCGGAGGAGGCTCCCGCCGAGGCCTGAGTCCATGCTGCATGTGCAGCACATGTGTTAATGTGGTGCACATGTCGAAGATGATCCAGATCCGTAACGTGCCCGATGAGCTCCATCGGGAGGCGAAGGTGCGGGCAGCTCGCGCGGGCATGACCCTTTCCGCCTACCTGCTCCGGGAGATCGAGCGTGCCCTTGAAGCCCCCGACGTCCAGGAGCTAATGGCTCGGCTGGACGCGCTGGAGCCTATCCACCCCTCTGAGACGCCTGCGGAGATGATCCGGGCGGAACGTGATTCGCGGTGATCGTTGCCGATGCCTCTCTGGTCGTGGAACTACTCCTCAATCGCCACGAGCCCGCCGGCGTGGCGCTGAGAAGGCGAATCGACCAGGGCGAAGAGGTCTGCGCCCCTCACCTGCTTGATGCCGAGGTGGGGCAGACGTTGCGGCGCCTGATGCTTCGCCGACAGACGACGGTCCCACGAGCCGGTGCATCCCTTGACCTGCTGGTGAATCTCCCGATCCGCCGCTATTCCCACGGCTGGCTGCTGCGCCGCGCCCTCGAGCTTCGTGACAACGCGACCGTCTATGACGCCCTCTACCTCTCCCTTGCCGAAGCCCTGGATGTGCCGCTGCTCACATGCGATGCCAGGCTCCGCGACGTGCCCGGCTGCCACGCCACCGTCGAGGTTCTCCCGGTCACGCCAGCCGGAGCCTCAAGCTGACCCCAGCCGGTTAGGCAGCTTACACCGGCCTGCCCGAACCCAACGCGCTGGCCGTGTAGCATGGGCACGTCAGGGAGGGGTTAGACATTCATGCTGAGATTCGCCGAAGAGATCATTCTGCTCTTGCTTCGCGACGAGGACGGTACCTTCGTCCACGTGCCCAACTGGTCGATGGACCGCGCCATCGCCGGCGCCGTGCTCATGGACCTGGCCATGGAGAACCGCATCGACACCGACCTCGAGAACCTGATCCTGGTCGACTCCACCCCGATCGGCGACACCCTCCTCGACCCCACCCTCGCCGAAATCGCTTCCGACGAAACCCGCGATCCCCGCTACTGGGTCGAGCATGTGGCCCAGCGCGCCCCCGAGCTTCGCGAGGAGGCGCTCAACCGCCTGGTCGAGGGCGGCATCCTCGAGCGCCAGGACGACCGCTTCCTCTGGGTCTTCCGCTCCCGCCGCTACCCCATGGTCGACGGCAAGGCCGAGCGCGAAGTGAAGCTGCGCATCATGGGCATCCTCTTCAGCGAGGAGATCCCCGACCCGCGCGACGTCGTCATCATCTGCCTCGTCGATGCCTGCCGCATCTTCCGCGAGCTCCTCTCCAAGCGGGAGCTGGAGCAGGTCACGCCTCGCATCGAGCAGGTACGCAAGCTCGACCTGATCGGCCAGGCCATGGCCCAGGCGATTCGCGACATCGAGGTCTGGATCACGACCGCCCAGATCGAAGGGCGGATGCTCTACTAGGCTGCGGCTCAGTCCATGGCCGTCTCGCCAGACGAACTGATCGACGGCTGGCTGCGGGAAGAGCAGCAGCCCTTCACCGGCTGGGACTTCTCCTACCTCGACGGTCGCATGGTCGTGGAGCAGGAGCCCTGGTCGTATCTCGACCGCGCAGCCGAGCTGATGGCACAGTCGTCCTCGGTCCTGGACCTGGATACCGGCGGCGGCGAGAAGCTCCTGGCGCTGCGGGGCCACTGGCCTGCGAGGGTAGTCGCCACCGAGGACTACGCGCCTAACTACGAACTAGCTTCCGAGCGGCTATCACCCCTTGGCGCGACGGTTGTCAGAACCCCGGTCTCCGACACGGCAGCCATGCCCTTCGCCGACGGCGAGTTCGACCTCGTGCTGAACCGGCACGCTGCCTTCCATCCCATCGAGGTGGCCCGTGTCCTCTCGCCGGGCGGTTCCTTCCTGACTCAACAGGTCCACGGGATGTGGGCCTGGGACCTGCTGGAAGCCTTCGGCGCGACGCCGCAGTGGCCAGATGCCTCGCCGGCGAAATACGTGCCACTGCTGGAAGCGGCCGGCCTGACCATCTCGAACGTCGAGGAGTGGGAGGGCAGGCTCGCGTTCACCGATGTCGGCGCAATCGTTTACTACCTGAAGGCCGCCCCCTGGGAAGTCCCCGGGTTCACCGTGAAGACCCACCTGCGCTATCTGCTCGCCCTCCAGCAGAGACTGGAAGCGGGCGAGGATCTGTCCTTCCACGCCGCCCTGTACCTCATCGAAGCGAAGAAACCGTAGCGTGGGGGCCCGTTACCCCTCGTCCGCCCAGCGCGCGAGCGCCCTCTCCGGGTCGCCAAGCTCTTCGATCGACTCGTAGTACCAGTCGCGCCACCCCTCGCGCGGCAGCCCTGTGAACAGCATTAGGTTGAGCGGGAAGTCCTCGCTGTCCGTCACGCGACGGAAGTCGTCGCGGAAGAGGAATGTCGGCTTCCCCAGCGCGATCGCCATGCCCAGCTCGACCATCACCCCCTCGTCCGGCGGCGCTCCGTTCACGACCGCGAAGATGGCGTCCGCTTCTCGCACGTCCTCGAAGTCAGCCTGCCCGATGCGCCACGCCCAATCCGGCTGGGTACGGTCGATCTGGTTGTTCCGCGCGAACGGCTCCCACACCTCCAGCCCCAGCCCGTCCAGCGCCGCGACGAGCTGCGGCAACAACAGCGTCCGCTGCTGCTCGGAGAACCCGTACGGGCTCGCCAGGTAGACGGTCTTGCGGCGATGTTCGGGGCTGCCCATCCCGGTGCCAGTATAGGCGTGGGGCCTTGCCAGCCTCTGCTAGCCTGCCTCCATGCGCTCCTGGCTTTTGCGGCTTGCCGCCATTGCCCTGCTCCTTGGCCTTCCGCCCGCCTTGAGGCTCGAGAGCGCCCTCGCGTGCTCCTGCGTGGCTCCTGGTTCCCCGACGGAGGAAATGGAGAAACACGATGCGGTGCTCGTGGGGCGAGTCGCGTCTGTATACCAGGTGGGGACCGGCCAGCAAGGAGACCTGGTCTTTGAGATGGAAGTCTATCGATGGTGGAAGGGAGACCTCTACGAGACCGTCTTTCTCATCGGGGGCCGCGTCACTGGGGCTTGCCGTTGGTACGAACCGTCCAACGAGTACAGACCCAACAAGGTATATGCGGGGAAGACGTACATTGTCTACGCAGACAGGGTCGGCAGTAGAGGCTTCGACAGTGATCTGCCCCCTGACACGCTGGTCCCTGATGGGTGCAGCCGCACGGAGGAGGTCACGGACCTGCAGGATCCGCATGGGCTAGGCGTGGGCCAGGCCCCGTTGTCTGGAGCGAGTGCTCCCCGCCCGGCTTCCGGGGAGGAGGGTTTCCGCTACCCGCTCTCAGGCTGGGCGACCGGGGTGCTGGCGTTCGTGGTTCTGGCGCTGGCTGGCGCTGGCTTCCTCATCGTCCAGAGTTGGCGGCACACGAGCCGGTAGCTCCACCGCCGGCCCAGTCAGCCTCCGCGCACGCCAAACCTGAGCGGCCAACTGGCCGCTCAGGCCATGAAGCACGGGGGTCGAGGAGTGCCTAGACCGGGACCGCGATCTTCGCGAACTCCCCGCTCAGGTCGGCCGGGCCCCGGTACAGCGCCTGGAACTCCCGCGTCTGGATGTACCACTGCCCGTCGATGCGCGTGTACGTGTCCACGTAGCAGATCGAGTTCATCGACTGCGAACCGTCGGCCATGTTCAGGAACTCGCCCATGTACCAGCGGCCCCGCGCCGTGTCGCCCGTCACGTCGTCGACGACGCCCGAGTACACGTGCATGTAGACGTTGGGGATGCTGCCCATGATCTGCGTCCAGAGCGGCACCATCACCTCGCGGCCCTTGTGGACCTCGCCCACGTTCCACTCGCCGTCCGGCGCCCACGTCTGTCCCCACGCCTCCGCGTCGAAGCGGTTGACCGCGTCGACGTAGCGCTCGGCCACCATGCGGATGGCGGTGTAGTCCTCAACTGTCGGCTTTCCCATTGCGTTTCTCCCGGTTGATTTTGCCCTGCGCGCGCTGCGCCAGCGGGCCGCTGTTGGTCGCGTTCAGCGCGGGTCGTAGGGGTAGAAGGATCCCTCCAGTTCGCCGCTGAAGAGCACGTAGTGCTCTCGCAGCGCGAAGCGCCACTCCCCGTCGATGCGCACAACATCGTCTTCGTACAGGGTCAGGCCGGCCAGGGGCGTGGCGTCGCCCCGCTGGACGTACTCCGTGTGGTACCAGCGCGCCTTGGCTGTATCGCCCTCGACGCGCTCAACGACGCCAGAGGTGACGGACATGAGCACCTCCATCCCCTCCACCGACATGTCCCAGAAGCGGGCCAGCGCGTTGTGGCTGCGGGGCGGATCGTCGTGCCCGTAATCGAACACGCCGTCCGGCGCCCACGTCGCCAGCCACGCGTCCTGGTTCCGGCGGTTGACGGCGTCGACGTAGCGCTCGGCAAGCTGGCGGATGGCGGTGTACTCGTCCGGCATTGGCCGCGCATGGTACAGGGTTCATGGGTCTGCCGGGGGAGTCTCGTTGTCCTGCTCTTCGGCGTGCTCCGGGAACGCCTCCGAGGCGCCTTCACGCAGTTCCTCGTCTGAAACCGGGGCCATCTCGGAGATTACTGACCAGTGGTGCCCGAACGGATCGCGCAGCCGCCCGTAGAGCGCCCCCCAGAACTGTCGCTCGAGCGGCATCGTCACCTCCGCCCCCGCCGCTACCGCCCGTTCCCACAGCGCCTCCGCGTCCTCGACCGAGAGGTGGATGGTGACCGGGCTCCCGCCCAGCGCTTCCGGGGTCGACCCCTGCTGAGGGCTCTCGGAGAAGTCGTCCGAGAGCATGATCAGCCCTCCGTTCACCGCCACCTCGGCGTGCATGACTTTCTGTCCGTCCGGCGTGAGCGCACGCTCGATCTCTTCCGCCCCGAACGCCTTCACGTAGAACGCGATCGCGGCCGCCGCGTCGCTCACCGTCAGGTAAGGGGTGAGGGGCGGGTAGGGACGCGACTCTGTGTCTGCGGACATGGACGTGCCTCCGGCGGGCAGTCTACCGGCGCGCCTTGGACACCACCGCCACGAGCAGGCACGATCGGCGGACTTCCTTCCGCGAGGCCGACATGAGCACCACCCCACTCGAAATCCTCCGCACCGGACTCACCTCCATGCACGCCCTCCTCGACGAGGCCATCGGCGATATGACCCTCGAACAGCTCAACTTCCGCCCCACCGAGGGCGGCCTCAGCCCCTTCTTCAGCCTCTGGCACTACGTCCGCACCGAGGACAACATCGTCAACTTCATCGCCCGGGGCAGGCCCACCGTCTGGCTCGAGGGCGGTTACGACCAGCGCTTCGGTCTGCATCGCACCTCTCAGGGCACGGGTATGCCCGAGGAGGAGGCGAAGGCGATGGCCCTCAACGACCTTGAAGGCTGGCGCGAGTACCAGCCCCGCGTCTGGCAGGCCACCGACGACTACCTCGCCACCATGTCCCCCGACGAGTTCGATACGCGCACCGTCACCATCAAGCCCCTCGGCGAGATGTCGCTCTGGCAAGGCCTGAATGGCGTCTGCCTGAGCCACGGCTACCGTCACGTGGGCGAAATCGAATACGCGCGCGGGATACTCGGCCTGGGTGGCCTGACGATCTAGGCTGCGGCCTACTCCGGGTCCGTTTCGTCCGCGCCGCGCTCTTCGATCACGGCGATGCGCCGATCGAGACTGCGCAGCGAGTAGCGGATGATCGCCATCGTCACGAAGAAGTCGAACCACAGCATCACCGCGCCCACGATCATGAAGGCGTCCTGGATGATCTGGTGGTTCACCAGGATGGCCGCGAGGATGAAGGCGATGCCCACCCCCGAGAGGAGCGAGGGCACCACGATGAGCGCGCCGCCGACCGTTCGCCGCACTGTCATGCGCTGTCCCCCAGCCGGGCGCTCTCCTTGGCGAGCAGCCCCAGCCCCATCGGCCCCATCGCGAGCGCCTCGCGGTGGAACGTGGTCAGGTCGAAGGCGTCGCCGAGGCTCCGCCGCGCCTCTTCGCGGGCCGCAAGCCAGTAGCGCTCCCCCACCTTGTAGCTGATCGCCTGTCCCGGAAGCCCGAGGTAGCGGTCGATCTCGCTCGCGATGAAGTCAGCCGGGAAATGGCTCCGCGTTCTCGCGAACTCGTCGCCCAGCTCCGGCGTCCAGACCTCCCTGGGGTGGAACGGTTGCCCTTCCGGGATGGCCAGCTCCAGGTGCATCCCGATATCGATGATGACCCGCACCGTGCGCAGCGCCTGCGAGGCCAGCAGCCCCACTTTGTAGTCGGGCACCTCCAGGTACCCAAGCTCGCCCATGAGGCGCTCGGCGTACAGCGCCCAGCCCTCGACATAGCCCGAGCAGTCTCCGATCAGCCGCTGGAAACGCGACAGGTCGAGCAGTCGCGTGTTGCCGCGTTCGAGGTGGTGCCCCGGAACGCCCTCGTGATACGCGATCGAGACCTCGCCCCAGAGCGGGAAGCGCGTCTTCCCGCCCGTCGGGTACCACGTCCGCCCCGGCCGCGAGAAGTCCTCGGAGGGGCTCGTGTAGTACATCGCCAGCGCGCCGCCCGGAGGCGCGATCATCGCCTCAAGCCGCTGCAGCTTCTCGGGAATGTCGAAGTGCGTGCCGTTGAGGTCCGCGATCGTCCGGTCCTGCAGGTCCTGCATCCACTGCCGGAACGGCTCGACCCCCTCGATGGCGCGCTCGGGATCCGTTTCGAGCACGTCCTTGGCCGCCTCCACGCCCTCGCCCGGGGCGATCTGCTCCGCCGCCTCCTCCATTTCGCGCTGGATACGGTGAATCTCGTCCCAGCCCCACGCGTAGGTCTCGCGCAGGTCGAGATCGCAGCGGTTGTAGGAGCGCGCGTAGCGGGCGTACCGCTCCTCTCCCACGGCGTCGCGCTCGGCAGCGCCCGGCAGGTACGTGTCGCGGAGGAAGCTCCCGAAGGCGCGATAGCTCTCCGCGGCCGCGGTGGCCGCGCCATCAAGGTCGCGCCGGAGTCCTTCCGAAAGATCGTCGTCGGAGCGCCCCACGAACTCCGCGAAGAAGCCGCCGTCGCTGTTGCCCGCCCACGTCTCGCACTGTTTCACGCACGCCTCGACCTGCCGCCGGGCGGCAGTGCGCCCCCCCGCAAGCCCCGCCTCCAGCGTGGTCCGGTAACCGGCCAGCGCTTCGGGCAGGCGTGCGAGGCGCCGGGCGATCGTGGCCCAGTCGGACTCGCCCGAGGTGGGCATCAGGTCGAACGTGCTCCGGAGCCCCTGCATCGGCGAAGCCAGCACGTTGAGTCCGGCGAGGTAGTCCCCCGTCTCGTGCAGCTCGGCGTCCACGGTGAGCGCCTCGCGCATCACCTCCCGCAGGATGCGGTCGCCGTCGGCTTCGTCCGCCAGCACTTCGAGCCGGGCGAGCGTGTCCCGCGTCAGGCGGTCGCGCGCCTCGAACCCCTCGACCGAATAGTCCGTGAGCTCGTCCTCGTGCCCGGCGATGCCCAGGCTCGTGGCGGCGTTGGGGTGAAGGGCCGCCAGCTTTTCGACGTACGTGTCCCCGAGATCGGTTATGGCTGACATCAGCGCTCTAGCTTGCCACTCCGCCCGCTCCGCCGCGAGGGATCTCGCGCGGGCATGCTGTTTCCCGCCCCCCAGGTGTCGACCGCGACCAGCCGGTCGAGCGGCTGCCGCCGCTGGTCTCGCTGTTCCCGACGCTGCAGGTCCTCGGGCAGCGACTCGACCGGTCCCGGATACCCGATCGCGAACACGACCAGCACCCGCAACTCCCCGGGAGCGCCGAAGACGTCCCGCACGGCCGCTTCGTCGAAGCCGGCCATGGGGTGCGCGATCAGCCCGAGCGCCGTCGCCTGCGCCATCAGGTTTCCCGCTGCGATACCCGCGTGGAAGGACCAGAGCGCCCGGTCCCCGCCGTACGAATCGGCGTGCTCGTGGTCCGGCATCGAACCCAGCGCCACGAGGAGGGGCGCCGCCGGCGCCCAGTTCCGGTTGCCCTCCGAAAGCGCCGCCAGGAGTTGCCCGCGCGCTCCCTCCGACTGCGCCACCAGGAGGCGCGCCGACTGCACGTTGCCGTGGCTGGGCGCGACCGATACCGCCCGCCAGAGCAGTTCCTGCGTCTCCGCCGGAATCTCGCGGGGGTCGAACGCGCGCCGCGCCCGCCTCCCCGACAGCGCTTCGATGAGCTCCGCCATGGGCCCTCCGGGGCGCGATCGTGCCACCCTCCCGGCCCCGGTGCTAGGGTGAGGCGCCATGCCCACCTTCATCGGGCTCGACCTCGCCTGGACCTCCCACCGCGAGAGCGGCATCTGCTGGCTCGAGGGTGAAAGCGCCGCGGACCTGCGTTGCACCCGCCTCAAGGCAGCCGTCTGTGACACCGAGCGGCTTGCCGAAGAGCTGGCGGCCGTCGAAGGCCCGCTGGTCGTCGCCATCGACGCCCCCCTCCTCTACACCCCCGAGCGCTGGGCCGAACGGGAGGTGGCGCGGCGCTTCGGTCGCTACAAGGCATCCCCGCACCAGGCGCACTACGCCGTGCGGCAGGGCTACACCGCCGGCATCGATCTCGGCGAGGCGCTGGAAGCACGTGGCTTCCAGCTCGACCCCGCCCCGCTGCTCCGCGGTGAGCGAGGCCGAACCGCCGTCGAGGTCTTCCCCCATACGGTCCACGTGCGCCTCTTCGGTCTCGCCGAGCGCCTTCCTTACAAGCCGAGGGGCGGCCGCAGCGTCGCCTTCCGCCGCGAGGTCATGCAGCAGTACCAGGGCCACCTGCGCGCGCTCTTGCAGCGCGAGGCGCCGGGCGTCCTGGAGAGCGCAGAAGTCCAGCGGGCGCTCGCCCCCGAGACCGCAGCGGGCGCGCGGGGCGCCGCGCTAAAGCGCCTCGACGACACCCTCGACGGCCTGACCTGCGCGCTTTCCGCCTGGCTCCTGTGGAAGGAGCCCGATCGGTGGGAAACGATCGGCGACCTGAACGGCTACATCGTCGCACCGCGCGCGATGGACGAGCAGGGCGCGTTGCGCTAGACGGCTACATTCGATCCGGCGCGGTCATGCCCATCAGGTCGAGCACGCGGCCCAGCGCGATCTTCGCGGCCTGCACCAGCCGCAAACGCGCCGCCGTCAGCGCCGCGTCGTCCGTGATCACCTTCAGGTTCGGGTCGCCCTGCTGCCGGAACGCGTCGTTGAAGGCGTGGAACGAAGTCGCCAGCTCCATGCCGTAGTGGGCCAGGTGCTGCGGCTCGTACGTCGTCGCGACCAGCTCGATTACCTCGGAGAGACGGAGCATCTCGCGCACCAGCGCCAGCTCGTGCGGCGCCGTCAGCAGCCCGACGTCACCGCCGTCGGGCGTGTGCCCCTCGCCGGCTGCCCGGTCGAGGATGCTCGCCAGGCGTGCGTGCGCGTACTGGATATAGAACACCGGATTCTCATTCGACTGCTTCACCGCGAGGTCCAGGTCGAAGTCCATCTGCGAGCTCGGGGCGCGCAGCAGGAAGAAGAAGCGGGCAGCGTCCGGTCCCACCTCTTCAATGAGCTCGTCGAGCGTGATGATCTCGCCGCCCCGCTTCGAGAGCCGCACGGTCTCGCTCCCCCGCTTCAGCGTCACGAGCTGGTACAGCAGCAGGTGGAGGGCGCCGCCCTTCCCCGTAACCGCCTCGGTGCCGACCTCCAGGCGCGAGACGTGCCCGTGGTGATCCGCGCCCCACACGTTGATGACCTGGTCGAAACCCCGCGTCAGGAACTTGTCGTAGTGGTAGGCGATGTCGCTCGCGAAGTAGGTCGGGCGACCGTCGGACCGCACGACCACGTTGTCCTTGTCCTCGCCGAGGTTGCTCGATGTCAGCCAGAGCGCGCCCTCGCGCTCGGCCAGGTGGCCGTTCTCGCGCAGGATCGCGAGGGCCGCGTCATACGCCGACGCGTCGCCGTCTGCGGTGGGCTCGTAGAGCGACCGCTCGCTGAACCAACGGTCGTACGTGGTGCCGAAGGCGCCGAGTGTGTCCCGGATCTGCTCGACGATGAGCTCGATGCCCATCTCCCGCACACCCGGTGGGGGCGCATCTCCTGGCGCCGCGAGGAAGCGGTCTCCCTCGCGCTCCCGCATCTCGATGGCCAGGTCGACCATGTATTCGCCCGGGTAGCCGCCCTCGGGAAAAGGAACGTCGCGCCCGTGCTGCTGCTGGTAGCGGGCATACAGCGTCTCCGCGAACACGTCCGTCTGCGTGCCCGCGTCATTCACATAATATTCCCTCTCGACGTCGTACCCGGCAGCCGCCAGCGCCGACGCGAGCGTGTCGCCGATGGCTGCTCCGCGGCCGTTCCCCACGTGCAGCGGCCCGGTGGGATTGGCCGAGACGAACTCGAGCTGCACCCGCTTGCCCTCGCCGAGGGTGCTGTCCGCGAACGCCGCGCCCTGCTCGATCACGCGTTCGATCTCGCCCTGCACGAAGTGCTCGGCCAGGCTCAGGTTGATGAAACCGGGCGGCGCGATCTGTGGTGCGTCGATGACGTCGTTGGCCGGAAGGTGCTCGGCGATCGCCTCGGCGATGGCCAGTGGCGGCATCATCGCCGAGCGCGCGAGGCGCAGGGGCAGGGAGCTGGCGTAGTCGCCATGGCTCGCGTCCCGAGGCCGCTCGACGAGCTCGTCCGGCAGGGCCACATCGGGAAGGGCGCCCGCCTCGATCGCCGCCCGGGTCGCCCCGGCGACGAGCGCCCCCACGCGGTCTCGTAGCGTCGTGTTGTCAGTCACCGGCTAAGCGTATCGCCTGGAGTCGAACCGGGGGAGCCGCGCCCTACAGGTCGAACGGGAACTGGTGGCGTTGCGCCAGCTCCGACAGCTCGCCGACTGCGGCCTGGGCGTGTTCCACCACCTCGGGTGGGTAGCCGTACTTCAGCCGGTGTTCCTCGAACTCGTCCGCGTCGAGCAGCTCGATCGTTCCGCCTGCTCGCACGGTCACGTCGAGGTCGAGGTCGATATAGCGAATCTCGCCGTCCTCGAACTCGGGTGGTGTGGTGACGTTGCAGTACCAGAGCGCCGTCTCCTCGCCGGGTTCGGCCAGGCGAAACACGTTGTACCAGCGGTCCCGCCAGAAGTGGACGTAGCTCTCGTAGCGGGAGCGAAACTCGCCGCGGCTGGTGAAGATTGGGCTTCCCGCCGAGGCGTGCGCCTGCACCAGCGATCCGTCGTCTGAAAGGACACGAAGGTGCTGGATCCAGTGCGCCTCGCCGTCGTACTTGGTGACGCGCAGCAACAGGGGATCGCCGCGAGCGATGGGAACGCCGTTCATGCTTCGATGATACCGCGCCGCGATCGCCTTCGACCGTGCGCTTACGTGAAGCGGAGCGGAACCCGGCGCCTAGGTGGTGAAGACGAGTCCCAGGACGGTGCCCGCGATGATGGCCACCGCGCCGAGCCCGAGGACCAGGGCGATGGCGGACGGGCTGAACTCCGCCCGCGCGTCCGTGTGCGCCGGCGCCACCTCGGGTGTGCTCTCGTCAGCGTTGCTCATGCCGCCCTCCCCGCCACATTCTGCGTCCCCGGCGAGGTGTGCGCACCCTCGCCCGGTCCCGGTCGTTACTTGATCGGGTGCGGTGCGTCGTCCACCCTCGATTGGGGCGTCTGACACAGGGGCGTCATGGGAGCTGGAATGACTGCTGACGGGCACGCAGGTGACCTGGTTATCGATGCGAGAAGCGTCACGAAGACGTACGACACGGGTGAGGTGCAGGTCCAGGCGCTGCGTGGCGTCGACCTCCAGGTCCCGCGGGGCGAGATGGTCGCCGTCATGGGCCCCTCCGGTTGCGGCAAGACCACGCTCCTGAACTGCCTCTCCGGCCTCGACGCTTTCGATGACGGCCAGGTGCTCATCAACGGCGAGGACATCGCCCGTATGGCCGACAACGAGAAGACCGAGTTCCGGGCGCAGGGCATGGGCTTCGTCTTCCAGACCTACAACCTGCTCCCGGTCCTCTCCGCCGTCGAGAACGTCGAGCTGCCACTCATCGTCTCCGGCACCAGGCCCCGCGAGGCGCGCGAGCTCGCGCTTGCCGCGCTCGAGCGAGTCGAACTCCGGCAGTACGCCGGTCACCGCCCGGCCCAGCTTTCGGGTGGTCAGCGCCAGCGCGTCACCGTTGCCCGCGCCGTGGTCAACAGCCCCTCCATCGTCTGGGCGGACGAGCCGACTGGGGCCCTCGACTCGACGACCGCCGGGGGCATCATGGACCTCCTCGTCGAGCTGAACGGGCAGAGCAACCAGACCCAGGTCATCGTCACCCACGCCCCCGAGGTGGCCGCCCGCTGCCACCGCACGATCTACATGGCCGACGGCCTCATTGAACGCGAGGAAGCGATCCGCCCCCTCGCCCCCGCCCCCGCGTAGCGAACCGCCATGGAGGAACTGTTCGGCGTCTCCATGAACACGATTGCGGCCGTGGTCGTCGTGATCACGGTCGGCATC
>JAPPBY010000014.1 GCA_026702615.1 Chloroflexota bacterium | reverse complement strand
CGAGACTGTCTCGCTCGCGCTTTCCACGTCGTCGAAGATCGCGAGCAGCGTCACGACCGTCTCCGGCACCGGCACGAGCCGCACGACCACCTTCGTCGCGATGCCCAGCGTCCCCTCCGAGCCGATGAAGAGCCCCCGCAGGTCGTAGCCGGTGGGCTCGGGCCCGTGGCTCCCCAGCCACTCGACTTCCCCGCTCGCTGTCACGACCTCCATCCCGATGACGTGGTTCGTCGTGACCCCGAGCGCGAGGCAGTGTGGTCCGCCCGCGTTCTCGGCCACGTTCCCACCGATGGTGCAGGCCTTCTGGCTGCTCGGGTCGGGTGCGTAGAAGAGCCCGTGTTCCGCGGCGATCTCGGAAAGGCGGATGTTGGCGACGCCCGGCTCGACCGTCGCCGTCCGCTCGACCGGGTCGACATCGAGGATGCGGCGCATGCGCGCCGTCGCCAGCACGACGCCCTGGCGCGTGGGTACGGCCCCGCCGCTCAGTCCCGTGCCCGCCCCTCGCGGCGTCACGGGAACGTCGAGGGCGTTGCAGGCGCGCACGACGCCCTGCACCTCCTCGGTGTTCCCGGGGAACACGACCGCGTCCGGCAGCGACCGGTCGATCGTGCCGTCGAGCTCGTAGACGAGCAGGTCCTCGGGCTTGTGCAGCACGTGCTCCCGCCCGACCACGTCGCGCAGCGCCTGCAGCAGCTCGGCGCTCACGGTTTAGCCCCCTCCCGGCACTCCTGGCAGACGCCGAAGATGGCGAAGTGCTGGAGGTCGGCCTGGAAGCCGAAGTCGCGTCCGACCTCCTCCGCGAGCCGTTCCAGGTATCGGTGGTCGAGCACCTGCATTCTGCGGCAGGTCGAACAGATCAGGTGGTGGTGCGCCTCGCCCGCCGACCACTCGAAGAGGAGGTCGTCGCCGCCCATGTCCGTCACCGTCGCGAGTTGGAGGCGCTTCAGCATCTCCACCGTGCGGTAGACCGTGCTCAGGTCCACCATCGGGTAGACCGTGCGAACCTCGTCGGCGATTTCAGAGGCGCTCAGATGGCGTCCCGCGTGCCGCAGCGCCGACGCGACGAGCAGCCGCTGCGGGGTTACGCGGAAGCCCGCCTCCCGCAGGGTGTTTGCGGTCTCCTGTTCGCACGCCATCGGACACGCCTAGTCTACAGCCGCTCCCAAACGGCCCCGGGACGCTGACGGAGGGGATCCTGCCTGGTGTGGCCTACCAGATACCGAGCGCCATCTTCACGTCTTCGCTCGCCATCGTGCGCGGGTCCCACGGCGGGTTCCAGACGATCTCGACGTCCACGTCCTCGACGCCCGGCAGGTCCTTCACCTTCGCGTAGACGGCGCCCCGGATGATCGGGCCGAGCGGGCAGCCCGGGCTCGTGAGCGTCATCTTCACGTTCACCGTGCCCTCGTCCCACTCGATCTCGTAGACGAGCCCCAGGTCGACGATGCTCATGTCGATCTCGGGGTCCTTCACCTCGCGAATGCGCTCGCGCAACTCCTCGTCCGTCGGTCGGGTCTTCGTCTCGGCTTCGGCCATGTCGCCCTCCTTAGGGGGTCGTCGTCGCTTCGCGTTCGTCTATGTTCAGGGCTTCGCGCAGCACTTTCCAGCAGAGGAGGGCGCACTTCACCCGTACCGGGAACTGTGCCACACCCTGCAAGGCCTCGAGATCGCCTAGCTCGGGATCGGGCTCGGCCGCGTCCACGAGTTGCGCCTCGAAGAGCTGCATGACCTTCCGTGCTTCGCTGATCGTCCCGCCACAGATGCGCTCCGTCATCATCGAGGCGCTGGACTGGCTGATCGAGCAACCCTGTCCCCGGAACGCCATCTCGCAGATGACGTCCCCCTCGACCGTGACGTCGAGCTCGATCTCGTCGCCGCAGACGGGGTTCGCGCCCTCCGCCTGGTGCGTGGGCGCCGCCAGCGAACCCGCGTTCCGCGGACGCCGGTAGTGGTCGAGAATTACCTCGCGATACAGCTCGTCAAACTGCGGTTCGGCTCTCGACACGTCCAAATACCCGTTTCGCCTCGTCGAGCGCCTCGATGAGCGCATCGACCTCGCGTTCTTCGTTGTAGAGGTAGAAACTCGCCCGGTTCGTCGCCGGAACGCTCAGGTGGCGCATCAGCAGCTGTGCGCAGTGATGCCCCGCCCGGATCGCGACGCCGTACGCATCGACGATCGTGCTGATGTCGTGGGGATGCACGCCGTCCACCTCGAAGCTGACCGCCCCGCCCCGTACTTCCACGTCGTGCGGACCGTGCACGGTAATGCCGCCCGACCCCTCCAGCGCCTCGATCGCGTAGGCGGTGATGCGCTTCTCGTGCTCGCGCACGGCGTCCATGCCGAGCGCGTCCAGGTAATCGAGCGCCGCCCCGAAGGCGATCACGTCGGCGATGTTGGGGGTGCCTGCTTCGAACTTGTGCGGCCCCTCCGCCCACGTCGACCCTTCCGGCTTCACGATCGAAATCATCTCGCCGCCGCCCAGGAACGGCTCCATCTCCGCGAGCAGTCCCGCTCGCGCCCAGAGGACGCCCACGCCCGTCGGACCCAGCATCTTGTGCGCTGAGAAGGCGAACACGTCGCACCCCAGCGCCTCGACGTCCACCGGCAGGTGCGGAGCGCTCTGCGCCCCGTCGACGAGCAGGAGTGCGCCCGCCTCGCGCGCCATCTCCGCAATCTCCGCGATCGGGTTGATCGTGCCCAGCACGTTCGACATGTGCGTGACGCTCACGAGCTTCGTGCGCTCTCCGATGAGCGAGCGCAGCTCGTCGAGGTCGAGCCGTCCGTCGGCGTCGATGCCCGCGTAGCGAAGCTGCGCGCCTGTGCGCGCCGCCAGTAGCTGCCACGGCACGATGTTCGAGTGGTGCTCCATCAACGTGAGCACGATCTCGTCGCCTTCGCGCAGGTTGGCGTCGCCCCAGGCGCGCGCCATGAGGTTGATCGACTCGGTCGTGTTCCGCGTGAAGACGATGTCCTCCGCGTTCCCCGCGCCGATGTGCCCGGCGGCCTTCGCCCGCACGCCCTCGTACGCGTCCGTCGCCTCGACCGCGAGCGTGTGGATGCCGCGGTGGATGTTGGCGTTCTGCGTCTCGTAGTAATGCGTGAGTGCATCGATGACCGCGCGCGGCTTCTGCGTCGTCGCGGCGTTGTCGAGGTAGACGAGCGGACGCCCGTTCACCTCGCGGCTCAGGATGGGGAAGTCTTCCCGCAGCCGAGCGGTATCGATACTCATGTGCCCGATCCCAGGGCGGTCAGCTTGGCCTCGACCAGCCCGCTCAGCTCCTCGCGCACGCCCTCACGGAGCGCGCTGCGGTCGAGCGGCTCGCCCAGGAAGCCTCGCACCAGCAGCCCCACCGCCCCCTCCCGCGTTAGCCCCCGCGACTGGATGTAAAACAGCTCCTCCTCGTCCACCGGCCCCGCCGTCGCGCCGTGGCTGACGCGCGTCACGTCGTTCGTGAGGATTTCGAGCACGGGGTCGCTGTCCGCCTTGGCCGCCCGGCTCAGGAGCAGGTTGCGATTCTCCTGGTTCGCGTCCGCCCGGCGCGCCCCCAACCCCACCTTCGTGAGCCCGTAGTACACCGCCCGCGACTGCTCGCCCAGCGCCGACTTGAACAGCAGGTCGCTGCGTGTGTCCTCCGCTATGTGGTCCTGGAGCGTGTAGAAGTCGACGTGCTCCTGACCCGCCCCCACCGCGATGCCGTACATCTCGCTGCTGGACCCGCGTCCCTCCAGCGACGACGTGATGTGGCTCTTCACCAGCCGCCCGCCGGTCACGAGGCTCAGGCTGCGGACGTCCGCGTCCCGCTCCGTGATCGCCCGCTGCTCGCCGAAGACGCGCGTCCGTGCGCCCCAGCGGTGCAGCGACGTGTAGTTCACGACCGCCCCCGGCCCGATGAGCAGCTCGACCGCCGGCAGGACCGCGAGCGGCTCGTCCCCCGACCGATACTCCTCGATGACCGTCAGGCGGCTGTTCACGCCCGCCACGATCAGCGTGTGCGGCGTGGCCAGCGTCCCCGCTTCGGAGTACTCCCGCGTGAGCCGTACCGGCTCCGCGATCTCCGCGTTCGCCTGTGTCTGGATGAGCACGCCACCCCGCAGGAAGGCGTAGTGCAACGCCGTCAGCTGGTCGCCATCGAACGCAACGGCCTCGCCCAGCCGGTCGAGTGCTCCGTCAGGGGTCTCAGCGAAGTCCGCAAGCGCGAGCCCATCGATCGATGGCCCGCGACCGGCGGTGGCGCCGTCGCGCAGGAGCAGCGCTCCCGCGGGGAGAGCTTCGTCCCAGGCTTCTGACGCCGTGCCTGGAGGCGAAAAGCCGTCGAGGTCGAGCGCAGCCGGATCGACGTACTTCCACGGCCGGTCGAGTGCCGGCGACGGCATGGGGAGGGTGTCGAGCGCCGAGGCCCCGCTCGCGCGAAGCCTCGCGACGGCCTCGCCGTCGCCGAGCGCCTCGCCGAGGGCGCGGCTCGCCTCGGTCGTCAGGAACGAGGCGGCAGTGCTCGGGGCTGATGTCATGCGGTTCGCACTCCTCTTGAGGCGCGGTGCGCAGGCGATCGCCGTCTCCGGCTCCGCCTCGCGCGGCGCTGTTCGCGTGCCGGCTTAGCCGATGGCGCCTTCCATCTGCAGCTCGATCAGACGGTTGAGCTCGACGGCGTACTCCATCGGCAGCTCCTTCACGATCGGCTCGACGAAGCCGTTGACGATCATCTTGGCGGCGTCATCCTCGCTCAGACCGCGGCTCTGCAGGTAGAAGAGCTGCTCCTCGCTCAGCTTGGAGACGTACGCCTCGTGCTCGATCGACACGTCGGGCGCGTCCACCTCCATCGTCGGGTAGGTGTCCGAACGCGACTCCTCGTCGAGCAGCAGGGCGTCGCAGCGCACGCTCGAACGCACGTTGTCGCACCCCTCGTAGACCTTCAGCAGACCGCGGTAGCTCGTGCGCCCACCGTCCTTGCTCAGCGACTTCGACACGATCGTCGAGGTCGTGTCGGGGGCCATGTGCACCACCTTGCCGCCGGCGTCCTGGTGCTGTCCCTCGCCCGCGAACGCCAGCGAGAGGATCTCGCCGTGCGCCCCCGGCTCCATCAGGAACACGCTCGGGAACTTCATCGTGAGCTTCGAGCCTAGGTTCCCGTCGACCCACTCCATCACCGCGTCCTCGTAGGCCGCCGCCCGCTTCGTGACGAGGTTGAAGACGTTGTTCGACCAGTTCTGGATCGTCGTGTAGCGGACGCGCGCGCCCTTCTTCACGATGATCTCGACGACCGCGCTGTGCAGCGAGTCGCTGCTGTAGACCGGTGCCGTGCACCCCTCGACGTAGTGAACCTGGCTGCCCTCGTCCGCGATGATCAGGGTCCGCTCGAACTGCCCCATGTTCTCCGTGTTGATGCGGAAGTAGGCCTGCAGCGGAATGTCCACCTTCACGCCCTTGGGCACGTAGATGAAGGAACCGCCCGACCAGACGGCGCTGTTGAGCGCGGCGTACTTGTTGTCCCCCGGCGGGATCACCGTGCCGAAGTGCTCCTTCACGATGTCCTCGTACTCGGCCAGCCCCTGGTCCATCCCCAGGAACACGACCCCCAGCTTCTCCAGGTCTTCGCGGATGTTGTGGTACACGACTTCGGAGTCGTACTGCGCGCCCACGCCCGCCAGGTACTTCTTCTCCGCTTCGGGAATCCCGAGCTTGTCGAACGTATCCCGGATGTAGTCGGGCACGTCGTCCCACGAGCGCTCATCGCGATCAGTCGCCCGCACGAAGTAGTGGATGTTGTCGAAGTCGATCGTCTCGAGGAGGTCCGTGCCCCAGGGCGGGTTCTCCATCTCGTTGAAGCGCTCAAGGGCGTTCAGCCGGAAGTCCCGCATCCACTGCGGTTCGTCCTTCATGTCCGAGATGGTCGCGACGATCTCGGGCGTGAGGCCCTTGTTCGCCTTGAAGAGCGCCTCTTCCTCGTCGTAGAAGCCCCACTTGTAGCCGTCCTCGCGGACCAGTTGTTCCGGTGTGGAGGTCATGGCTCGTCTCCCTCAGGCCGGCGATGCGGCCGCTTCGATGGTGTCGTACCCGCTCTCCTCGAGCTCTTCGGCGAGCTCGGGACCGCCGGAGCGCACGATGCGCCCGTCGATCAGCACGTGTACGAACTGTGGCTTGATGTAGTTGAGCAGCCGCTGATAGTGCGTGATCAGCAGCAGGCCCATGTTCTCGTGCATCAGGGCGTTCACGCCGTCCGCGACGGTCCGCAGGGCGTCGATGTCGAGCCCCGAGTCCGTCTCGTCCAGCACCGCCATGCGCGGCTGCAGCATCGCCAGCTGCAGCATCTCCGCGCGCTTCTTCTCGCCCCCGCTGAACCCGTCGTTCAGGTAGCGTCGGGCAAAGTCGCGGTCCACCTTCAGCAGCTCCATCTTCTGGAACAGCTCCTGGCGGAACTCCCGCACGGGAACGTCCTCGCCGCGGACCGCGTTCACCGCCTGCCGCAGGAAGTTCACGACCGTCACGCCCGGGACCGCCACGGGGTACTGGAAGGCAAGGAAGAGGCCCCGCCGCGCCCGCTCGTCCGGGGCCATCCCGTCGAGCGGCTGCCCCAGGAAGCGGACCTCGCCGCCCGTCACCTCGTAGCGGGGGTTGCCCATGAGCGTGTTCGCGAGGGTGCTCTTGCCGGAGCCGTTCGGTCCCATGATGGCGTGCACCTCGCCCGGGCGGATCGTCAGGTTGAGCCCGGTGAGGATCTCGTTGCCCGCCACGTTGGCGCGCAGCGCGTCGATTTCGAGAAGCGGTGCTTCGGTCATGCGTTTCCTTCGGTGGCGTCGCTCACGGCGGCGCCTTCGTGTTCGGGTTCGGTGTTTAGCTGCACGCGGTACTCGCAGCAGAGCGAGCCGTCCACGATGCGTTCGATCTGTTCCACGTCCTTGCCGATCAGCAGGCTGATCGCCTGCCGGTCGGCCTCGCAGGGCAGCCGCGAAAGCTCCGCCGCCTGCGGATACGGGCAGCACGAGTTGACGAGGTGGAAGCCGTCTTCTTCGGCCCGCCACGTCTCCAGGATGCCCTCGCGACGAAGACTCTCAGTCACGTGCTCGATGAGGTCCTCGCCGTCTTCGGACCCGGCCACTTCGTCCCGGTGCCGCTCGGCGAGGGAGGCCGCGACGCCCGTCGCCACCGCCTCATCGATGTGCTCCTTGCCAAGCCACCCCAGCACGCGCGCGAAAAGGTCCGCGTACGCGGGCGGGGCCTCCCCTGCCCCCTTGGCCGTGGGGTACCAGCTCAGGTAGGGCCGGCCCGTCGCCTGCTTCACAGGGCGCGACTCGATGAGCTCGTCGGCGCGCAGATGGTCGAGGTGGCGCCGGATCGCCGCGGGCTTCACGCCCAGCGCATCCGCCACTTCCTCCACGCGAGCGCCGTGGTGCTCGACGACATAATCGAACACGCGCTCGCGGGTCCCGTGCAGGTGCGGTTCCATGCATCGATCGTAGAAGGGAGGGCTCTCACAGGCAAGGGTTTTTCGATCATTTTGTAGCGAAAGTTCCCTCCCGGAGGCGGTCCTTACAGACGGTAGACTCGCGGTCGCCGTGAAGCGCCCACTCCTGCTCCTTGCCACCCTCCTGGCCCTCGCCGCCTGCGGCGGTGGCGAGGACGCCGTCCCCACGCCCGAAACCCCCGCCGACACCCCGGTCCCCGACGCCACCACCCCATCCCCCGAAACCGCCACGCCTAGCCCCGCAACTCCGACGCCCACCCCCCGCGCCGGCCCGCCCGCCCCCTGCACCGGCCCCGAGCCGCCCCTCGCCGATGCCCCCGACTGGCCCCACCCCAACTACGACGCCGGCGGCAGCCGCGCCACCTTCACCTCCGCTATCACCTCCGACAACGTCAAGAGCCTCGAAGTCGCCTGGAGCTACGAGCTGCCCAGCGGCGGCGCCTTCGGCATCATCGCCACCACCCCCATCGTCTCGGGGGGCGTCGTTTACGTGGGCGACCTCCAGACCAACGTCCACGCTATCGACTTCGAGTCCGGCAACCGCCGTTGGATGGTCGACGTCGAGCAGTGGACCTACGGCCCGAGCGGGGTCGCCGTCAGTGGCGGCTGCGTCTTCGCCAACCTTGGCGGCCACTCGATCGTCGCCTACCGCGCCATCGACGGCGAACGCCTCTGGAGTACCAACATCCTCGCCGATGGCGGGGCCGTGAACTTCCAGCCCCTCGTCGCCGGCGGGACGGTATTCGCCGCCACCAGCTCCCTCTCCCAGCCCGCCGCCCGCGGCGCCCTCTACGCCCTCGACCCCTCCACCGGCGACATCCGCTGGTCCTTCAACACGATCCTCTCCGAGGACGTCTGGGGGAACCCGGAGATCAACAGCGGCGGCGGCGCCTGGTACCCGCCCGCCCTTGACCTCGAGGCGGGCGTCTCCTACTGGGGTACATCCAACCCCTACCCCTACCCTGGCGTCGAGGGCTACCCCCTCGGCGCGAGCCGCCCCGGCGACAACCGCTGGACCAACTCCATCCTCGCCGTCGACATCGCCACCGGCGAGCTGCGCTGGGGCGTCCAGCACATTCCGCACGACATCTTTGACCGCGACGCCGTCCTCACCGGCATCGCCACCCTCGACGATGGCGCCGAGGTCATCATCAGCACCGGCAAGCTCGGCCGCGTCTTCGGCCTCGACCCCGACGGGACCGTCCTCTGGGAGACGCCTGTCGGCATCCACAAGAACGACGACGTCACCGAGTTCGAGGGCGAGATCGAGGTCATGCCTGGCAACGCCGGCGGCGTCGTGACCCCTATCGCCATCGCTGAGGGGGTTGTCTACCTCGTCGTCGTGAACGCCCCCACGAAGTACAGGCCCGACGTCCCCGAAGGCGTGGGCACCAGCCTCAACGTCCACCCCAGCCAGATGGTCGCCATCGACGCCCGCGACGGCGAGGTCATCTGGAAAACCGACCTCCCCGGCGATGCCTTCGGCGGCGCCACGGTCGTGAACGACCTCGTCTTCACCTCCGTCATCACCGGCGTCATCCTCGCCCTCGACCGCGCCACCGGCGAGATCGTCTGGGGACACCAGGCTGCCGGCGGCATCAACGGCTGGCCCGCCGTCGCTGGCGACACGCTTCTCGTGCCCGTCGGCTTCGGCGATCCCGGCTTCCTCCTCGCCCTCAGGCTCCCCCGCTGAGGTCCTCCAGCGCCTCCGCCCAGCACGGCCCCACCCGCTCCCACCCGAACCGCCCCGCCGCCGCCCGCACCGCCGCCCGAACTGCGTCGCCCGGTGGCGACGCGATCGCCTGCCGCGTGAGCGCCAGCAGCTCCGCCTCCTTCTCGTAGAGGCACCGCTCCTGCAGCGCCTCCGGCACGAGCGCCGGGTAGTTGTAGCGACGCGGCGCGATCGGCACGCACTCGCACCACATCGCCTCGACCGTCGAGATGCCGAAGAACTCGTGACGCGTGCTGCTGATGCTGATGTCCGCCTCCCACAGCAGCCGCGCGTACCCCCGGCGCCCCTCCACCGGCCCGAACTGCACGAGCCGTTCCCCCAGCCGTTCCGGCAGCTCCTCCATCGCCGCGCTCGGGTTGTCGCCCCGCTCCCCCGCCACCGCCACGCGGAAGTCGTGCCCCTCCTCCGCCAGCGTCGATACCGTCCGCACGAACGCTTCCGGCGACTTGTCGAACTCCCAGCGGTGATTCCACAGGATCAGCGGGCTCCCCCCCGACCCCGCCTCCTCCGGCGCCTCCCCCAGCGACCCCAGGTCCACCCCCACCGGCAGCACCGCGCTCTTCCCCCGGATCGCCTCGATCCCGTCCACCGTCAGCCAGTTATTCGGCTGCCGTTCGAGCTGCTCCAGCGCCCCGAGGAAGTCGGCCCGGTGGTACTCCGAGTTGAACGCCACGCGGTCTGCCGCCAGCGCCGACAGGTAGTTGATCTGCCCGAACCACGAGTTCAGCTTCGTCCCCCGCAGCCGCGGGTACGTCAGCTGGTTTTCGTGCATGAACAGCAGCACCGGGATGCGCTCGAACCGCGGCCGCGTCAGCGCCAGGAACGCTGGCAGGTCCAGCATGTCGCTGACCAGCAGGAAGTCGAACGCCCCCTCCACCTCCGCGGCCTTCCCCGCCAGCACCTGCGCCCCCAGCCGCATCCGCCGCCGCCACTCCCGCCCCGGAAGCGTCAGCAGCTCAAGCTCGTGCCCCCCATGTGCCACCAGCCCCTCCGCGAACGCACGGTGGCTCCCCCCGAAGAACGGCTCCACGAACAACCCACGCGCCATGGGCGAAAGGCTAACCTAGGCGCCCCGCGGGGACGCGCTCAAAGGACACACCTGAGGTGATACGCCGGGATCAGGGGCTGGGGTCGTCCCGCTTGTAGACGATCTGTTCCAGGGCGGCATACCGCATTTCCGAGGTGGCGAGCCGCCCCTCGATGTTGGACCACCGGCCCTCGACCACCGCAAGCCGGTCGTCGATGCGGCGCAGGAAGGGCAGGACTTCCTCGTGAACCGTCGCCTTGAGATCGGCAACAGTCGTCTTAAGACCGGAAAGGTCGGTGTGCATTTCGCCAACCACGACCGCCAGGTTCCCGACCGCACGATTCAGTGTCTGGAACTGATCATCTGTCATAGCAACACTGTGCCATTGTTGTCCCGTGGAAGTCAACCCCGCATGTCCTGCTTGGCCGCCCTACAGGTCCCCGCGCTCCGCCAGCTTCTCCACGATCTCCAGCAGCTCCCGGTCGCTCTCGTCCACTTCCTTGTACTGCGAGACGCAGTATCCCCCGTACTTCTCCACCAGGTACCAGTCGTCGTCGATGATCACGTCCGGCGTCGGATCCACCCGCGGATGCTTGTCGAAACACCCGTCGACCCACTCCGAGAGCCCGTGCCGCTCCACCGTGCGTTCGCTGTACAGCTGCCCCCCCGCCGACCACACGTAGATGCTGTGCCCCGCGCCCTTGATCCGCTCCATCGCCTCGTGCGCCCCCGGACGCAGCGAGCTCATGTCCTTCGTCGTGTAGACCAGCGTGTGGTCCACGTCGAAGTAGACGTTCAGGGGACGGGTCGCTTCGGTCATCGGGTGGGCGCTATGCCTCGGCGATCGTCAGGCCCCACACCGGCCGGTAGCGCCACGTGCGGATGCCCTTGTAGTTGATGCCGTGCTTCCGGCAGAGGCGCTTCGCCTGCTGCACCTGGCCCGAGGGCACGTACAGCAGGAGCTCGCCCATCTTCGAGAACGGCAGCCACTTCTTTTCGGCCTGCTCGTCCGTCATCGTGTCCGCCGTCTCGACCTGCGCCATGAACTCCAGCCACTGCCCCGGCCGCCGCACGACTACGATGTCCGGGTAGAGCGGCTCACCCTCCCACTCCCCCACCGACATGGCCGGCTCGGGGTCGTTCAGGAGCGTCTCCAGCTGGGGGTGGTCCTCGCTCGGGTAGGGGAAGCGCGTCTCAGCGATCTCCGCGACCGTGCCCCTGTGACGCTGATCTCGCAGCTCCTTGACCGGCATCGGGCGGACTCCCTTCCCTACTCCAGGATCACGAGGGTCTCGCCCTCGGACACCTGTGCGCCCTCGCTCACCGTCACCTCTTTCACGGTTCCGGCCTTGGGCGCGTTGATTTCGTTCTCCATCTTCATCGCTTCGAGGACGAGCAGCAGTTGACCCGCTTCCACGGCGTCGCCCGCCTGCACCTCGATCCGGAGCACCTTACCCGATAGCTGCGCCGCCACGCCTCCCGGCACGTTCGAGACCGCCGGAGCGCCGCCGCCCGCCGCCGCGCTCGATGCCCGGGGCGTGGGCCGCGCCGGGCCGCCACCCAGCCGCCCCTCGTACTCGAGCGTGAACGGCCGGTGGTCGACCTCGATCGCCATGCCCGACTCTCGCGCGTCTTCGTCGGGAAGCGCCACGCGGTAGCTCACCGCTCCCGCCGTTACCGTGTCGTACGCGTCGCCGCGCGCGATCGTGACGGGGAACTCCTCGCCGTCGACGACAACCGTGTCGCCGCGTACTTCGACCTCGTAGGTGCGTCCGCCGATCGTGACCGTCGCCATCGCTACCGCATCTGCCTCATGCGCCCGAACTGCCGCCACGCCGCGCCTGGCGCCGCGCCGTTCTCCGAAGGAGCCGCGACAGCGCGAGCCGCGGCCTGCGGCCGGTCCTTGATCGCCATCGCGCCCACCACCGCGGCCACAAGCTCGCGCTCGGGACCGCCGCCCTCCCGCCGCCACTCCAGGAACTTCTTCGCCGGCTGCGGGAACATCACGTACGAGAGCACGTCCTCGGGAGTCTCGGCGAGGTCGCCGATCTCCTCCTTCGCGCTCTCCAGCTCCGGCTCGAGGTCGTCCGCCGGACGGTGGTCGATCTGGGGCACGTCGCCCAGGACCAGGTCCAGCACTTCCTTTGTGATCGGCTCGGCCGTCGCGCCGTACAGGCCCTGCGCGAGGTTGCGCGTCTCCTTCGTTACGACGCCGTAGCGCTTCCCGGTCAGCACGTTCAGGACGGCCTGCGAGCCCACGATCTGGGAGCTGGGCGTCACCAGCGGTGGGTAGCCGAGGTCCGCGCGCACACGCGCGTTCTCCTCCAGCACCTCGCCCAGCTTCGCCTCCTGCCCCTGGTCCCGCAGCTGACCCACGAGGTTCGAGATCATGCCGCCCGGAACCTGGTGCCTCAGCACGCCCGCATCGACCCCGAGCAGGTTGCTCTCGTGCTTCCAGTACTTCTTGCGCACCCCGCCGAAGTAGTCGGCCGTCTCCACGAGGTCGTCGAGCGCGATGCCCGTGCCGTTGTCCTCGTCCTCGCCCAGCGCCGCCACGAGCGTCTCAGTGGCTGGCTGTGAGGTGCCCCCCGCGAGCGGGCTGATGGCCGTATCGATCGCGTCCGCGCCGGCGCGAACGGCCAGCAGGTACGCCATTTCCGAGTAGCCGGAGGTGTCGTGGCAGTGCAGCTGCAGCGGAACGTCGGGGTGGTCGCCTTTGATCCGCGTCACGAGACGCTCGGCCATGACCGGACTCAGCAGCCCCGCCATGTCCTTGATGCAGAGCGAATCGGCGCCCATCTCGACCAGCCGGTCGGCGAGCGTCCCGAAGCTCTCGACGGTGTGTACGGGGCTCGTCGTGTAGCAGAGCGTGCCCTGCACGTGCCCGCCCGCGCGCCTCACGCCTTCGAACGCCGTCTCCAGGTTCCGGGTGTCATTCAACGCATCGAAGATGCGGAAGATATCCATGCCGTTCTCGACGGCGCGCTCGCAGAACTCGAGCACGACATCGTCGGCGTAGTGCCGGTAGCCAACCGCGTTCTGCCCGCGAAGGAGCATCTGCGTCGGCGTGTTCTTCAGCCGGCTCTTGACCTCGCGAAGGCGCTCCCAGGGGTCTTCCAGCAGGAAGCGCATGGCCGTGTCGAAGGTGGCGCCGCCCCAGCACTCGATGCTGCCGTAGCCGATGGCGTCCATCCGCTCGAGGGCGGGAAGCATGTCCTCGGTGCGCATCCGCGTGGCCAGCAGCGACTGATGCCCGTCGCGGATGGCGGTCTCGGTTATGCGTACCTGGCCCATGCTCGGCGAAGTCCCCTGCCGCCTGGATCGGCGACTTTGCGGCTCTGCGTGAACACTATCACAAGCGCCCTTTACGGCCAGCGCGCAAAGGCCGTTCCGGCGTGCTTCCTACAGCGGGATGTTGCCGTGCTTCTTCGGCGGGTTCCGGTCCGCCTTGTTCCGCAGCATCTCCAGCGACGTAATGATCTTGCCCCGCGTCTCCCGCGGGTCGATCACGTCGTCCACGAAGCCGCGGCCCGCCGGGATATACGGGTTCCCAAAGCGCGCGCTGAAGTCTTCCGCAAGCTCGTCGCGCTTCGCCTCCGGGTCGTCCGCCTCCGCGATCTCGCGGCGGTTGATGATGCCCACAGCCTGCTCCGGACCCATCACCGCCACCTCCGCCGCCGGCCACGCGAAGTTCATGTCCCCCCGAAGGTGCTTGCTCGACATGACGAGATACGCCCCGCCATACGCCTTCCGCAGCACGACCGCGATCTTCGGCACCGTCGCCTCGCTGTAGGCGAACAGCAGCTTCGCCCCGTGCGTGATGATGCCGCCGTACTCCTGCGACGACCCCGGCAGGTACCCGGGGATGTCGACCAGCGTGATGATCGGGATGTTGAAGCAGTCGCACGTGCGCACGAACCGCGCCGCCTTGCGGCTCGCCTCGATGTCGAGCACGCCCGCAAGGTGCATCGGCTGGTTCCCCACGAACCCGACCGTCTGCCCGCCCATCCGCGCGAACCCCACGACCACGTTCTGCGCGAAGGTCTCGTGTACCTCGAAGAAGTCGGCGTCGTCCACGATCCGGTAGATGATGTCGCGCACGTCGTACGGCCGGTTCGGCTCGTCCGGCACGATCGTCAGGAGTTCCTCCTCCGGCGCGTGCGTCGGGTGCTCCGTCGGGAAGAAGGGCGGGTCCTCGGCGTTGTTCGAAGGCAGGTACGAAAGCAGCCGCCGGACCTCTGAGAGCGTCTCCTCCTCCCCCTCGATGGCGAAGTGGGCCACGCCCGAGCGAGTCGCGTGGATGGTCGCCCCGCCCAGCGTCTCGTGGTCGATCTCCTCGCCCGTCACGTTCCGGATCACGTCCGGACCGGTGATGTACATCTGCCCCGTCCCCGAGGTCATGAAGATGAAGTCCGTGATCGCCGGGCTGTAGACCGCGCCGCCCGCGCAGGGCCCCATGATCACGCTGATCTGGGGCACCACCCCGCTCGCGAGCGTGTTCATCGCGAACATCTCACCGAAGCCGCGCAGGCTCTCGGGGCCGTCCTGGATGCGCGCCCCGCCCGAGTCCTGGATGCCGATGATGGGCGCCCCCGTCATCAGCGCGAGGTCCATCACCTTCAGGATCTTTTCGCCCACGGTCTCGCTCAGCGAGCCGCCCGACACCGTGAAGTCGTAGGAGAAGAGGTACACCGGGCGGCCGTCGATGCGGCCCCAGCCCGTCACCACCGCCTCCGGTCCCCGGTCCGCCCCCCGCGGCCGCACGAGCGCGTCGATCTCCTCGAAGGTGTCCTCGTCCAGCAGCAGCTCGATGCGTTCGCGCGCCGTCAGCTTGCCCCGTCCGTGCTGGGCCTCGACGCGTCGCTCGCCGCCCCCGGCGCGCGCTTCGTCCTTCCGTTCGTTCAGCTCCGCCAGCCGCTCCTGCACGGTCTTCGTCATGGTTCTCTCCTCAGGGCCGTCGCCCACGGAATCGTGGCGTTCCTCGCCCGTGGTGCGGGGCGGTCGCGCGCGTCATCGGTGTGTGGTTGGTGGAGACAGGGGGAGTCGAACCCCCGACCTCAGCATTGCGAACGCTGCGCTCTCCCAACTGAGCTATGTCCCCACGGCCTGCCGCGATCGTAGGGACGCCCCTTCGAAGGCGTCAAATGCCCGCACACACCAACCACCGATCACCGACGACCGGTCACGGGGAGCAGGGAGGGAAGGGTGGGGGAACCTAGCGTCGCCGGGAGGAGCCTCGCCCGATGCGGTAGCTCGTCTCGCCGGTGAACTGGCGCTCTTCGCCGCACTTCTTGCAGCGACCGAAGGTCAACTCGCCTCTTGGTGGGTCCAGAATCCAGTGGTGGACACAGCTTCCTACGACTTGAAGCGACTCGGCCTTCGCCATCGCCATTCCCCCTCGACTGGGTATCAGCGCGCAACTTCCGGGAAACACCCCGCCCGTCGGCCGCTTGCCTCAAAGACGCATCGAGTCTAGCGGGCGTAAAGATGCCTTTCAACGTTCTTATGACGATTCGTCGCCAAGTGATAGCTCGTTTGTGATGAAAAGCACGCCATTCGCGACATCTACCGCTTGCACGACCGACTCGATCGCCGGCACCAGTGTCTCCCCAGATGGACCCTGCACGACATAAACGTCGTTCGCCCCCGTGCTCAGCACCTCGCTCACCTCCCCCAGCCGCTTCCCGTCCTCCCGCACCACCTCCAGCCCCACGATGTCGGACACGAGGTACGCGTCCGCTTCCAGCATCAGCTCCTCCTCCGCTACCTCCAGCAGCTCCCCGCGTGCGTCATTGACGTCGCTGCGCCGCCCCAGCCCCTCCAGCCGCAGGAGGACGCGTCCCCGGTCCCAGCGCACCCGCTCTATCCGGCGCCTGTGGCCGAGTAGCCAGACCTCCCCCTCCGGTTGCAGGTTTGGAATCTGCGGATTGAAGGGCGCGACCCGAATCTCGCCCGTGTTTCCGTGCGGACGCAGGACGCGCCCGACCGCAACGAAGCCCTCGCGGGGCTCGGTGGGACCGCCGGGATGGGAAGGGGGAGGGGTCGCCGCGCTCGCGGTCAGTCCCCGATCTCAAGGCCGACGCGCACATCCTCGCGGATGGCCGCCACCTTGATCAGCGAGCGCATCGCCGTCGCGATCCGCCCGTCGCGGCCGATCACCCGGCCGATGTCGTCCTCGGCCACATCCAGGTGGACGATGATGCGGCCGTGGTCGTCGTGCTCGGTCACGTGCACCTCGTCCGGCTCGTCCACGAGCGACTTGGCGATGTATTCGATCAGGTTCGACATCATCGAGGCCATGGTTAGCTCTCCGTGCCTTCGCTCGCGAGGGCGGGCTCGGCTCCCGCTTCGCTCTCCTCGGCCGGGGCCTCATCCGTGGCTTGGGCTTCGGTCTCGGTCTCGGTAGACGGTTCTTCTGCGGCCTCCGCCTCGGCCTCGGGCGGCGCGGCTGCTTCGGTCTCCGCCTCCGCTTCCGCGGCTGCGGGAGCGTCCGCCACGGCTGCGCCGTTCAGGATGCCGGCCCGTCGCAGGATCTTCTCCGCCGCCTCCGAGGGCTGCGCGCCCTTCGAGAGCCAGTGGCGGGCCCGGTCGGCGTCCAGGTTCGATGCCGGAGGGGTGGCATGCGGGTCGTACGCGCCCAGCGACTCGAGGAATCTGCCGTCCCGCGGAAACCGCTGATCGGCCACCACCACGCGGTAGTACGCCTGGCCCCTCTTTCCTACACGTCGCAACCGGATACGCAGCACTCGCCGTTCCCTCTCGTTTCGCTGTCCGGGATGCTAACCCAGCTCCCCGCTACGCGCCCGCTATTGCAGCCCCGGGATCGCCGGCATCTTGCCCGTGCTGATCTGACGCGCCAGCTTGCGCGCCTCGAAGAACTGCTTCAGCAGACGGTTCACGTCCGCCGGCACCGTCCCGCTTCCCGCCGCGATCCGCCGCCGCCGCTTCCCGTCGATGCGGTCGGGGTGGCGCCGCTCCCACGGCGTCATCGAGAGCACGATCGCCTCCGCGTGTCCGAAGTACGATTCGTCCAGCGAGTCCACGTTCAACTGCGACTTGATCGAGTTGAACCCCGGCAGCATCTGCACCAGCTGCCCGATCGGCCCCATCTCCCGCACCTGACGCAGCTGGTCGATAAAGTCCTGCAGGTCGAACGAGCCCTTGCGCATCTTCTCGTTGAAGCGCTCGGTGTCCTCCTCCCCCATCGTCTCCTTCGCCCGGTCGATCAGGCTGAGCATGTCGCCCATGCCGAGGATGCGGCCCGCCAGCCGGTCCGGGTGGAACGGTTCGAGCGCGTCCGTGCGCTCCCCCACGCCGATGAACTTGACCGGCACCCCCAGCACCGAGCGGATGCTGAGCGCCGCCCCGCCCCTCGCGTCCCCGTCCAGCTTGGTCAGGACCACCCCCGTGATTTCGACCTGTTCGTGGAACTCCTTCGCCGCCGTCACCGCGTCCTGCCCCGCCATCGCGTCCGCCACGAACAGCACCTCGGCCGGGTCGAGCTGCTTCCGGAGGTCCGCGACCTCCGCCATCATCGTCTCGTCCACGTGCAGCCGGCCGGCCGTGTCGACCAGCACGTGCGTGACCGCCGTCCGCTGCGCCTGCGCCATTCCCCGTTCCGCGATCTCCCCCGGCTTCGCGCTCGTCCCCTCCTCGTAGTAGGGAACGTCGATGCTCTTCGCGAGCGCCACCAGCTGCTCGACCGCCGCCGGCCGGTAGATGTCGCACGCGACGAGGAACGGACGCTTCCCGTCCGCCTTCAGGCGCGCTGCGAGCTTCGCCGCCGTCGTCGTCTTGCCCGACCCCTGCAGGCCGACCATCAGGATCACCGACGGCGGCTGCGGGGCGTTCGCCAGCCCGGCCGCCTCGCCGCCCAGGATTGTGGTCAGCTCCCGGTTGACGATGTCGATGACCTGCTGGGCGGGCGTCAGGCTCTTGAGCACGTCCGCGCCCAGCGCCTGCTCCCGCACGCTCGACGTGAACTGCCGCACCACGCGGAAGTTCACGTCCGCTTCGAGCATCGCCAGCCGCACGTCCCGGAGAACCCTGTCGAGGTCCTCCTCGGTCACGGTGCCGCGACTCCCGAACCGCTGGAACGCGCCCTGCAGCTTGTCGGTGAGCGCTTCGAACATGGCTCCGAGTGTACGCCTGCGGGCCGAGGACTAGAGGCCGCGCTCCACGAGCATGGCGCTCAGGTCGCTCAGGCGGCAGGCGTAGCCCCACTCGTTGTCGTACCAGGCCGCAACCTTCACGAGGTTCCCGCCGACCACGTTCGTCGACCGCCCGTCCACGACGCTTGACCGCTCGTCGCCCTTCAGGTCCATCGAGACGACCGGGTCGTCGGTGATGCCGAGGATTCCCTTCATCTGCTCGCCCGCCGTCTCCGCGACGATCGCGTTCACCTCTTCCTTCGAAGTCTCCTTCTCCGTCAGGGCCACGATCTCGACGATCGAGACGGTCGGCGTCGGCACGCGGTAGGCGAGCCCGTCGAGCTTGCCCTCGACCTCGGGAATCACGAGCCGCAGCGCCCGCGCCGCCCCGGTCGAAGTCGGCACGATGTTGAGCGGTCCCGAACGCATCTCGCGCGGATCGCCCCCGCCCGCCTGGTCGAGGATCTTCTGCGAGCTCGTGTAACTGTGGACCGTCGTCATCTGGCCCTTCACCAGCCCGAAGTTATCGACCAGCACCTTCACTACCGGCGCCAGACCGTTGGTCGTGCAGCTCGCGTTTGAGATGACGTGGTGCGCCGAGGGGTCGTAGCGCTCGTCGTTCACGCCGAGCACGACCGTAAGGTCCTCGTTCCGAGCCGGCGCGCTGATGACGACCTTCTTCACGCTGTCCCGCCGGTGCGCCGCCGCCTTCGTCGCGTCGGTGAAGAAGCCGGTGGACTCGATCACGATTTCGACGCCCGCGGAGCCCCACGGAATCTGCCCCGGATCGCGCTCGCTGAAGACTCTCACCAGCCGCCCGTCCACGGCGATGCCGTCGTCGGTCGCCCGCACGTCGCGGTCCCAGGGACCGTAGTTGCTGTCGTACTTCAGCAGGTTCGCGTTCGTCTCGACGTCCACCAGGTCGTTGATCGCGACCACCTCGAGCGTGTCGCCGTGCCGCTCGCTGATCGCCTTGAAGACCTGCCTGCCGATCCGTCCGAAGCCGTTGATTCCAATCTTGGTCGCCACCGTGTACCCCGTTGTGTTGTGAGTAGGTGGGTGAAGCCTAGCCCCCGTTCGGCGCAGGCGATAGCCCGACCGCCCGGAGCCCCCACAGGAGCACTTTCGCCGCCTCAGCCGGCGCCGCCAGCTCCCCGCCACCGTCCCCTTCCGCCCGTGGCGACCACCCCGCCCGCAGCCCCACCAGCCCCATCTCCCGCGCCGCCTCCATGTCCCCCTCATCCGCCCCCACGAACACGCACCCCTCCGCCTCCCGCCCGAAGTACGAGAGGCACTCCGATGCCCGTGTCCCCACCGCCCACTCCTCCCCCTCCGGTGTTGCCGAGAGCACTGTCAGGAAGCGGTCCACGCCGGTCGCCTGCGTCTGCTTCAGCGCGATCGGGTGCGGCAGCCGCGAGATCGCCCCGATTTCGATGCGCGCCGCCCGAACGTCGTCGAGCGCCATGCCGGTCCCGTCGAAAACGAGCAGGCGTTTCATCGCGCTGCGCCCCTCGATGCGCTCGCACAGCTCCTCCGCCCGCCGCCGCTCCTCCGGATCGAGGAGCACGATCGCGAGGCTGTCGCGCCAGGGGCGGCGGTGGTACTCCTCCACGAGCGGGCGCGCATCGATGCGGCGGTTGGCGACGCTCATCAGCGTCTCCTCGAGCGTGTAGCGCCAGGCAGGCCGGCTATCGATGAGCGTCTCGTCGAGATCGAAGATGACCGCCCGGTAGGCGGGCTCGAACGTGCGCCCCGAGGTCACGGGCGCTTACGAATCGCCGGCGAGCGCGGCGAGGGCGGCCTCGTATTCGTCCGGGGTGTTCAGGTCGAGGAGGCAGCGCTCGTCGCTCGGCACGTCGACGATCTCGTTCACGTGCGCCTCCATCACCCCCCGCAGGCCGCGCTCGTCCTCCGTGGCGGCCAGCAGCTCGCCCCGCAGCCGCCCCGCCACCACGACTGGATGGCCGTGGCGGTCGCCGTGTACCGGACGCGTCGCGCTGTCCGCCGACGTGTGCCCCTCGATGACAGACCGGATCAGGTCGGCCGGGCGCGGCTGATCGACGTTCAGCAGCACGATCGCCGAAGCCTCCGGGCTAACCGCCTTCGCTCCCGCCCGCAGCGAGCCCGCCCGCCCCAGCTGGTAGACGGGATTCAGGACGCTCCGGTAGGTGAGGCCGTGCAGCTTCCGGTGGATGTCGTCGGCGCGATACCCGAGCACCACTACCACCTCATCCACTCCCGCCTCCTGCAGCTGCCGGATCTGGTAGCAGATCAACGGCTCCCCGCCCCAGTCGAGGAGCGCCTTCGGCTGCCCCATGCGGGTCGACATGCCCGCCGCGAGGAGGATGCTGGAGATCATGCTAATCGCGCCCCTTTACGTGCCCGCAGTCTAGGCGCGACGCGCGGTTCGGGCGAATACTCAATCCGGACCACAACGGAAGAGTGCTTGTGCGGGAGCGGCTGCATAATGGCGGCCATGCCAGAGGTTCGCAGGACTTACACCGCCATCATCGAAGAGACCGGCAACGGCTTCTCCGCCTACGTGCCCGATCTTCCCGGCTGTGTCGCAGCTGGCGATACGCGGGAAGAGACCGAAGCGCTGATCCGGGAGGCGGTTACCTACCACCTTGAGCTGCTTCGCGAGAGTGGCGACCCCGTACCCGAGCCGCAAGCCACTGCCAGCCTGTTCACGGTGTAGACGAATTTCCGAACCAGCTCCCTAGATCGGCTGGACGCCCCGCTTCTCCACCACCACATCCCCCTCGACGTGCGCCTGGCACGCCAGCCGCAACCGCGGATCCTCGATCGAACGCACCCCCCGCTGACGGATCAGATTCTCGCGTTCGTACCGGCCCATCGTGCTCAGCCGCCCCACCCCCGAGATGACTTCCATCGCGCAGTTCGTGCACTCCCCGATCTTGTCGCACCCGATCGGCCAGAAGTAGCCCTCCGCGCAGACGGCGTCCATCACCGTCTCGCCGTACGGCGCCTCGACTTCGATTCCCAGTGGCTCAACACGAACGCGCGGCATGGGCCCAGCTTACTACCCCTGGACCCAGACGCCTTCCACCGGCACGTCGATGGCGGTGTCACTCCAAAACGCTCCGTTCGGCGCCGCCGCCGGCTCCGGGTCGTGCGGACCCGCCTGGATGGCCTCGAACGCCTCGCTCATCGACGTCGCGAACGCGACCGGCGCCCCGATTCCCTCCGCCACCTCCGCCACCGTCATGCTGTCGAGGAAGCGCTCCCCGAAGTAGTCGAGGCTCGTACGCGGCAGCAGTACGAGGTCCGCCTCGATCCCGGCCAGGGTGCGCACGTAGTCGCCTCCGCTCAGCAGCCCGCTCACGTTCACCCGTTCCCCGAACAGGGTGTTGGTCACGGGGTGGACGCTCCCGATGACTCCCGTCTCGGCGCCGAACGCCTCGGTCAGACGCGTCAGCGTCGGCCCGATCAGCGTCCCGCATGCGATCGCGACCCGCTTCCCCGCGAGCTCGGTCACGGGCGTTGCCCGCAGCCTCCGCCTCAGCCGCGACCAGTCGTCGAGCAGGGTTCGCACCATGCCGATGCCGTTCTCGTACTGGGGGAATCCGTCGTAGCGGCCTGCTGCCGGAACCGGGCGACCCGCCGCCAGGTAGTACTCGTCCGCGCACTGCACCACGCTGCGGCCGTACGCCTCCTCGCAGGCGCGCTGGAAGCGCCGGATCGTCGCGATCAGGGAGCGCGCGAAGTCGCGCTCGGGCGCGACCAGCTCGATCCCGTCCCGATCCCGCGACCACTCCTCCAGCCGCGGACTCGCCCCCACCGGCACCACTGAGACCGTCTGCACGGTCGGATACAGCCCCGTCAGGTCGCGCAGGGAGCGCTCCAGCGCCTCGCCGTCGTTCACCCCCGGAGTCAGCACGATCTGCGTGTGCGCGAGCAGCCCCAGGTCTCGGAGCCGTTTGAGTTGCGCGACCACGTCCGGCGCGCGCTCGTTCCCCAGCAGCTTGCGCCTGAGCCCCACGTCGGTCGCGTGCACCGAGACGTTCAGGGGGCTCAGGCGCTGCTCCTCGAGCCGCGTCCAGTCGTCCTCTGTCAGGTTCGTGAGCGTCACGAAGTTGCCGTGCAGGAAGCTCAGCCGGTAGTCGTCGTCCTTCAGGTAGAGCGGCTTGCGCAACCCCTTCGGCAGCCCCTTGAGAAAGCAGAAGAAGCACGTGTTGTTGCAGACCTGCACGCCGTCCCACGTCGCCCGCTCGAACGCCATCCCCAGGTCCTCGTCCGGGTCCTTCTCGAAGACGACGAGGTCCTCGCTCCCATCCGCCTTGCGGAAGCGCGCCGTGATCTCGGGCTCGGCTGCATAGAACTGGTAGTCGACCGCGTCGCGCAGCGTCCGTCCGTCGATGGCGACGATCGCGTCGCCGGGGACGATGCCCGCCGCCTCAGCCAGGGAACCGTGGACGACGGACGAGACGACGCCGCCCTCCGGCGTCTTCACGCCGCCTCGGCCTCGTGTTCGAGCCGCAGTGCTTCCAGCTCCTCCCGGATGCGCTCCGTCAGCGCCTCCACCTGCTGCGAAAGCGGCCCTTCTCCCCGCTCGACCGGGAACGGTTTCCCGAAGCGTACCGTCAGCGTCGGGCGGGGGAAGAGGTGCCCCTTCTTGCCCAGTTGGTTCGTGTTGAACAGACGGCAGGGCAGGATGGGCGTGTTCGTGCGCAGCGCGATCAAGGCGGACCCTCCCTGCAGCGGGCCGAGGTCACCGGTCAGGCTGCGCATGCCTTCGGGGAACATCCCCAGCAGGCCGCCGCTGCGCACCTCTGCCTCTGCCCTCCGCACGGCCAGCCGGTCGAAGCTTCCCCGGTACACCCGGATCGGGTTCCAGCTGATGACAAACGGAGTCAGAGCGTAGCGGAACAGCTGCTCCTTCGCCATGAAGCGGATGTAGCGCCACCGCGGCGCCACGGCGATTGCCACCATCATGGGGTCCACGTTCCCCAGGTGACTGGAAGTCAGGATCAGCGGCCCGCCCGGGATGTTCTCGCGTCCCACCACCCGCCAGCGCGCCATCAGCACGAGAATGCTGTAGGAGGTCCACACAGACCACCAGTAGAAACACGGAACGTAGATTGCCCACAGGAAGCGCCCCACTGCCTTCACGTCGTCCGCTCCTCTATCGCAGCTATCGCTGCCGCAATCATCGCATCAGCGTCCAGTTCCCCGGTGTCTATCACGATTGCCCCCTCCGGAACCACCAGGGGACTGGCCGCGCGCGTACTGTCGATCGTGTCACGGCCGGTGATGTCGCGTTCCGCGTCGCTCGCGCTCTGTCGCTCCCCCCACTCCGCCGCCTGCTCGCCCCGTCGCTGCGCCCGCACCTCCTCCGAAGCCTCCAGGTAGAACTTCACCGGCGCGTCCGGCAGCACCACCGACCCGATGTCCCGTCCCACCAGCAGCGACGGCTGCATGGCCGCGAAGAAGCGCTGCTGCGCGACGAGCTCCCGGCGAACCCCGGCGATTGCCGCATAGTCGCTCACTGCCCCCTCGACCTCCGGCGCCCGCAGCAGGTCGGTCACGTCCTCGTCGAGCAGGCGGACGCGCGCCTCGGTGCCCTTGATGGCGAGCCGCAGGTCGCCGCTTCCCGCCAGTTCCGTGCAGGCGTCGGCGTCGCTCGCCGGAACGCCCGCGCGCTGCGCTCCCAGCGCGATCGCTCGGTACATCAGCCCCGTATCCAGCAGGACGTATCCGAAGAGCTCGACGAGGGCGCGCGCCAGCGTGCTCTTGCCCGAGGCGGCGGGCCCGTCGATCGCGATCGGATGGGGTGGCTGCGGTTTCATCGGCGGTTCGGGTTCGGCCGTCGAGGCCGGCGCCATGCTACCGCCCTCTCGCGTCTCCGCTCGCTTCGCCGCGCCGTACAGCGCCTCGACCTCCTCCGTCGTCAGCTCCCTGCTCTCGCCTGAACCCAGCGTTCCCAGCGCCAGCGGGCCGATGCGAATGCGCCGCAGCGTCACCACCCGCCTCCCGACGACCGAGAGCATCCGCCGGATCTCCCGCTTGCGCCCCCCGTGGAGCCTGAACAGCAGCCATCGTGCGTCCGGGCTTTGGGCCGAGCCGCTCGGGCTCACGACCTTCACCGAGTCCGCTTTCAGTCGCTCCCCCTCGTGCCGGACCCCCCGCACCAGCCGCTCCCGCCCCCGCTTCCCCAGTGGCTGGTCGATCGCGACCAGGTACTCCTTGGAGACCTCGTGCCGCGGGTGCGTCAGCAGCTCCGTGAGCGCCCCGTCGTTCGTGAGCAGGATCAGCCCCTCGCTCTCCAGGTCCAGCCTGCCGACCGGACGGAGCGTCGCCTCGGGGATGTCGACCAGCGACGTGACGGTCGGGCGTCCCCGGTCGTCGCGCACCGCCGAGAGCACCCCGGTCGGCTTGTGCAGCGCCACATACCGGTAGCGCTCCCGCGTTACGGGCACTCCGTCGACCGTGATCTCGTCCTTGTCCGGATCCGCCCGCGCCCCCAGCGTGTCGAGCGTCTTGCCGTTCACGGCCACGCGTCCTTCCACGATCATCGCCTCCGCCGCCCGCCGCGACGCCACCCCCGCGTTCGACAGGATCTTCTGCAGCCGCTCAACTGCCACGACGCCACCTCCCCCGTCCTGCCTGCCATGCCCCCCGCAGGGCCACCAGCACCAGCACGATACTCGCCCCCGCCGCCGCCCCCAGCACGATCCAGGGCGTTGGACCGCCCGGCTCCCGCTCGAACCGCGTCGGCAGCGCGACCGGTGTCCGCGCGGCCTCGGGGGTCGCATCGCGAACGGCAGCCGTCGTCCCGACCGGAGCGGGCGTGGGCGCCGCCTCGGCCCCGACCGGCGACTGCCGCCCTGCTGGCGTTGCCGTCGCTGGCAAGGCCGCGAGCACGTTCGTCCCGCCGGGCGATGGCTGGAGCGTCACGCCCCAGCGCTCCGGGCCCCCGACACCCTCGTAGGAGCGCGCGCCAAGCGTCGCGCCGGACCCGGCAGCAGTGGGTGGTGAGTCAAACACCTCCCTATTGTCGCCAAACGACAGCGCATCGACGACTTCTCCCGCCGGAGACAGCAACCGGATCGAGTCCCCGGCGTTGTTCAGACCGTTCCCGATCGTCCCGTCCGGCGCCCGGATTACGAGCACGTTCACCGGCAGGACCGCGGCCTCCGCCGCCACCACGACGTACCCGCCCGGCGGCACCTCCACCCCCGGCAGCACGTCCACAGAGCTCCCGTCGCCGATCGCCCACCCTGCCGTGCTCACGACCACCGAGGCCGTGTTCACCAGCTCGACCCACTCGTAGGCGCGGTCCACCCCCGGCTCGACCGGATCCGCCAGCACCTCTGAGATCCGCAGCGCGAGCGGCCCCTCCTCCCGTTGTTCCGGAGTGGTGTCAGCGACAGGGGACGACGGTGTTGAGGCAGCTGCCGGCGCTATGGTCGCGGTCGGCGTATCGGTCGGAGCCGGTGTGGGAGTAGGTGTGGGTGTGGCCGTCGGGGTCGGTGTTGGTGTTGATGTAGGCGTGGGTGTCGGTGTCGGTGTCGGTGTAGGCGTGGGAGTTGGCGTAGGGGTAGGGGTAGGCGCCTCCCCGACCCCGAACCACGCGTCGTCGAACACCACCACCGCCCCGCTCTCCGACCGCGGCTGGAACATCAGCCGCAACACCGCCGACCGCGCCCCCGCCGGCGCCTGTGCCGGTCCCACCGACAGTGCCGACCACGACCGGCTTCCCGACCCCTCCCCCGTCACCGTGCGCAGCTGCCGCCCGCTTCCGTCCCCCGACGCGTACCAGGCGATCCGCAGGAATGCCTGCCCCTGCCCCGTCACTACCCGTCCCCATGCCTGCCCCTCGTACCACCCCCCGCCCTCGACCGTGACCGCCTGGTACAGCCACTTCGTTGAGGTCGTTGACGACGTGAGAAAGGCCGCCCGCTCCCCCGTGCGTGCCAGGGAGGCCGCCCCCATCCCCCCGCCCTGGCCCCGCCAGCCCACCGGCCTCCCGTCCCGCGTTTCCTCGAACCCGCCGTTGTACAGACCCGGACCGATGGGAGGAGGCGTCGGCGTGGGTGTTGGTGTTGGAGTCGGTGTGGGGGTGGGCGTTGGCGTCGGGCGTGCCCTGACCGGACGAGGCGCCGTCACCTGCACGACGCCCAGCCCCTCGAGGCTCGTCCCAGCGCACCCCGCCGGCCCCACCACCCGCACCGTCGCGATGTACAACGCCGCCCCCTCCGGCGCGACGATGCTCGCCGTGAGTGTCACCGGACTCCCGTACAGGTTCGCCGGTTCCACTGCCGGGGCGATCGGGCGAGCGTTCTCGTCGAGGATCTCGAGCGTCAGTGTCGCTGTCTGCGCCCCCTCCGCCGGCCGCACCGTCACCGACGCCCGGTAAGTCGCGCCGGCCGCCGCCGCACCGCTGACCCTCCCGCATTCCCCGCGTTCCTCCCCGCGTACCGATCCGCTCCAGCCCAGCACAACGACAGCCGTGATCACGGCCGCAACCACTGCCACCAGCACTTTTGGCGACAACAACGGTGGAGACTAGCACACTCGGCCCTGGAACAGCATTGACACCCGCCCCGCCAGCCCGAAACAATGCGGCCCGTCCCCGGTTCGGCTCACCGGTCGTGGACCCGCTCCCGGGGCGAATCTGAGCACTCCAGGAGGTCCCCATGAAGGCCGCAGTCATGTACGGCGTCGACCAGCCCCTCGTCATCGAGGACGTCGATATCGACGAGCCCCGCGCCAACGAAGTCGTCATTCGCACCAGCGCCACCGGCGTCTGCCACTCCGACCTCCACTTCATGGAGGGCAAGTACCCGATGGCCTGCCCCGCCGTGCTCGGACACGAGTCCGCCGGCACCGTCGAGAAGATCGGCGCCGAGGTCACGAACGTGCAGGTCGGCGACCGCGTCGTCGTCGCCTTCGTCGCCTCCTGCGGACACTGCGACCAGTGCGTCCAGGGCCGCCCCTTCCTCTGCTTCCAGACCAACCGCCTCGGCCGCCAGGACCGCCTCAGCATGGGCGGCCAGGTCGTCACCCAGTTCGCCGGCATGTCCGCCTTCGCCGAGCAGCAGCTCGTCAGCGCCACCGCCCTCGTCCACGTCCCCGACGACGTTCCCATGGAGGCCGCCGCCCTCGTCGGCTGCAGCGTCATGACCGGCGTCGGCGCTGCCACCAACACCGCCCGCGTGCAGGCCGGCCAGACCGTCGCCGTCGTCGGCTGTGGGGGCGTCGGCCTGAACGTCATCCAGGGAGCCGTCGCCGCCGGCGCCTCCCGCGTCATCGCCGTCGACATGCTCGAGAACAAGCTCGCCGCCGCCAGGGAGTTCGGCGCCACCGACATCGTCGACGCCTCCGAGGGCGACCCCGTCGAGGCCGTCAAGGGAATCGTCCGCGGCGGCGTCGATTACGCCTTCGAGGCCATCGGCCTCGTCAAGACCGCCGAGCAGTGCTTCGAGATGGCCAAGCGCGGCGGACGCGCCGTCATCGTCGGCATGCTCCCCTTCGACTCACAGGTCACCCTGCCCGGCGCCGCCTTCCTCAACGAGAAGGGCATGATCGGCAGCTTCTACGGCTCCACCCGCCAGACCTACGACATGGCCTGGCTCATGGAGCTCTACCGCCAGGGACGCCTCAAGATCGACGAGCTCATCTCCCGACGCTACGAGCTCGGCCAGATCAACGAGGCCTACGACGCTCTCAAGGCCGGCGAGGTCAACCGCAGCGTCCTCGTCCTCGACAACTAACGAGTGGCTAGTGGTTAGCGGCTGGTGGTTAGTGGGCTCGCTTCGCTCACCAACCACTAGTCACTAGCCGCTAGTCACTATTCACCGCGAGCGCAGCGTCGCCGGCTAGCCGGAGACGCAAGCGAGCACCGGACCATAGTCCGGCAGCTCAACGACCGCCGGCGCCGTCTCGATGTGCGCCACGTTCCCCTCGCCGTCGACCACCACCACAACGCGGTTCGCCATGTTCATCCCCGGCAGCAGGACGCCGTACGCCTCCGCCGTCGCCCCGATCGGGTTGAAGTCGCTCAGGACCGGGTAGCTCACCCCCGCCTGCTGCGCCCACGCCGCCAGCGACCACGTGTTATCCGTCGAGATCGCGACCGTGACCGCCCCCTCGAGGCTCCCCAGCTGCTCCTCGATGATCGGGAGCTGGTTGCTGCACACCGGCGAGAACGCCGCCGGCACGAAGTTAATCACCACCGTCGACCCACGATGGTCGCTCAGCTTGAACGGACCCGGGTCACCCATGGGGCTCTGGGGAAGCTCGAAATCCGGGGCCGCATCGCCCACCTTCAAAGTCGCCGTCTCAGACATGTCACGCCTCACATTAGAAATTGGAGCCGCGATCGTACGGCGTAGGCGATGGGCGCGCCACAGGGGACAGTGCGGGAGTTGCGAGTCAGCACCCTGCAGGAGTGGGAGGCTACGTCTCCTACGTGGATGTCGGCCATCACGCTGCCGCGAGAGCACGTCCACGTCCCCCACCAAAGCTAGGGGAAGCAGGGTGGGCTCTGATTCAGGTTGACACTGGTGATTCCGCCTCCGGAGCTTTGGGCTGGGAAGCGAGAATCTCCGCGTACTTCAGGCTCTCGAGCCGGGCCTGTAGCGTGGGGATGTCGCTGATCGCGTCGCTCAGATTCCGGTCGAGTTCGAAGTCTTGCCGCAGGCGTCTGAGGTCACGTACGAGTTGGTCGCCTTCTGCGTCGACGTCAATCACAGCCTCAATCCGTTCGATGAGCATCACGACATCTACTTTCGTAGCTGCCGAGAGTCGGTCCCTAAGGAAGATCGCTACCTCACGGTCGACACGAGCTGTGATGGACTCACGTTCACGTTCTCGCTCTGCCTTCCGCTGCATGGCGGTCAGGTGGGAGAAGAGTGCCGCGAATCGCGCACGCATTTGGCTGGCAGCTTCGGTGTCACTCTCTGCGCAAACAACAACAGCGTGCCGCGCAAAGCCGACTTTCTCTAGGTGAACGTCGCTCCCTGCTTGCGCGACGCCGTCGCGGATCGCTTGGAAGACACCGTTGGTCGCCGTTAGCGCGGAGCAAATCTCGTCTGCGGATGGAACATTGACCTCACCGGCATCAAGTTCATCTAGGTAGGCCCTCGCGGCTGCGATGCCGATTTCGACCGGAACTAGGTCCTCTAGGTCCACGGGCCCTGCGGGGCGGTCACTGCTGATGGCGGGGTTGAGTCCGGGCTTGAGTTGAGTCACATACTCCTTGGGGATGAGTTGCTTGTAGCGCGCCCCACCGCGCTGCAGTTGCTTTGCGGCATCGTCCCCTCCCTTGTCGCCATCGAGAAGCACGATGATCGCCGGTCGATTTGCGTCTCTACCGCGGGCGAGATAGGTCAAATACGGAACGTGACTCGCTGACCCTGCCGGGACTAGCGTAACCCGGTTCAAATCTAGGCATTCTGTGCTGGCTGCGCCTTCCTTCTTGAGGAGGTCAGACATACCCGCAAGGTAGATCTGGTCGGCTACGCCCTCGAGCATTATGTTGCAGTTTCCGATGAATGCCGTTTCCCCGACAAAACTCCCCAGCGCAGTCCGGAGCGGTTCGAAGTGGTTGCGGCCCACATCTCGCACAACACGAGCGCCCTCATCTCCGGACCCCTTGTCCAGCACCCTGATACGGTCCGCCCGATTCTTGTCGATCAAGAACGGCGAGTGTGTCACGTACAGGACTTGGCCAATCGGGCCCGACTCGCTAGGAAGCGCGAACTCCTGGAGTAGCCGTAGGAGGTCCTGCTGACCTTGATTCGAGAGATACGCGTCTGGCTCGTCCATCAGGAGAATCTCCCCTTGGTTGCGGCTTTTCATATGAGCCAAGAACTGAACAAGGTAGCTGAGAAAGTATTTGAGCCCACTGCTGCGCTCAGCGAATGAGTACTCACTTCCAGTACGGTCCTTGATTGTGAACGAGATGTCGAAATCTCGGACCGTAAGAGCAAGTCGGAAGTGGTCATCTTGTGACCACCACTTAGAGAGATTTAGGGAGATCGCTAACTGCTCGTTCATTGAAGAAACAATGCCGTTCACTAGTCCTTCATCTCCGCAATCTAACGCCTTCCTTAGTTCAGAAAATGCGGAGAGATTTATGCCGCCAACTGTGACTAGAAGATCGAATGCCAGATTTAGCTGACTACGATACGCGCTGTTCGTTGTGCCGTTCGTTCCGAGAATAGAGTTCGTATCCCCGAGGATATTTTGGAGCGTTTGAGCGAAGGATTCCGCGTTGTGAGGGGTACCAAAGAGGTCCGATGCGTGCTCGACCATCGGGCCCAAGAAGGCCAAGCGGTCTTTTCGCGGTGGTCCTGGATCGGGCTCCTCCGTCTTACCTCTGGCAATGATGAAGGCGATGGGGACGCTATCGGGGATCGCGCGGGCTGCATCGATTCGAAACACGTTAGGCAGGATGCCTTCAAGGGCTGAGGCATCACTGATCTCAAACGGCTGCTCCCCCACGTAGATGGTCACCGCGTCGGGCTTCGTGCGAAAGAGGCGAAACGAGCCGCCACTAGCAAGATCGGAACTGCCGATCACGCTTGATATGACCTCTACTTCATGCTCGGTAAGGTCGTCAAAGTGGAGGCCGAAGTGGGGAAGCCGCATGGCCTCTGCCACGGTGAAGTAGACGGAATATCTGCAGAAGTCGGCCGGTTCAGGTTGGTCCTCTCCAAGAGCGCACTCGATGGCTTGGAGGAGTTGACTCTTTCCGGACTCGTTGGCCCCGACCACAGCGGTAAGCTCGGGGTCGATGTCGAGGCTGACATAGGGATAGAAAGTCCCATCTTCCATCGAGTCCCAAGGTGCGGGCTTGGCCTCTGGGTGTCGCTTGCGCAGGTAGTCGTAATTGAAGGCTCTATAGAACCTGACGTATGCGGTTCGAAGAATCATTGCTGCCAGCTTGGGCGCTAGTTGGCGCTGCTTGAGCGCACGTAGGCATCCTTTTGCCACCAGCCAGCAACGTCCTTGTGTGTGAACACAGCAACCCGCTGCTCGCCAACGTGGCACAAGAAGGCCCCATTGGCACTCCGCACCCCTTGGGCTTCGACTTCGACCGTGCTGCCATCCACAAAGCGAAACACGTAGACACTCTCTTCTTTGGCCATAGTTCGGCTCTCTTTCGTAGTCTTGGGGAGTCTCCCCCGCCCGCTTGGGCCAGGCGCGGGACACGACTGTGTACCCCAAGGCTAGCACGGGAGACCGGGCCATGTGGTTAGGCTTGGCTTGCAAGCCGAAACGGACGTTTGCGTCTGTTTCCCCCCGTGCCACCCACCCCTTCCCCCTCCCGTCCCCCGACCCCACCCTCCCGCCAAAGGCTGCCGCTGGGTCTGGACTACGGTGACGAGTCGTAGCACGAACGGGCCGGGTGGGACCGCAGCGCCCAACGTCTGACCGGGACCGGGGCCCCACACGCCCGCGTATCATCCCCTCCCATGCCCGGCCTCCCCCTCTCCGGCATCCGCGTCATCGACCTCACCTGGATCATCGCCGGACCCACCGCCACCCGGTACCTCGCCGATTTCGGCGCCGATGTCATCAAGGTCGAGCACGAGCAGGCCGTCGACCCTATCCGCCTCGGACGCCCCATCGTCGGCGATAGCCCCACCCTCAACAACTCCGGCTTCTTCAACTACGTCAACCGCAACAAGCGCAGCATCCTCCTCAACGTCCGCCACCCCTTCGGCATGGACCTGTTGAAGCGCCTCATCGCCGTCTCCGATGTCGTCATCGAGAACTTCTCCGCTGGAACGCTCGCCTCCTGGGAGCTCGACTACCCCGAGATGCGCCAACTCAACGAACGCATCATCTACTGCTCCATCTCGGGCTTCGGGCACACCGGCCGCGACCGCGATCACACCACCTGGGGACCCACCGCCCAGGCCCTCGGCGGCCTCACCCTCACCTCCGGCCTCCCCGGCCTCACCCCCGCCGGCTGGGGCTACAGCTTCATGGACCACACCGCCGGCTACTCCGCCGCTATCGCCATCCTCATGGCCCTCCACCACCGCCACCGCACCGGCGAGGGCCAGCACATCGATATGTCCCAGGTCGAGGCCGCCACCGTGCTCAACGGCCCCGCCGTCCTCGACCGCACCGTCAACGGCCGCAGCTGGCGTCGCGAGGGACTGCCCCCCGGCAACCGCGCCTGGGAGCCCGCCGTCGCCCCCCACAACACCTACCCCTGCGCCGGTGAGGACCGCTGGATCGCCGTGGCCGTCACCAACGACGCCGAGTGGGAAGCCCTCGTCCGCGCCATGGGCGAACCCGCATGGTCCCGCGACGCACGTTTCGGGTCGAACGCGGACCGTCGTGCCAACCAGGACGCCCTCGACGAGCACATCGCCGCCTGGACCGCCGAACGCGACGACTACGACCTGATGGCCCTCCTGCAAGCCGCGGGGGTGCGCGCCGCCGTCTGCCAGAAGCCCGGGGACCGCGTCGAAAGCGACCCCCAGTTCGCCGCCCGCGGCTGGTGGCAGACCCTCCCCCACCCCGACATGGGCGACACCACCCACGACGGCGTCGCCCCCCGCCTCTCCTCTACCCCCGGCGTCCTGCAGCGCGCCGCCCCCCGTATCGGCGAGCACACGCGAGAGATCCTGTCCGAAGCGCTCGACCTGTCGGAGGCGGAGATCGGCGAGTTCGCGGAAGCGGGGGTGTTCATGTGAGCGGTCCTGTGGCCGGCCTGCGCGTCGTCGAGATCGCCGACGAGCTGGGGCAATACGCCGGCAAGCTCCTCGCCGACATGGGCGCCGATGTCGTCAAGATCGAACCCCCCGAAGGCTCGGAGGCGCGTCGCGTCGGCCCCTTCGTCAACGACGAGCCCGGCCCCAACCGTTCGCTCAACTTCTGGTACCACAACACGAACAAGCGCTCCGCCGTCCTCGACCTCGAGGGCTCCGAATCCGACCGCGAGACCGCCCGCGCCCTCCTCGCCCGCGCCGATGTCTTCCTCGAGGCCCTGCCCCCCGGCCGCGCCGCCGCCCTCGGCCTCGGCTACGACACGCTCGCCGCCGCCAATCCCCGCCTCATCCACTGCGCCCTTACCCCCTTCGGCCAGGACGGCCCCTGGGCGCACTACCGCGTCACCGACCTCGTCGCGCTGGCCGCCGGCGGCCCCATGAACATGAACGGCTACGACCCCGAGGACGCCCCCGGCGCCCCGCCCATCCACGGCAAGGGCGACCAGGCCTACAACACCGGCGCCCACTTCGCCGCCATGGGCATCCTCACCGCCCTTCTGGGCCGCGACGCCGGCGGCGAGGGCCAGTACATCGACTGCTCCATGCACGAGGCCCTCTCCTCCGCCACCGAGGTCGGCCTCCCGCACTGGCTCTACACGAAGACGAACATCATCCGCCAGACCGGCCGGCACGCGGCTACCGTCCGCACCGAGCCCTGGATTCACCGCGCCCGCGACGGCAAGGACGTGCTCGTCTTCAACATCGGGCGCAGCAACGAGTCGTGGGGGAAGCTGAAGCGCTGGATGCAGTCGCACGGCTTCGGCGCGAACTTCGACGAGGAGCGCTTCGACGACCCCATGAACCGCATGGCCGCCCGTGGCACGCCCGAGGCGAAGGAGATCTTCGCGGAGGTCTCAAGCTTCGTCGGCACCCTCGATGCCGAAGAGGTGTACCGCGGCTCGCAGGCGTGCGGCCTCCCCTGGGGCACCGTGCGCTCCCCCGACGAGGCCGTCGACGACCCCCACCTGCACGACCGCGGCCACTTCGTCGCGACGACGGGCGAGGGGTTGGATGGGGAGGCGCTGATGCCGGGCGCGCCCTACGTGCTCACCGCGAGCCCCTGGGAGCTGCGCCGCCCCGCCCCGAAGCTGGGGGAACACACCGAAGAGGTGCTGGCGGAGTTGCGCGGCCTTACTCCGGAATAGTCACTTCCTGCCCGACCTGGAGCGTGAGGCAGGACTCCTCGTCCAGCCCGTTCGCGACCATGAACGTCTGCACGGAGATGTCGTGGTCTTGGGCGATGGCAACGCACGTATCGCCCGGCACGACGATGTAGGTCCGTCCCGCGCCCGGGCGCTCCTCGACTTCCTCTTCCGTCACGACGTCCGGGTCCGCCGGCGGAATGTTGAGGGTTTCGTCGACGTGGAGGTTCGTGCAGTCCTCGTTGATGCGGGGGTTCGCCGCGAGCAACTCCGCGATGGTGATGTTGTGCTGCGTGGCGATGGCGCCGCAGTTGTCCCCTTCCCGGACGACGTAGGTGCGCGCCGGTTGCGGCTCCGGCTCGACGGTGGCGGGCGGCGTGTGACCGGGGGCGTACACGTGTGCCGAATCGATGATGAAGGGGTCGCGTTCCTCGTCGGGCACGGCTGTGGGAACGCTTGCGGGGTCGCTCAGCGTGGGACGCCCCTGCGGCTCAACCACATCGTCGTCGTCCCCGCAGCCCGCGACGAGCACGGCGAGGAGACAGGCCACAGCGAACGTTCGGGTGAGCACCGTGAGCCATGCTAGGTTCGCTAGGGGCCTCCGGCAATCTCGGCCAGCAGAACGCTCAACATCAGGGCGGCGCCATCGCCAATCCGGTCGAGGGCATCCGGCTCGACGAGGTCGATGACATCGGCGGGTGTGTGGATAAGCGAAACGTCACCGTCGGAGAAGAAGAGCACGGGGACTCCCACATCAGCGAAGCTCGAGTGGTCGCTTCCGTACCCCTCCGGCAGGTCCGACGCATAGGCGGGCAAACCCTCCCGCTCGAGGAGCGCGACCGTCCGGTCCACCAGCGCCCGCGTACCGATGACCTCGATGGCGTCGCCCCGCGCAGTCACGTCGAAGTTGACCATGATCTTCGGGAGTTGGCCGTCCTCGGCCAGGCTCCGGGCCAGCGCCCTGCTCCCGAACAAGCCCGATTCCTCCGCACCGAACGTTGCGAAACAGAGCCCCTCGTCGAGCCCGTCGCTGGCAAAGGCGCGAGCCAGCTCGAGGACGATGGCGACGCCGCTGGCGTTGTCGACCGCCCCAGGCGATGCCGACACGGTGTCGTGGTGCCCTCCTGCGAGGATGTCGCAGCGAGCGTCCTCGCCGGGGCGGGCGATGACGTTCATGGCCACCGGACGCGCGGGGCCGATTTCGATGATGATGGAGGCTCCCTCCGCGATCGCCCGCGAGAAGCGATCTGCCTCGGTGTGAGCCACGAGGACGACGGGTATGGCGTCGCGGGCGGGAATCGGGAACCCGGCCAGCCGCCAGGGTTCGTGGTTCACGATCACGAGCCCCGATGCCCCGTCCCTGGCGGCGGCCATGTACATCATGGCGTCCTGCGGGCGGGACGTGTTCCGGCTCCCAATCGGGATCGCGCCACCAAAAGAAGCGTTGCCGGTGAGCCCACCATCGACCGCCCGCCCCTCGGCCGACTTCGCCGAGGTGGCCTCGCCATTCAGCGCAACCCCTTCGATCGTTTCTCCACCGACCGTGACGGTCGCCTGCCGGAAGCGCGTCTCATACGTGAACTCCATCACCTCGACCGCGTAGCCGTAGCTCCGGAACGCTTCGGCGATGTATGCAACTGTCTCCCTGGCCTCCTGCGAGCCGGACACCCTCTCGCCGATCGCTACCGAGAGCACACGCACGTGCTCCATCGCGTTGTCCAGGTTGTGGTCGAGGCGCTCGCCGACTTCGGGGAGTGCGGCGGACGGGGTTGCCGTCTCGGTCGGTGTGGCATCGGCAGCGGTGGGCGTTGCGGTAGTCGTCGATGCGGGGCCCTCCGGTGTAGGGGACGCGTCCTCGGAACCGCCACTCGAGCAGGCCGTCGCAAGCACCGTGGCCAGCACGATGGCAATCACGAATCGAGTGGTCATGAGCAGTCCGGGAGGGGCGACGCGTTGGTTGTCGCCCTTAGCGACGGCGAAACGCACGCCTGATCCGTGCCAGGACGCCCGGTGGGGTGGGCTCGTACTCGACGTAACGTCCCCGCCAATGAGCGCCCTTCGCGGCGGGCGGGGCAGAGACAGCGGCGCGCCGCGGGCGCACGAACGACCAGATGAACGCGGCAAGGAAGAGCACGACGCCGATGAAGGCCATCCAGATCAGTGCGGCCCAGATGGCGGCCAGGATGAGACCCGCCACCATCACCCCGGCCCCCGTGAAGAGCATCGAGGCGGGAGTCGGACCGTTCACCTTGAGACCGAACGCCGACGCGATGCGGGACGAGAACGGTTGGCCCCGTTCCCGCCTCCGGCTTTCCAGCGAGATCGGCTCCTCGCCCGGCTTGGGAGGCTCCTCTCCGAGGCGGGCCAGGATCTCCTCGATCTCGCGATCGATGCGGTCGGGCATGGCACTGTCCACGATAGGGGATCAGCGAGTCAGCCGTCGATGGTCAGGCGTGGGCGTCCTTACCCCAGCCTCCTCCACCGGGTGTGCGGACCTCCACGCGGTCGCCGGCCTCTACCCGAAGCTGCTGCTGGCCGGCAAGGGGCTCGCGCTCCCCGTTCGCGCGGACCAGCGTGTTCTCGCCGTGTTGGGCGGCCTCTCCGCCCTGCGTCCCCGGTGGCCCGACGGCCCTGCGGTCGCCGACAAGGGAGACGTCTGCGTCCGTCAGGAATTCGATCTCGCGCACGACCCCGTCACCCCCACGGTGCCGCCCGTTGCCCCCGGTCCCGTCGCGCAGCTCGAAGCGCCACACGCGTACAGGAAAGGCGTTCTCGATCGACTCGGCGGGCGTGTTGGCGGTGTTGGTCATGTGCGTCTGTACGCCGCTCTCGCCATCTCCTTCGGGGCCCGCACCAGCCCCGCCCGGGACCGTCTCGTAGTAGGCGAAGGGTTCACCGTCGGGTCGCACGCCGCCAAACGTGAAGTTGCTCATCGTGCCCGCGCTGGCCGCTGGAATGCGTTCCGGCAACGCCTGTGCAAAGGCGGCGAGCACGACATCGGTCACGCGCTGCGAGGTCTCGACGTTGCCGGCGGAAACGGCGCGCTGGGGCCGGGCGTTCACGATCGAGCCCTCGGGAAGGACGACCTCGATGGGCCGGAAGACGCCCGCGTTGGAGGGAGCATCCGGGGGCAGGAGGCAGCGCACGCAGTAGGCCACCGCCGATCGCGTGACCGCCGCCACGGCGTTGATCGAGGCGGCCTGCTCCTCCGCCGAGCCGCTGAAGTCGACCGTGACCTCGTCCCCGCGTAAGGAAACCCGGGCACAGATGGGGAGCAGCGTTCCGTCCGCGCCCTCCATCACGTCCTCGGCCGGGTAATCGCCCTCCGGGACCTCGGCGAGGGCCGCCCGCGTGAGCCGCTCGGCGTAGTCGGTGAGAGCGGCCATCCAGCGCGCGAGCTCGTCGCTTCCGTAGCGGGTGGCAAGCGCCTGGAGGCGAGCGGCCCCGGTACTGAGCGCCCCGAGCTGGGCGTCGAAGTCGCCACGACGTTCGGCGGGCGTGCGGACGTTCCGCAGGATGAGCGCGAAAAGCGCCTCGTTCAGCCGTCCCGCCTCGCGCAGCTTGAGGGGCGGGATGATGACGCCCTCCTGGTACAGCTCCGTGGCGACCGGCATCGAACCTGCCGACATGCCTCCGATGTCGGCGTGGTGCGCGCGGTTGGCGACGAAACCGATGAGCTCGTCGCCGGAGAACACGGGCGCCACCAGCGTCACGTCGGGGAGGTGGGTGCCACCAAGGTATGGGTCGTTGACGATGGCCACGTCTCCCTCGCTCCAGGGGGCAAGCGTGGAGACCGCGGCGATCGACTCCGGCATCGCTCCCAGGTGGACGGGGATGTGAGCGGCCTGCGCCACCATCTCACCGTTCGCATCGAAGACGGCGCAGGAGAAGTCGCGGCGCTCGCGGATGTTGGGAGAGTGGCTTGTGCGCCACAGCGTCACCCCCATCTCTTCCGCTGCCGAAGCGAGGAGCGCGTTCCAGACAGCGAGGCGGGCGGGATCGTCGGTCATCGCGGAGTCACCAGGAGGTTCCCGCTGGCGTCGACGGTTGCCTGCCAGCTCTCGGGAATGAAGGTGGTTGCGTCCGGCTGGGTGATGACGGCAGGTCCGCCGAGCGTGGAGCCGACAGCAAGCGCTGCCCGGGAAGCGTGGACCGCGGCGATGTCTCCTGCCAGCGTGATGGCTTCGGGCTCTCTGGAGTCTTCGCTGGTCTCGGCGGCCAGTTCCGGGAGAGTCCGGGTTGCCCCCTGCGCGCGGCAGCGCAGCGCGACCAACTCGACGCCGCGCTCGGGAGTCGAGAAGCCGTACTCGCGCTCGTGGGCTGCATGGAAGGCGGTGGCGATCACGTTGGGAGCGGGCAGGTCGATGGAGACGCGCAGCTCGTGGGCCTGACCCTGGTAGCGCACGTCGGCGGCCCAGGTCAGCTCCGTGAGCGTGCCGCCCGCAGCCTGCAGGTCCGCCTTCGCCTGCCCCTCGAGTGCGTTCGCAGTGTTGTGGATGGAGGCCGACGCTTCCGGCCCCAGGCTGATCAGCAGCCCCTGGCCTCGCTCGATGATTTCCGGGGCGGTGGCGATTCCGACGGCCGAGAGAACTCCGGCATGGCGGGGCACGAGCACCTGGCCGATGCCGAGCTCGGCCGCGAGCTCGCAGGCGTGGAGCGGGCCGGCGCCGCCAAAGGCCACGAGTGTGAAGCCGGCGGGGTCGTACCCGCGTTCCAGGCTCACGCGCCGGAGGGCTCTCGCCATGGTTGCGTTTGCGACCTCGACCACCGCGGCAGCCGACGCTTCCGGGTCGCCGAGGGTGGCAAGGGCGTCGAGGGCGCGCGCGAGGTCGGGGATGACGGAGCCGCCAAGCGGTGCGTCGGGACGCAGGCGTCCCAGCACGAGATTGGCGTCGGAGACGGTTGGGAGTTCGCCGCGCCCGTAGCAGGCCGGACCGGGGTCGGCGCCTGCGCTCTGCGGCCCCACGGCCAGCGCCCCTCCCGAGTCCAGCCGGGCGATCGAACCGCCGCCCGCGCCCACTGTCACGATGTCGACCATGGGCGTGTGTACAGCGAGGCCGTCGACTTCGGTGGCGGAGCGGTAGCGCGGTTCGCCGGGGCAGAGCGAGACGTCGGTGCTGGTGCCGCCCATGTCGAACGTGATGACCTGCTCACGACCCGCGGCCTTCGCGACGGCAAGGGCGCCGAGCACGCCGCCGGCGGGCCCGCTCGTGACCATCGAGACGGGGCGCTCGCCGCTGGTCGCTGCGTCGGTGAGGCCGCCGGCTGAGTGCATCACGCGCAGGCCGGGGAAGCGCTCGTCGATGCCGTTCAGGTAGCGGCGGGCGGCTGGCTGGAGAAAGGCGTTGATGGCGGTCGTGCTGGCGCGCTCGTACTCGCGGTGCTCGGGAAGCGTCTCGTGGGAGGCGCTCACGGCGAACCCCGCTTCACGCAAGGCGCCGGCAAGACGGGCCTCGTGTTCGGGGCGCAGATAGGCGAACAGCAGGCAGATCGCGACCGCCTCCGCCCCCAACGCCCGCGCCTCCTGGACCACCCGCGCGACCTCGCGCTCTTTGAGGGGCGTCACGACCTCGCCGTCGGCGCCGATGCGCTCCCGCACGGTGATGACATCGCCACGCGCGACGACGTGCGGCGTTCGGCGTGGTTCGAGGTCGTAAAGGGCGGGGCGCTCCTGCCGCCGGATGACGAGCAGGTCGCGGAAGCCCTCGGTCGTGACGAGCACGGTGCGGGGTCCGCGGCGTTCGAGCAGGGCGTTCGTGGCGACCGTGCTTCCGTGCGCCAGCCGCTGGTCGGTCAGGCCGCCGGCGCCGGCCAGCACGGCTTCCTCGGGAGCGGAGGGCGTCGAGAGACGCTTCCAGGTGCGGATGCCCGTCTCTTCGATGGCGACGAAGTCGGTGAACGTGCCGCCCACGTCCACGCCGAGGACGCCTCCGTCCAGCGCCTCAGCCACCCTAGACGTACTCCTTGACCTTCTCCGCGAGCGAGCGGGTGTAGCCGGCCGTGCTCGCGATTTCCTCGACGCCGGCTTCTCGCACGGCCTTGAGCGAGCCGAACTTGCGCAGGAGCGCGCGCTTCTTCTTCGGGCCGACGCCGGGAATGGAGTCGAGGACGCTGGCGGTGGCGGCCTTGCGGCGCACCTGGCGGTGGTAGGTGATGGCGAAGCGGTGGGCCTCGTCGCGGACGCGCTGCACGAGGTAGAGGGCCTCGGAGCCGCGCGGCAGGATGATGGGCGCCTCCTCGTCCGGGGCGAACAGCTCCTCGTGGCGCTTCGCAAGCCCGAACGCGGGAATGTGGTACACCCCAAGCTCGCGCATCACCTCCACGGCCGCGCTCAGCTGGCCCTTGCCCCCATCGACGATGACGAGGTCGGGCAGGTCCCAGCTATCGTCGGTTGTCTCGGCGTCGCCGCCTTCCAGGGTCTGCTGTTCGATGCGCTTGGCGGCTCGCTTGAAGCGGCGGCGCAGGACCTCCTGCATGGTGGCGAAGTCATCCGGGCCCTCGACCGTCTTGATGCGGAACTTGCGGTACTGCCGAGGGGCCGGCTGGCCATCGAGGAACACGACCATGCTGGAGACGGGGCTCGCGCCCTGGGTGTTCGAGTTGTCGTAGCACTCGATGCGGTGGGGCGCTTCGGGCAGGGCGAGTTCCTCCTGCAGTTCGTCGAGGGCGGTGGCGGTCTTGGTCTGGTCGCTGAGCCAGCGCACCTTGAGGTTGTCGAGCGCCTCGGCCGCGTTCTCGCGGGCCATTTCGAGGAGCTGGCGCTTCTCGCCGCGCTGGGCCACGCGAATCTCGACGTTGGCGCCACGCTTCTCCGTGAGCATTGCCTCCAGGTCGGCGCGTCCTTCCGGCTCGATCGGCACGACGACCAGCTTCGGGATCGACTGCGCGCTCTCGTAGTACTGCTGCAGCAGGCTTCCGAGCACAGCCTCGTCGGACTCCCCGGTGACGCCCTCCATCACGAAGTGGTCACGACCGGTCATCTGCGTGCCTCGGACGAAGAAGACCTGCACGCAGGCGCGGTCGCCCTCGCGGGCGAGTCCGTAGACGTCGAGCTCTTCCTTCTTCGTGGTCGAGAGCATCTGGCGTTCGACGGTGCGCTCGATGGCGCGAATCTGGTCGCGGAGCATGGCGGCGCGCTCGTAGTCGAGGGACTCGGCGGCCGTGTCCATCTGGTCCCCGAGGCGGTCGAGCACGTCCGACGCCTTCCCCTCGAGGAAGAGGATGATCTGGTCGATGACCTCGGTGTATTCCCCCGGCGTGCAGTAGGCCGTGCAGGGGGCGATGCAGCGCTTGATGTAGTAGTCGAGGCAGGGACGCGGGTCCTTGCCCGTGATCTCCTTGGTGCAGGAGCGGTAGGGGAAGAGCTTCTTGAGCAGGTCGAGGGTGGCGCGCACGGAGCCGGCGCTGGCGTACGGGCCGAAGTAGCGGGCGCCGTCCTTCTCGATGCGGCGCGTGATGTAAACGCGCGGCCACGGGTTCTGGACGTCGATCTTGAGGTAGGGATAGCGCTTGTCGTCCTTCAGACGAATGTTGAAGAAGGGCTGGTGCCGCTTGATCAGCGTCGCCTCAAGGATGAGCGCCTCGCCCGCGTTGGCGCAGACGATGTACTCGAAGTCCTCTATATCGGCGCGGAGCGCGCGCGTCTTCGGTTCGAGACTGCGGGGCGAGCCGAAGTAGGAGCGCACGCGGTCCTTCAGGCGCGCTGCCTTGCCGACGTAGATGACCTCGCCCTTCTCGTTGCGCATGAGGTAGACGCCGGGCCTCGCGGGGAGCGCCTCGATCTGCTTCTTGAGCTGGTCGGGAAGGGCGGTTGCGACCACGTGGCTAGTGTAGCGCGGGGCTCAGGGGGACAGTTCGGCGATGGCGCCCGCGGGGGTGAGGGCGGGGATGGGGGAGGCCACGTAGTCGCGCACGTTGCGGGTGAGGATGAAATGTGCGTCGCAGGCGCGGGCGGCGGCAACCTGCATCGCGTCTTCGAAATCGGGTATGGCCAACGTCAGGGCGTAGTGGGCATCCTCTGTGCCTGTATTCGCAACCTCAGTGAACTCCAGGAGCTGGGCGACGGCATCCTTGGCGAAGGCGGCGTCCTGTGGCCGCTCGAGGTTGTAGTAGAAGTTGGAGATGGTGTGCCACGCCACGAGAAGGGTCTCTCCTCGTTCGCGAAGTAGTTGGATGACCTCGCGAGAGGGGCCGACAAAGCTCTCCCGGCCCAGCGCTACGTCGATCAAGACGTCGGTGTCAACGAGCCACCTGGCCACTAATCGAAGGGTCCGTACTTCTTGACCATGCGTTGGTACCTGAGGTCATCAAGATCCTGGTCGGTTAGCGGCGTCTCTGGTTGGGCCTGTCCCCAGAGGCGGGTTCCGAAGGGGAGCGACGTGTCATTCCAGCGAGCCGCGCGCTCCTCCTCGGTCTCGAAGGGAAGATGCTCTGCGATCTCCTCGGGCGTCTTCCCCGCCGCCCAGGACGTGCCTTCCGCCGGGGAGTCCGCCTTCAGCTTATCGCGGAGGATTTGTTCGATGACAGAGGAGAGGGAGACGCCGCGAGCGCGGGCGTAGTCCTTGGCCCTAGGAAGAACCTCGGAGTCGATGGTGACGGTCAGCTTGGCCTTGGTCTGCATGGGTGCGGTCCTCACGGGATACGTATACGTATTGTAACAGCACGTATACGTATCTTTGGGCTAACTGCTCAGATCCCGGAGCTCCCGCAGTCTGCGCCGCGCGTAGTCGGACTCCAGTTGCCAGCAGACCGCGACTTCCCAGGCGACCGATGCTAGGCGGGCGCGGTCGAAGTCTGCGGATGGCAGACCAGCGCTCTCGGCATCCGGCAGGGCGCCGAGGTCGAGGAGCGGGGAGTCGACGCGGGCTTCGTCCCAGTCCAGCAGGCCAACCCGGTCGCCGTCGATACGGATGTTGGTGGGCGAGGGGTCGCCGTGGATCACCGCCGGCTCTCGCTCGGGGAGCTCCCTCCAGGCGGAGCGGCACAGGGCGGCGTCCTCCGGCGGGAGGAGGGACAGGTCGACATCGCCACCAGTGTCGGTCGTGGTCAACTCGTGACAGGTGCGGAAGCCGGGGCGTTGGGGCCGCGCCGGCAGGAGGCTATGGAGCCGCCGCAGTTCGTTGCCGACGAGCTCTGCGTCGCGCTTGCCCTCCGGCTCCCTTCCCTCGATGAAGGACAGAACGACAAGGCCACCGATGCGGTGCTCCCCGGACGCAGTCGCGATTGGAAGGGGGACGGTGAAGCCCTCGTCGTGCAGGGCGCCAAGCAGGTCGAGCTCCCAGTCCAGAGCCTCGCCGGCGCGGTCGTTCTGGCGAGCGACGCAGGGCTCACCACGTAGCCGGATGGTCCAGACGCGGTTGCGGAGGCCGCTCACTTCCGCCTCGACGTCGACGGCGCCCCACGGTTCGAGCCTCCGCTGCAAGTCACCGCTGGTCGTCATGGACTCGTAGGCCTCCGCGGCTATCAGCGTACGGCGTGTGCGCTCGCGAGCCAGCTAACGCTCCCCGCCGGTACAATCGCCGCCGTGGACTACCAACACATCCTCTACGACGTGGCGGACGGCATCGCGACGATCACCCTGAACCGGCCGGAGCGGCTGAACGCCTTCGACAACCTGATGCTGAGCGAGTGGCGGGACGCCATCGAGCGCTCGGATGCGGATGGCGACGTGCGGGTCATCATCCTGACCGGCGCCGGGCGCGGGTTCTGCAGCGGCATGGATGTCGCCCACGAAACCGCGGGCGAGGGCGTGCTGCGCACGGAGGAGAGCGTCGCGGAGCGGCGACACAGCCTCCGCAACAGCGTCCACCACATCCCCCGGGCGCTGGTGCAGCTCGAGAAGCCGTACATCGCCGCCGTTAACGGCGCAGCCGTGGGCGCGGGGATGGACATGGCCTCGATGGCCGACATCCGCTTCGCCAGCGAGCGGGCGCGCTTCGGCATGGGCTATGTGCGCATGGGCCTCATCCCGGGCGACGGCGGCGCCTATACGCTGCCCCGCATCGTGGGCACGGCCAAGGCGCTGGAGCTCATCTGGAGCGGTGAGCTGTTGGATGCGCAGGAAGCGCTGCGCATCGGCTATGTGAGCGAGGTTTGCCCGCCCGAGGAGCTACTGGACCGCACGCGCGAGTTCGCCCAGAAAGTCGCGCGGGGGCCGGCGACGGCCATCCAGCTCGCAAAGAAGCTCGTCTACCGCTCCGCCAACCTGACCTTCGACGAACACCTCGATTTCGCCCAGATGGCGATGACCCTCGCGCAGTCCACCGAGGACGCGAAGGAGGGCCCCCTCGCCTTCACCGAGAAACGCGAGCCCAACTTCAAGGGCTACTAGCGACAAGGAGAACAACATGCCTCCAGCACCCGGTGACCGCGCTCCGGCGTTCACGCTGATGAACAAGGACCGGGAACAGGTCACGCTCGACTCGTTCCCCGGCAAGAACATCGTCCTGGCGTTTTATCCGCTCGCCTTCACCGGTGGGTGAACATCCGAGATGATCGGCTTCCGCACGCACACGGATGCGTTCGCGGAGGCCAACGCCCAGGTTCTGGGCGTGAGCGTCGATTCCTTCGCCGCCGTCGGCGAGTTCCAGGAGAAGCTCGGGCTGGAGTTCCCCCTTGTCTCGGACTTCCCGAAGAACCAGGCGGGGCGCGACTACGAGATCTTCAACGAGGACTTCGGTTTCCATAACCGCGCGACCTTCGTGATCGACAGCGCGGGCATCGTGCGTGATGTCTACCTGGAGCCGCGCGACTTCGAATCGCACGCGCCGCACGCGCTCGAAGCGCTGCGCGAGCTGAACGAAGGCTAGGTCCCCGTGCTCTTCCGCGACTCGCCCGAGCAAGCCGCATTCCGCGCGGAGATCCGCGAGTTTCTCGACGCGGAGCTGCCTGCGGACATGTGGAACATGCGCAGCGATCGCGAAGAGATGGACGAGGAAGAGGCGGCCTTTGCCAAGCAGTTCCGGGCGCAGCTGGCGGACCGCGGCTGGCTGACGCTGGGCTGGCCGAAGGAGTACGGCGGAGGCGGCGCGGATTTCGTCACGCAGACCGTCTACATGGAGGAGATGAGCTCGCGCGGAGCCCCCGGAGCCTACGACCAGGGCGTCTGGCTGGCTGGCCCGGCGCTCATGCACGAGGGCACGAAGGAGCAGCAGGATCGCTGGCTGCCCGGCCTGCGCGACGGCACCTCCCGCTTCTGCCAGCTCTTTTCCGAGCCGGGCGCGGGTTCGGACCTCGCCTCGTTGCAGTCGAGCGCCATCCGCGACGGCGACGAGTACGTCCTGAACGGCCAGAAGATCTGGACGAGCTGGGCGACCGGAGCGAAGTGGGGCATCCTGCTGGCGCGCACGGACCCGGACGCACCCAAGCACCGCGGCATCAGCTATTTCATCCTCGACATCGAGTCGCCGGGTGTGAGCGTGCGGCCGCTGGTGAACATGATGGACGCGGCCCACTTCAACGAGGTCTTCTTCGACGACGTGCGCATCCCCATCGATAACCGCATCGGCGAGGAGAATCGGGGCTGGTACGTCGCGGCGGCGACGCTCGACCAGGAGCGCAGCTCCATCAACCGCATCGTCATGACGCGCTCGACGCTGGAGGCGCTCATCGACTACGTGCGCGACCGCGACGGCGGGTCGACGTCGCACCACATCCGGCACGAGCTGGCCTCGCGGGCTATCGACTTCGAGTTGGGGCGCTGGCTCTGCTACCGGGTCGCGCAGATGCAGAGCGAAGGGGAGAACCCGAACTACGAGGCCTCGATCTCGAAGGTGTTCGGCACTGAGCTCCAGCGGCAGATGGGCCAGACGGGGATGCGCGTGCTCGGCATGGAGGGGCAGCTCGAACCGGGCAGCCCCTACGTCCCGTTGCAGGGGCGCGTCGAGCGGTGGGCGCTGGCGGGCCCGAGCTACACGGTCGCCGGCGGCACGAGCGAAGTGAACCGCAACATCATCGCGACGCGGGGCCTGGGGCTGCCGCGCTCGTAGGAGCGTTCTAGAGCCGTGTCGGATTGGTCCAGTGGGGCTCGTCGTGGATGGCGAGCAGCTGGTCCTCGGCGATGTGCGCGTACGTGGGGATGGGCCAGGCGGGGTCGGGGCGCCAGTCGCGCATGTCGTCGCTGAAGGGCCAGGCGCCGCGCTCGATGTCGGCGATTGCGGCTTCCCCCTCGGCGCGGGCGCGTTCGGCGACGGGCTTGGAGATGAGGCCCCGGTGCAGGACCCGCTCCAGGTGGTCCTCGTCCTTCCAACGCCAGTGGCGCTCGGCGTCCGCCACGACATCGAGCCACAGGTCGCGCGCATCGAAGCCGAGCGGGGTGCGCCGAATGGGCTCCTGGAGGTTGACGTACCAGCCCAGGAACTCCCACTCAGGCGTCCACCAGACCCACGTCGCGCGCCACTGCCCCGGGACCATGAGGAAGAGCGCGTTCCACCGCTCCCAGACGCTATCGACCAGCTCCCACTCTCCTTCGAGCCAGGGGATGGGCTGGTCGCGGACGATGGGCAGCGCGAGCTTTGTCGGTGTACCCGACGGCAGCCAGAGCGAGACGAGTTCGGCGGTGTCCTCCACGACGACCATCGGCTTCACGTCGACGATGACGGGGGCGTACTCGCCGTTCTCGGCAACCAGGGGAATGCGGTGGATGACCACGTCGCCCGACTGGAAGCGAGCGGGCTCCTCGGGGGTGGCCATAGAGACAGGGTAGCAGGGGCGTGGGGAACGGCCTGCTAAAATCCGCGCCCCATGACCCAGACGATGATGACCGAGTCGGGCGAGCGACACTTCCGCTACCTGATGCCCGTCGCCGTCATGTTCGCGGGGGCGTTGATTGTCTCGAACATCATCGCCATCAAGATCGTCGACATCTCCGGACTGGTCGGGGGAGCGTTCGACTACTTCCAGCCCGCTGCGATCATCATCTTCCCGGTCTCCTACATCATCGGCGACATCCTGACGGAGGTGTACGGCTACTCCGTTGCGCGGCGCGTGATCTGGTCCGGGTTCTTCGCCAACGCGCTGGTGGTTCTCGCCATCTTCGTCGCTCAGGAGATACCGTCGGCGCCGTTCTGGGCGGACCAGGAGGCCTACGAGACGATCCTGGGGCAGACGTGGAGGATTGTGGGCGGCAGCTTCCTCGCGTTCCTCGTGGGCGAATTCGCGAACTCCTACGTGCTGGCGCGCCTGAAACGCGTGACGCAGGGGCGGTTCCTGTGGACGCGCACCATTGGCTCCACGATCGTGGGGCAGGGAATCGACTCGGCGGTCTTCCTGACGATTGCGTTCTTTGGAACGACTACCATCCCGAACGGCGAGGCGCTGTGGGCGTTCGTCTGGCGGGCGTGGCTCATCAAGACCGTTTACGAGGTGATTGCGACGCCGCTCACCTACCTGGTCGTGAACACGATGAAGCGGCTCGAAGGCGTGGACGTGTACGACACGGACACGGACTTCAACCCGATCCCGATACTCTCCGCGCTCCGTCGGGGCCGGTAGCCGAAAGCTTGCGCGCTCGCCCGGCGAGTCGCACGCTGGCTTCGATGGGCGCCAACGAATTCGCCACCGACGGCACGATCGACTCATTCGAGAACCAGCACCCCGGGCGCGACTACGAAATCCGCTTCGACGCGCCTGAGTTCACGAGCGTTTGTCCGATGACGGGCCAGCCGGACTTCGGGACGATCACGCTCATCTATGTCCCCGAGGCGCGCTGCATCGAGCTGCGCAGCTTCAAGTTCTACCTGCAGTCGTTCCGCGAGCGGGGCATCTTCTACGAGGACGTGGTGAACGTGATCCTCGATGACGTGGTGGCCGCGATCGCGCCGCGACGGGCGACCGTCATCGGGGACTTCCACGCACGCGGGGGCATCACCGCGCGGGTGACCGCCACGCACCCGCAGGCGTAGCATCGGGCGCGCTCATGGCGGTGAAAGGGAACCCTGGTGGCTTTCCCCAGCGAAAGCTAAATGACACGCCGACCGTTACGCCCGGGCAGATGCGCGAGATCCAGCGCGCCGCCCAGGAAGTATTCCACTTCGACATCCTGCAGGCGGTCGAGAACGCCGGTCTGGCGACGGCGGAACTGGTGCTGGCGATGCTGGGCGGGAGTGCGAAGGGGCAGCGGGTGGTGGTGCTGGCCGGCGGCGGGCACGTGGGGGCAGCGGGGCTGGCGGCCGTTCGGCACCTCGACAACTGGGGCGTGCAAGCGGAGCCGCTGCTCGGTGAGGTCGAGTCGCAGATGAGTTTCGTGACTCGGCGGCACCTGCACATCCTGGCGGAGTCGGGGATCGCGGAGCCGCACGACAGCGATACGAGCGAGCACACCGCCGAGGACCACCTGCAGCGCGCCGACCTGGTCGTCGATGCGCTTGTCGGGTACGGGCTCGAGGGGGCGCCGACCGGTCTCGCTGCGGCCGTCACGCAGATCGCGGCGGCCGCGCGGCGGCCTATTTTGGCTCTGGATATCCCGACGGGCGTGAACGCGGAGACGGGCGTCGTGAGCAGTCCGGCAGTGACGGCGGCCACCACGCTGGTGTTCGACCTGCCGAAGACCGGGCAGGTGCTGCCGGTCTGCCAGAAGAATGTCGGTGAACTGTACGCCGCGGACCTCGGCGTGCCGCGCGCCGCCTACGAACGGCTCGGGATCAGCACGCGAGGGGTCTTCGCCGACGGTCACATCGTGCGGCTGCGGCGGTAGCGGTTAGAACTTGCGCGAGTCCCAGAGCACGTCGCCGTGGCCGCTGAGCTGGTTCTGGAGGCGGGAGGCGACGAAGAGCAGGTCGCTGAGGCGGTTGAGGTAGGGGGAGACGAACTCGCCTACTGGCTCCTCTCGGCTGAGGGCGAAGGTGAGGCGTTCGGCGCGGCGGCAGATCGTCCGCGCGAGGTGGAGGTGGGCGGCAGTAGGGTTCCCGCCGGGAAGGACGAAGCTGGTGAGGGGCTCCAAATCGTCGTTCCAGTCATCGATCCAGGACTCGAGCTGGTCGACGTGGCGACTCTCGACGTGGGGGCCAGTGGGTTCTTCGCCGGCTTCGCGGGCGGTCGCCAGCTCGGCGCCGAGGTTGAAGAGCACCTGCTGGATGACGCCGAAGGGCTCGGCGAGTGGAGCCTCCAGCCCGGCGGCGACGGCGATGCCGATGGCGCTGTTGAGCTCGTCGACGGTGCCGTAGGCCTCGATGCGGAGGCTCTCCTTCGGGACGCGCTGGCCTCCGGCAAGGGCGGTTGTGCCGTCGTCTCCGGCTCGGGTGTAAACGCGGTTGATGCGAACCATGGGTCAAGCATGCCGGAGGGCGTGGCCGCGGGCCAGCCGTCCCCGTTTCGTCCGGGCTAGAACGCGGAGAATGCGGGCGGGTTGACCTAGCGAGCCAGCCTCTCCACCATCCGCGACATGGCTCTGTACGAATACCAATGTCCCGACTGTGGCGCGCGGTTCGAGAAGCGCATGCCCATGGGCGACGCCCTCCAGCTCGCGCCGTGCCCCGAGTGCGGGGCGCAGGCGAGGAAAGTCATCGGCAATTTCGCGGTCCTGGGGCGAGCGGAAGCGGGCGTGGGCGATGGCCCGGCGCCCTGGGAGGATGGCGGTGACGGCGACGGGGAAGGCGGCATCGAAGCCGGGGGAGCGGACGACCTCTCCCATCACGGTCATAGCCATGGCCCCGGCGGGCACTCGCATGGGCATCCCCATCCCCACTAGGGCAGCTGGCGTATTTAACTTGTAAATGTTGAGCAATGGTGTATGGTTGTCCATATGAAGAAGACGACCGTCAACATTGAAGACGCCCTCATGGACCGGCTGAAGGAAGAAGCCGTCAGGCGGAAGACCACCATGGGTGCGCTTGTGGATGCCGGGATCCGGCGAATCCTTGCTGAGGGTGAGACGCCCGCGCCGGTAGCCGAGCTGCCGCCGCTGCCGGTCGCGAACATGGGCGAACCGCTCGTGGACATCGCGGATCGGGAAGCCCTCTACGAAGTACTGGATCGGGAACGGGATGAGGGCCTGTACGGGACCCCGGCAGGTAGCCGCCCGGAGCAACCACCCGGGGTTCGACCACGGAAGATGCTAGCCGTGGCCGAGGATATGGCGGATTACGACGCGGATGAGAAGACGCCCGAGCGGACGAGCGAAGACACGGGGAAGGCCTAGGTGCTGGCCGTCGACACGAACGTGTTGATCTACGCGGCCAATGCAGACTCCCCGTTCCACGGGCCTTGCCGGAGTCAATTGGAACGGTGGCGACGGGACCCCTCCCCGACCTTTCTCACGTGGAATGTGTGCTACGAGTTCCTGAAGAACGCTACCCACTCCCGCGTCTTCCCGAGGCCGTGGCAGGTTGGGCCGGCGATGCAGTTCCTTCAGGCGCTGCTTGCCTCTCCGGGGTTCACGCTGCTGACCGCGACTCCGCGACACGAGGCAGTGCTTGCGCAGACGCTGGCGGAGCTTCCCGACCTGCGTGGGGGTGTCCTGCATGACCTACACACGGCGGTCTTGATGCGGGAACACGGTGTCAGCCAGATCTGCACGAACGACCGGGACTTCCACCGGTTCCCGTTCCTGACCGTGATCGACCCGCTCGAGTGACGCGAAGAGGCCCCGCCAGATGGCGGGGCCTCGAGCCTGATTGCCGATGCCGTCTGGCTAGATCTCCAGCATGGCCGCGACTTGCTCGCGGTGGAAGTCGGCGTCGCCCCAGAAGAGCTCGGCGCGCTTCTGGCGGCGGAAGTAGAGCTGGATGATGTAATCCTTGGTGAAGCCGATGCCGCCGTGAATTTGCTGGCCGTGGGCGACCACGCGCCGGCTTGCCTCGCTGCACCACGCCTTCGCCATGGAAGTGTCCATGTGCTGGGACGGCTCGTTCTCGCTGGTGGCCCATGCGGCCTTGTAGGTGATGAAGCGCATGCCGTCGACGTCGGTGACCATGTCGGCGGCCTTGTGCTGGATCGCCTGGAAGGAGCCGATGGGGCGCCCGAACTGGACGCGCTCCTTGGCGTAGTTGACCGCGATCTCGAAGTCCTTCTGGGCAAGACCGACGAGGTAGGCGTTCTCAAGGTTCACGGCGATATTGCGGCCGCGCATGCTCGTCTCGCTATCGACGGGCATGACGTCCTCGGCGCTCACGCTGACGTTGTTCAGGACGACCTCGGCCTGCTTGTCGCTGGCGATGGTCTTGAGGAGGTTGACCTCCACGCCTGCCTGGTCGCGGGCGATGATGAAGTTCGCGAGCCTGCCGTCGGGCGTATTCGCGATGACGTGCAGGTAGTCGGCCACGTTCGCGTCGGGGACGAACAGCTTGGTGCCATTGAGCACGTACCCGTCGCCGCCTGCGGCCGCGGTGAGGGTGTAGCCGCCGCGATCCCAGCGGCCCGTCTCCTCGGTGACGGCGTAGGTGTGGATGGCCGTGCCGCTGGCGATGCCGGGCAGGTACTTCGCCTTCTGCGCATCGCTGCCGGCGATGACGAGCCAGGCGGCGCAGGTGGCGTTGGGGATGAAGGGTCCGGGAACGAGCGCGCGGCCGAACTCCTCGACGAGGACGCAGAGGTCGAGGTAGGAGAAGCCGGAACCGCCGTGCTCCTCGGGAACCATGAGGCCCTGCCAGCCGAGCTCGGCCATCTTCTTCCAGAGGTCGGGGCTGTAACCGGCCTCGTCCTCTTCCATGGCCCGCACGTGCTCTTCGGGGCACTCGTTCTCGAGGAAGTCGCGCGCCGAGTCGCGGATCAGGGTCTGCTCTTCGCTGAGGCTCAGATCCATCGTTTTCCGTCCTTCATCAGGGCCGCGAAAACAGGCGCACGTAAACGCGCCCCCTTCGCGGGGGTTAGCCGCGCGAGTCTAGCACGCGCCTTCGTGAGCGTCAGGCGAGCTCTACCCAGGAGTCGAAATAGCGCTCCTGGAAGTCGACGGCGGCAAGAATTCCGGTTGCGTCCCACGCCCCTGTGTCTTCAAGAACCGCCACGAGCTTGTCCTCCACGTCGTCGCGGCGACGCACGATGGCGATGACGGTTGCCTCGCAGTGTTCGAGGGGCGTGTTGGCGTCGAGCACGTAGACGTCGAGGGGGTGGCCGTCGGGGGCGACCGTATCGGGGACGAAGCCGTAGTTGATGGGGTAGGTGATGTCGTCCTCCCGTGGGTGGCGGCTGCCAAGGGGGCGGTCGATCTCGACGGTCAGGCGCCGGCCGAGCCAGTCGGCGAGGTGGAGGTTGGGGTCCATGGGGAGCCGCTAGCGGTTGCGCTGGACGAAGCGCCCGATGCGCTCGAGGGCGCGCTCGATCTGCTCGTAGCCGCTCGCGTAGCAGGCGCGCACGAAGCCCTCGCCACAGGCGCCGAAGGCGGAGCCGGGTACGACGGCGACGCGCTCCTCGGCGAGAAGGCGCTCGCTGAAGGTGGTGCTGTCCATGCCCGTGGGGCGGATGTCGGGGAAGGCGTAGAAGGCCCCGCGGGGGCGGAAGGCGGGGAGGCCGACGGCGTGGAGACCATCGACCATAAGACGGCGGCGGCGGTCGTACTCTGCCAGCATCTCCTGGACGAAGCTCTCGCCGTGCTGGAGGGCGGCAAGAGCGGCGTACTGGGCGGCGGTGGGGGCCGACATCATGACGTACTGGTGGACCTTCATGGCGGCTTCGGCGAGCGGGGCGGGGGCGGCCAGCCAGCCGATGCGCCAGCCGGTCATGGCGTAGGTCTTGCTGAAACCGCCGATGAGGATGGTGCGGTCCCGCATGCCTTCGATGGAGGAGAAGCAGGTGTGCTCGCCCTCGTAGGTAAGGCGGGCATAGAGCTCGTCGCTGATGACGGCGAGGTCGTTGGCGGCGGCCACCTCGGCGACGGCTTCGAGACCAGCGCGGTCCATGGTCGCGCCCGTGGGGTTGGCGGGATAACCGAAGAGGAGCGCCTTGGTGTTCTCGGTTACCTGTTCGGAGACATCGCTGGCAAGGAGGCGGAACTCGTGCTCGGCCGTGGTGGGGACTGGCCGGAAGCGGCCCTTCGCCATGATGACGGCGGGCTCGTAGGCGACGTAGCTGGGGTCGGGGCAGAGCACCTCGTCTCCGTCGTCCAGGAGGGAGCGGAGGGCGATGTCGAAGGCCTCGCTGGAGCCGCTGGTAACGACGATCTCGGTGGCGGGGTCGTAGGAGACGCCGTAGAGGGTCTCGATCTCCTCGCTGAGGGCCTCGCGCAGCTCCAGCAGGCCGTAGTTCGAGGTGTAGTGGGTCTCGCCCTTCTCGATGCTCTCAAGGGCGGCGCGGCGGATCGGCTCCGGCGTTACATAATCGGGTTCGCCGACGCCGAGGGAGATGACGTCGTCGATCGTGCTGAGCAGGTCAAAGAACTTGCGGATGCCGCTGGCGGGCACGGAGATGAGGCTCCGCGAGATGAAGCGTTCGGCTCCGGGGGAGTCGTTCTCCACGGCCCCGTTCCTTCCGCCCCCCGCTGGTGGCAGATACGAAACAGCCGCCCCGCGGGCGGCTTCGTGTCCTGTGCGTCGTTGAACCGCTCGCATGCTACCTGCGCGCTTGCGCTGCCGCCGCAGCGGCAGTGGGGAGACACGTGGCAATGAGCTGACGGTCCACGATTCGGACTCTGGGCATGGGGGGCATTACGGTCAAGGGTTGGGAGGGCCAGAGGCCTAGAGCGGAGCGAGCGTGTTGGCTTCGCCGAGGGCTCCCTCGAACGCGTGGCCGATCTGCAGGATCGTGCCCTCGGCGCCCACGTCGCCGATGATTTGGAGGCCGACGGGCAGGCCCTCGCTGAGGCCGCAGGGGAGGCTGAGGGCGGGGAGGCCGGCAACGGCGCTGGGGAGCGTGTAGATGTCGTTCAGGTACATCGCGTAGGGGTCGTCGAGCTTGTCGCCGACGGGGAAAGCGACGCCGGGGGTGGTGGGGGTCACGAGGGCGTCGTAGCGGGTGAAGGCCTCGCGAAACTCGTTGGTGATCAGGGTCCGGACCTTCTGCGCCTTCAGGTAGAACTGGTCGTAGTAGCCAGCGCTGAGGGCGTAGACGCCGAGCATGATGCGGCGCTTCACCTCGTCGCCGAAGCCTTGCTCGCGGGTCTGCTCCATGTTCTCCCACATGCTGCCGCCGCGCTCACTGAGGCCGTACTTGACCCCGTCGTAGCGGGCCAGGTTGGAGCTCGCCTCGCTGGGGGCGATGAGGTAGTAGACGGCGAGGGCGTGCTCGGTCATGGGGAGGGAGAGGTCCGTGTCGATCTCGCAGCCGAGCGACTCGAGGTGGCGGAGCGCCTCGTCGATGCGAGTACGCACGCCGTTCTCCATCCCCTCGATGAAGTACTCGCGGGGCACGCCGATCTTCTTGCCGGCGACGTCGCGGCCGAGGTAGTGGCGCATGTCGGGGCGGGGAGCAGGGTCGCTGGTGGAGTCGCGGGGGTCGTGACTGCTGATGCCGTCGAGGATGGTGGCGACGTCTTCCACGTCGCGGCCGATAGGACCGACCTGGTCGAGGGAGCTACCGAAGGCGATGATGCCGAAGCGGCTTACGCGGCCGTAGGTGGGGTCGAGGCCGACGACGCCGCAGAGGGCGGCGGGCTGGCGGATGCTGCCGCCTGTATCGCTGCCGAGGGCGGCGATGCACTCGCCCGCCGCTACGGCGGCGGCGGAGCCACCGGAGCTGCCTCCGGGCACGCGGTCGGTGTCCCAGGGGTTGCGGGTGGCGCCGTAGGCGGAGTGCTCGGTGCTGGAGCCCATGGCGAACTCGTCCATGTTCGCCTTGCCGACCATGACGGCGCCGGCGCGCTTCAGCTGCTCGTAGACGTGGCTGTCGTAGGGCGGGACGAAGTCGCCGAGCATGCGCGAGCCGGCGGTCGTGCGGACGCCCTTCGTGACGATGAGGTCCTTGACGGCGAAGGGGATGCCGGTGAGGGGGGTGGCTGTGCCGGCGGCGAAGCGGGCGTCGGCCTCGCGGGCCTGCTCGCGTGCGACCTCATCGGTTCGCGTGATGTAGGCGTTGACGCGGTCCTCGACGGCATCGACGCGGGCGAGGACCGACTCCGTCAGCTCGACCGAGGAGAATTCCTTCGTGCGGAGGCCGTCCTGGGCCTCGTGCGCCGTCAGCTCCCAGAGCTCGCTCATTCGAGGACGGCGCGCACGCGAATCAGGCCGTCTTCGACCTCGGGCGCGTTGCTGAGCGCATCGTCGCGTGCGAGGGAAGGCGCGACAGAGTCGGTGCGCATGACGTTCTGGAGGGGCAGAGGGTGGGCGGTCGGCTCGACATCGCCGGTATCGACGGCCGCCAGCGCCTCGAAGTGTTCGAGGATGTCGGAGAGCTGGACGGTAAGGCGATCGATCTCAGCGTCGCTCAGGCCGAGGCGGGCAAGGCGGCCGATGTGGAGCACCTGGTCGCGGGAGATGGGCATAGCGCGATCGTACACACGGTCTCCCGGACGTGCCTGCAAGGGGCCGTTTTGCTAGGCTCGAAGGTGATGCGGCACCCCGCCCATCCCTCGCTCTTGATCCCGCTTGTTGCCCCGGCCGACTGCGCTTCCGACGATGTCTAGCCGCGTCGTCATCCGCCGCCGGCTGCGAGCGCGCCGAGCCCAGCAGAAGCGGGGCGGGCTCCCAATCTGGGCAATCCTCGTGCTGGTGGTGGGGTTTATTGGTTCGGCCACGCTGGCGGCGGGAGCGGGCAGCGTCTTCGCGGTCTACCAGCACTACGCGCGAGACTACGTGCCGATCGAGGACCTGTTGATCGAGCGGCAGGTGGGGATCACGCGCATCTTCGACCGCACGGGCGAGATCGAGTTGGGGGTGCTGACCAACCCCGCCCAACAGCTCCTCCACCCCGTGGGGCTGGAAGACATCTCGCAGAGCATGATCGACGCCACCGTCTCGACGGAGGACAACGCCTTCTGGACGCATCCGGGGGTGAACTACCGGGGTCTCGCCCGCGCCGCCTGGGAAAACTATGTGGGCGGCGGCATCGGCACAGGGACGGGCGGTTCCTCGATCACGCAGCAGCTGATCAAGAACGTCTACATCTGCGGAAGCTTCACCGATCCCGATGACCCCTGTGTGGCCGAACGCACGGTCGATCGGAAGCTGCGCGAGATCGCCTATGCGATCGAGCTGGAGCAGGACTACACGAAGGTGCAGATCCTCACCTGGTACCTGAACCAGATCTCGTATGCGGACCGCTACGTCGGGGTGCAGGCGGCGGCGCAGGGGTACTTCCGCAAGGATGCGGCCGACCTGACCCTGGCGGAGTCGGCGATGCTGGCGGGCATCCCGCAGTTCCCGACGCTGTACCACCCGCGGTTGAACTGTCTGCGGGACGACGAGGACAACTGCGTGCTCGACTCGCTCGGGCGGATGACGGTGGGCGGCCCGGCGAAGGTCCGCCAGGAGGACGTCATCGACCTGATGGTGACCCATGGCTGGATCACGTTCTCGGAGGCTTCGGACGCGAAGGCGGAGACGCTGTACGTGTATCCCGCCGCGACAACCGCGGCGCAGGACGCGTCCGCATTCATCGATAACCAGGTGGAGCCGCGGCTGGTACGCATGTGCGAGGCGGGGCTCCTGCCCAGGCTGGAGAACGTCGACGACTGCCTCACGAGCGTGCACAGCGCCGGCTGGACGGTTCGGACGACGCTCGACTGGACGGCAACCCAGGATGCGCTGGCGATGGCGCGAGAGGCCATCGTGCGGGGGCTGGAGGCGGGCTGCGAGTGCCACAACGCGGCAGTCGTGACCATTGATCCGGAGACGGGTGAGCTGCTGGTCTACGCGCCCAACCGCGACCCAGCGGTCACAGCGGACCCAAGGGTGGCGGGCAACGTCGATCAGCTCGTGGAGATCAACCAGCCGGGGTCGGCGTTTAAGCCGGCGGTGTACCTGGCCTGGTTCGAGTACGCGCAGAAGGCGCCCATGAGCATCCTCTGGGATACCAATCCGCTGGAGCTTGAGGGCGAGGAGGTCGAGATCATCAATCCGCGCACGGAGCCTCGCACGGAGGGGCTGATCTCGGCGCGGGCGGCACTGGGTGGCTCGCAGAACGTGGCCGCCTACCGGGCGGCGCAGGAGGCGGGCATCGAGAACGTGATCACGATGGCGAAGCTGCTGGGGATCACCACGATCGATCAGCAGTTCGACCCGACTTTCGTCTCGCACCTCGACATCTACTACGGCGCCTCGATCGCGACCGGTGGCGCCAACATCCGCGCCGTCGACATGGCCTACATGAACGCGACGATCGCCAACATGGGGGTGATGGTGGGGGTGCCCCACCACGCCACGACGGTCGCGCCCGACACACTCAACAACACCGCCTTCGACGAGGGCGTCGACTACGAGAACGCGCTCCAGCAGAAGCTCGACTTCCAGCGCGGGCACCTGCGGCTGCCGGGGACGCGGCCGCTCGACCCGGTGGTGGTGCTGGAGGTGCGCGACATCAACAACCGCGTCATCTTCCAGCACCAGGGGCCGCAGCGGATTCGCACGGTCGATGCGGGGAGCGTCTGGCTGCTGCACAGCGTCATGTCTGACTGCACGGCCCGTTTCGTCATCTGGAGCTGCGGAGAGAGCAACGAGGACATCCGGCTCGATACGTTCGTGAACGGCGAGAAGCTTCCGGCCGGGATCAAGACCGGGACGCAGCAGGGGCCGCTGGACGCCGACGACACGCTGGAAACGTGGATGAACGGCTACTCGCGACACGCCGCCACGGCGGTGTGGGTCGGCAATGCCACGAACGAGCTCGTGATCGACGGGCGGAGCGGCGAATACGCCTCGGCCCGGACGACGCTGTGGCTGTTCAAGAACTGGATGGGGGACTACCACAGCTACCTGCTGGCGGAGGACCGCATCGAGGCGATTGCCGACTTCGAGGAGCTGCAGCCCGATAACGTCGAGCTTCAGGACTTCGTCACGCCGGCGACCGACCGCATTCTTGACGGAGGCTGCGACCAGGTGGTGGAGGCGTGGGTGCGCACGGACGTCGAATACGAGGAGCCGTGCGTGCCGGCGGTGATCGACACGCGCAACGGGCTCCTCGCCTCGAGCAAGACCCCGCTGCGCTACCGCGAGGTCCAGCAGTTCGTGAAGCTCCCGGGCTGGGAGCCAGAACTCGCGATCAAGCTGGTGGAGGAGCCCCCCGAAGAACTGGACGTGTTCATTCCCCTGATGCCGGAGGAGGAGAGCACGGGATTGCGCGCCGTCGAGATCGCCTGGCCGCTCCCCAGCGATGACGTTGGGCGGGGGACGCAGGTGCTGGGCAGCGTGAATGTTGGACGCCTGAGCGAGTGGCTGCTGGAGATCGGTCCCGGGGCCAATCCCGGGGAGGACGACTGGGTGGTGCTCGCCTCGGGCGAGGAGAACGTGTTGAGCGAGCTGCTGGGCATCATCGAGCTGGAGGAGTTCGCACCGCGGGTCTACACGTTGCGGCTCACTGCTCGGCAGGGGCTGCTGGCGCCGCTGCGTTCCACGATCCAGGTGAACGTGAACGACGGACCGCCGACGCCGCCCCTGAGGACGCTGATCTCAAGCCCGACATCGCCGAGCATCCCGTTTGACGAGGGACCGCCGGAGCCGCGTGAGCCGGACGAGCCAGAAGAGCCGGACGAGCCCGAGGAGCAGTAGGGGCGAGAGGCCCTAGCGGAAGCGGGCGCCCACCTTCAGCCCGACCTCGGCGGCCCACTCGCCCGCGTTCACCTTGCGGGCGCCCTGGGGCTGCACGCGCTTGACGTGCAGGACTCCTCCGTTGAGGCGCAGGTCGATGCCGTCCTCCTCGATGCGGAGGACGGCGCCGGGCATGCCGGGCTCGTCGCGCAAGGAGAGGCGGCAATCGAAGACGCCGAGCCGCTCACCGCGGCGGGTTGTCCAGGCGCCGGGCTGCGGATTGCAGCCACGGATGAGGTCGTAAACCTGCTGGGCGGGGAGGTGCCAGGGAATACGGGCGTGCTCCCCGTCACAGGGGGGCTCGTAGGTCGAGAGGGCGTGGTCCTGCTCGATGCGGGGCGCCTCGCCGGAGTCGACGAGGGCGACGGCCTCGGCCATGGCGTCGACGCCCATGGGGAAGAGCCGCTCGAAGTACAGCGAGCCGAGGGTATCGTCGGGGCCGATCTCGCAGGTCTTCTGGAGGAGGACGGGGCCCGTATCCATGCCCTTGTCGGGCCAGAAGATGCTGAGGCCGGTCTCGGTCCGGCCGAAGATTATGGGCCAGTTCATGGCGGAAGACCCGCGGTGGAGGGGCAGGAGGCTGGGGTGGTACTGGATCGTGCCGTGTTCCGGGGCGGTGAGGGCTTCCTCGGGCAGCAGCTCGGTGACGAAGGCCATCACGCCGAGCTCGGCGCCGGCGGCCCGCCAGGCGGCAAGGCCCTCCTCGCCCTTGAGAGCGGCGGTATCAAGGGGGGCAAGGCCGGCTTCCTCGGCGGCGACCCAGAGGGGGTCGGGGCGGGCACCCTCGCGCGGTTCGGGAGCAGAGGCGGCAACGATCTCCACGCCGTCCTCGATCAGGCGCTTCAGCACAGCTTCCCCGAAGGCGGCCTGACCGATGATCGAGACGCGCATGCGTTCCTCCCCGGGCCCAGTCGGCTCAGCGGGAGCCTACACCAGCACGGAGGGCGAGCGTGTAAGCCCCATTGGGGCCTACACTCACCCTACGATGCTGCAGCGACCAGTATCCGAAGGAGCCCCTCAGGGCGGCGTTCAAGCCGCCCTGGCGCGTGGCGGAGCCGGGGCCGGGCCAAGGGCCTGAGCCTCGTTAGCCGTTCCGTCCCGCGTACCTGGAGGTTTTCCAATGGTCTGTGTCGAACCGGCCCGCCTGAGCGATGCCGATGCCATCCATGCGTTGATCGATGACTGGGCGCAGCGTGGCGAGATGCTCGAACGCCCGCTCGGCGAAATTCACGAGGCCATCCGCGACTTCAAGGTCGCCCGCGAGGGGGACGAGGTGGTGGGGTGCGGCTCGCTTCACATCATGGGGAGCGACCTGGCGGAGATTCGTTCGCTCGCTGTGCGCGAGGACCAGCACGGCAAGGGCGTTGGCGCGATGATCGTGGAGGAGTGCGTCGAAGAGGGCCGGGAGATGGGCATCGAGCGCGTGTTCGCGCTCACCTACCAGCCCGGCTTCTTCGAGCGGCAGGGGTTCGTGCTGGCGAACGTGATGGACTTTCCGCAGAAGGTCTGGAACGAGTGCGTGCGCTGCCCGTTCTTCACCGACTGCCGGGAGATCGCGGTGGTACGTGACTTGCGGACGGATGGCGGAGCGCCCTGAACAGAGATGCAAGGATTGTCATGGCCATGCTTGTCCTGTAGCATAACTGTGCCGGGAGGATGAGCGTGGCGGCTTCGACCTTCGATTCGCGCGAGGCGTATCACAGGCTGCGCGAGGGCGGCATGGATGAACCGGCCGCAAATGCGGTCGTAGAGATCCTGAGCCCTTTCGTCACGCAAGACATCCTTCAGACCGAGCTGGCCAAGTCGCAGCTCAGAATCATCAGCTTCGTGGCGGCCCTCAACGTCGGGGTTGCGACCATCGCGGTCGCAGTCGCGGCCCTGGTGACGTAGCAGCCCCGCAGCTCTGTCCCTGCCCTAGAACTTCGAGATCTCGATCTCTTTCTGGGTGATGAACTCCAGGAGGGCGGGGTTGCCGGCCTCCGTCTGGGCAATGCCGCGCTTGATGGCGGGGATGATCTCGGAGGCGTCGGTGACGCGCTCCCCGTAGCCACCGAAGGCCGTGGCCATATCGGCGTAGTTCCCGCTGATATCGGTGCTGCGGTACTTCTCGGTGGCGGCCTGCATGATGGGCAGCTCGATGGCCATGGAGAAGTTGTTGAGGAGGATGGAGAGGATGGGGATGCGCTCGCGCACGGCCGTTTCGAAGTCCATGCCGGTGAAGCCGATGGCGGCGTCGCCCCAGACGTTGATGCAGAGGCGGTCCGGCCGGGCGAGCTTTGCGCCCATGGCGTAGCCGAGTCCGGTCCCGAGCTGTGTCGTCTTGCCCCAGCCGATGTAGCTGAGGGGCGTGCGGCTCTCCCAGAAGGGGGAAAGCTGGTCGCGGGGGCTGCCGGCGTCGTGCGTGATGATCGTGTTGTCGACGTCGACGGTATGCAGCAGGTCCCAGATAACGCGGTAGGGAGAGAGAGGGGAGGAGTCGTCGGTGAGCTTCGGCTTCCACTGCTCCAGCCACTCCGCCTTGATGGTGGCGATTCGGTCGGTGACGCCGTCGCGTGACGCGCTTGCGCCGTCGAGCTCGCAGAGGAGGGCGTCGAGGGTGAGTTTGGCGTCGCCGATGAGGGCGTGGGCGGAGGCGACATCCTTGTTGACGTCGGCGGGATCGAGGGTGGCGTGAATGATCGTCTTGCCCTTCGGCATCGCGACCCCGAACCCCGTTGCCGCGAAGCTGCAGCCGATGCCGAAGATGACGTCGGCGTCCTGGAGGAACTCGTGGACGGTGCGGGGTATGGAGCGGCCTCCCGAGCCGAGGGAGAGGGGATGGTTCTCGGGGAAGGCGCTCTTGCCCTGCAGGCTCGTGGTGACGGGGATCTGGAGGCGCTCGGCGAGCTCACGAAGCTCGTCCCATGCCTTCGCGTAGTGCACGCCCTGCCCGGCGTAGATCACGGGCCGCTCGGCGTTGCGGAGCACCTCGGCGACAGTCTTGACGGCCTCGGGGTCGGGGCCTGAGCGGAGGGCGGGAGCAGGCTCGTAGGCGAAGTCGTCGGCGACGTCCTCCTGGAACACGTCACCGGGAATCTCGATGAGGACGGGGCGGGGGCGGCCGTTGCGCACCTGGGTGAAGGCGCGGCGCATCACGTCGGGCACGGTCGAACCGAGCGTGACCTGCTCGGTCCACTTGGTGACGTGCTGGAAGTTGAGGAAGGAATTGAAATTGGGGGCCGTGTTGGTGATGCGGCGGGCATAGCCGCCTGGCATCACGAGGATGGGGACGGAATCGCCGTAGGCCTGGGCGACGCCACCGAAGGCGTTCTCGGCGCCGGGGCCGTGCTGCATGGCGAAGACGCCGATGCGATCGCCCGAGTTCACGCGGCTGAAGGCGTCGGCCATGTGCAGGCCGACGCGTTCCTGGCGGACGATGATCGTGCGGACGTCGGCGCGGGCGGCCGCCTCGATGATGGGATTGACAGGGTAGGCGATGAGGAACTCAACGCCCTCGCGCTTCAGGATCTCGGCTACGGCATCGGCGACCTTCATGGCATCCCCCTTGAATGCCGCGACGGGGTGTTCGCGACGGCGCCAGTCTACCGGTCGGGCGGCCGCGCTTGCCGCAAGCGCCGGGTGGCGCGCACAATTCGGCGCGATGCCCCTGCTCAGCGTGATTTCCGACACACCGGGCGCCGGCAAGACCGGCGTCGCCGCCGCGGTAGCGCGCGACCTCGCCTACACTGGCCAGCGGGTCTGGCTGGTGCGGGGCGAAGGCTCCGGCGACGCAAGCAATGCCGCCGAGGACGCGCACTGGTTCTCGACCATCGAGTTCGCACCGGGAAGCGCCTCGACGCCTGTGGGGGCGAGCATGATCCCGCCGCCGAGCGGCGACGAGATTGTCGTGGCGGAGCTCCAGGAGCCGCTCGAGCGATCGGACGCCACGATTCTCGTGACCCGCGGGCTTCCCGACGAAGCGCGGGTATCCGAAGTCGCGCCAACCGCTGTCGTCGCGCTCGACGTGGCCGCCTCGGCCCTGGTGGAGGCGCCTGACGAAGTTGGAGGCGCGCCGCTGATCGCGGTCGCGGAGGACCGCACGCTGGCCGGGTTCAGCGTGTCGGAGGCGCAAGCGACCCTGCGCGCGGAGACGCTGGTTGAGGGCGATGGGCTCGACCCGACCTGTGACCACCTCGTGATCGCGCCCATCGGGTCGGACTCGGGTCAGCCGTACCTTGAGCGCTTCGAGACGAAAGCGGTGGTGGTGCGGTTCGACAAGACGGACCAGCACCTGGCGGCGCTCGCGACGGAACCCGCGTGTCTCATCCTCACAGGGGGGCGGCGTCCCAGTGAGTACCTGTTCGACGCCGCCAGCGCACGGGGCGTACCCGTCATGCTCTCGCGCACGGACACGGAGAACACGGTCATCGCGCTCGAAGGCATCTTTGATCGCACGCGCTTCCACGGGGAGCGAAAGCTGGAGCGGATGGCGGAGTTGCTGGGGGCGGCGGGGTTGTCGGAGCGAGTGGCGGCGGCGCTGGGCTAGCCGTCGCGGCGGCGGACGAGCGAGGTTGAGCGGCGGACGAGTCGGCCGAGGGGACGGCGACCGGGTTCCTCTTCGATGTGGTTGGCGGCGGGACCGGGGGCAGCGGCGGGGGCCTTCTCGTGGCCGCAGTAGGGACACGCGAGCCAGCCGAAGTCGAGGGGCTTGTCGCAGGCTTCGCAGCGTTCCTTGAGGTCGACCAGGCAGAACGGGCAGACGAGGTAGTCATCGCGGACGCGGCGGCGGCAGGCAGGGCAGGCCTTCTGGTCGTCGAGGTCCTGGAGGATGGCCTCCTCCTCGAGGGAGCGCTCGTAGAGCTCGGTGAGGGTCTGGCGGGGGCGCAGGATGAGGTACACCCAGTGTCCGGGCAGGAAGAAAGCAAGCACGAGCAGGATCGAGATGAGCTGCATGATGGGGTCGCGGGTGCGCTGCCGGATGTCGCGGAAGACCCAGAAGATGAGGGCGACCCAGATGACGGCGCCGTAGATCGAGAGGACCGTGAGGACGAGCCGAACGGTGTCCTGCCAGGAGCCGCCGGGCCAATCGAACATCGAGAATTCCTTACCTTTGGGCCACGTACTCGACGCGCCGCGCGCTCACCGCGCCGCCACGTTCTGAGGGTACAGCATCGCCCCCTAAGCGCGCGACGAAACTGTTCAGTTGCCTGATCAGACTCGGGCGCGGGATGCCGGGAGCCGATACGATAGGCGGGTGCCCGCTACCCAGCAGCCGTCCCCTGCCGTCGAGGGTCTGAACCCGGCGCAGCGCGCGGCTGTCGAGCACGGCGAGGGCGCGCAGCTCATCCTGGCGGGGCCGGGCAGCGGCAAGACCCGCGTCATCACGAACCGGATCGCGTGGCTGGTGGGGGAGCAGCGGATCGCGCCCTGGCGGATCCTCGCGGTGACGTTCACGAACAAGGCGGCGCGCGAGATGCGGGCGCGGGCGCAGGGCCTGCTGGGCGAGGACGCGGCCAAGTTGCACCTCGGGACGTTCCACTCAATGTGCGCGCGCTGGCTGCGTATCCATGGCGAGGACATCGGGCTCTCGTCGGACTACGTCATCTACGACGATGCCGACCAGACGGCATTGATGAAGCGCGTGCTGACGTCGCTGCACGTCGATACACGGCAGTTCACGCCACGGTCGGTGCTCTCGGCCATCTCCAGCGCGAAGAGCGAAATGCGGGGCGCGGACCATTTCAAGGGGCAGAGCGAGAGCTATTTCCAGGAGATCGTGGCGAGGGCTTACGAGGGCTACCAGCAGGGTCTGCGCGAGGCCTCGGCGCTCGACTTCGACGACCTGCTGACGGAGACGGTTCGGCTGTTCCGGGAATCGGAGGAGGCGTTGGAGCGGCGGGCGGGGCAATACCTGCACGTCCTCGTCGACGAGTTCCAGGACACGAACCCCGCGCAGTACGCGCTCTCACGACAGCTGGCGTCGGTGCACGGGAACGTCTGCGTGGTCGGCGACCCTGACCAAAGCATCTATTCGTGGCGGGCGGCCGACTCGCGCAACACGCAGTACTTCCTGCGCGACTTTCCCGATGCGACGACTTACCTGCTGGAGCAGAACTACCGCTCGACGCAGCCGATCCTTGATGCCGCCAACGCGGTCATCGAGAACAACCGCAGCCACATCGAGCGTGCCCTCTGGACGGAGCGCAAGGACGGGCAGGCGCTTACCCAGTACGAGGCCTACAACGACGAGGAAGAGGGCGAGTTCGTGGCGCGGGAAGTGGAGCGGCTGGTGACGACGGACACGCCGCTCGGGTCGATCGCGGTGCTCTACCGCACAAACGCCCAGTCGCGGCCAATCGAGGACGCGCTCGTTCGGCACCGCATCCCCTACCGGCTGATCGGGGGCGTGCGCTTCTACCAGCGGCGCGAAATCAAGGACCTGGTCGCCTACCTGCGGCTCGTCCACAACCGGCTCGACGAAGCGAGCCTGCTGCGCATCATCAACGTGCCCGCGCGGGGGATCGGCGACACAACGCTGGCACGCCTCTCGGAGTACGCGGGTTCGACCGGGCTGGCCGTGTGGGACGCCTGTGAGGCGGTCTCGCGGGGCGAGCCGGTTCCCGGCATCGCCGCCCGCGCGGCGACCGCCATCCGGCGCTTCGTGCACGCCATCGAAGCGATGCGGGGGCAGCGAGACCGCCCCCTGGCGGAGTTGCTCGATTACGTGCTCGAGGAGAGCGGGTATGTGGAATACCTGCGGGACCGGGAAGAGGGCGGCGAGGAGCGGCTCGAGAACGTGTTGCAGCTGCGCACGGTGATGGCGCAGTACGAGGACACGACCGGCGGGGAGGCGGCTGACCTCGCGAGCTTCCTGCAGGACGTGGCGCTGGTGGCGGACGTGGACGAGCTGGAGGGGGCGGTTGAAGCGATCACGCTGATCACGCTGCACGCGGCGAAGGGGCTGGAGTTCCCGACCGTGTTTCTGGTGGGGATGGAGGAGGGGGTGCTGCCGCACATCCGCTCGTTCGACGACCCCCGGCAGCTGGAGGAGGAGCGGCGCCTGGCCTACGTCGGGATCACCCGCGCAGAGACCTCGGTGTACCTGACTCGGGCCTACCGGCGCTACCTAGGTGGGCGACCGCTCACGAACCCGCCATCCCGGTTCCTCGGGGAGATCCCGGAGCACCTGCTCCAGCCTTACCGAAGCGGCGACAAGCGCCAGGTGCGGGAACGGGTCGCCCCCGTGGCTGCGCCGCCCCGCCCCGCTTCGGCGCCCTCGTCAGCGGCGCAAGCGGCGGCCGCCGAGCCGCAGTGGCAGGCGGGCGAGCGTGTGCGTCACGCGCACTTCGGGGAGGGCATTGTGGTGAGTTGCCAGGAGCGTCGCGGCGACGTGGAGGTGGTGGTGGCCTTCGACGACGAGCAGGCGGGAGTGAAGCGGCTGCTGCAGAGCCTGGCGCCTCTAGAACGGGCCTAGCCGCTACTTGCCAGCGTCGCGCCTGGGGACCATGACCTTGCGGGTGAAGGTGAGGACGGTCTCGCCGCGCTGGTTGTAGCCGCGCGTGTCGACGGTGACGATGCCGCGGTCGTTGCGCGAGCGGGACTCGACCTTGTCCGTCACGGTGGTCTCGGCGTAGACGGTGTCGCCGTGGAAGGTGGGTGCGGTGTGCTTGAGCGACTCGACCTCGAGGTTGGCGATCGCCTTCCCCGAGATTTCGGTAACGGTCATGCCGAAGATGATCGAGTAGACAAGGGTGCCCACGACCACGTTCTTGCCGAACTGGGTCTCTTCCTCGGCGTAGCGCGCGTCGATGTGGAGGGGGTGGTGGTTCATGGTCTGCATGCAGTGGAGGACGTCGTCGTACTCGGTGATGGTGCGTCCGGGCCAGTGCTTGAAGACGTCGCCGACCTCGAACTCCTCGTAGTAGCGACCGAACTCTTCGCGCCCGTCGTGGACAGTCATATCTGGCTCCTGGCTGTTGGCTCTTGGCTGTTGGTCCCCGCCCTGCCCCGCCCCCGCAGTGCTAGTCGATGGCGTAGTCGCGGAGGAGGTTGCGGGCGATGACGATCTTCTGGATGTCGCTGGTGCCCTCGGCGATGACCATGACGGGGGCGTCGCGGTAGTAGCGCTCGAGGGGAAGCTCCTTGCTGTAGCCGACGCCGCCGTGGAGTCGCAGGGCCTCGAGCACGACCTCCTGGCAGACCTCCGTGGCGAACAGCTTGGCCATGCCCGCATCGAGGTCGGAGCGGGCGCCGCTGTCCTTGCGCCGAGCGGCGTCGAAGGTGAGGAGGCGGGCGGCGCGGATCTTGGTCGCCATCTCGGCGAGGCGGATCTGCTGGGCCTGGTGCTGGGCGATGGGCTTGCCGAATGCATGGCGTTGCTGGGCGTAGGCGATGGCATCGTCGAAGGCGGCCTGGGCGACGCCGACGCCGCGGGCGGCCACGTTGATGCGGCCGACCTCGAGGGCGCTCATGACGTGCTGGAAGCCGCGGCCTTCATCGCCGCTGAGGAGGTTGCCGGCGGGGACGCGGGCGTTGTCGAAGGCGAGCTCGGTGGTCTCGACGCCCTTGTAGCCGAGCTTCTCGAGCTTGCGCCCGACGAAGAAACCCTCCATGCCGGGCTCGACGAGGAAGGCGCTGATGCCGCGGTGGGCGGGCTGGGCGTCCATGTCGGTCTTCGTGAGGACGAGGTAGACGCCGGCGCGCTGGCCGTTGGTGACCCACATCTTCTGTCCATTGATGACGTAGTCGTCGCCGTCGCGGGTTGCCTGCGTCTTGATCGCCTGCGCGTCGGAGCCGGCGTCGGGCTCGGTGATGCTGAGGGCAGCGCGGATCTCGGGGTCGATCATGCGGGGGAGGAAGCTCTGCTTCTGCTCGTCGGTGCCGTAGGTGGAGATGGCGTAGCCGACGAGGACATGGGTGTTGAGGACGCCCGCGAGGCTCATCCAGCCGCGGGCGAGCTCGACGCAGACGCCGGCGTAGCACTCGAAGCTGAGGTCGAGTCCGCCGTAGTCCTCGGGAACCTTGATGGCGAAGAGGCCCATCTCGGCCATGCCGTTGACGAGGGGCTCGGGGTACTCATCGGCGTGTTCGTACTCGCTGGCGACGGGCTTGACCTCGCGGTCCACCCAGACGCCGACGTTGGAGACGATCTCCTGGGCGATGGGATCGAGGATGTCGGCTGCGAAGTCACGCGCCATCAGCGGGCTCCTCCTGGTGTTGGGTGATGCGGCCGCCCGCTCGCGGCCTAGCTCCGCCCCTGTCCCTCTTCGGTGGCGCCGACGAGGATAGCCATGTTGCCGTCGGGGTGGCGGTTTTCGAACATGAGCTGGTGGCAGGCGCCCGTCTCGTCGAAGCGGAAGACGCGGGAGAGGCAGGGGTCGATCTTGCCCTGGATGACGAGGTCGTTGAAGGCGCCCGCCTGCTCGTCGTTGGCGAAGTGGGAGCCCTGGAAGCGCTTCTGGCGCATCCAGAGGTAGCGCAGGTCGACATCGGCGTTGTATCCGGTGGTGCCGGCGCAGATGACGACCATGCCGCCGGTGTCACAGACGAACATGGAGGTCGGGAGGGTGTCCTCGCCGGGGTGTTCGAAGACGATGCGGGGGCTGCGGCGCTCACCGAGCACGTCCCAGATGGCCTTGCCGAAGGCGCGCGCGCCCTTCTGGAACTCGCCCATGCCAGCCGCGTCTTCCCAGTTGGGGAGGCGGCCCCAGTGGTCGAAATTCTTGCGATTGATGTAGCCGACGGCTCCGAGCTGCTTGCAGAACTCGCCCTTCTCCTCGCTGGAGACCACGGCGATGGGCTTCGCGCCCTGGAGGGCCGCGAGCTGGATGGCCATCGTGCCGAGGCCGCCGGCGCCGCCCCAGATGAGGACAACGTCGTCCTCTCGGACGTCGTGTGGGGGCCAGGAGAAGAGCATGCGGTAAGCGGTTGCGCCCACGAGGGTGGGGGCAGCCGCCTCCTCCCAGGTGAGGTGGGGCGCCTTGGGCAGGCACTGGTGGGCCTGCACGCGTGTGAACTGCGAGAACGATCCCCAGTTCGTCTCGTATCCCCAGATTCGGTAGGAGGGGTCGTACATGGGGTCGTTGCCGGCGGTCACCCAGGGGGCGTGAATGTTCCAGATGCCGCAGTGGATGATGACTTCGTCGCCAGCCTTGACGTTGGTGACGTTCTCACCGACGGCGTAGACGATGCCGGATGCATCCGACCCACCGATGTGGAAGTCTTCGACTTCGCCGGCCTTCTGGCGGGCGGCGATGACGTCGATGGGGACGCCGCGGCCGGCCCAGACGTTGTTGTAGTTGACGCCGGCGGCCATGACATAGACGAGGGCGTCGTCGGGTCCCACGGGGGGGATGTCGACGACTTCGGGGGCGAAGGCCCGGGTGGGCTCCCCGAAGCGGGACTCGCGAATGAGCTGGGCATGCATGCGCTTCGGGACTTCGCCCAATGGGGGCGCTTCGCCGAGCGGATACAGATCGCTGCCTGTGCCGGAGGTCATGCGGCCCCTGATCAGGAAGGTGGCCGAAATGTTACCCCCACGAGTGGCACGGGCAAATGGGGGCCGTCATGGGGGCTTGAACGGATAGTGGGACTGACGGGATGCCACAGTCGTGGCGGTCCCATTGACGCCCTACCGAACCGCCCTCTACGGTGCGATGCGTCCAGCCACATGTTCTTGACCGGTGGCTGCGGCAGGGGGACTCGTCCAGGCCCCTGGAGCGAGGCGAGGCAGTTCGATGGCAACTGACCGCTCGGGGTGGAAGTCGCCGGGCCCGGCGAAGCTTGTGGCGCTGGCAGTCCTGACCGCGCTGGTGGTGGGAGGCGTTCTCGTGGCCTCGTGGGGTGATGGGGCCCGTGAGGTGAGCGATGCGTCGGAGAAGCCGGTGCGGGTGGAGACCAATGCGAACACGGGCGGCGAACCGGAGGCCACATCGGCGGCCGGATCTCCGGATGGGGAGAAGCGCGAGAAGGAGCAGGTGACCTCCACGGATGAGGAGGGCGCGGACGAACCGGCGTCCGGGACGCCGACCGCAACTGTGGCGGAACCGGCGGAAGTGTCGATTGTCGCGGCCTCGCGGCTGGTCTCGGAGGCGGCGCCGGCGGTGTTCAGGCTGACGCGCACGGGTCAGACGGGGCTGACTCTGACGGTTGCAGTTGGTGTGGTGGAAAGCGGTTCGATGCTCGCGGGCGAAGGCCGGGAGACGGTGACGTTCGAGGCAGGGGCGCGCACGACGACCCTGTCGGTGGCGTTGGCGGACGACAACGCCGTCGAGGAGACGAGCAGGGTCTCGGCGACGGTCATCGCGGGGGCCGGCTACGTGGCTTCCGCGCATGCGGGCTCGGCCGACGTGTACGTCGCCGACAACGACCGCGTCTTCCTGCTTCCCGACCTGGTGGCCGATCCTCCCGTTCCCGCCGGTGGGCCGGAGGTGGTCTGGTGGAACGGGGAGGAGATGCTGGTTCTGCGCTTCGAGGGGTATGTCACCAACCTCGGCGAAGGCCCCCTGGACATCTCGGGGAATCCCCAGCTAACGGATCCGAACGACCCGACCAGTCATGACGTGTGGCAGCGGGTCCGGACCACAACCGGCGACTGGGTGAAGCTGACCAGGCCCCCGGTACGGTTCGAGACCGACGATGGACACAACCACTTCCACCTCATGGAGATCGTGGCGTACTCGCTGTGGGACGAGGCTGGCACGACCCAGATCCTGCCAGGGGCGAAGGTCGGCTTCTGCATGCTGGATGTGGAGAGCCTGCCCGACCGGCACTCCAATCCGGGCGAGCAGGCCTACGAGAAGTCCAACGTCGAAAACTGTCGCGCCGATGAACCGGACGCGGACTTCCTGCGTATGGGGGTCACGGAGGGGTGGCGGGACGTGTACAAGAGCGACGTCACGTTCCAGTGGGTGGATGTCTCCGATCTGAGCCCGGGGCACTACCGGCTGGCGGCCGAGTCCGATCCCTACGACATCGTGGTCGAGAGCGACGAGACGAATAACGGTGTCGCCATGGCGGATGAACTCAGCGTTGTGCCGGGCTACGTCGCGCAGCCGCTGGTGGTGGAGACGGAACCCGGCACGGCGGTCCAGATCGGGCTGGAGGCCACGGTCTTCGGTAGCCCGGGCGCGCGCGTCTTCCGCGTCGTGACACCGCCGGCCAACGGAACCCTCGACGTGGCTGCTGGCCTGACGCTGTGGGGGACGCTCCTGTGGTACACGCCGGACGAGGGGTTCTCCGGCGTCGACACGTTCGAGTACGAGGCCTTCGACTGGAGCAGCGCCTACCCGCGCACCGACCCACGGGCGACAGTCACGGTTCAGGTAGGCGAGTAGCGCGTTGTGCTGCCGAAGTCGCACGGCGGGGAGCCTCCCGCGAGGTGGTTGCGGGCGCAGGCAGTGGTCCCTGTGACGGCGATGACGACCGTGTCCTAAGCGTTCTTCGCGGGGTGGTGGAAGGGGTCCTGCGAGGGGCCGTTGTTTGGTCTCCGAAGGGGCGTCCGTGCTATAGTGCCGCGGGTCTTCGCGAGAGATTTCACAAACGGCTGGGACGTGCTCCACGAATACGGCCACATCGCCATTCTTGTCATCATCGCGCTCATCTTTCCGGCGGGCGCGATCGTCCAGTCGTGGGCGTTCAAGTTCGTCAACATCCGTCCCGAAGTACCCTCCGACCCCGTCAAGGAAGACACGTACGAGTGCGGCATGGTCACGCGCGGGTCGGCGCTGACGCAGTTCAATTTCCGCTTTTACTACGTGGCCCTGCTGTTCCTGCTGTTCGATGTCGAAATCGTGTTCCTGTTCCCCTGGGCGGTCGTGTTCGAGGACGCGGGGCTGGTGGGGCTGGGCAAGATCGCGATCTTCGTGGGGACGTTCGTCGTGGGCGGTCTCTATGCCTGGCGCAAGCGCGCGCTGGAGTACGCCTGATGACGCGCTGGTGGACCGGCGAGGAGCTGGGGGAGGCCGCTGAGCGGCTGGTTCCCGGTTCGGTCTCGCACATGACGGAGACGGCCTGCGTCCTGAAGAGTGAACACGCGGTGGAGACGCTGCGCGCGCTGCGGGACGACCCCGAGACGAACTTCGTCCACCTCTCGAACCTGTGCGGCGTGGACCAGTGGGACCGCTTCGAGGTGGTCTACCACCTGCAGTCGCTGGAACGGAACCAGATGGCCTGCGCGAAGGTGGAGGCGCACGACCGCGAGAACGCGACTGTCGCGAGCGTGGTCGATGTCTGGCAGGGAGCCTGGATCCAGGAGTCGGAGACGTACGACCTGTTCGGTATCGTCTTCGAGGGGCACCCCAACCTGCAGCGCATCCTGCTCTGGGACGGCTATCCGGGGCACCCGCTGCGGAAGGACTTCCTCGCGATGCCGGGCGGATTGCAGCCCGGCCTCAACGAATTCGCAGGCACCTCGGCGAAGCCCGAGCCGCCGGTACGGCCGGTCACATGAGCGAGATCGTCCAGTCCGAGCCGTTCGTCATGAACATCGGGCCGCAGCACCCGTCGACGCACGGCGTGTTCCGGGTGAAGGCGACGGTCGACGGGGAGCGCGTGGTCGATGCGGAGATGGTCATCGGCTACCTGCACCGCTCGATGGAGAAGCTGGCGGAGGAGCGCACCTACACCCAGAACATCCCCTTCACGGACCGCACGGACTACCTGAGCAGCATGTCGAACAATCTCGGCTACTGCCTGGCGGTGGAGAAGCTGGCGGGCATCGAGGTGCCCCCGCGAGGGCAGGCCATCCGCGTGATCATGGCGGAGCTGCAGCGCCTCGCGAGCCACTGCATGGGCGCGGGCGCCTTCGCGAACGACACGGGCGCGTGGCAGACGCCGATCATGTGGTTCATGCGCGAACGCGAGAAGATCCTCGACATCTTCGAAATGACGAGCGGCGCTCGCCTGACGTGCAACTACATGCGCATCGGCGGGGTAGCGTTTGAGCTTCCCGAGGGCTTCGAGGAGATGGTGCGGGACCTGATCGGGCCCCTACGCCAGACGATCGCCGACGGGGAAGGGCTGCTCTCGGGGAACGAGATTTTCCTGGCGCGGGCGCGGAACGTTGCGGTGATTCCGCCGGACATGGCCGTCAACGCCTCGCTGAGCGGCCCGATGCTTCGCGGCAGTGGGGTCGCCTGGGACATCCGCAAGGCGGACCCGTACTGCGGCTACGAGCAGTACGACTTCGACATCCCCATCGGCTACCAGGGCGACGCGTACGACCGCTTCATCATTCGGCTCGAGGAGATGCGCCAGAGCCTGCGCATCATCGAGCAGGCGCTGGACGGGCTGCCGGGCGGCCCGCACAGCACCGAGGTGCCGCTGGCGCTGCGCCCGCCCGCGGGAGAGGCCTACGCGCGCATCGAGAGCCCGCGAGGCGAGCTTGGCTACTACCTCGTCAGCGACGAGGGGCCCTCGCCCTACCGCTTCCACATCCGCCCGCCCTCGCTCATCAACCTCAGCGTGCTGAAGGAGATGACCGTGGGCGGCTCCATCGCCGACGCCATCGTGGCGCTGGGCTCGATCGACATCGTCGTTGGCGAGATTGACCGCTGATGGAACTGCTCGCGACGGACCACTGGTACGACTTCCGCGATCTCTCAAACCTGTCGCGCGTCATCCTTGAGGGGATCGACAAGGTCGCGCCCTACGAGCTGGCGTACATCGTGGCGCCGATCATCGGGTTCGTGGCGGCGTTCGTGATCTTCGTGCTGCCCTCGCAGCTGTTCGTGGGCGTCTACGGCGAGCGGCGGATCATCGGGCGCATCCAGTCGCGCAAGGGACCGAACCGGGTGGGGCCGTTCGGGCTGCTACAGCCGGTGGCGGACGCGCTCAAGCTGCTGCAGAAGGAAGCGCTCACGCCAACGGCCGCCGACAAGACGCTGATGTGGGCGGCGCCGGTCTTCTTCGTGGCTCCGGCGGTGCTGCTGTTCGCGGTGATCCCGTTCGGGCCGCGGATGGTGTTTGCGGACGTGCCCGCGGGGCTCATCTTCTTCATCGCGGTGTCGGGCCTGCCGGTGCTGGCGGCGTTCATCGCGGGCTGGAGCTCGAACAACAAGTACAGCCTCTACGGGGCGATGCGGATCGTGGCGATGTCGGTCAGCTACGAAGTCCCGCTCGTGCTGATGCTGCTCTGTGTCGTGGTGTTCACGAACACGATGAGCCTGCCGGGGATCGTGTGGTTCCAGAAGGACGTCGATCTGTGGCTCATCTTCATGCAGCCGCTGGCGTTCGTCGTCTACTTCATCGCGGTGAGCGCCGAGCTGAACCGCACGCCCACCGACATCGCGGAGGCGGAGTCGGAGATCGTCGCGGGCTACCTGACCGAGTACAGCGGCATGAAGTGGGGCCTCTTCTACGGGATGGACATCGGCTACGCGCTGGCAGCCTCTGCCTTCGCGGCGACGATCTTCCTCGGCGGCTGGTCGATGTGGGGGCTGGAGCAGTGGGTGCCGCCGTGGGTCATCTTCATCGCCAAGACGCACCTCTTCTACATGGTCTTCATCTGGACGCGGGGCACGCTCCCGCGGCTGCGTATCGACCAGCTGATGGGCTTCGCCTGGAAGTTCCTGTTGCCGCTGGCGGTCGTGAACCTGTTCCTGGTCTCGCTTGAGCGTCTGTGGTGGTCGGAAAGCGACCTCGGCGGCGGCATCGTGTTCGTCATCGCGGCGATCAACATCCCCGTGTCGGCGGTGGCGGTGTACCTCTGGGCGCGATTCCTCGGCTACAAGCCGGAGCGCGTCCCCACGCGGCCGCGGCTCGTGCAGGACGCGGGCGGCTACGTGCCGGTCGAGGATCCCGCGACGGGAGGGGGCAAGTAGATGGAAGGCGCCGGCGTGCACATCGCGTTCTACGTGCTCTCCATCCTCACGCTGGTGGCGGCGGGGGGCGTGATGGTGTCACGCAACCTGCTGCACGCGGTCCTGTTCCTGATCGTCGCCTTCATCGGGGTAGCGGGGTTCTTCGTGCTGCTCTCGGCGGAGTTCATCGCGATGGCGCAGATCGTCATCTACGTGGGCGCGATCGCGGTGCTGATCCTGTTCGCGATCGTGCTGACGCCGCGGTCGGTGCGTGACAACTCAGAGACGGCGATGGTGGGGCCGGCGATCCTGCTGGGCGTGGCGCTGGCGACGGTGTTCCTGTTCGTCATCCACGACACCGGCTGGATGACCGGCGCCGGGGATCCGGGGCTCTCAGTCAGCGACCTGGGGCGAGCGCTGCTCTCGACGTGGGTGCTGCCCTTCGAAATCGCATCCGTGCTCCTGACGGCCGCCCTGGTGGGCGCGATCATGCTCGTTCGCTCCGAGACCGAGGAAAGCGAGGACGTGCCCGATGCTGACGCTTGAGCACTTCCTCACCGTCGGCGCCCTGCTGTTCTGCCTCGGGCTCGTGATCGCCCTGAGCAAGCGGAACGCCATCGGGGTGCTGATGGGCATCGAGCTGATGCTGAATTCGGTCAACCTGACGCTGATCGCGTTCTCGCGGTTCAGCGATGGGCCCGCAGAGATCGCGGGACACGCCTTCGTGGCGTTCATCATCACCGTCGCCGCTGCTGAGGCGGCCGTCGCGCTTGCGCTCGCGGTGGCCGTCTACCGGAGCCGCCAAACCGTCGAGGTCGACCAGCTCGACCTCCTGAAGTTGTAGCGCCATGTGGGTTGAATTCATGAGCGTGGCAAACGGGTACGTCGCTGAGACGTGGCGTGAGCTGTTCGCGGCGGAGGGGCTGCGGATCGTGATCATGCCGCCCGTAGGCCGCGGCGAAGACGCCTCCATGCGCGACGAACGCACCATCTACGTCCCCACGGGTAAGGCGCACGTGGCGCGCGAAATCCTGAGGAAGATCTGAGCCGATGATCCAACTCTTCGCAGCGGCGACGGGCGAGGTTCCCGGCATCAGCGAGGTCGTGCTGTGGGCGATCATCCTCTGCCCGCTGGCGGCCTTCGCCGCAATCACGCTGTACGTGCGGCACCTGCCGAAGATCGCGGGCTACCTGAGCATCCTCGCGATCGGCGTCTCCTTCGTGCTCTCGTTGATTGCGCTGGTCGACGTCCTGGGGGCGGGCGGCGGCATCGCCATCTATTCGCACGACTGGTTCCGGGCAGGGCCGCTCGAGCTGGCCCTCGGGGTGCGCATCGACGGCCTGACGGCGGTGATGCTGGTGGTGGTGTCGAGCGTCTCGCTGCTCGTGCAGGTGTACTCGCAGGGGTACATGGAGGGCGACCCCGGCTACGGCCGCTACTACGCGTACATGAGCCTCTTCATCACGGCGATGCTGGGGCTGGTCCTGGCCGACAACCTGTTCATGCTCTTCATCTTCTGGGAGCTAGTGGGCCTTTCGAGCTACCTGCTCATCGGCTTCTGGTTCCACAAGCCGAGCGCGGCCTCGGCCGCCAAGAAGGCGTTCATCGTGACGCGCATCGGCGACCTCGGCCTGCTGGCGGCGATCCTGCTCATCTGGACGCGTCACGACACGCTCGCCATCCACGAGATCCACGACCTGGCACTCACCGGAGCGCTCGCCGGGACGACGCTGACGCTGTTCGGGCTGGGGCTCTTCGCGGGGGCGGTGGGGAAGAGCGCGCAGTTCCCCCTGCACGTGTGGCTCCCGGACGCGATGGAAGGCCCGACGCCGGTCTCGGCGCTCATCCACGCCGCCACGATGGTCGCGGCGGGGGTCTACCTGATGGCCCGCTTCTTCCCGGTCATCGAAGCGTCACCGGACGCGCTCAATGTGGTCGGCTGGATCGGAGCGGCCACGGTGGCGGTGGGCGCCTCGCTCGCGCTCGTGCAGACCGACCTGAAGCGCGTGCTCGCCTACTCCACGATCAGCCAGCTCGGCTACATGATGCTGGCGCTGGGCGTGTTCGGGTACGCGGTGGCGGTCTTCCACCTGTTCACCCACGCCTTCTTCAAGGCGCTGCTCTTCCTCGGCAGCGGTTCGGTGAACCACGCGACGAACACGTTCGATATGCGGCTGATGGGCGGCCTGCGCACGGTGATGCCGATCACGTTCTGGACGTTCCTGATCGGCACGCTCAGCCTCTCGGGAATCTTCCCGCTGGCCGGGTTCTGGTCGAAGGACGAAATCCTGCTGGAGGCCTGGGTGAACAACAAGGGCCTCTACGCGGTGGCGGCGATCGCTTCGTTCGTGACCGCGCTCTACATGTTCCGTGCGATCTTCCTGACGTTCTTCGGGACGTACAAAGGCGGCGAGCCGGTCGACCACGAGGACGAAGACTCGCACTTCCACGGCGATCCGGCGCACCCGCACGAGTCGAGCTGGGTCATGACCGTGCCCCTGCTCATCCTCACGGCGGGGGCGATTGCCGCGGGCTGGTGGGCCTGGGGCAAGGAGTTCCACCACTTCGTGGAAGCCGCGGTGCCGGGTGGACTCCACAAAGCGCCCGACTTCAGCTACTGGATCGCGATCACGTCCTCGCTCATCGCGGTGGCGGGCATCGGGACGGCGTGGGCCATCTACCACCGGGGGCTCGTCTCCTCGGCGGAGATTCGCAAGGTCGCGTTCCCGCTGGTCGCGCTCCTCGAGAACAAGTTTTTCCTGGATGACCTTTACGAACGCGCCTTCGCCGTGCAGGCGTTCCAGCGGGGTTGGAACCGGCTGGTGGAGGTGTTCGATACGACCGCCGTGGACGGCGCCGTGAACGGCGTGGGCTGGGTGGGCACGCAATCGAGCCGCGTGCTGCGCCACGCCCAGACCGGCCAGGTGCAGCTCTACGGCGTGGGCATAGCCGCCGGCGTCTTCATCGTCGCCATCATCGTGTTCATCGCGAATCCGCTGTAGGAGGGTGGAATGCTGCTGACCCTGCTCGTGTTCCTGCCCGCCTTCGCGGGGCTGCTGATCCTGCTGCTCCCGGCGGACCGCGCGGCCTATTCGCGCTGGCTCGCGCTGCTCGGGTCGCTCGTGGCCCTCGCCATCTCGATCGGGATGTTCTTCGACTTCCAGACGGGCGGGGGCTTCCAGTTCGTCGACCGGGCCGCGTGGATCGACGTGGGCTCGTTCGAGATCCAGTACTTCCTGGCGGTCGACGGGCTGAGCATGCCGCTGGTCGTCCTGACCACGTTCCTGACGGCGGCGGCGGTGCTGGTCTCGTTCAGCATCGAGTACCGGCCGCGGGCCTACTTCGCCTGCCTGATGGTGCTCTCGACGGCTGTCCTGGGCGTGTTCACGGCGATGGACTTCCTACTCTTCTTCCTGTTCTGGGAGCTGGAGCTGTTCCCGATGTACCTGCTCATCTCGGTCTGGGGATCGGGCCGGCGCGAGTACTCGGCGATGAAGTTCGTGCTGTACACGGTGGCGGGCTCGGCGTTCATGCTCGTGGCGATCCTCGCGCTGGCGTTCAGCGCGGGCACGTTCGACATGGAGGTGCTTGGCACCTCGACCATCACCACGGCGGTGCTGCCGCTGGGCTGGGTGTTCCTGTTCCTCTTCATCGGGTTCGCGGTGAAGCTGCCGATCGTGCCGCTGCACACCTGGCTGCCGGACGCGCATAGCGACGCGCCCACGGCCGTCTCGGTGATGCTGGCGGGCGTGCTGCTGAAGATGGGTGGCTACGCGATCATCCGCACCTGCGTCACGATTCTGCCCGACCAGGCGAACGACTACGGTATCTGGCTGGCCGCCATCGGCTCGATCAGCGTGCTCTACGGCGCCTTCGTGACTTTCCGACAGACGGACGTGAAGCGGCTGATCGCGTACTCGTCGGTGAGCCACATGGGCCTCGTGCTGCTCGGCATCGGAGCGCTGGGCACGACGGCGATGGTGGGCGCGGCCTACCAGATGCTGGCCCACGGCCTGATCACGGGCATGCTCTTCGTGGTGGTGGGGCTGATGTACGAGCGTACGCATACGCGCGAGATCGGGCGTCTCGGGGGGCTCGCGCGGCAGATGCCACTGATCGCGACGGGGCTCGTATTCGCGGGCTTCGCGAGCGTGGGGTTGCCGTCGCTGGCCGGGTTCATCGCGGAGATCACGGTCTTCCTGGGCGCCTTCCAGAAGCACGAGTGGGCGGTGATCATGGCCATCTTCGGCGTGGTCCTGTCCGCGGGCTACATCCTCTGGACGTTGCAACGGGTGGTGTTCGGACCGGTGCGGCACGAGTGGGACGAGGCGGACGACCAGAAGCACTGGTGGGAGCACGCGAGCGTTATCGGGCTGGCCGCGCTGGTGATCCTGCTGGGCGTGTACCCGAGCCTGATCATGGACATGCTTGATCCCGCCATCGGGGTCGTGAGCGCGAGGGTGGCAGGGTGAGCGAACTCGACATCGTCGGACCCCAGCTCGCGATCCTGCTCGCTGCCGGCGCGGTGCTCGTGTGGGACGCGCTCCTGCCGAACCAGCGCAAGGCGCTGCCCTACATCGCGCTGGCGGGCATCCTCGGGGCGGCCATCTGGACCTCGACGTGGGTCATCCGGGGCGACTTCCAGACCGCCTTCGACGGCACCTTCGCGATTGACCAGTACGCGGTCTTCTTCCAGTACGTGTTCGCCGGGATCACGGCGATCGTCGTCATCGCCTCGATCGACTGGGTGGACCGGGTGGGGCGGCGGCAGTCGGAGTACTTCGCGCTCGTCCTGACGGCCTCGGCGGGACTGATGTTCCTGGCGGGCGCTCGCGACCTGATCACGATCTTCCTGGCGCTCGAGCTCTCCTCCATCCCGCAGTACATCCTCGCCGGGTGGGGGAAGGACCAGCGCTCGAGCGAAGCGGGCATGAAGTACCTGCTGCTCGGCGCGATCGCCTCGGCGTTGCTGCTGTACGGCATGGCTTTGCTCTACGGCTTCGCCGGCTCGACGCTTCTGACCGACATCTCCGCCGCCATCAGCGAGCACGGCGCTGACAACCGCTCGCTGCTCGTGGTTGCAAGCGTGCTACTGATCGCCGGGTTCGGCTTCAAGATGGCGGTCGTCCCCTTCCAGATGTGGGTCCCGGACGTGTACCAGGGGGCGCCTACGCCCGTGGCCGCGTTCCTCTCGGTGGGGTCGAAGGCGGCGGCGTTCGCGGTCGTCATGCGGCTCTTCTTCGAGGGTCTTGGCGAGCAGTTCCTGAGCAACGACTGGGCGATGATCTTCGCGGTCATCGCGGCGGTTTCGATGACGCTGGGGAACGTGTTCGCGATCGTCCAGCGCGACATCAAGCGGATGCTGGGGTACTCGTCGATCGCGCAGGCGGGCAACTTCATGATCGGGCTCGCGGCCATCTCGATCGCGGGCGAGCACTTCGTTCAGGGCGCGAGCGGGGTGCTGCTGTTCGTGGCGGCGTACGCGTTCACGAACCTGGGCGCCTTCATCGCGGTGATCGGCATCTCGCAGCGCATCGGCAGTGACGACATCGCCGACTACGCGGGCATGTGGCGCCGGGCGCCACTGCTGGCGCTGGCGCTCGCGTTCTGCCTCATCTCGCTGGCTGGCATCCCGCCGACGGCCGGATTCTGGGCGAAGCTCTACGTCTTCAACGCGGGCATCCAGGCCGACCTTGTCTGGCTCGTCATCATCGGCGTGCTGAACTCGGTCGTGTCGGCGTACTACTACCTGGCGGTCGTGCGGCAAATGTTCATGGGCGAGGCGGAGGAAGAGAAGCGGCTGGCGATCTCTCCCACGGTGGGGGTGGCGCTGGGGGTGGCGACGGTTGGCGTGATTGTGTTCGGGATCATCCCAACGCCGCTAGTCGACGCCGCCCGCGAAGCGGCCGCCATCTTCGCCGTCAGCTAGCTGCGGCATGGCCCACACCGTCGACTTCGTCGTCGAGATCGAGCCAGAGGGCGTCGACATCGACACCCTCGAGGAGCTTGCCGGTCGGGTGCTGGCCGGGGAGGGCGTGGCGGACGGCGTCGCGCTGACGGTGCTGACGGCCGACGACGAGACGCTCCAGGACCTCAACAGCCGCTTCCTTGGCATCGATGCGCCCACGGACGTGCTCGCGTTCCCGGAGCCAGCGGAGGCGCCGCTGGGGGAGGGCGAGCCGCCAAGCCTGGGCGAGATCGCCATCAGCGTTCCGATGGCGGTCCGGCAGGCGTCCGAGCTGGGGCACTCGCTCACGGACGAGCTCGCGCACCTGCTGACGCACGGCATCCTCCACCTGTGCGGGTACGAGCACGAGGGTGGGGGCGAGGAGGCGGCGCGGATGCGGTCACGGGAGGAGTTCTATCTGGGCGACATAAGAGGACACGGGGCAGCTGGTCCGTGAGTCCGCCACTAGTCGCGGCACTTGTTCTGGAGGAAGGGTCACGTGGTCGCGAGGAAGCCGGTTGCAATACCAATCGCGGCGAGGAGCACGCTAGTGGCGGCCGTGGCTGTTACCCCCATGCGGATCGTCATGCGCTGGTCGAGACGCTCTTCCATGTGGTCCATCTTCACTTCGAGTCGACGGATATCAGCCGTCGTGGCGATTTGGTCGCCGACGTCTTCGGTTAGGGTGGCGACGATTGCGCCTGCTTGCTCTTCATCGAAGCCGACTTCCCGCAGCCGCCGGGACGCCCTGAGGGTATCGAACAGGACCATGTGGCAATCTTATAGATTAACAACTAGTGGTGGCAAGGCCCCGGTTCCCCGCCAGGACGAGCGCATTAGGACGTATGGAATGTCTGGTGCGAGCTTCCCGGTAGGATGAGCCGCCGCACAGCCCAGGGAGGCAACCGATGGCGACACTGAACCGGAACGGCGTGAACCTGTACTACGAGGTCGAGGGGGAAGGGCCGGCCATCCTGCTGACGCACGGCTTCGGAGCCAGCTCGAGCATGTGGCGCGGGCAGATGGACGCCTTCCGAGACCGCTATCGGATCATCGCGTGGGACATGCGGGGGCACGGGAACACGGACAGCCCCGAGGATCCCGACGAGTACTCCGAGCCGGCGACGCTGGCCGACATCGCCGCCATCCTCGACGCCTGCGGGGTGGAGAGCGCGATCGTGGGCGGGCTCTCGCTGGGCGGGTACATGTCGCTGGCATTCAACCTGGCGCACCCGGAGCGCACGGACGCCCTGATGCTGTTCGACACGGGGCCGGGGTACAACAACCCGAAGGGGCGCGAGGGTTGGAACCAGTTCGCCATCAGGCGGGCGGAGGCGTTCGAGACGCAAGGACTCGCCTCGCTGGGGGATTCGGCGGAGGTGAAGGCGGCCCGTCACCGGTCGGCGGAGGGCCTGGCGAAGGCGGCGCGCGGGATGCTGACGCAGCGCGACGCGAGCGTCATCCAGTCGTTGACCTCAATCGACAAGCCGACGCTGGTCGTGACCGGGGCGGACGACAGGAACTTCCTTGCCGCGCACAGCTACATGAGCGAGAACATCCCCGGCGCCATGAGCTTCATGATCGACGACGCGGGGCACGCGGCGAACATCGACCAGCCCGAGGCCTTCAACGCGGCGGTCGAGGCGTTCCTCGCCTCACTCGACGGCTAGAAGCGGGACTTCTTCGACTCGTAGTTGGAGTGCACGTCGATGAGGACCGTGTGGCCCTCGTCGTTGAGCGTGCGTGCGGTGCGGATGGCGTCGCCGAGATCGTCGGGCTGGGTGACGGTGATGCCGGTTGCGCCGAGGCCCTCGGCGATGGCGGCGTAGTTCCCGGTCATGTGTGAGACGCCGAACTGGGTGCGGGCGGTGGGGAAGCCGCCGGGGTAGGTAGCCATGCCGCCGTTGTTCAGCAGGACGGTGGTGATGGGGAGGCCGGCGCGGACGGAGGTCTCGAGGTCGAGGCCGGACATGCCGAAGGCGCCGTCGCCCATGAAGTTGAGGCAGAAGCGGTCGGGGCGGGCGAGCTTGGCGCCGATCATGAGAGGGATGCCGAAGCCGAGGTGGGTGGTCTTGCCCCAGCCGATGTAGCTGTGGGGGGAGGTGGCGGTGAAGAAGGGCACCATCGAGTCTCGGGGAGCGCCTGCATCGTGGGTGACGGTGGAGTTCTCGTGGTCGACGTTCTGGTTGATCTCGTGGATGACGCGGTAGGTGTTGAGGGGCGCCTCGTCGGAGGTGAGGAAGGGGGTCCACTCGGCCATCCACTCGCGCTGCTTCTCGGCGAGGCGAGCGGCGGCATCGGAGGTGCGGCCCTGCCCGTCGGTCCGGGCCTTCGCCTCCTCGATCAGCGCCTTGATGGTGATGCGCGCGTCGCCGACGAGGGCAATGGCGCAGGCGGTGTCCTTGTTCACGTCCTCGGGGGCGTTGGTGTTGTGGATGACGGTCTTGCCGGCGGGGACGATCTGGGTGTAGCCGTTGTGCGTGAGGCTCGCGCCGAGCGCGAGGATCGTGTCGGACTCGACGATCCAGGCGTGGGCGGCGCCGGTGGTGGCGCGGCTGCCGGCGCCCAGCGAGAGCGGATGGCGCTCATCGAAGGCGGACTTGCCCTCCATCGTGGTGAAGACGGGGATGTCGAGGAGCTCGGCGAGCTCGCGGAGGGCGTCCGTAGCGTCCGCGGTGAGGACGCCTGAGCCGGCCCAGATCATGGGGCGCTCGGCGGCAAGCAGGGCCGTCACGGCCTCTCTGATATCGCCGTTCGAGGGGCTCTGGCGGACCTTTCCGGGGGAGTCGTAGCGCTGGTCGGCCTCGGGCACGTCCTGGACGCAGACGTCGGAGGTGAGCTCGACGACGACAGGGCCGCCGCGCCCGCTGCGGAGAGCGTGGAAGGCGCGGCGCATGGCGGGGGCGATCTGGGCGGGCGTGTCGATGGACTCGACGGACTTGACGATGCCGCGGTAGTTCTCGACGGCGGAGAAGTTGGGCCGCACCTGGCGCTCGATGAGGGGGTAGCCGCCGGGCAGGACGAGAATGGGGACGTTGTCGCCGAATGCCTGGGCGATGCCGCCCATGGCGTTCTCCGCGCCGGCGGCGTTCTGCGTGGCGACGACGCCGAAGCGCTCGCCGTCGCTCATGCGGCTGTAGCCATCGGCGGCCATGACGGCGCCGCGCTCGTGCCGGAACATGATGGGCCGGATACCGAGCTTCGCCACCTCCTCGATCAGGGGGTTGTTGGGGAAGCAGGTCATCTCAGCGACTCCCTCTTCCTTGAGGATGCGGGCGACGAGCTCGTTACCGTTCATGACGTACTCCGTGCGCTGCGGTCCGTCGAGGGTCCGTGCGGCGGGACGATCTCAGCGCACGGGGGCGGGAGGGGCAAGGGCGGAGGCTGGGGCGTCTGGTACGATTTTCAACAGATACCGTTCTCCATCCGGGAGGAACGCCCGTGCTTACGATCATTTCGCCTGCCAAAGCCCTCGACTTTTCGCCTGTTGCGAACGGGCTCGACGCAACGCAGCCGCGTTTCGTCGACGACACCGCCTCGCTGATGCAGACCTGCAAAACCCTCGAGGCGAGCGACCTGCGCAAGCTCATGTCACTCAGCGACTCATTGGCGCAGCTGAACCACGCGCGCTTCCAGGAGATGAGCCTGCCCCTGACCGAGGAGAACGCGAAGCCGTGCGTGCTGGCGTTCCAGGGAGACGTCTACAAGGGGCTGGATGCGTCCAGCCTGGAGTCACGAGACCTGGAGTGGGCGCAGGGTCGCCTGCGCATCCTCTCGGGGCTGTACGGGCTGCTGCGACCGCTCGACCTGATCCAGCCGTACCGGCTCGAGATGGGCACAAAGCTCTCGAACGCGCGCGGGGCGAACCTGTACGAGTTCTGGGGCGACCGGCTCGCGAACGCACTCGACGCCGAGGATGCCGATCCCGAGGCGCCGGTGCTCAACCTCGCTTCGCAGGAGTATGCGAAGGCGGTGCCCAGGAAGAGTCTGAAGCGTCCGGTTGTTGTCGCCGACTTCAAGGAAGAGCGGAACGGCGAGCTGAAGACGATCGGGCTGGTGGCGAAGCGCGCTCGCGGCCTGATGGCGCGCTACGTGATCCGCAATCGCATCGAGAACGCCGAGGACCTGAAGGACTTCGACGACGAGGGGTACGGATTCCGGCCGGAGCTCTCGAGCGAGGACCGCCTCGTCTTCAGCCGCGCGAAGCGGTAGGGGTACCGGCCGCCTACCAAGAGCGTGACACGGCTGGTTGCTTCCTCCATACTTAGTTGGAAGTTCCAACTACCATGAGGGCTGGTCCCGTGGGGACGTTCGAGATACAGGTCCAGGTTCGCAACCCGCTGGGCGGGGACTACGAAAAGGCGACGATGACCGTGGATACCGGTGCGTCCTATTCGAAGCTGCCGACCTCGCTCCTCGAGAAGCTGGGCATCGAGCGCGAAGAGCGGACCTATCCAGTCGTGTTGGCCGATGACCGGATCGAAGAATATTCCATCGGACAGGCTTCGTTTGAAATCGCGGGGCGTGCGCGCACTTCCCCTGTGCTCTTCGGGGAGGAAGGCATTGCGCTGCTGGGGGCGACATCGCTCCAGGCTCTGGGACTGATTCCCGACACGCAGAACCACGAGTTGGTGGACGCCAAGCTCTTGATGGTCGGCATGAGACGTGCCGACAACTCCGCCACGGGAAACCCGGTCTAGGCCGCCTCCGCTAGCCCTCTTCGATGGTCACGGTTCCGGTGGAGCCGTCGATGCTGAGCATCGTGCCGGTGGCGATGAAATCGGTCGCGCCGCGGATGCCGGTGACGGCGGGGATGCCGTACTCGCGGGCGACGGTGGCGGCATGGCTGAGGAGACCGCCGGTCTCGACGACGACGCCGGCAGCGGGCAGGAAGAGCGGGGTCCAGGGGGCGTCTGTCACGGGCGCGACGAGGATCTCGCCGGGGAGGATCGTGGCCTCCGAGGCGCCGTCGGCGCTGAGAACGACGCGCGCACGGCCCCGGGTCTGACCGGGACTGACGCCGATGCCCTGGAACGAAGTCTCGCCGCCAGCGTCGGCGGTCTGGCGGGGGGTGGCCTCGACCGGGCGCTGGAAGATGATGGGCAGCTCGTAGTCGTGGAGCATCTCGTAGCGCGTGCGGCGCTCGTCAACGACATCCTGGATCTCGGCGGCGGAGAGGCCGCCGTCGAGGGCCTCGGGGAGCTCGGCGAGCCGCAGGAACCAGACATCCTCGGCGTCGTCGAGTTCGCCCCGCTCGGCCAGGCGCCTGCCCATCTCGAGGACGGGCTGCCGGTAGGTCCGGCAGAGCCGGGTCCAGCTAGCCTTGGTGGTTTCGCGCTTCCCGTTCATGACCTGCACGAGGTCGAGCAGGCGGCGGAACTCGGCGCGCTGATCCTCGGGGAGGGCCGCCTCGACCTCTGCCTCGAGGGCGACGCGCTCAGCGGCGGAGCGCGCTTCGCGGACGTAGGGGCTGTGTTCAGCCTCCAGGGCGAGGTCGGCCTGGAGGCTGCTGAGGACGAACTGGGGCGACTCGTTCCAGGTGAGGCACGAGGGGTCGGTCTCTCGCTGGCCACGGAAGCCGAGCTCGGCGATGAAGGTGGCGTACTCGCCGGCGAAAGCGGTCCAGTCGTCGCTGGGGGGCGAGTCGAGGCGGGCCTGGAAGTCGTCCACGGAGATGCCGGCCATCTCCTCGGCGAGGGCGGGGCGCTCGATAACGAAGCGGCTCAGGTCCCAGATAGCCTTGGAGGGGCGGGCGCTCTCGACATCGGTGAGGCCGCTCGTGAGCCCCGTCATCCAACCGGCGGGGTGGTCGGGGACGTGCTCGGCCAGGAGACCGTCGAGGAGGGTGGTCTGGAGGCCGCCGCCGCTGCTGCACCAGTAGTGCGTGTAGAAAATGTCGCCGATGTGGTCGGTGGTCTCGTCGATGGCGGAGAGCAGGCCCTCGTCGTCGACGGCGGTCCAGTCGCGGGCGAGGGTGGCCGCGTAATGCGCCTTCGCACGATCGGCGTCGGCGTTGACGAGTTCGCGAGCGCGCACGAAGTTGGCCATGAGGCGCTCCTGGACGGCCTCCGCGCGGGAGGTGTCCTGAGCGACCTCGGCGGTAATCTCCTCCTCACCCTCGAAAAACTGCTTGAGGTAGTCGGCGCTGCCGCCGGTCTCGAAGGAGGAGGTGAGGGCGTTGACGACGCTGATGTTCACGCAGAAGCGGCCACCGACAACGGGGAGCATGGTTGTGCCCGGCTTGTCGGGGATGGGCACCAGATCCTCGATCTGGAGCTCACGGGTGCCGACGACGAGCCACTGGTAGTTCCATTCGCGGATGAGGTCGGCGGGTAATGGCCTGGTGATGCCGGGAAGAACCTCGTCGGTGTTCCCCGTGGTGTAGTCGTTGTAGCGCTCGTCGATGGTGCTGTCCCAGCTGCAGAGCGGCTCCTGCAGGTTCGCCATGTTCCTTCTCCCGCGCCGGCTGCGCGCCCGATCGCGGACTCTACCGGGAGCGCCGGTTAGGGGCTGAAGGGTCGAGGCTGCTAGGATTCTGGCGGCCCGCAGAGGCCCGGGCGAGGTAGGCGTTGACCACATCCGTTTCGTCCGAGCCTGTTCTGGGCGTCCTCTTGAGCGAGCGCGAGAAGATGCTGCTGCTCCTCGCGCTGGGCATGTGCATGTTCCTCAGCTCGCTCGACGGGTCCATCCTGGCGACGGCGCTGCCGACGATCTCGTCGGACCTGGACGGGTTCAAGCTGCTCCCGTGGGTGCTGACGCTCTACATGCTCACCTCCACGGTGGTGGTGCCAATCGTGGGGAAGCTCTCGGACATGTTCGGTCGGCGGCCGTTCGTCATCTCCGGTGTCGTCATCTTCCTGATCGGGTCGCTGGGGGCGGGGCTGGCGCCCTCGATGCTGACGCTCATCGCCTCGCGCGGCATCCAGGGGATCGGGGGCGGCTTCATCCTCGCCTGCGTGCTCGTGGTGATGGCAGACATGTACACCCCCATCGAGCGAGCGAAGTACGTGGCCTACATTCTCGCGATCATCACGGCCGGGACGCTGCTTGGGCCTCCAGTAGGAGGCTTCTTCGCAGACGGCCCCGGCTGGCGCTGGTGCTTCTTCATCAACATCCCCATCGGCGTGATCGCGCTGGCGACGATCTGGACCACCCTTCCGAACACGCGCCAGGGGGGACGCATCTCCGACATCGACTTCCTGGGGGCGGCCGTGCTGACGACCGCAACGGTGGCGGGGCTGTTGGCCGCGGGCTGGGCGTACGAGGCGTATGGGTGGGGCTCGGCGATTACGGTGGGGCTGCTGGTTGCGGCAGGCGTGTTGCTCGTGGGGTTCATCGCCATCGAGATCCGGCACCCGAACGCCATCATCCCCATGGAGCTCTTCCGCAACCGGATGTACGTGCTCACCGGGGTGATCGCGGTTCTGTCGAGCGCGGTCCTGTTCTCGGTGCCCATCTACCTGCCGACGTTCATCCAGACGTCGCTTGGCGCCTCGGCGCAGATGTCGGGGCTGTTGATCATGCCGCAGGCAATAGCGCTGGTGGTGATGAGCTTCATCGCGGGGCGCGTCGTCGAGCGGACGGGGCGCTTCAAGCAGCTGGTGGTGGTGGGATGCGCCCTCTCGGGGCTGGCGGCGTTCCTGCTGCAGACGATGGGGGTGGGAGACCCGCTCTGGCAGGTGGCCATCTACATGGTCGTATTCGGCATGGGTTCGGGACTGGTGACACCGCTCATCAACGTGATCGTGCAAGCCTGCGTGCGGCAGGAGGACACGGGCGTCGCGACGAGCAGCCAGATGTACTTCCGCCAGATCGCAGGCGTCATCGGCGTGGCGCTGTTCGGCGTGCTGCTCACGACCACGTACAGCTCCTCGTTCACCGAGAACCTCGACGAGGAGGTGCAAGCGGCCATGCCGGTGGCGGTCTTCGAAGAGCTCAGGGACGACGCCACGCTCAGCATCGATGCCGAGCGAATCGCGGAGGTGCGGACCACGTTCTTGCAGGCGGGAGGCTCGGAGGAGCTCTTCGAGGAAGCGCTGGGGGCGCAGCAGGAAGCGGCGGCGACCGCGAACCAGCGGTTGTTCTTCATTTCGGCGATTGGCGGGTTAATCCTGGTGGTGTTGGCGCTCGCGTTCACGGAGATTCCGCTGCGGGGGCGGACGCCGGCGCCCAAAGAAGGGGAGGAACAGCCGGCGGCTGTTTCCGCTTCCCGCTAGCGGGGGGAGGCCGGTAGGCTTGCGCGGACGCGGGAAAGCGCGAGGCGCTGCTTCCAGCTTCGGTTAGGTTCCAGGCCACAAAACACGTCCCGGAGAGAAGCCCCATGGAGTTTTGCCCCAATTTCATCAGCGTCGACGATGACCCCGCGCAGTGGGCGCGAGACCGCGAGGCAGAGGGCTACCCGATCATCTCGGTGGCCGACCACATCTCCTCGCCACAGCCCCATCCGCACGTGTGGGTGACGGCGACGACGTTCGCGCTTGCGACGGAGCGCATCCGCGTGATGATCGCCTTCTCGAACAACCTCTTCCGCTCCCCAGTGGAGTTCGCGGCGGCGGCGCTGGCGCTGCACCGCGTGAGCGGGGGACGGTGCGAGGCGGGGCTGGGGGCAGGCTGGGCGGAAAACGAGATCACGGGCATGGGCTGGGAGTTTCCCTCGGCTCGGGACCGGGTGGGGCGGTACGTGGAGGCGTTGCAGATCTCGCGGGAGCTGCTGCACACGGGGTCGTGCAGCTTCCACGGCAAGTACTACGACATCGAGATTCCTCTGATCGGGCCGCTGCCGAAGCCGGCGCCCCTGCTGATGGCGTCATCGGCGGGACCGCGGACGCTGCGCGAGTGCGCGCCGCACGTCGACCGCATGGAGCTGATGGGGTTCCCGGTGAGCGACGTGGGCGATCCGACGGAGTTCGCTGGTCGCGTGGCCTCGTTCGACGAGGACGCCCTGCGCAAGCGGGTCGAGATGGTGCGCGAGCTGCGTCCCGCCATGCCGCTCGGGTTCCTGGCGCTCGTGGGCGCGGGGGACGACCCCGAGCTGCGCGAACGGGGCAAGGCGATGGGTGACCGCATCTTCGGCGGGATGCTGGGCGAGCCGGAGCGAGTTGCGACGAACCTGCGGCGGCTCGGCGAGCTTGGCATCGATCGCGTGCAGATGGCGCCCTCGACGCCGGACACGCTGACGCTGCTGGCGCCCTACCTGAACGAGGGCTAGCAGAGACCCGGCGCTACCACTCCCGCTCGAGGTAGGTCTCGAGCACCGCGTAGAAGTGGCGCAGCTTCATCTCGTTGTAGTCGGCGAGCTGAAGCGTGCCGCCCTCGAGCGAGTGCACGCCCTTCTGGACCCAGGGCATGTTGCCCGTGTCCTGATCCATGACCATGGCGAGGCCACCGATCTCGGGAGCGAGGGTCCAGCTGTCGTCGACATCCAGCTCGTGGACGGGGGGCGCCGGCGGAGGCTCGGTGCCCTCGGGCGTGGGGGCGACGCAGATCGCCTCCATGACGCACTCCTCCGGGTTGTTGCCATTGGGGCGGAAGCGGAACCAGATGGCTAGCGGTCCCCATGCGCTCGCGGGCATGAGGTTGGGGAACAGGTTGAAGTAGATGTTCCCCGTGAGCTCCGTGTCGGAGACCTTGTCCATGAGGTCGCCGAGGAGGGGCCGCATGGCCTCTCGCATGTCGTTGGCGGCCTTGGCCCGGACGGCCGCTGTCGCACGAATGCGGTCCTCGCGGGTCTGGGGTTCGGCGGGAGCGGCGGGCTCGTCGTCTTCGATCTGGGCGTAGAGCTCGGAGCCGTCGGGCGTGACGCCGTTTTCTGAGGGCGCTGAGCCGTTGTCGTCGAGGCGACCGCCGGTGCTGTTGGGGTCGAGGTCCTCGGGGACGGCCATCTTGAGGTGGTCGGCTACCTGCTCGCCGCCAACCCACTGGCAGAGGTGCAGGTCGGCGTGGCCGAGGTCGCCCTCAACCCAGACGGCCTGGCGCGTGAAGACGCCGCTTCGCCCATCGGGCATGGTGACCTCGACGTTGCCGTCGGGGCGGCGCTCGTAGATGGCGCCGGTGAAGGCGTGGCGCTCACGCGGAACACCGTCAGAGGACGGCGGGAGCGGAGTCCACTCGATGCCCTCGAGGTGGGGGCTGGGGGCGCCGGCGGGGTTGTGCTGGCGCGAGTAGTTCTTGAAGGCGTCGAACTGGGCATTGCAGTCGCCAAAGCCCCAGACGACCTGGGGGTGGGTCGAGAAGACGTGCCACGACTCGGCGAAGGCGTCCTGGGCGACCTTCCAGTTGGCGCGGATGACCTTGCGGACCTCGGCGACCTTGTGGCGCTTCTCGTAGGGGAGGAGCTGGAAGTTATCGGGAAAGTCGTCGAGGAACTCCTCGAAGGGCTCGCAGTCGGGATCGGGGTTGATGAAGAGGAAGCGTCCCCAGCGCCCGACGGGCACCTCGGGGAGGTTCTGCTCTTCCTTGACGACGTAGGGGAAGTCCCACTGGCAGGGGATCTCCTTGATGGAGCCGTCGAGGTGCCAGGCCCAGGCGTGGAAGGGGCAGCGCAGCTCGTGGGTCTTCTTGCCGGCGCGCTCCTTGAGGCGGCGGCCGCGGTGTAGGCAGGCGTTGCGGAAGGCCTTGAACTCGTCCTCCGCGGTGTGAACGATGAGGAAGCTCAGCTCCCCGATCTCGTAAGGCATGTAGTCGCCGACGTTGGGAATGTCGTCCTCGTGGCAGGCCATCTGCCAGACGTGCTTCCAGAGCTGCTCCATCTCCCTCTCGTGGTGCTCGCGCGAGTAGTAGAACTCGGCCGGGACGAGGGTGGGGCCGGGAGGCATGGCCGACTCGCGGCTGAGGTATTCAGGCACCTCGTGCGTGTCGTACTTGATCAGCTCCTGGACGGAGAGTCCGGCAGAGCGGTTGGTGCCAGTCAGGGTTTCAACCATTTGCGATACCTCTTGAGAGCGAGAGTTTACCGGTTGACCAGAGAAGGGGGGAGTGCGGGAGGAGGCGGCTCGTGGGGGCGGTCGGGGCTACGATAGGTGCGGGCCCGTAGCTCAGCTGGAAGAGCAGTGGACTTTTAATCCATTGGTCGGGAGTTCGAGTCTCCCCGGGCCTACGTCACGGTGCCTTGGGCAGACCGGCGGCGAAAGAGGCTGCGCTCGGTCTGTTCAGCGGCCAGGGCCCCAGCAAACAACGGTACCGCTCGTCGTGACGCCGCATGTCTGGTTGAGTCCGGCACTCACCATGGTGAATTGCCCAGGCGGGGGCGTCGCCTGACCCTGCGCGTTCAGTCCCCAGCAGGCGACCGATTGGTCTGGTCTTACCCCGCACGCGTGTTTCCACCCGGCCGCGATGGAGGTGAAGCTCCCCACGGGCGGTGTCGTCTGACCAGCGTCATTCGCCCCCCAGCACTCGACGGACTGGTCGACCCTGATGCCGCAGGTGTAGCGAGGACCGGCGCTGAGTGAGCTGAATGTGCCCTCGGGCGGCGCCGCCTGGCCACGGTCGTTCACGCCCCAGCAGGCTACGGCACCATCGGCCCGTATCCCGCAGGAGTGGTAGTTGCCAACACTCACCGCGGTGAAATCGCCTTCGGGCACGGTGCCGTGGACAAAGCCGGGGGAACCCCAGCAGCGCACCGCGCCAGCGCTCGTGACCCCGCAGGTGTAGTCGATCCCTGAACTCACCGCGACGAAGCGGTCACCCGGAGGCTCACCCCAGGGCTTGCCATCGCCTCTCCAGCAGACGACAAGGCTGTCGGTCGTCACGCCGCACGCGTGGTGCCTCCCCAAGCTGACGGAGATAAAGGTTCTGTCGGGTGGACCGGCCTCGTGAAAGGACCCCCAGCATGCCACTGTCCCGTCCCTGAGAAGCGCGCAGGCCCCGCGGGACTCCAGCCTGTCCATACTGATGGAGGTAACGCCCTGGAGGCTCTCCCAGGGATCGTCGCGGAGGCAGGAAGGGAGGGCTATGAGGAAGAAGACGCCAATGGCTATCGCGAACACGGCGAGGGTTACGAACCATCCCGAGCCCCAGTCCCTGTCGCCGATACGGAACCCGAAGCGCACCTAGTCCCCTGCGTCCTCGTTGAGGGCAGCCCCCGGGATGGCGCCCAGCGCCTCTCTGTCGACCGCCACGTCGCTATGCTACAGGCGCTCCAACCGCGTGCCCGGCGCTCCTCAGGTCCCGCAGCGTCTTGAGCGTCGAACTGCCGGCATGGGAGACGGCACCGATAGTGCTCTCCTGCCGGCGGGCCCCTACAGCGCTACGATCGGTTCGAAGGTTCGCTCTACAGCAACGCTCGGCCTACGAGTCTTGCGCCGATCGTTGCCACTCGCTGTAGCCGATGTTGCTCAATGCCGTGGCGAGGCTCAACGCGCCGGCGACGGCCACAACCACCTGTCCGGGACCAGCAGAGAGAGGGGAGATCCCGCTGTCGGGCGGTGGTTTTGACAGGTCGACCAGGAAGAAGGCAAGGAGGATGAAGAACCCGTTTGCGGCGAAGAGACCCCGCAGAAGGCCGTCATCGGACCGGAGATTCAGGAGGAAGAGGAAGCCGGACAGCAACGCCGGGATTACAACATACCTCCCGCCGGCGACGGGCCAGTTGCCGGACGGATGCACGCCCACCACGTCGGACCAGTAGCTGTACGTGATGTCAAGGGACGGACCACCGGTGTGGTACAGGGTAAAGCCCGTCGCCGGTATTACGACTCCTGCAACGGCCATCCCCGCCGCCGCAAAGGCCATGGCGAGAAACACCCAGCGTCTGCGGGGGACGGAATGGAGGTAGCGAATCGTGCGATGGAGCACCACACCTCCCCAGCTCGGAGAGGGTAGCCCAAGCCGGCCACTCCAGGACATGGCGGGTATTGGAACGGGGGTAACTCGCTCGTGGAATCCCTATACTGGCGGGGCCAGCGGGCACAGGAGCAGCGAGATGACTACAGACACTGTCGCGGCGAGTTACGACCTTGACCCTGCCGATCCGGTCGCGGGGATTACCGATGAGGTGATTGCGCGCTGGCAACAGGACGGGGTGGTCATGCTGCGCGGGGCGCTCGGTCCCGAGTGGATGATGCTGCTGGCGATGGGGCTGGGACGGGTGCTCGCCGACACGGGCATGCACAAGGCCAAGTTCTACGAGGGTACGAGCGGGGAGTTCGAGGAGACGGTCCGGAACTTCGACCGCTCGTTCGAGATCAGGCGCCTGCTCTACGACTCGCCAATCAAGAAGATCCTGGGGCGGTTCATCAGGTCGGAGAACGTCTGGTACTACTCGGACGAGTTCTTCCTGAAGCACGAGGGCGGGGCGGAGCGCACGCCCTGGCACCAGGACACGCCGTACTACCCGATCGGCGGCTCGCAGTTCGCGTCGATGTGGATCTCGCTGGACGAGCTGAAGCGGGAGGAGTGCCTGGAGTTCGTCGCGGGGAGCCACCTGGGGACGATGTACGACGGGTTCAACCCGTCGAAGCCGGAGGACCCGTCGAGCGGGTTCTACGGCGAGGAGCTGCCGATCCTGCCGGACATCCAGGCGGACCGGGACAGCTTCCCGATCGTCGGCTGGGAGGTGAATCCGGGCGACGTGATCGTGTCCAACCCGCACATCATCCACGGGGGCGGCCCGACGAACCTCGACAGCCAGCGCCGCGCCCTTGCGGTGCGGATGTTCGGCGACGACGTCGTGTTCGCGGAGCGGCCGGCATCGCGACCGACGGTGCCGATGACGCCGGGGCTGGGCATCCACCTGAAGCCGGGGGAGCCGCTGCGGAGCCCCTGGTATCCGCAGCTCGACCCGCCGCCCCCGTCGGAAAGCTACGGCTAGGACGCAGGGATCCGAACCCCGGACTTACCGGGCTATGCACTAAGCTGAAGGCGACCCCCGCGAAGGAGGTTCGCATGGCTCTTCGCGACACCTTCCGATCGGCCATCGCGCCCCTGTACATCCGCGGGCGGCTGCTGCAGGAACGCATCGAGTCGGGGGTGGCCTGGTACCCGCTGGACCCCGGGTACATCGCCGACCCCTACCCGACCTACCGCAAGCTGCGGGAGCGGGACCCGTACCACGAGAGCCGGCTCACGGGGATGCTCATCGTTTCCCGCTACGAGGACGTGGACGGGATCCTTCGCGACCACCGGCGGTTCCGGAACAGCGACCGCGACTGGGGCGGAGACAACCTCGTGAACACGAGCATCCGGCGGGGTCTGACGCCCTCACTGCTCTCCCTCGACCCACCCGACCACACGCGCCTGCGCGGGCTCGTGAATCGCGCGTTCACGCCCCGGGTGATGGCGCGGATAGAGGACCACGTCCGCGCGACGGCGCATGCGCTGCTCGACGAGGTCGGGGACAGCAACGAGTTCGACCTGATGTCGAACCTGGCGACGCTGCTGCCGATGGTCGTGATCGCGGAGATGATCGGCGTGCCCACGGACGACCGTGAGCGGTTCAAGACGTGGTCGGACCGCTTCGCGCGGGTGCTCGAACCGAACCTGACGGCGGAGGAAGGCCGCCTGGTGCTGGAAACGGCGGACGAGTTCGAGCGGTACTTCGCCCCGACCATCGAGGAGCGCCGGCAAGACCCGAGGGAAGACCTCGTGTCGCGACTGGCGCAGGCCGAGGAGGATGGCCAGAAGCTGACGAACGAGGAGACGCAGGTGACGCTGCGCCTCCTGCTGGTCGCGGGGAACGAGACGACCACGAACCTGATCGGAAACGGGCTTCGCGCCCTTCTGCAGCATCCCGACCAGCTGCAACTCCTGCGGGAGCAGCCGGAGCTGATCCCGAACGCGATTGAGGAGCTGCTGCGCTACGACGCGCCCGTGCAGCTCGACGGCCGGTACCTGGCGGAGGATGCCGAGATCGGGGGGAAGCTCGCGAAGAAGAACACGCGGATAGGGCTGACCATCGGCGGGGCGAACCGCGATCCGGAGCAGTTCAGCGACCCCGACAGGCTCGACGTGACGCGGGAGGAGACGGTCAACATCTCCTTCGGGCGGGGGATCCACCACTGCCTCGGGGCGCCCTTGGCGCGTCTCGAGGGGCGTATCGCCTTCGAGGTGCTGCTGGAGCGGTTCGACGAGATCGGGTTCGGCTCGGGGGAGCCGGTCTACAAGCCGAATATCGTGCTGCGAGGTCTGAGGCAGTTCCCCATTCAGGTGCGCCACCGGGGCGGCCGCAGCTACGCGGGGGCGGAGCCGGAACCGACGGCGGCGGCGGGGTAAGCGGCCTAGGCGTCCCGCTCGAGGCGGGTGAGGAACTGGGGTGCGTTGACGATAGTCGTGCCCCTGTGCTCGCCCAGCGGCAGGAGGTGCCGGCGGTCCCCGGTTACGAGGTAGTCGGCGGAAGCGGCCAGGGCGCACTCAAGGATGCGGTTGTCGGCATGGTCCCCCTCGATAACGGCCAGGCTCCGTTGCGGTTCGATCACGTTCGCGGTCGCTCGCAGCATCGAGAGGGCCTGCGTAACCCGCTCGCCATCCCAGCCGAATTTGCGGGTGAGGACGCCGCTAACTTCCCGCAGGATGAAGGGGGAGAGGAACAGGTCGAAGCGCTTCCGGCGGGCGAGGTCAAGGACAAGGCGCTCGTTCCCGGGAAAGTTCAGGGTGGAGATGATGACGTTGGTATCGAGGACAGCCCTCACGAGCGCGTGGGGCTAGCTTCGGTCCGGTATTCCTCGACCAGGGGACCAACGTCCTCGGGACCGAGCCCCTGTTCCCTCGCCCGCTGTTCGCCGTAGGTGAGAAGGCTGCGCCACTCGCACTCCTCGAGGTAGCGGAGTACCGCTTCCCGCAGCAGTTCGCTGCGTGAGCGCCCCTCGCTCCTGGTTGCCTCGTCTACTCGTTCCATCAGGTCGGGAGAGAGGGAGAAGGTGATCGTCCTTGTCGAGCGTGGCATCGCGACCTCTCATCTTACTCAGTCCTACCCAGCATGGGGCGTAAGGCTTGCCAGTGTCAACGGCGCCGGCTACAACGTCCTCGTAGGCAGTCTGCTGTACTTCTTTTCACGAACTGGACCGGTGATTCTTTTCACATATTGCAGGACTAGTTGTGCGAATTGCATCCTCGAATTCATACGCTGTAGTGCCTTGACGAGCCGAGTACGATTGCGAAACACTCGATCCGAGCAACTGAATACGGCACCGTGCGAAAGGGGCGTGAGATGGTGACAGAGAGTCGAGAACACGCAACAAGCGCTGGGGACGACGACCCGCTGCGGGGCCCGGAGGCCCTGCACCATGCGCGAGAGCGGATGGATACCGCCATCGTGGCGTCCGCAGAGGACGCGATGGGCTGGGCCAAGGGCCTGCACGACGCGCTCGAAGAGCTGGCCGAAGTGCTTCGCCGGCACCGGGATGCGTCGGAGCGGCCCGGTGGCAGCCTCGATGAGATGGAAAGGATGGAGCCGCGGCTCAGCGCGCGCATCGCACAGTCGCGGGCGGAGCACCAGCCGCTTATCGACCGTACCGAGGAACTCCGGGACACGGTGGTGCGGCAGATGGAGGGGGGCAGGCTGGAGGTCAACCACCTTCGGGGGGTTGCAGGACGCCTGGAGAGCGATTTCCGCCACCATATCGCGGCCCGTATCGAGCTCACCTACGAAGCCTTCGAACGCGACATGGGCGGGGAGGGCTAGCCCCGGATTTCAGGGAACAACGCGAAGCTCGCGGGAAGGAGCACCCCATGGACGAGCCACACACCTACAAGATTGTCGAACTCGTTGGCTCCTCGCCGGACGGCGTGGATGCGGCCATCGCCAACGCGCTGGAGCGCGCCAGCCGGACGCTGCGCAACCTCGACTGGTTCGAGGTACGGCAGATCCGGGGCGCAATCAGCGATGGTCAGGCGGCGGCGACGCAGGTCACGCTGGGCGTCGGCTTCCGAATCCTCAGTCCGGAGGATCTGCACCGGGAGTGACGCCCGGAATACGGGCGGCATGCCGGTGCTTGCTGTAAACTGCACATAGCTGGAGTCCAGCGAGGAGCAACCTCCCGGCATGCCGCTCGAGGGCGCCGCGGCGCCGTTCATTGATCGCTACCAGGACGACCACTCCGTCCAACCGATCCTCACTCCCATCGGGAACGAGGTCGGCTGTTATCGCGAGTGGATGCGACTTCGCCTCTCCCCCGTCTACTACGGGCGCGGCGTTCCCCACGGGAACGGGGAGCCGGTCGTGGTGGTGCCCGGGTTCATGGGCACCGACCTCTCGCTCATGGAGCTGTTCTGGTGGCTGGGGAGGATCGGCTACCGGCCGTACTACTCGGGGCTGGGGTTGAACGTTGACTGTCCGGACGCCTCAAGCGACCTCGTGCTGGGGACGGTGCGGCGGGCCGCCGAGGAGACGGGTCAACGCGTCCACCTCATCGGGCACAGCCTGGGGGCGCTAATCGCACGCAGCGTGGCGTTCGAGCACCCCGAGTCGGTGGACCTGCTGATCTCCCTGGCGGCGCCCTTCAACGAGGTGGCGTACGTCCACCCGGCGCTGATCGAGGCGATGGCGGCGGTGCGCCGCGGCGCCGGTTCACACCTGACCTGGAACGTGTCCCCGGCGTGCTACAGCGGGCACTGCACGTGCCGTTTCACGGCCAACATCATGCGGCCGCGCCGGCCGACGTTTCGCCGGCGGGCGCTCTACGCGGAGCGGGACGGGCTGGTGAGCCCGGAGAGCTGCATCGAGGAAGAACCCGAGTACAACATCGGGATCGCGACGAGCCACTACGGGATCATCTACAGCAGCGAGGCCTACCGGACGGTGGCCGAGCTGTTGGCGGAAGCGAACGGCTAGACCTTCGCCCCGGTCTTCGAGTTCTTCTTGGCGGGGGTCCCGCTGGTGGCGGCGGTGAAGCTGTCGAGGCCCTTCTGGAAGAGGTCGGCCCAGGGGTTCGAGGCCTGCCACTCGCGGGAGAGGTCGAGGGCGGCTTCGGCGGCGGTACGGCTGGCGTTGAGGAGGCTGTCGAGCGCCTCGCGGGCCTCGCCGCTGGCGGCGACGGCTTCCTTGTAGGCGGTCTGGGTGAAGTCCAGGGCCTGGCTCTGGGCGGCCACGGCCGACTCCATGATGGCCGAGTAGGCGGCCGCCATGTCGGACGGGTTGGACGCGACCTGCTTCGCGAGGTCGAGCGTCTGGCGCTGGGCGGCGGTCACCTCGGCCAGGAGCTGGCGGGAGAGGCCGAGGCCGCGCTCGTTGGCCTGCTCGATGGCGCGGGTGAGGGCGTCGTAGCTATCGAGGAGGGCGTTGAAATACTGCTCGGTCTGGGAATTGGCGCTCATGGTGTGGCTCCGCTGTTGGTTCGTGATGAGAGCAGGTTAGGGCCGGCGGCAGCTACATGCAACTTGCATATTGCGCGTATCAGCACCTAGCAACAGAATGTCCCCATGGCCGAAAGCACGGGACGCAAGCGCACGACCTCGGAGCCGCGCCTCCACGGGGAGATGCTGGCTACGAGCCTGCTCGCCTTCCTGAAGGGCTGTAACGCCTACGGCTACCAGCTCAGCCAGCAGCTGAGCGATTCGGGGCTTCCCCAGTCGGACAGCGGCACGGTGTACCGGGCCCTGCGGCAGCTGGAGAACAGCGGCTTCGTCTCCTCGTTCTGGGACACCTCCGACCAGGGGCCGGCGCGGCGGATGTACTCGCTGACCGCAGCGGGCGAGCTGTTCCTGCGGACCTGGATCGACGCCCTGAACCGGTACCAGGAGGTGCTCACGGGCGCGCTGGCGGGCTTCGACGTTCCCGCTGCCACCGAGGGCGACAGCACCGAAGAGGAAGTGACATGAGCACGAACGAAACCGCGGCGCCCGACTTCTCCGAGGCGTGGCGAGACTGGGCCACGCAGTCGGAGCGGCAGTGGAACGAGTTCTTCAACCAGATGATGGGGACCGAGGAGTTCAGCCAGAGCCTGGGGCGGAACCTCGACGTGTTCCTCCACTTTCAGAAGACGATGAACGAGGCGATGGGTTCGTTCTTCACGGCGATGAACGTTCCCACGCGGACGGACGTGCTGGCGTTGGGCGACCGTATGCTGGCGATCGAAAACCGGCTGGCGGCGCTGGAAGCGCAGCTCTCGGCGGCGCTGGCCGCTGTTCCGTCCACCGATACGAAGGCCAAGCCTGCGCGGCCGAAGCGGACCAAGCGTCCCCCGGCAGCCGCGAAGGAAGCGCCCGCGAATTAATGCGGCGGTAACCCGCTTATTCAATCCCTGACTGAGAATCAATTGTGTGTTGCGGGTCGTGCCCGCACCGTGGATAGACCGTGACGACTGCCTCCGCCTCGCCCGACGTTGCCAACCAGGTTCAGACGACCGTGGACACGATCCTGCGTCGCGGGCTGGTCGGGCTCGAGTACATCTCGCTGGAAGACCCGCAGGTGGGTTCCACGCCGAAGGACACGATCCACACGGACGGGTCGATGAAGCTGTACCACTACCGCGCGCAGACGGAGGAGGTCTACCGCGTGCCGCTGCTGGTCGTGACCTCGCTTGTGAGCAAGCCGTACATCCTCGACCTGACGCCGGGCCAGAGCATGATGGAATACCTCGTGCAGCAGGGGTACGACGTGTACCTGATCGACTGGGGCGTGCCCCGCAACGAGGACAGCGGCCTGCGGCTCGAGGACTACGCCCTCTCCCGCATCCCCGAGTGCGTCGACCGCGTGCTCGAGGATTCGGGCGAGGAGGAGCTGAACCTGCTGGGGTACTGCGTGGGCGGGTCGCTCGCGCTGATGTACATGGGTACGCATCCGGACGCGCCGGTGGAGAACATGGTCTGCCTGACAACGCCCGTGAACTTCAAGGGGATGGGGCTGTTCAGCCAGTGGACGGACGAGCGCTACTTCGATGTCGACCGCATCGTGGACACGCTGGGGAACGTTCCCGGCGAGATCCTGCTGTCGGCGTTCGACATGCTGCGCCCCACGGGGCGGCTCACGAGCCCGATCCAAGTGCTCGACCGGATTCGTGACGACAAGTACGTGAAGTCGTTCATGATGGTCGACCGCTGGGCAGCCGATCAGATCCCGTTCCCGGGCGAGGCCTTCCGCCAGATGGTGAAGGAGCTCTACTGGAAGAACGCGATGCTGGAGGGGGGGCTGGAGCTGGACGGGCGGCGCGTGGACCTTTCAACGATCGACGTGCCGATGATTCACGCGATGGCGCAACACGACCACATCGTGCCGTATGAGGCGGCCAAGCCCGCGCTCGAGCGGGTGGGGTCGGAAGATACTGAGGAGGTCGTCCTGCGGGGCGGTCACGCAAGTCTCGTAGCCGGGGGGAACGCCATGTATCGTCTCTGGCCAAAGTTGGACCAATGGCTTTCGGTACGTTCGATCTGACCTCGACAACCAGCGATTCGCGCTATCCGGCGGCCGGCACGGTTGGCGGCCGGCGCGTGACGCTCCGGCTCATGGACGCACGCGACGGCGACGGGATACTCGCGTTCGCTCGCGCATTGCCCGAGCACGACCTGCTCTTCCTGCGCCGCGACATCACGCAGGCGGACCAGGTCGAGACGTGGGTGCGGCGCATCGAGGCGGGTGTGACCACCTCCCTGCTGGTGCTCGACCAGGACGACAGCATTGCCGGGTACGCGACCGTGGACGGGAGCGACCTGCCCTGGTCGCAGCACGTGGCGGAGCTGCGCGTGCTCGTGGGTCCCACGCTGCGGGGCCGAGGTATCGGGCGGCTCCTGACCGAGGAAGCGTTCCGCATCGCCCTGGGCATGGGCGTCGACAAGATCATCGGGCAGATGACGGTCGACCAGCACGAGGCGATTGCGGTCTTCCGCTCGCTCGGCTTCCAGCCTGAGGCGCTGCTGCGGGACCACGTGAAGGATCGCGAAGGTGAGAAACACGACCTCGTCATCCTCAGCCACGACGTGGCGGCGGCCCAGCGGACCATGGCGGCCGTGGGCGTGCTCGATGCCGTGAGCGAAAACCAGGCCTAGTCGTTGGACGACATAACCGCCCGCATCATCGAGTTCTACGCGACTCCGCCAGCGCCCGACCTTGACCGGGTGACGGGCCTCGAAATCCGCGAGCGCTGGGCGATGACGGCAAGCTTCCTGAACCAGGACGGCCCCGACCGGAAGGTCGAGCGTGGGGTGCCGGTGGCGACACGCCGGGGCGAGGCCCTGACGGTCGACCTGTATCCGGCGGATGGAGCCGGTCCGCATCCGGGAGTCCTGTTCATCCACGGCGGCTCGTGGGTCGCTGGTTCTCCGCTCACGCACGACAAGCTCGCGCAGCGCCTTGCCGAGCGCGGCTACTCCGTGGTCAGCGTCGACTACGCGCTGGCGCCGGAGCACAAGCACCCCGAAGGGCTCGACGACTGCGTGCTGGCCGCGGACTGGCTGAAGGCCGAGGCCGAAGGGCTCGGCATCGACCCGGGGCGGCTGGCCATCATGGGCGACTCGGCCGGGGGCAATCTCGCCGCGGCCACTCTGCACTGCCTGCTCGAACGAGACGGGGCGACGCCGTTCCGGGCAGCCGCGTTGCCGTACGGTGTCTACGACTTCCCCGCGATGCTAGCGCTGCCTGAAGACGCTCCCTTCGTGAACGGGCGGATCTTCGTCTGGCAGGTGGAGGATTACCTGGGAGTGGCGCCCGATGACCCGAGGCTGGAGTTGCCCGCGGTGTCACCGCGCTTCAGCCCGCACCTTGCCAACTTCCCGCCGGTCTTCATGACGGCGGGAACGCGAGATCCGCTCCTCCAGCAGTCCCTGGACTTCGCGGAGTCGCTGCGCGCGGCGGGAGTCGGGACTGAGGTGCTGGTCTGCGAAGAGGCGACGCATGCGTTCCTGCAGATCGAAGAGGTAGCGGCGGCGGGAGAGGGACTGGAGGCGATCGTGGGGTTCCTCGGGCGGAACCTGGGCAGCTAGGCCAGGAGCTCCGCACAGCGCCGCAGCAGGCGCTTCTCCGAACCAGGCAGCAGGGAGAGGAAGGGGCGAGCTGCGTCCTTGTCGCCCTCGATGAGGTGGAGGATGGCGGCAACGCGGGCGAGCATGATGTGGTCGAATCCGGCCAGATCCTCGCCGAGGAGCGCATCGACGGGACGGGTTCCCGCGTCCGCGAGGGCGCGGAGCATGCTGGCGAGACGGGCGGCCTCGAGCGTCTCGCTAAACGGGTCCTCGATCGGGTCGGGCGAGAGGGTGTCGGCGCGGATGGCGCGGGCCTCCATGTCGTCCTCGTCCCAGACACGGTAGTGGCGCAGCAGTGACTCGACGGTGACGGCCCGCACGAGCCGGGGCTGGGGCACGGGCTCGCCGAAGGACCGCATCGCGAGCCCCTCGCGGATACCCCCGGAGGCGACCGTGAGTCGGTCGGCCCCGAGGTGCCGCATCATCTCCTCAAGGATGATGGCGCCGCCGACGATGGAGTCGGCGCGGCCGGCGCGAACGCCGTCGATAGCGGAGCGTTCGATCGCGCTGTGGCCGGCGAGGAAGGCGCCCACGCCCCGAAGGGTGTCGCGATCGAGGGAGTAGCCGTGGGTACGCGGGATGGGATAGGGGGCCTGCCGCTGGGCGAGGCGGGCGAGCGTTCGGGCGCTGCCGCCCGTGGCGACCAGCTCCTCACCTTCCGCCAGGCCGGAGGGAGCGCTGGTGGCGAGCGTGTCCGCGACCATGCGCCGCATGGCCTTGAGCTGCTTGCGCGTCGGCGGGTCGGCGGTGAGCCACTCGGCGCTTGCACTGAGGGCGCCCAGGGGGAAGCTCCAGGCGCCGACGATCCTGCCGGCGATGACGCGGGCGACCTCGGTGCTCCCGCCGCCGATATCGACGATGACGCCGGAGCGGATGGGGAGGCCGTGCAGCGCGCCGGTGGCGGCGTACTCGGCTTCCTCCGAGCCGTCGAGCACTTCGATGGCGAGGCCCAGTTCGGCGTGCACGCGAGCGAGCAGCTCGGCGCGGTTGCGCGCGGAGCGGATGGCGGCGGTGGCGACGACCCTGATCGAGTCGGCCCCTGCCTCGCGGGCAAAGGCCGCGAATTCGCCGACGGCGTCGATGGTGGTGGCGATGCCGCGTTCGCTGAGGCGGGAGTTCGCGTCGAGCTCGGTGGCGAGGCGGAGATCGAGCCGTTCCTCGGCGACCACCTCGATCACACCCGGGATGGGGTGTTCAACGACGACGACGCGGGCCGAGTTCGAGCCGAGGTCGACGATGGCGAGCGGGGCTTTCGAAGGGGGAGCAACGGAAACGCCGTCAGCGACGGCGGATGGAGCAGGACTATCTGGGAAAACTCCCATCAACGTCACCATAACGGAGGGGAGTCCACGAAATGTTAACAAGCGTTCACGAATTGGAGAGGGCGCCCTTGAGGGTGTGCCAGCGGCGTCCGCGGAGGCGGGCGTAGCGCTTGGGGAACTTCCAGCGGTACCCCTCGGCCTCGGCAACGGCGTTGGCGGCCAACTCGGCGGCGGCACGGAGGCCGCCCTTGCCCAGGGTTTCGTCCTTCTCCAGCCCCGCGTAGAACTCCGCCGCGATCACGGCGTCCTGGTGATCGCCAAGCAGCGTCTGGAGCCTTGTCACCTGGCGGATGTAGGCCTCGGCGGGTTCGCCGCCGAGGGGGGAGAAGAACTCCAGCACATAGCGCAGGTCCCGTACCTTCAGGCGAAGGGCGTGGTAGTCGGAGTCGGGGGAGCTAGCCTTGACCTCGGAGCCAGCGTCCCGGGCAGGGCGGCGCTGGGCCTGGATGAGGGGGAGGGCCGCCTTCAGGGCGGGTTCGTCGCCACGGCCGGGGACCGGTCCCGCGCGGAGCAGGTCTGACATCGCCTCGGTCAGTGCGACATAACGATCTGAGTCGAGAGCCGCGAGCACGGCCTCCCGGGCGCGGGCGCGGCGCTCGTCGAAGATCGCCTCGATCGCCTTTGCGGCCTTGCGCGCGATGAGCGGTGCGGCCAGGGCGAAGCGTTCTCGCTGCACGTCGAGGTCGCGCGCCTCGCCGAGGGAGCGCCCGAGCCAGCGCAGCTCCTTGCCCTGATCCGCGAGCTCCCGCGGGAGGATGTCCTGGAAGGTTTCGAGGGCGGCACGGATGCGCCGCGTGGCGACACGCATCTGGTGGACGCCTTCGATGTCCTCACCGAGGCGAGCCATGGGTTCGTGCTCGACGAGCCGGAGGAAGTCCCGCCGAAGGGACGCGTAGGCGACCTCGCCCAGCGTGCTCAGGCGGTCGACGGTCATGGGGCCGAGAGGGCGGGGTTCCCAGCCGGGTGAGGCGCCCGACGCGGCCAGGGCGGCCGCCAGCTTTCCGGTAGGAGCGGGGCGCAGGCCGGCGCCCGCCTGGAGGGCGTCGACAAAAGGTCGGGCGCGGTCGACGGCATCGCCGTCGACCTCTACCTCGACATACTGCAACTCGTGGGCGCGCGACCCTTCGCCGACGGTCGTGCGGTCAAGGGAGACCTCTCCGAGGGGTCCGTCACCATCGGCCAGGGTGAGGGTGGTGCGGTGGGTGGTGAGGGCGGCGACACGCGCGAGCGGGTGGGGTCCGGCGAGTGTGCGGAGAAGACGGCCGGCTTCGCCCACGGGCCTGGCGATGTTTCCGGCGAGCCCGCCGAGGGCATCGATAGGCTCGTTCAGCTCGATGCGACGGCGCATGTGGGCGTCGCCACCGGAGAGCCCCTTGAGGGTCAGCTCGGCTGATTCGCCACGGCGGCGCACGCGGCAGGCGAAGCCGGCCCGCCAGACGAGCCAGCCAGCGGTATCCCAGTACTCGTCGTGCTGCTCGCGTTCGGGTTGGGCGCTCACCTCGAAGGCGTCCGGGGTGTGGTTATCGAGCCAGGTGCGCACGGCGGCGAGGTCATCAGCGATGAACTGCCACTCCGTTTCCATAACCGTGGCCGAATTTGTCATGGATTTGTATCGTAAACGGTCCGGGAAGCGGCTCGTTCACACACGGACCGTTGACTCCTGGACCATCCAATCGAAGGGGCATCGTCGTTGGTTTCCACCGTCCTTTCCCGCGAACGCTCCTGGCTCCGGTTCAACCACCGCGTCCTGCTGCAGGCGACGCGGGACGACGTTCCCCTGCTGGAGAAGCTGCGCTTCCTCGCGATCTTCGCGGCGAACCTCGACGAGTTCTTCGCGGCGCGCATCTACGGCGTGTACGAACGCGGGCGAAGCGGCGGCCGGCAAGAGCAGGACGAGTACCGGACGGTTCTGGCGGAGGCGTACGAGAGCGCACTGCAGGCCACCGAGATCCACGAGCAGCTGCGGAACGCCCTCACGGAGGTCGGCTTCCTGCTGCTGGAGCCGGGGGAGCTGACGCCCCTCGAACGGAGCTACTTCGGCGCCTACCTGGCGGAAGAAGCCTCACCACGGGCCGATCTGCTTGACCCGGGGGCGCTGGCGGGACTTTCGAGCCAGGCGCTCTACCTGGCGGCGGGGCGGGAGTCGCTGGACTACCTGGTGCGGCTCCCAGACTCGCTGCCACGCCTGCTGCCCGTGCCGGGGCGTCCGGGGGCGTTCGTGCGGCTGGGGCCGCTCGTGCGCCTGCGCAGCGACCTCTTCCTGCCGGAAGACCTGCCGATGTACGAAATGCGGCTGACGCGCTTGGCCGACCTCGATGTGCAGCGCGTCGACTGGGACGACCTCGCGCAGGCCATCGAGGACCGCCCGGAGGGGCCGGCGACGCGCCTGGAGGTCGAGCGAGCGTTCCCGTGGGTGGCGGACGTGCGTGAGGCGCTCAACCTGCCCGAGGAAGCCGCCTTCCGGCTCTCGCCGCCCCTCGACCACCGCTACCTGAACACGCTCATCGGAGAGGACCCACCGAGGCCCAACTCGATGCCCCTCCGGTACGAGCCGATCGAGCCCCGGGAAGCGCCGGACTTCGAGTCCGATCCCTTCGGACTGCTCGACGAGCGCGACGTGGCGTTCTACCACCCGCTCGACGACTACGGCGCCGTCGAGGCGTTTGTCGACCGCGCGGCGGAGGACCCGCAGGTCGACCAGATACGTGTGAGCCTGTACCGGCTGGGGGCGCGCAACCCGATCGCTGAGGCGCTGATGCGGGCGGCGGAGGCGGGGAAGGACGTGGCCGTGCTGCTGGAGGGCCGGGCGCGCTTTGACGAGCTGCAGAACCTGCACTGGAGCCTGCTGTTCCGGGCCTCGGGCATCCGCATCCTGCCGCTGCCGGTCGGCTACAAGGTTCACGCCAAGGCGCTCTACGTGCGTCGCGCGGGGCGGGGCTACGTGCACCTGTGTACGGGCAACTACAACCCGATGAACGGGCGGCTCTATACCGACATCTCGCTGTTCAGCTCGAATGCCGAGCTTGCCGGTGATGCGCTCGAGTTCTTCGAGTCGCTCGAGGACGGCGAACCGCCCCAGCTCCAGCGCATGCGCTACGGGATCGAGGCCCGGGACCTGATGCTGGAGAAGATCCGGGCGGAGGCGAACTCCGGCGGGCACATCATCCTGAAGATGAACCACCTGACCGACCCGGCGGTCTTCGAGGCGCTGGGGGCGGCGGCGGATGCGGGCGCGCGCGTGGACGTGATCGCGCGCAGCACGCTCACCCTGCACGACGAGCGCTTCACGATGCGGAGCATCGTCGGGCGCTTCCTGGAGCATGCCCGCGTGGCGGCGTTCCGGTCGGGCGGGGCGTGGGAGGTGTGGGCCGGCAGCGCCGACTGGATGCCGCGCAACTTCGAGGAACGGATCGAGCTCATCTTCCCGGTGCTGGACACGGACATCGCGGCGCACATCGTCGAGCTGCTGCACCGGCAGATGCAGGACGACGTCAACGCTTTCGACATGCTCCCTGACGGGACGCATCAGCCCCGCTGGGGCGGCGAGGTGAACGCGCAGCTGGTTCCCCTGTAGCGGGACGGCTTGCGCTCGCGGGCGGGCGCGCGCACGCTGAGCGCACATGCGAGTGTCCGCGCGCCGCACGGTGCGACGGCGGCTGATGGGCTCACGAACCATCAGCATCGAGCCCCCGAGCCGTTCACGACCCTTCGGCTCGGGCGGCATCCGCATCCTCATCGGCTTCGGGCTGGTCCTCGCGATCGCCACGCCCCTGCTGCACCTGCCCATCTCGTACAGCGGGCAGGAACCGACCGTGCTCGAGTCGCTGTTCACGGCGATCTCGGCGATCTGCGTGACGGGCCTGGTCGTGGTCGAGACGCAGACGCACTGGAGCCACTTCGGCGAGGCCGTGATCCTCGCGCTCATCCAGGTTGGCGGGCTCGGCTACATGGCGGGGATGGGGATCGTGCTGTGGGTGCTGGGACGCAACCTGGGCCTGCGCGACCGAAACCTGATGCGCCTCTACTACGGGGCGCCGAGCATGCGCGAATCGGTCTCGTTCGTGCGGACGATCGTGCTGTACACGCTCACCTTCGAGGTGCTGGGAACGCTCGCGCTGTTCGGGGGGTTCGTGAGCGCGGGCGTCCCGATCGCCCGGAGCGTGTGGTGGGCGGTGTTCCACGCGGTCTCGGCGTTCAACGTGGCCGGTTTCAACGTGACGGGCGAGGACATGCGTCCGTTCGCCGACGACCCGGCCGTGCTCATCCCCATGATCATCCTCTGCCTCGGGGGCTCGCTGGGCGCAGTGCCAGTGATCCTCGGCGTGCTGCGGCTCGACCCGCGCCGGATGCCGCTCGACGCGAAGATGGTGCTGGCGGCGGCGGTCTGCGTGGTGGGCGGGAGCGCGCTGTTCATCGGCATCGCGGAGTGGGCGAACACGGGAACGCTGGCGACGGTGGCGGAGAGCGACCGTCCCGTACTGGCGCTCTTCCAGGCTTCGATGTGGGTTTCGGGCTTCAGCGCGGTCGAGACGGGCCTGCTTCACGAACACACCAAGCTGTTCGAGTCGGTATTGATGCTAGTAGGTGGAGCGGCCGGGTCACCGGCGGGAGGCCTGAAGCTGGGGACGCTGGCAGTGCTCGTGGCCGGCACGGTGGCCGCCCTGCGGGGCCGCGACGGCGTAGTCGCCTTCGGGCGTCTGCTCCCGCAGGCGGTCATCCGTCAGGCGGTTGGCATCGTGTTCGCGTTCGCGGCGGTCCACTTTGTCGTGTCGATGATCCTGCTGCGGATGTCTAATGAACCGTTCATCGACGTGCTCTACGAGACGTCGTCGGCGGTGGGGACGGTGGGGTGGTCGACGGGGATCACGCCGGATCTGAGCACGGCCGCCACGGTGGTGGTGATGGTCACGATCCTGGTGGGGCGGTTCCTGCCGCTGCTGCTGGTGCTGCAGATCGCGCGCAGCCGCAAGGCGCCGGTCGGAGCCCAGCTCGTCGACAACGTGCGGTTGGGGTAAGGCGGCTGTTGGCTATTGGCTCTTGGCTGTTGGGGGAGGAAACCCGGCACTGCCAGCGCCTTGCCGCCCGTTACCAGCCGCGAATCAGGGGGCTACGGGTTGAAGCCCGGGGGCAGGCGGAGGTGTGAGGGGTTCAGGTCCTCGACGGAGGGGCAACCAAGCAGCGTGAGCGTCCCCGCGATGCCCTGGCGGTAGACCTCGAGGATCTGGCGGACGCCCTGCTCGCCGCCGGCGGCGAGGGCCCAGATGTAGGGCCGCCCGACCATGACGGCCTTCGCGCCCAGCGCTACCGCCTTCACGACATCGCTACCGCGGCGCACGCCACCATCGAGGAGCACCTCGAGGTTGTCGCCGACGGCATCGACGATCTCGGGCAGGACGCGGATGGTGGCGGGGGAGCCGTCGAGGGAGTTGCCGCCGTGGTTCGAGACGGAGATGGCGTCGACGCCCTCATCGACGGCGCGGCGGGCATCGTCAATGGAAGTGATGCCCTTCACGACGAAGGGGCCGTCCCACTGCTTGCGGGCCCAGACGATGTCGTCCCACGTCGGGGGGTGGGCCATGATGCCGGCGCCCACCTGGCTTGCCGTCAGGTTCGCGTTGCCGGGGGCGTTCGGGAAGACGAGGTCGACGCCGCCCTTGAGGAAGTTGAGCGCCCAGAGGGGCCTCGTGATCATCTCGGGGGCGTACTTGAGGGCGGTTGGCAGGTCGACGGTGTCGGGGACGCCGGGGTGGCCGCGCTGGTAGTCCTGGCCACCGGACAGGGCGGCGAAGTCGACGGTGATGATGAGGACGCGGCAGCCGGCGGCCTTGGCGCGCTCGATGGCGACGGCGGAGCCTTCGCGGCCGCCGAGCATGTAGAGCTGGAACCAGACGTCGCTGGCGTTGGCGGTGATGGTCTCGATGGAGTAGCTGGAGAGGATGCCGAGTCCGACGGCCGTACCGGCAGCCTCGGCGGCGCGGGCGACCCCGAGCTCGCCATCGGGGTGGGCGATGCGGATGAAGCCGGCGGGTGTCGTGATGAGGGGCATCGAGATCTCGCGCCCGAGGACGGTGGTCGAGAGCTTGCGGGGCTCGTGGGAGTCGAGAATGCGGGCCTGGAGGCCGATCTCCTTGAAGCCGTCGCGATTGGCACGGACGGTGCGGCGAAGCTCGGTGCCGGCCTCGGTGTACCAGTAGATGGAGCGTGGCAGCTTGCGCTTGGCCTCGCGGCGAGCGTGCGCCACAGACGTGAGGGGGACGGTTCCCAGACCAAGGACCATTGGGGCTCCTCCTGAAGGGGGTCGAGCCTAGGTGGCCCGGGTGTGCTGTGGTAGCAGGGGAGAGACTCGAACTCTCGACCTCACGATTATGAGTCGTGCGCTCTTACCAGCTGAGCTACCCTGCCACGAAGGCTCAAGGGTACGGAGCGCCCGCGCGTCGGGCAATGTGGGGAAGGTAGTAGCTATGGCCGCGGGGACGGGGGCCTGGAATGCGATTCGGCGCCTCGTGCGCCTGCCGTGGAGGCGAAGGCTCTCCGCGGAAGCCATCGGCATCCTGCTGGAAACGGCCAGGACGGGGGAGCGGGACTTCCCCGAGACAATCGAGGGGCAGGAGGCGGTCGAAGAGTTGCTGGCTGCGGGGTATGTGGAGCTCTACCAGCCAACGCAAGGCGAGACCGTGTTCACGCGGCGGGGGAGCTTCCAGGAAGCGGTTGAGGTGCAGACGTACGCGAGCCGAGTGCGGCTGGTCACGACCTCGAAGGGCGACACGCTCGCGCGGCGGCTGTCTCCGCGCATCGGGGAGTGACGGCAGGGCAAGTCCTCGGCAGGCAGCGTCAGTGTGTCAGTGATAAGCTACCGTCGTGCAGGTCTCCTTCCGCACGCGGAGGCTGGAGCGTTGCTACCGAGACTCAAGTCGGGCGATTCGGGAGTGGGGCCCGCAAGTAGGGCGACGCTTCGTCCAACGAGTCGATGCCCTGCTGGAATCCGGGCAGCGTTCCGAAGTCCAGCAGGTGCGAGCCTTTGGCCTCCATCCGCTGGCTGGAGATCGTCGGGGGCAACACGCCTTGCGTCTGACGGGCCAGGTCCGGCTCATCGTTTCGTTCGACAGTGAGACCAGCGTCACGATTGAGGAGGTAGTTGACTACCATGACTAGCACGGTGACTGCTCTGCATTCCGACCTTGCGATTCCCCCCGGTGAACTTCTGGCGGAGGAGCTAGAGGTTCGTGGCCTGACTCAGAGTGAGCTTGCGCAGCAGATGGGGCGACCTCGGCAGGTAATCAGCGCGATCGTCCATGGCAAGAAGGCGATCACCGCGGAGACGGCACTTCAGCTTGAGGGTGCACTGGGGATACCGGCACACCTCTGGATCGGGCTGGAGGGTCGCTATCAACTCGCCCTCGCTCGACAGGCTGCCGCTGCAAAGAGCGCCTAGCCAGCCTTAGCGAACGACCGCCAGTGAACCGCGCTCCGGGTCTTTCGTGACCTCGATGCGGCGGCCGAAGCTCTCGCGCAGCTCCTCGATGTGGGTGACGAGGAGGATGAGGCGGAACTCGGAGCTGATGGCGTTGATCGCGGCCACGAGGCGGTCGCGGCCTTCCTCGTCCTGGGTGCCGAAGCCCTCATCGATAATGAGCGTCGGGAGGGAGGCGCCGGAGCGCATCGCGAGGAGGCGGGAGAGTGCGATACGCAGGGCGAAATCGACCCGGAACTTCTCGCCGCCGCTGTACATCTCGTAGTCGCGCGTTCCCAGGTCGTCGCTGATGTGGATGTCGAGGGTCTCGACGGTTTTGCCGGAGGCGCTCTCGCGCTGGGTGCGGAGGGAGACCTGGGTGCGCCCGCGCCCCTCGGTCAGCTGGTCGAGGAGGCCGTTGGCGATGCGTTCGAGCTCGGGCAGGGACTGCTCGATGAGCATGGCCTGGACGCCGTCGCGCCCGAACGCTTTCGCGAGGTCTTCGTGGAGCTGGGCGGCATCGCGGGCGGCGGCGAGGCGGTCCTTCGCCTCCTCGACGCGCGCGGCGAGCTCCTGGAGGGCGTCGCGACGCTCCTCCAGGCGGCCGTGCTCCTTGTCGAGGGTCGTGAGGCGGTCGCGGCACTCGGCGACGGCGTCTTCCACGGCGGCGAGGCGGGCGGACACGTCCTGGGAGGCGTCCAGCTCGGTGCGAGCCTCGGCAAGGGCCTGCCGGGCCTCGGTGAGCTCCTCGTTCTCGCGGCGCAGCTCCTCGCGGGCTTCCCTGATGCGGTCGCCGAGGCCCTCTGCACGCGCTTTCGCCTCGGTGAGCGCGTTGTAGTCGGCTTCAGCCGGCTGCAGCTCGGCGACCCGCCGGCGGGCGCCGGCGTGGCGCTCGCGGTCGTAGCCGAGGGCGCCGAGCTGGTTGCAGGCGGCGGAGCGACGTTCGCGGGCTTCGGGGGCGAAGGCTTCGGTCTCGACGGTCTGGCTGAGGGTGGCGAGCTGGGCGGCGAGATCGGGGAGGCCGCTCTCGGCGTTTCCCGCTTCGGTCAGGCGTCCGGCCAGCGCCTGCGCGCATGAACGGACCCGATCATCGAGGTCCACGCGTTCACGCTGGAGGTCGGTGGCCCGCTGCTGGTGTTGCCCCGCGGCAGCCTTCGCGTCATCAACAGCGGACTGAGCGGCGTCGTACTGCTCGCCGAGCTGGCGGCGTTCCTGCCGGTACTGCTCGACCGTTGCGTGCAGCTCGTCCGGGGCCAGGGGCTTGCGACAGACGGGACAGAGGGGTTTGCCCTCGGCCTCGGCGAGGGTCGTCTCGCGATCCTTGAGGTCTTGGGCACGAGCCTTGTAGCCCCCGGCCTCGTGGGAACGCTCGGCCTGCAGACGCTGGGCCTCCGTGGCCGCGTCCCGTTCGCCCTGGATGTCGGCATCGAGCTGCTTGAGGCGCGCTCGTTCCCGATCCAGTCCCGACTCCTCCTCGCGAAGGGCGGGGAGCGTCGCGACGAGCGCGAGCGCTCGCTCGTGCTGCTCGGAGAGGCCACCGATGGTTGTCTCCAGGCCCCTGCGCTCCTGCGCGATCTCGCTGTCGGCGGTGGCGATGGTGTCCTCAAGGCTCCGGGCCTCTGAAGCGAGGTCCGCAAACGTGCGCTCCTCATCGCGAGCCTGCTGGAGCTGGCCGTATGCCTCCTCAATCCGGGGGGCATGGGTGAGCGTTTCACGAACCGTCTCGAGGTCGCATTCGAGTACGGCGATGGCTTCGGTGCGGCGCTCCACGGCCTGGTCGCGGGAAGCAAGCCGGTCCCCGGCGTCCGCGACAGCGCGCTCACGGCGCTGGTGCTCAGCGGCGGCGAGGCGCAGCTCCTCCGCCCCGGTCTCCTCGGCTTCGAGGCGGAGGCGAACGTCCTTTCGTTCGCACGCGACGGCTTCGAGCTTCTCCCCGATTGCCGGCGCCTCCGCCAAACGCTCCTCATCGTCGCCGATGAGGCGTTCTTCGATAGCAGCGTCGGCCTCGGCGGTGCGGCGGCGCTCGTGGGCGTGGCGGGAGAGCTCCTCGTAGCGGTCGAGGCCGAGCACCTTGCGGAGCACCTCTTTGCGCTTCGAAGGGGTTTGCGTGGTGAACTCGTTCGAGCGGCCCTGGACGAGGAACACGCTATTGATGAATGTCTGGTGGTCCATGTGGACGCGACGGTTCAGCTCAGTCTGGGTCTCGCGGGACGTGCCGCCGGTGATGGGGCGCAGGCCGCCCTGGCTATCGACCTGGAAGAAATCGAGGGCGCCGGAGCGGCCTCGTGTGCGCTTGCGCAGGACGCGGTAGCGGTCGCTATCGACCTCGAAGTCGAGCTCGACGCGCATGTCGTCGGCGCCATGACGGATGCGGTCGTCCTCCACGCGGCCGCGGGCCTCGCCCCAGAGGGCCCAGGTGATGGCATCGAGCAGCGCGGACTTGCCGTCGCCGTTCTTGCCGGCGAGCGTGGCGAGGTGGAGCGGGGAGAAGTCGAGCTCGCAATCGCGGTAGGAGAGGAAGTTGCGGAGGCGCAGGCGGCGGGGGATCACGGCGAGGTCTCCGCGGGGTCGAGGCTGTGGGCGTGCCAGCGCACACCGGAGGCGTCGAGATCGACGACGACGGCGACGCCGTAGCCGATGTCACCCAGGGAGGCGGGAGAACCGGAGTAGACGGCGGTAGCGCCACCGTGGCTAACGTCGCTGTGGACGTCCCAGTGGCCGAGGGCGATGTACTCCCACTGGGCGCTCTCGGCGAGGTGGTCCGGCGTGATGCGCAGGGAGCGCTCCAGCTGGGCGTCCTCGGCGACGGAGTGGCCGTGGGCGATGGCGACGTTCCAGGCGCGTTCCTCGCGACGGGGCGGGGGCTCGGCGAGGGGGCGTTCCAGAACATCGACGGTGATGGCGCGCCCCCAGACGGCGAGGTCGAGTTCAGGAAAGTCGAGGAACTCGCCCTCGGGGTTGCGGACGAGGCGGAGGCGGGGCGCGAGCCCTTCGAGGTCGTGGCGCTCGTGGGGGCCGTGGCGCCCGATGGGGTCGTGGTTGCCGGGCAGGAGGACGGTCCGGCCGGGGAAGCGGTTGATCTGGTCGGCGGCGAAGGCGATCACCTCCGGCCCGATGCGGGCATGGTCAAAGAAGTCGCCGGCGATGAGGAGGAGGTCGGCCTCGGAGCCGCGGGCGAGGTCGATGACGGCCTCGAAGCCGGCTTCGAGGCGGCGACTGCGGGGCTCTTCGCGTCCGCGCGGACTGGCCGAGTAGGCGCCGAGGTGGACGTCGGAGGTATGCACCAGCCGGAGGGGACGGGGTTCAGACGCCAACTACTTCGCTCTCCTCGATGATCTCGGCGGCGGCGGCGAGCAGGCGTTCGCGGCGCTCGTCCGCAACCTCCCGCAGCTTCAGGTACGTGTCCAGCGTCTCGACCGGGGAGGAGGCGTCGGGCTGGACGTTGGGCGGGAGGGGCAAGCGGCTCTCGTCGGGCAGGAAGGTGCGGATGCCGGCGATGACGTGGGCGTCAGCAAGGGCGCTTCGCGCTTCGGAAAGCCTCAGCAGGGTCTCCTGGTCGCGATCGAGGTGCACCTCGACTTTCACGATCGCATCCGTGACGTCGTGCTTGCGAATGGTGGCCAGGACTTCCTCGTTCGGGTCCGCGTCGCGGGGTTTCACCGCGATGGTGACGAAGGGGCGGCTGGGCGCCTTGACGAGGCGGGGGGCGCCGGTGCCCGTGAGTCGTTCGCCGCGGGGCCTGGACGTGTCGAACTCTAGGGTCATGAAGCCCTTGGCCGTGCGCGCGTCGCCGAAATCGACCTCCTGGAGGGCGCCGGAGTACCAGCAGGGCGGGTGGGTGTTGAGTTGCATGGCGTTGTGGTGGTGGCCAAGCGCGACATAATCGAACTTGTCCATGTGGAGGGCGCTAAGGGGGACGCGGGGGACCGTGCCGCTCTGCATCCAGTACTCACTGCCCTTGTTCTCGGCGACGAGCTGGTCGCTGAGGGGAAGGTGGCAGGTGAGGATGGCGGGCACGTCGGGGTCGATCTTCTCGCCCTGGGCGACAACGAGGTCGGAGATGGCGCGTTCGATGAGCTTGTAGAGCTGCTCGATGGAGGCGCTCTCCGCTTCCTCGCTGCTGGCAAGCAGCTGTGACACCTGCGGCCAGGGGACGAACGCGACCTGCAGCGGGCCGGCGCGCGTCTCGATCACCTGTGGAACGTGGCCCTCGCGCTGGAACCAGCCGGCATCGCCGACGGTGACATTGGGGACGTCGAGGGTGCGGAAGATCTCGAGGGCATGGGCGCGCGATTCGGCGTTGGGCAGATCGTGGTTTCCGACGAGGAGGAAGGTAGCGATGCCGGCCTCGCTGAGGCGGCGGATGCGCCTGGCGAACTCGCGCTGGTGCGTCTGGCTCGGCTCGCGGGCCTTGTAGGCGTCCCCGGCGAAGATGACGGCGTCGACGTGCTCCTCTAGGGCGTAGTCGACGAGGAAGTCGAAGGCAGTGAGGAAGTCCTGCATGCGCGAGGACCAGGGCTTCCCGGGGAGGGGCCGCCCATAGAGCTCGACGCCGATGTGGAGATCAGCGAAATGGAGTACGCGCATCAGCTTCATACATCGTACGCTGCCTGACTGCTGTGGGAGGGCGATCCTGGGACGTGAGGGGCGTATCTTTCACCGCTCGGGAGGGGTTACGTTGCTGGAAGCGCTGCGACTGGATGGACCGCCACGACGGGTCGCCATCGTCACCGGGGGGAGCCGGGGGCTGGGGCGGGAGATGGCGCGCTCGCTGATGCTGGCGGGCGCGGACGTGTGCATCGCCTCGCGGACGCCGGCGCAACTCGAAGCGACGGCCGTGTTCCTGGCCGAGCAGAGCGGGCGGGAGCCGCTCACGGTCGCGACGGACATCACGTCGAGCGCGGAGTGCGACCGGCTCATCGAGGCGACGGTGGAGCGCTTCGGGCGGCTAGACATCATGGTGAACAACGCCGGCATCGGCGACTCGCCGGGGCGGGGGAAGGCGGTGTGGGAGATCGAGGACGAGGACTGGCTGGGGGGGATCGCCGTCAATCTGAACGGGACGTTCTACTGCACGCGGGCGGCGCTGCGGCACATGCGTCCGCAGGGGAGCGGCGCCATCCTCAACATCGCGAGCGGGATGGGCATGCGGGCGACCCCGCAGAGCCCGACGTATGCGGCGGCGAAGGCGGGCGTCATCAATTTCACGCAAACGGTGGCGAGCGCGGTCGCACGCGACGGTATCCGCGTGAACTGCATCACGCCGGGGCTGGTCGAGCAGCGCCCGACGGAGACCGAGGAGGAGGCGGAGGCGATTCGCAAGCGGGGGAGCTACATCACGGCGCGGCGGCTGGGGCAGGCGTGGGAGCTGGGACCGCTAGCCCTGTTCCTCTGCAGCGACGCGTCGAGCTACGTGACGGGCGCGAACTACCCGATCGACGGTGGCGGGCTGGCGGGCGGCATCGCGCCAACGGGCCATGCGCCAGACGAGGTAGAGGCGCAGTCCCGTGGCTGATTGGGAGCGGCAGGAGGGGTACGACCTCAGCGGGAAGCGGGCGCTCGTCGTGGGGTTCGCGAATCCGGCGGGGCGCATGATCACGGAGGCGCTGGCGGAGGCGGGGGCGGACGTGGCGGTGGCCTCCGCGACGATGGACGGGGACGAGGTGATGGCGGCCAAGCGCGCGAGCCGGGCGGTGGCGAACCTCGGGCGGGAGACATTCAGCCAGGGCTGGGACGTGACGCTGCCGACGAACGTGCGGGTGGGGTTGCGGCAGCTCGTGAAGGAGTTCGGAACGCCTTCGGTGCTGGTCTACAACGCCGACCTTCCGTTGGCGAAGCCGATCGACAAGACGGGCGACGCGGAGTTCGCGAATGTGCAGGCGGTGAACCAGAGCGGGGCGTTCTATGCGGCGCGGGCGTGGGTGCGGGAGCTGGGGGAGGGGGAGACGGGGCGTCTCATCTTCGTGAACAGCATCTTCGGGGAGCGGGGTGTCAACAACCTGAGCGCCTACGCAGCGGCGAAGGCAGGTGTGTTCGGGATGGCAACGTCGCTGAGCCAGGAGCTTGCGCCGGCGGTCACGGTGAACAGCATCGCGACCGGGTGGATGGACTGGACGACCGGGCGGGGCAGCGACGACCCCGCCGACAACCTGCTGCTGCGATTCATCCCGATGCGGAGTTTCGGGGGCGCCGAGAACCTGGGCCCGCTGGCCGTGCTGCTGGCATCAGACGCCGCCGGGTTCCTGAGCGGGCAGGTGTTCCGTATCGACGGGGGCGTCTCCGCCCACCTGTAGGCGTGAGCCGGCTACTCCGGCGTCAGCCCCAGCACCAGGTCGCGCAACGTAACCAGGCCCCGGGGCGTCCCGTCGTCGTCGACTACGAGGGCGCGGGAGACGCCAAACCGCACCAGGAGTCGCACCGCATAGCGCGCCAGCATGCCCGAGCGCACCGTCAACGCGGGCTTCGTCATGATCTCGTAGACGTTGACGCGCTCAGGGGCGCGATCGCGGGTGATCACCTCTCGCGCCAGGTCGCTCACCGTCACGACGCCGAGCTCGTCGTCGTCGTCGCGCCGGTTGACTACCAGCGAACTGATCTGCAGCTGTTTCATCGCGGCCATGGCCTCGGCCGCTGTCGCCAGCCCATCGATGGTGTGCACCTCCGGCCCCATGAGGTCGGATACGCGTATCACCCTGTCGTCGCCCTGTTCGTTCATAGGTCCCCTTCCAACTCCTCCATAAGCCTCGGCAGCTGGGTGGAGAGGCCCACGGCGTCCTCGATCGTGATCTGAAAGGCGACGCCGGCGCCGCTCTCCTGGTCCATGCCGCCGGCCTCCGCGATGCGCTCGAGGATGTCCCGTGCCCGCGGCTCGGCCACGAGGAACAGGACCACGTCGCGCCTCGCCGTCAGGTCCAGCCCGAGAAAGGTCTTTCTCGGCTTCAGCCCCTCGCCGCGCACGCTGCTGATGATGGTGTCGCCCGTGGCGCCGCCCGCGCGCGCAGCTTCGATGATGTGGTCCGTCTTCTCGTCGCTTACGAGGGCGACGACCAGGGCCATCTTCATGGCTCCACCTCCTGGCGTTCGCTCCGCCTGCGCCAGCGTTCCAGCCCATCGGCGACGATGGCGTAGCCTAGCACCGAGATGATGGGAAAGACACTGGCGAAGGCGATGAGCCCGAAGCCGTCGATGAGCGGGCTGCGACCGGGGACGTTGGCGGCCAGGCCCAGCCCCAGGGCCGCCACCACCGGCACCGTGACGGTCGAGGTGGTGACGCCCCCGCTGTCGTAGGCCAGCGGGATAATCGTGCGGCTGCTCAGGAACGTCTGGATGATGACGACGACGTAGGCGACGACGATGTACCAGGGCAGGGGCGTGCCCGTCACGATGCGGAAGCACCCCAGCGACACCCCGATGGCGACGCCCACGGCCACGGCGATGCGCAGTCCCCAGGCGTTCACCGCTCCGCCAGAGACCTCTTTGGCCTTGAGCGCGACGGCGATGAGGGAGGGCTCGGCTACCGTGGTCGCAAAGCCGATGGCGGCGGCGAAGAGATACACCACCCAGTAGTCCTGCCAGCGCACCGCGCCCGCCAGCGCGCCCGCCCCCGCGCCTGCCTTCTCGGTGAGCTGTTGCGCCATCGTCTCGCCGATCGGGAAGAGCGCCTGCTCCAGCCCGATGAGGAAGAGCGCCAGCCCCAGCAGCACCATGACCGACCCGGTGGCGATGCCCCTGATGTTGGGCAGCCGGCGTCGCAGCACCGCTACCTGGAACACGACCAGGATGACGACGATGGGGGTCACGTCCCGCAACGTGGAGAGCACGGTTTCGCCAACGTCCGCCAGGAAGTCCAGCATCACACCACCATCCCGTAGCCCAGCACGCCGATCATGGGGGTGAGGCTGGCGAAGGCGATCAGCCCGAAGCCGTCGAGCATGGGGTTGCGGCCGCGGATGGTGGAGGCGAGGCCCACCCCGAGCGCGGTGATCAGCGGCACGGTGATCGTGCTGGTCGTCACGCCGCCGGAGTCGTAGGCCACGCCCACGATCTCATCGGGCGCGAACAGGGTCATGGCCATAACCAGCACGTAGCCGCTGATGATGAAGAGGTGAATGGGCCACCCCTTGAGGATGCGCAGCACGCCCAGGACGATGGCGATGCCGACGGCGACGGCGACCACAAGGCGCACTTCAAGGGCGTAGCGGTCCTGGGCCGCCTGGCTATCGCCGATGAACTGCGCATCCGCGGCCACCTGCGCCCCCTCGGCCGCCACGGCAATCAGGGCCGGCTCAGCCACGGTGGTGCCGAAGCCGAGACAGAACCCCAGGGCCAGTAGGGCCGTCGCGCTTCCCTTGCGCGCCATCCCCTGGGCCAGCGCTTCGCCCAGGGGGAACAGCCCGCTCTCCAGGCCCTGGACGAACAGGGCCAGCCCCAGGACGACGCATACGAGCCCGACGACGACGTTGGCGATATCGGGAAATGGCTGCTGCAGCACCACGACCTGGAAGAAGATGACAACGGCGAAGATGGGAGACAGGTCTCGAAGCGCGCCCAGGATCCGCTTCGCCATGGCCAACGCGAATCGCGGCAAACCTTGCTCCTCGCGCGTGTGCTGCACCGGGTTCGATAGGCCTGGGCGGCGCGGCTACACCGTACGAAGCTGCACAGAGCGGGTCAACGAATGCTCCGGCGTTCCGCGCCCGGCGCGAGGTGACCGAAAGGGCGTGCCCTCGCGCACTGGGGGATCGCTCCGTACGATTTCGCGCGATGGAGCGCACGAGCACACCGCTGGCAGGGCTCCGCGTCGTCGAGCAGGCAGGCTGGGCCGGGGCGTTCGCCGGACGGTTACTCGCCGACGGCGGCGCCGATGTCTTGCGGGTGACTCCGTCGGACGGCGACGGACTCGAGTCCGAGCCGCCCTTCTTCGGCGAGAGCGGGGTGTCGATCCAGGCGGCCTGGTACAACGCCGGGAAGCGGGTAGTCGCGCTCGATCTCGCGAGCGACAAGGGGCGCGAGCTGCTGGCTGAGGCAGACCTGCTGATCGAGGACTGGCGCGGCGACGAGGCGCCGTTCGACACGGAAACGCTGGGCGAGGCGTTCCCGCAGCTGGTGCGCCTCTCGGTCACGCCGATGGGGCAGGAGGGGCCGTGGGCGGGGCTGGCTGTGAACGACCTCGTGGCGAATGCGCTGAGCGGGGCGGCGTCGGTCACGGGGACGGCGGAGACGCCGCCGCTGACCGGGTACGGGAACCAGACGGCGCACATCGTCGGTTTCTACGCCGCCTGCTGCGCGCTCGCGGGCGTGCGCCTGCGCGATGCGAGCGGAAAGGGCTGCCACTTCGACCTCTCCAGCCACGAGACGCTCGTGGCGAACACCGAGCAGATGCTGATGCAATGGTTCTTCCCGGAGGGCGGACGCTGGACGACGGCGATCGCGCAGCGCCAGGGGAGCCTGCACTGGAGCGGCGGCTACGAGTGCTACACGGATCGCGACGGCAACGGGCTGATGGTGACGCCCTCGCTGGGGCTGATCGACAAGCTGATCCCGTGGCTCGAGGAAACGGACTCGGCCGGGGACCTGACCGATCGGGAGCGCTATCCGGACCTGATCGCGCTGGTGAAGGACATGGCGCACGTGATGGCGACGCTGCGCGACTGGACGGCGGAGAACGTCGCGGATGAGCTGTTCATGGAGGCGCAACGGAAGCGGTTGCCGTTCGGGGCGGTGTGGCCGGTGAGCAAGGCCGTCGCGACGCCGCAGGTCGAGGCGCGCGGGTACTTCACCGAACACGACGTGGAGGGCTACGGGAGCGTGCGCTTCCCGGGGCGGTTGATCTCGACCGAGGCCGACGGGCCGGCGCCCGGGCCGGCCACTCGCGTCGACGAGGCGGTCTGGGGGGAGCGTCGGGAGCTGGAGGCGGTGACGGGGCAGCCCACGGCTGGGGCGCCGCTGGCGGGGCTGCGGGTACTCGACTTCACGCACGTGCTGGCGGGGCCCTTCGGGACGCGTGTGCTGGCGGACCTCGGAGCGGACGTGATCAAGGTGGGGACGGCTGCACGCAACGCGGGGGCGAACACGCTCAACCACCCCTACTACCTGAGCTGGAACCGCAACAAGCGGAACATCTGCCTCGATATGAGTCGGGACGAGGCGCGGGAGCTGGCCCGCCGGCTGGCTGGCCAGTGCGACGCGATCGTCGATAACTTCAGCGCCGGGGTGCTGGCGCGCTGGGGGCTGAGCCGGGAGGGGCTGGCTGAGTCCGCGCCCGGCCTGACCGTGGTCTCGATGGGGGGCATGGGGAACTCGGGGCCGTGGCGGGACTTCGTCACCTTCGCCCCCACCATCCACGCCATCACGGGGCTGACCTACCTTACGAGCGTTCCCGGACGCCCGGACATCGGGTTCGGCTATTCGCTGACGGACCACCTGAGCGGCGTCGCAGCGGCGCTCGGCATCCTCGAGGGGGTCGAGCACCGGCGGCGAACGGGGCAGGGGCTCGATGTCGACGTTGCGCAATACGAGCTGGGTCTGGGGCTGATGGGTCCGGCGATGCTCGACTACTTCGCGAACGGCGCGGACCCGGGGCCGGTCGCGAACCGCCACCCGTTCGGGGCATGGGCGCCGCACGGCATCTACCCCGCGGCGGGGGAGGACCGCTGGGTCGCGATTGCGGTGCGGGGCGACGAGCAGTGGCGCGCCCTCTGCGACGTGATGGGCGCCCCCGAGGTCGCCGGCGACCCGCGCTTCGCGACACACGAGGCGCGCGTCGCGAACCAGGACGCGCTGGACGGCTGTGTGTCGGCCTGGACGGCGGGTCGCGACCGGTACGAGGTGATGGATGCGTGCCAGGCGCGCGGAATCGCGGCCGGGGCGGTACAGGACGGAGGCGACATCGCGACGAGGGATCCGCATCTGGCCGACCGGGAGTTCCTGGGCACGATTCCGACCGAGGACGGCGGCGAGCAGGGCGCCGAGCGCTTCCCGGCCTCCATCGACGGGCAGCGGCCAACGACCGCCTACGCGGCGCGGTCGCTGGGGGCGGACACGTTCGACGTGCTCACGGAGTTGCTGGACATGTCGCCGGAGGCCATCGGCGAGCTCGTGGCGGATGGCGTTCTCAGCTAGCGGCTCGCAGATGGGGGCTCTGGTACGCTTCCCGCTCCAGAGGACGCCCGGGAGCGGCCCGTGACCCTACACCTGTACTCCTCGCTGGGACGCGCCAAGCGCGAGTTCGTCCCGATCGTGCCCGGCGAGGCGCGCATCTACGTCTGCGGGGTCACGCCCTACGACGTGACGCACCTCGGGCACGCCTTCTCCTACGTGAACTTCGACGTGCTGCGGCGCTACCTGACCTGGAAGGGTCTGAACGTGCGCTACGTGCAGAACGTGACCGACATCGACGACGACATGATCATGGTCTCGAAACGCGAGGGCGGACGGCCGATCGCGGAGATCCGGGACGAGAACGACGCCATCTTCCGGGCCGACCTGGACCGCCTGAACGTGCTGCGGCCGACGGCCTACCCGTTCGCGACGGACCACATCGACGCGATCATCGAGACGACGAAAGCGCTGATCGCGTCGGGGGCGGCCTACGAGGCGGACGGGGACGTGTTCTTCGAGGCGCAGCGTTTCCCGGGCTACGGGCAGCTGAACGGCATCGCGATCGAGGAGCTGGCGAAACGGGAGAACCCCGAATCGAAGCGCGAAGAGAAGAAGCGGGGGCCGCTCGACTTCCTCCTCTGGCAGCGCTGCGAGCCGGACGAGCCGAGCTGGCCGAGCCCCTGGTGCGACGGTCGCCCGGGCTGGAGCATCGAGTGCACGGCGATGTCGCGGGGGCACCTCGGGGACCAGATCGACATCCACGGGGGCGGGAGCGACCTCATCTTCCCCCACCACGAGAACGAGATCGCGCAGGCGGAGAGCGCAACGGGGAAGGCGCCGTTCTGCGGATTCTGGATGCACAACGGCATGCTCAAGCTGGACGGCGTGAAGATGAGCAAGTCGCTGGGGAACCTCGTGCTGGCGCGCCACCTGATGGAGCGCTACGACCCGGATCACCTGCGCCTCTACCTGCTCAGCGAGCACTACCGCACGGACGCCGACTACCGCGAGGGCGCGATCGAGGCGCTCGGGGAACGCTACGCGCGGCTGCGTGACGCGTGCGGGCGAGGGGAGGACGGCGAGGCGGACGAGGGACTGCGGGCGGCCTTCGAGGCGGCGATGGACGACGACCTTGACTCGCCGCGCGCGCTGGACGTGCTCGATGCGGCCGCGGGCCGCGTCCTGGGTGGGGGGAATGGGGCGGGGACGCTGCGGGAGTCGCTGGGCGTGCTTGGGTTCGCCTTAGCGGGCGCTCGGGGGCCAGCGACGGGCGACCTCAATCCCTAGCTGAAGCGACGGTCCCACTCACGGGTATCGTGCTACCGTCGTGTTCTGATGACGGTTCGCCCTCCCGATTCCCTGCCTCCGCCTCGGGCGCTGTGCCTGGACCTGGACGAAACGCTGCTCAACAACGACGGCGTCCACAACGACGCCATCGCGCTCACCTCACAGGCGATTGCCGGGAGTCAGCCGGGGATGTCCGGCACCCGGCTCATCGGGACCTACCACACGGTCGTCACGAACTACGGGGCCGAGGTGGAGAGCAAGTGGGATGGGGGCGATCTCAACGCAGCCTCCTTCACGCTCGAAGCCTGGCGCCGGGCGCTGTCAGCTTGCGGCTGCACCGACGAGGCGGTCGCACAGCGCGCGGCAGCGCTGCACTACCGGCTGGCGGAAGCCGGCTATCGCCTGTTCGAGGACGCCCGCGAGTTCCTTGAGGCAGCGAGGGAAGCGGGGCTGCCACTCGCGCTCATAACCAACGGTCCCACGGACCTGCAGCGCTCCAAGCTCGGCGCCCTGGGTATCGACCACTGGTTCGACGCGGTGGCGATCTCCGGGGAAGTTGGCGTCGCAAAGCCCGACCCACGGATCTTCGAGCACGTCCTCAGGGGGCTGGCCGTGGGGAACGATGACGCCTGGCACGTGGGCGACAACCTCGCGACGGACGTGGCGGGAGCGCGGGCCGCGGGGCTCACGGCTGTCTGGATCAACCGGACAGGGGCTCCCCGCCGGGAAGCCGACGCGAAGCCCGACCTCGAAATCGCCTCCCTGTCGGAGTTGGCCTCGCTCCTGACCGGTAACGGTGGCGCCAAACCCTAACCGAAGCGTTAGGTGTCAGGAGGCGGCGCGGTCGTGGCGGTGGATGCTGAGTCCGAGCTGGAGCTGCTCGATGGCGACCTGCGCGAGCTCCAGCATCTCTGTCGAGGGGCTTCCGCCCAGCCACGCTTCATAGGCGGCTTGCACGACAGCCTGCGCCCCCAGCTCTCGCTCGGCCTCGGCCAGCCCCTCGGCGCCGGCCGAGTGATGCTCCCTGAGGCGTTCCCGCAGGATGAAGTTCATCAGATCGAGCGCGCGTTGACGGGCATCCGAGTCGGAGAGCTGCGGCTCCCGTAGCTTGCCGATCTGGCGAAGGCGGTTGGCGACGGGCTCGGCCTCGTCGTCACCGTCCGACCCCTGGATTGCGTCCAGCTCGTCATGCAGCCACCGCTCCGCAATCTCTCGCTGGAGGGTGTCCCAGAAGAGTCCGGGCAAGGGGTAGTTCCGCAAGTCGGCGCGCAGACCGGGATGGCGCAGGAGTGTCGCGAGCAGGTGCTCTTCAAGGGTTGCGCGCTCCCGCGCCGAATCGGGCTCGGGACGGACCTGGGGCCGACGACGCTGGCTGCGGACGCGGTCCAGAATGGCTCGCTCCGAGACGCCGAGCTGGCGGGCCGCCTTCTGGGCATTCGCGGACTGCTCGACCGGGTTTCGAACGGCCAGCAACACGGGTGTTAGCTGATCGATGATGCGGCCCACGTCGACGGCCGAGTCGCCACGACGCGCGGCGATCAGTCGAGCCAGCAGGAATTCGGTGAACGGCGTCGCGTTGTCGATGGCGGCTCGCCAGGCCTCGGGATCCTCGCGCGTGAGGTCGTCGGGATCCTTGCCCGTGGGCAGGGGGGCGACGCGCAGGTCGAGGTCGACGTTGGCGGTGATGGCCTCGGCGCTGCGCTGGGCGGCGCCCATCGATTCGGGGGAATCGAAGTTGAGGAGGAGGGAGCCGGCCCGCTCGGCGGCGGCCATGCCCGCGCTGTCGGGGTCCATGGCGAGGACGACGCGGGAGGCGAAGCGCGTGAGCCGGGCGGCGTGTTGCTCGGTGAGCGAGGTGCCCATCGTCGCGACGAGGTTGCGGAAGCCGGCCTGCCAAGGGCCGATGACGTCGAGGTAGCCCTCCACGACGACGACCGTGCCAGTCTCCCGAGCCTGGGCGCCAGCGACATCGAGGGCGTAGAGGGTGCGTCCCTTGTCGAAGATGTCGCTCTGGGGGGAGTTCAGGTACTTGGGCTCACCACCGCCGAGGATGCGACCGCCAAGGCCGACAAACACGCCCCGGTCATCGGCGATGGGGATGATGACGCGGCCACGGAAGCGGTCGTAGGGGGCGCCGCCGGAGTCGCTCTCGTGGAGCACGCCGGCGGCGAGGGCGTCCTCATCGCTGTAGCCCCGACCGAGCAGGTAGTCGCGCAGCAGGCGCCACTCATCCGGGGCCCAGCCGAGGTGGAAGCGCTCGATGGTCTCGGCGTCCAGACCGCGGGTCTCGGTGAGGTAGGCGCGCGCTTCCGCACCGCCCTCGCCGGCCAGCTGCTGCTCGTAGAAGTCGACGGCGGCGGAGACGATGCCGCTGAGCTGCTCGGCGCGGGTGCGCTGCTCGGCGGCGCGGGCGGAGAGCTCGACGCCCGCTTCCTCGGCGAGGATGCGCAGCGCCTCGCGGAAATCGACGTTCTCGCGCTTCTGGACGAAGGAGAATATGTCGCCGCCCTCGCCGCAGCTCCCGAAGCAGCGCCAGGAGCCGCGATCGGTGAAGACGTAGAAGGAAGGGGTCTTCTCGTTGTGGAAGGGGCAGAGGGCGCGCAGGTTGCGGCCAGCCTTCTGCAGCTTGACGGAGCGGCCTATGTACTCCGCCGGATCGATTCGCCGCTTGATTTCCGTGACGGCGTCCACGCCGGAATCCTACTACTCCCCCGGCTCGGCCGGCTCCTCGGGCTCCTGCGGCTCTTCTGGCTCGATCGTAGCGCCCTCTGTCGGCTGGGTTCCGGAATCCTGTCCGTCCGGCGGGACATCGACGACGTTGGGGTTGGGCACGCTGGCGGTTGCCACGTTGATGCCATCGATGAAGAGCGTGACGCGGATGGACTCGCCCGTTCGCGGGGCGGAGATGCCGTCGATGGTGGCCGAGTCATTCTCCGCGATGGCCAGCGGCGAGATGGTCCGGGTGGTCGTCTCACCCGGGACGCTCACGACGAGACGGGCGTCGTTGGTGGTGAGCTCGCCACCGTCATTCTGGATGACCACGGAAAGCATGCCGCCGGTGACGCTGGCCCTGAGCGACAGGACCGGTCCCTCGGGCGGAGGCACCAGGATGAACTCGGTGACGTTGTTGTCCTCGTTCGCCTCGGCGATCGCGTCGTCGGGGTCGAGCGTGACGGTGACGGTCGTTTGCTCGGTAATGGGGGATTCGAGGGGGAAGTTAAGGGCAGCCGTGCCGCTCGGCTCCATGGAGACGGTGAGGACCTGCTCGGCGGGACTGGCGGGCACGCCCTCCACGAGAACGGCGATCGGACCCGAGAAGGGGTTGGTGGAGGCGTTGGTGAGGGTAATGCGAAGGATCGTTCCGCCCTCGATCGGCTCGGCGTTGGTGGGGATGAAGTCGGGTGCATTGGGCGGGGGAGCAGCGGTGCCGGTGGCGGTGGGGGTCGGCGTCTCGGCGCCGGGCGCCTGGGTGGGAGGGGGCGTGGGCGTGTCGGCGGGCGCCGGTGGGGGCTCGACCGCCGGAACGCTCGCAAGGTCTTCGGGGGAGATGTCAACGGCGCTGAAGCGCACCCAGAGGCCGCCGCCGGTCTCGACCTGCAGCCACTGCTGGTTCAGGGTCTTGCCGATGACGGTCACGATCTGACCGGGCTCCAGGGTTCCGGCCTGGTTGTAGACCTCGCCTGGGCCGACGCGAAGACTCGTCAGGGCCACGACCTCAGCGGTGATGAGCACCTCCGGGGTCGCTACCTCCGGTGGGGTGGCACGGACCCGGATGGGTTCAGACACGATCTGCTCGCCCGAAGCGGTGTAGGCGCGCACGACGAGGTCATAGGCGCCCGCCGCCTCGAACCTTGCGGTGAGCACGGCCGCGTACGTGTTCTCGCCCGTGACCCTGCCGGAGAACTCCTGGTCGGTCACGATTCCGCTGACAAGCAGCTCGAAGCGCACGATCTCCTCTCCCGAGACGACGCGAACGATGACCGCGGTGTCCTCGCCAACGGGAACGGTCGCGCCGGGAGCCGGTGTCTCGATGCTGGCCTCGGCATCGACTGGCGGCGGCGGGGGCGGGTCGACAATGACGTCCGGCTCGTCGTTGAGCACCTGGAAGAGCAGGAAGATCAGCACCCCACCGATAGCAAGCGCGACAAGCGTGAAGAAATAGATGGCGATCGTGCGGCCCGGAGAGCGGTTGGTGGCGCCGTAGTAGCCGGCGCGGGGTCCATCGCGGCCGTAGTTGCGCAGATCGGCGCGATCGCGGCGTAGGCGCTGGGCCTCCCACGGGTCCACGGAACGGCGCACGGGCTCACGCGGGGTGACACCAATGACGCCCTCTCCGTCGGGCCGAGGCGGGGGGCTGCCGGGGGAGGGGGGAGGGTCGGGCGACTGACCCCCGATCAAGGGTTCTTCGTCGGGAGGGCCCGGACGATCCTGCTCACTCACACGCGATGCGCCTTCGCCACCACGTCCTCAGTATCCCACCCCGCTCGCAGAAGGCAATCCGGCGCATCTAGAGCGGCCAGTCCCGCGCGTCCTCGCAGCCGAGCCCGGCGGCGAGACGAATGGCGTAGCGATCGGTCATGCCGCTGACGAAATCGGCGGCGCGACGAGGCAGGGGATCGTCGGGGAGCGAGTAGCCGGAGGAGATGGAGTCCGGGTGCGCGATGGCGTGGTCGAAGAGGAAGCGCACGATGTTCTTGGCCTGTTCCACCTCGGCACGGCGTTCGGCAAGCAGGTAGACGTGCTGGAACATGTACTCGCGCAGCTCGTTCACGGCTTCGTGCACCCGGCTGCTCAGGGTGATGGCAGGGATGCCGACGGCCTCATCGTAGCCCTCGCCGGTAGCGGCCCAGCTCGACTCGACGACGTCGGTGACGAGCACCTCAAGGCGCTCGCCGTGCGAGCGTCCGAGGACGTGCTGGGAGACGTCGGGCAGGTCGTCCTCCCCGATGATCCGCGCGCGGATGGCGTCCTGGACGTCGTGGTTCAGATAGGCGAGGGCGTCGGCGAGCTTGACTACCTGGCCCTCGAGCGTTTCGGGGACGCCCCAGCCCTCGGCGAGCACGTCCTCGCGGGCCTTGCTCGACTTGCGCACGCCATCGAGGACGGCATGCGTGAGGTTGAGCCCGCGACCATCGTGTTCGAGCTTGTCGAGCACGCGCTCCGACTGGTAGTTGTGGCGGAAGCCCTCGGGGAGGCACTCGGCCAGGGCTTCCTCGCCGGCGTGGCCGAAGGGGCCGTGACCGATGTCGTGGCCGAGGGCGATGGCCTCGGCGAGGTCCTCGTTGAGGCGCAGGGCGCGAGCGATCGTGCGTCCCACCTGTGCCACCTCGAACGTGTGCGTGAGGCGCGTGACGAAGTGGTCCTGCTGGGGGGCGATGAAGACCTGGGTCTTGTGCTTGAGGCGGCGGAACGCCTTGGTGTGGATGATGCGGTCGCGATCGCGCTGGAAGGCGGCGCGAACGGAGGAGGGGTCTTCGGGGCGGGGGCGCGTCGCGCTGGCCGAGCGAGCAGCGAAGGGGCTCAGGCGCTCCTCGTCCTCCTCGATCCGGCTACGCACACGGTGCAGGTCCAACCGTCCCTCCCTCCAGCGCCGCCGGGGTCAGCTTCCCCTGGCGAGCGCGGCCTGTGCGGCGGCAAGGCGAGCGGTGAGCACGCGGTAGGGCGAACACGAGACATAATCCAGGCCGACGTCGTGCCCGAAGGCGATCGAGGCCGGGTCTCCGCCGTGCTCGCCGCAGATACCGAGCTTCAGGTCGGGCTTGACGCCCCGGCCGCGCTCGATGCCGATGCGCATCAACTCGCCCACGCCATCGCGGTCAAGCTCGACGAAGGGGTCCTTCTCGAGCACGTTCTGGCTGATGTAGTCAGGCAGGAAGCGGCCCGCATCGTCGCGGGAGAGGCCGAAGGTGGTCTGGGTGAGGTCGTTCGTGCCGAAGGAGAAGAAGTCCGCGTGCCCGGCGATCTGGTCCGCGACCACGCACGCGCGGGGCAGCTCGATCATCGTGCCGATGGTGTAGTCCAGGCTCACCCCACGCTCGGCGGTGACCTCGGCGGCGACGGCCTCGACGCGCTCGCGCAGCCGCGCCAGCTCCTCGGCGGCGCCCACGAGCGGGATCATGATTTCGGGCTGGGCGTCAACCCCCTCGGCGCGGAGGTCGCAGGCGGCCTCGATGATGGCGCGCGTCTGGACCTCGTAGATCTCGGGGTAGGTGATGGCGAGGCGCACGCCGCGGTGGCCCAGCATGGGGTTGAACTCCTGCAGGGCCAGGACGCGCTGGGAGACGCGCTGCGGCTCGACGCTGATGGCATCGGCGAAGCGCTCCATCTCCTCCGCGCCGTGCGGCAGGAACTCGTGCAGGGGCGGGTCGAGCAGGCGGATGGTGACGGGGAAGCCCGCCATCGCGCGGAGGATGCCTTCGAAGTCCTGGCGCTGCATCGGGAGGATGCGGGCGAGGGCGTCTCGGCGGCCGGCCTCGTTCTCGGCGAGGATCATCTGGCGGACGGCGAGGATGCGGTCCTCGCCGAAGAACATGTGCTCCGTGCGGCAGAGGCCGATGCCCTCGGCGCCGAACTCGCGGGCCTTGGCGGCATCCTCGGGGGTGTCGGCGTTGGCGCGCACCCCGAGGCGGCGGGCATCGTCGCCCCAGGCCATCAGGCGCGTCAGGTCGTCGGGAAGCACGGGGTCGGCGAGGGGCACGGCGCCGAGCATGACCTCGCCCGTGGTGCCGTTCAGGGAGATGACGTCGCCACGGCGGATCGTGAGGTTGCGGCCACCGGCGTCGACGCGGAAGGAGCCGGCGGCGTAGTCGATCTCGAGCTCGCCGCAGCCGGCCACGCAGCACTTCCCCCAGCCACGGGCGACCACCGCCGCGTGGGAGGTCATGCCGCCGCGGGCGGTGAGGATGCCCTGAGCGGCGAGCATGCCCTGGATGTCCTCGGGGCTGGTCTCGACGCGCACGAGGATGACGTCTTCGCCGGCCTCGGCCTGCTCGGCGGCTTCCTCGGCGGAGAACACAACCTTGCCGACGGCTGCGCCCGGGGAGGCAGGGAGGCCTCTCGCGATGACATCGGTGGAGGCGCCGTCGGCGAAGACGCTGTGCAGGAGCTCGGAGATCTGCTCGGGGTCCTGGCGGCGGAGGGCCTCGTCACGATCGATCAGGCCCTGATCGACGAGGTCGACGGCCACTTTGACCATGGCGGGACCGGTGCGCTTGCCGTTTCGCGTCTGCAACACCCAGAGCTTGCCGCGCTGGACGGTGAACTCGATGTCCTGCATGTCGCGGAAGTGGTCCTCGAGTCGCTGGGCGGCGGCGAGGAGCTCGCCGTAGACGGCGGGCTGCGCCTCCTCCATCGAGGGCGGGCCATCGTCGATGCGCTCGGCGAGGCGGATGGGCTGGGGCGTGCGCACGCCCGCGACGACGTCCTCGCCCTGGGCGTTCACGAGGTATTCGCCGAAGAGGCCGGTAGCGCCGTTCTTGGGGTTGCGGGTGAAGGCGACGCCCGTGGCGCAGTCGTCGCCGAGGTTGCCGAAAACCATGGCCTGGACGTTGACGGCCGTGCCCCACTCACCGGGGTAGCCGTTCAACTGGCGGTAGACGATCGCGCGGTCGCTCTCCCATGACTCGAAAACGGCGCCGATGGCGGCCCAGAGCTGCTCCCAGGGGTCGTCGGGGAACTCGATGCCGAGCTTGGCGCGGATCTCGGCCTTGGACTCGGCCACGATCTCGCGGAGGGCAGAGGCGGGGAGGTCGGTGTCCTCGGAGACGCCGCAGGCCTCCTTCTTGCGCTCGAGGATGGCCTCGAAGGGGTCCTCATCGAGGTCGGACTCACGCTTCAGGCCGAGGACGACGTCGCCATACATGGCGACGAAGCGGCGGTAGGAGTCGTAGGCGAAGCGCTCATCGCCGGAGCTGCGGGCGAGGCCCTGGACGGTCTCGTCGTTGAGGCCGAGGTTGAGGACGGTATCCATCATGCCGGGCATGGAGACGCGGGCGCCGGAGCGGACGGAGACGAGGAGCGGGTTGGCGGCATCGCCGAAACGGGCGCCGACGATGGACTCGACGTGGGCGATGCCGGCGCGGACTTGCTCATCGAGGCCATCGGGGTAGCGGCGGCCGTTCGCGTAGTAGGCGCTGCAGACTTCGGTGGTGATGGTGAGGCCGGGGGGAACGGGGATGCCGAGGCTGCTCATCTCGGAGAGGCCGGCGCCCTTGCCGCCAAGGAGGTTGCGCATATCAGCGCCGCCCTCAGCACGTCCGTCGCCAAACAGGTAGACGAGCTTGGCTGAGAGCTCCGTGCCCGCTTCCGGGCTGGCGGTGGTGCTGGTCATGGGGGTCCTCCGGGTGTCTGCGAACCGCGGCTCTGGGCGGTGACCCGAGCGTATCCCGGCGGGGGGACCCAGACCAGCGGAAACGCCCGGATTTCCTCGAACGTTAACGGCACGCGCCGCGGCGCTACTCCACGGTGACGGTCTTGGCGAGGTTGCGGGGCTGGTCGATGTCGCAGCCGCGGGCATTGGCGGTGGCGTAGGCCAGCACCTGGAGGGGCACGATCGCGGCCAGCGGTTCGAGCAGGGCGGGCACCGGAGGCACGGTGAGCGCCTCGTTGGCGAGGGCGATGAGCTCGTCGTCGCCCTCGGTGACAATGGCCAGCACCTCGCCGTCGCGGGCGCGGATCTGCTCGATGTTCGAGACGATCTTGCTGCGCAATGCGTGCTGTCCGGCAAGGGCGACCGTGGGGAACTCGGTGTCGATGAGGGCGATGGGGCCGTGCTTCATCTCCCCGGCGGCGTAACCCTCGGCGTGGACGTAGGAGAGCTCCTTCATCTTGAGGGCGCCCTCAAGGGCGATGGGCAGGGCAGGGCCGCGGCCGAGGAAGAGGATGTGCTCGGTGGTGCGGAAGCGGTCGGCGGCTTTCGCGATGGCGTCGAACGACTCGAGCTGGCGGCCGACGACCTCGGGCATGGCGGCGAGGTCCCGCACGTGGCGGGCGAGGTCGTCGTCGCTGATGCGGCCGCGGACGCGGGCGGTTTCGAGGGCGAGGGCGAAGAGGGCCGCGATCGAGGTCGTGAACGTCTTCGAGCTGGCGACGCCGCGTTCGAGGCCGGCGTACGTGTGGACGGCGCCGTCGGCGACGCGGGTGGTCTGGCTGCCAGGGGTATTGCAGATGGTGATCTGGGGGGCGCCGGAGGCCCGCGCGACATTCATCGCTTCCAGCACGTCCACGGTCTCACCGGACTGGCTAACCGAAACGACAAGTGTCTCCGGTCCGAGGACCGGCTCGCGGTAGCGGAACTCGCTGGCGTTGTCGATGTCCGCAGGAAGGCGGGCGATCTGCTCGAAGTACCAGCGTCCGACCATGGCGGCGTGCAGGCTCGTGCCCATCCCCACGAGGAGGACGCGCTCGACCCGCTCCAGCCAGGGGCGGGCCTCGCCGAGGTCGTCGAGGGTGAGGCGGGCGGGCTCGACCGTCATGAGGCCGCCGATGGTGTCCGCGAGGGCGGCGGGCTGCTCCATGATCTCCTTGAGCATGTAGGTCTCGTAGGAGCCGCGGGCGGCGCTGGCGGGGTCGAGGGAGACGGTGCGGGGCTCGACCTCGGCGGTGGCGCCGTCGAGGGTCGCGTAAGTGGCGCCACGCTCGTCGATACGGACGAGCTGACGGTCGGCGAGGAAGGCGACGTCGCGGGTGTGGGGGAGGAGGGCGGCAAGGTCGCTGGAGAGGAACATCTCGCCCTCGCCGTAGCCGACGACGACGGCGCCCGCATGTCCGATGCGCGCGCCGACGGCTACCCCGGGCTCCCGTGAGGTCAGGGCGACGATCGCCTGGGAACCGGCAAGGCGGGCGCAGGTCTCGCGCATGGCGGCGAGGAGGTCGCTCCCGCCGTCCAAGGCCTCTTCGAGCAGGTGGGCGATGGTCTCGGTGTCGGTCTCGCTCTCGAATACATGGCCGCGCTCACTGAGCTCGGCGCGGAGGGCGGCGTAGTTCTCGACGATGCCGTTATGGACGACGACGACGTCGTTCCCGGAGCCGGTGTGAGGATGCGCGTTGGCGTCGCTGGGGGCGCCGTGCGTGGCCCAGCGGGTGTGGCCGATGCCGGTACGAGCGGGCGGCAGCGGCTCCGCGCCGATGGCGGCGTCAAGCTCGGCGATCTTGCCGCGACGCTTGGCGACGGCAGGCTCGCCGCCGGACTCCGGGAGGAGGGCGACGCCGGCCGAGTCGTAGCCGCGGTATTCGAGGTCACGCAGGCCGTCCAGCAAGATGGGCGCGGCCTGACGCGAGCCGGTGTAGGCGATGATCCCGCACATACAGCTTCCCCGTGGCAGTCGTGGGGACGAGCGCGCCCCCGGTCGATGCTCGGTGCCTGGTGGGGGAGAGGGCCGCGAGCCCCCTGCACGTGGCCGGGGTTTTGTCAGGCGGTTACCCGCCGTGGTTTGTTTCCAGCCTTACGACCGTGCCGCCGGGAGGCCACCCGCCGAATGGTTCGATTCTGCCTCCGCCTCGTCATCCGCGTGGTGCGCGGACCTGGCGCTTGACCGATCCCACCTGTGGTCGATTGGGTCAGGTGTGCGATTCACCTCCCGATGTGGTGTTGTCCTGAGTGTCGGGCGGCGAGCGTGCCGCGTCAACGGTGCAGGGGCCGAAGTCAGCTGGATTCGCGGGGGATGCCGGCGATGCCGAGGAACTCGTCCTCCCAGGCGAGGACGGACTCGATGGCTCGCTCGTCGGTGGGGGAGAGGAGATGGCTCTGCTCGCGGAAGGCGGCGGCCACGCCCGCGGCAATCTCGGGGAGGGCGCGCGCCTGCAGCCCGAGCTCGCGCTCAGTCGTCAGGATGAGCTCGATGAGCTCGCCGGGGACGAAGAGGCCCTCTTCCTGGATCTGCTCCCATATCCATTCGGCGCACTCCTCGAGGAGGGCTCCTTCGAGCCTGCGGGCGCGCCCTTCGCCGCTCGTCACGAGCCGCCCGGTCCGGGTGCGCCGACTTCCTCGCGGATGCGCTTCAGGCGGTTGACGTTTTCCTCGTCGGGGCCGCCACCCTCGACACCGGGCACTTCGAGGAGGAGGGGGGCGTCGCGGAAGGCACGGTGGGCGAGGATGTTGTGGAAGCCATCGAGCCCCATGTGGCCGTCACCGATGTTCTCGTGGCGGTCGCGGACGCCGCCGAGGGGCACCTTGCTGTCGTTCGCGTGGACGGCGCGGAGGCGGTCGAAGCCGATCTCGCGGTCGAACTCCTCCATGGCAAGCTCGCAGCCCTCGCGCGTCGTGATGTCGTAACCCATGGCGAAGGCGTGGCAGGTATCGAGACAGACACCCAGGCGGGGGTGGTTGTCGCAGCCGCGGATGAGCTCTCCGACCTCGGTGAAGGTCGAGCCGATGCCGTTCCCCTGGCCGGCGTTGTTCTCGATGAGGAGCATGGAGTCGTTGTCGGCGGCTTCGAGGACCTCGATCATGACGCGGCAGATCTGGTCGCGGACGGCGTCGAAGCCGGCGCCCTTGTGGCTGCCGACGTGGAAGATGGTGCCCTCAACGCCGAGCGTTCCCGCCCACTTCACGTACTGCTTGAGGGAACCGGCCGAGCGATTGAGGAGCTTTTCGTCCTGCGTTCCCAGATTGACGAGGTAGATGCCGTGGAAGAAGACGGGTACCGGTACGCGCTCGTGCTCGTCGTGGAAGGCGGCGACGGCCTCGTCGGCGACATTGGGAGGACGCCACTGCTGGGGCGGGGAGATGAAGAGCTGGATGGCCTCCGCGCCGATCTCTTCGGCGCGGCCGAAGACGTTCTGCGGACCTCCCGCGGAGGAGACGTGGGCCCCGACTCGCATGGCGGCGAGTGTACGCGGGGCCGGGGCGTGACGCAGTCTGATAGGATAAGGGGGTACCCTATTGAGGGAGGCGCGACATGCTCCCTGAGACCCAACAGCAAGCGAGCCGGCGACTCAAGATTATCGCGGGCCAGATCGAGGCGTTGCAGAGGCAGGTCGAAGAGGACCGCTACTGCGTCGACCTGCTCGACCTGTCGCTCTCGGTGCAGCGGGCGCTGCGCAGCCTCGACGCGCTCGTGCTCGAAGGGCACCTGCGCACGCACGTCATCGAGCAGGTGACGAGCGGCGAGTCGGAACGCGCGGTCAACGAGCTGTTGCGCGTCTACAAAATCCAGGGGCCCGTGGAGGGCTCCCAGCCAGCACACAACGGAGGACACCATGGCTGAGACAATCGAACTGAAGGTCGACGGGATGACCTGCGACCACTGCGTGCGCGCGGTGACCGACGCGATCACGGGCGTGGACGGCGTGACCGAAGCGAGCGTCGACCTCGACGCCGGGGCGGCCACGGTCAAGGGGAAGGGGGTTGACCTCGGAGCCGTGGTCGCCGCCGTGATCGAGGAGGGGTACGAGGCCGCGCCGCAAGCCGCTTCATGACCAGTCCCGATCACGCCGTCACCCTGCGAATCGGGGGGATGACGTGCGCTTCCTGCGTGCGCCGCGTCGAGCGCGCACTGAACCGCGTCGAGGGCGTTGACGAGGCGAGCGTGAACTTCGCCTCCGCTACGGCGCGGGTCTCGCTGGGCGACGCCATTGAGGCGGACCAGCTCGTGGCCGCCGTCGAGCGCGCGGGGTACGACGCCGCCGAACTCGAGGCCGGCGCCGAAGCGCCGGACGAGGACGCCAGGGCGCGCCTGCTGATGCTGGCGGCCGGCGGCGTGCTCGCGGTGCCGGTGATCATCGCGAGCATGGCGATGGACATCGCCGGCCTGGCGCTGTTCGGGAGCGAGCCGGTCACGGGGTGGCTGTTGTTGGGCGGGGCGGCAATCGTGCAAGGGCTGCTCGGGTGGCGGTTCTACCGCGCCTCCTGGCCGGCGCTGCGGGCGCTGACGCCGAACATGGATGTCCTGGTCGCGCTGGGCACGACAGTGGCATTCGTGTTCAGCGCCTGGGTGGTGCTGGCCGACCGCAGCGAGGCGATGTTCTTCGACGTGAGCGCGGCTGTGCTGTTGTTCGTCAGCCTGGGGCGGTTCTTCGAGGACCGGGCGCGGGCGAGCGCGGGCGGGGCCATCCGAGCGCTGCTGGGTCTGACAGCGAAGTCGGTCAACGTGCTGCGCGAGGGGGAGGAGGAGGCCGTACCGGTCGAAACGGTGGCGGTGGCGGACGTGTTCCGGGTGCGGCCCGGCGAGCGGGTCGCGCTCGACGGCGTGATCCGGGCAGGCCGCAGCGCGCTCGACGAGTCGCTGCTCACGGGCGAGTCGATGCCGGTCGAGCGGGGGCCCGGGGAGGCGGTCGTGGGGGGCGCGCTTAACCAGCACGGCGTGATCGAGGTGGAGGCGACGGCGGTGGGGGAGGACACGGTTCTGCAGCGCATGGCGGCGCTGGTGGCGGAGGCGCAGGGGTCGCGGGCGCCCGTCGAGCGAGTGGTGGACGCGGTGGCGGCGGTGTTCGTGCCGATCGTGCTGGTCCTGGCGCTGGGGACGTTCCTCGGCTGGGGCTTGCTCGACGACTCATTCGTGCGGGCGATGGTGTTCTCGGTGGCGGTGCTGGTCATCGCCTGTCCGTGCGCCCTCGGCCTGGCGACACCTACCGCGATCATCGCGGGGACGGGGATGGGGGCGGAGCGCGGCATCCTGATCCGGAACGCGGAGGCGCTAGAGACGGCCACACGGATCGACGCGGTCGTGCTCGACAAGACGGGCACCCTCACGGAGGGGCGGCCGGAGCTGGTCGAGTTGGCCGTGGGGTCGGGCTTCAGCGAGGAGGAGGTGCTGGCGCTGGCGGCGACGGTCGAGGCGCTGAGCGAGCATCCGCTGAGCGCGGCCGTCGTGGAGGCGGCGGAGGGGCGCGGGCTCGCGCTGGCCGCCGCCGACGGCTTCGAGGCGCTGCCGGGGGCGGGGCTGAGGGGAGAGGTCGACGGGCGGACGATCCTCATCGGGACGCGGCGGCTGTTCGAGGAACGCGGCGTCGCACTGGGAGGGGAGGCGGAGGGCACGCTGGCGCGGCTGGAGGCGGAGGGGCGCACGACCGCCCTGGTCGCAGTCGACGGGGCGTACGCGGGGACGCTTGCGTTCGCGGACCCGCCGAAGGAAAACGCGGCGCAGTCGGTCGCGACGCTGCGGTCGCTGGGGGTGCGCACCATCATGGCGACGGGCGACAACGAGCGTAGTGCGTTTGCCGCCGCCCGAGCGCTCGGCATCGAGGAGGTGCGCGCGGGGCTGCGTCCGGAGGAGAAGCTGGCGCTCGTGCGGGAGCTGCAAGCGCAAGGGCTGCGCGTGGCGGTGGCGGGCGACGGCATCAACGACGCGGCCGCGCTCGCGCAGGCAGACGTGAGCATCGCGATGAGCACGGGGGCCGACGCCGCCATCGAGGCGAGCGACGTCACGCTCCTGCACGGCGACATCGCGAAGATCGCGGAAGCGATCCTGCTGAGCCGGGCGACGCTGCGGACGATCCGGCAGAACCTCGGCTGGGCCTTCGGCTACAACGTCATCGCCATTCCGATCGCTATGGCGGGCCTCCTGAACCCGATCGTGGCGGGCGGTGCGATGGCGCTGAGCTCGGTGAGCGTGATGGCGAACAGCCTGAGGCTGCGCACACAGCGCCGCCGCATCGTCGAGGCGAGTGGCGGCGCCTACGAGGGCCCGCGTGAGCGGTTCACGTCGATGAACCGGGGTCCGCTGCTGGCGCTGGCGTCGATTGTGGTCGTGCTGCTGGCGCCGTTCGTCGCGTTCACGGGCATCGAGCGGTCGTGGTGGACATAATACCATGAAACGCTAAGGATTTAATGTTGATGCGCTTGAGCACCCATCCCAGAACGTCGCGAGATGACTTAAACTAGGGATCGCTGACGCTTGGCTCATCGGGCAAGTGTCGGGAACCGAACGCAACTAGAGAGGTGCCGTAGCTCGAGTACTCGAACCAAGTAACGTGAAGAGGCGGCGCTAGTGACGCCGCCTCTTCAAACGCAGACATGACCGCCAGCCAGAAATAGCAAGTGGTCGGCCGCGCGTCGGGGAGCATACAAGCTCCACCGGGCGCGGGGAACCGGCCCAAGGGACAAGGAGGTCCTTTGTGGGCAGGCATTCGAAGCGCAGGCCAAGCGCAGTGGTCCCCCCGATGGGAGAGGAACCCTTTCCCGCGCCAGCAGAACCGAGTGGAGCAGATACCTACGGTGCCGACGAGTTCGTCGCGCGGCTGCTGGGTTCCGATCTCTTGGCTGAGATCGTCGGTGACCCAGTCCTGATTGAACAACGTCCTAATGGGGACTTTGTGGCTGAGCACGCAGGGTTCGGCACCGTAGGGCGCTTGGTCGAACTCAACGTGCATCAGCAGCGCTGCCTTGGTTTGGACCCATACGTTGGCGTGGTTGTGGAGGAGGCGGGAGATGGGCCAGCCGTCCAACTCGCACGGGTCGCCAATCGCTGACAGCCATCAGCTGATTCTGTTCAGCGACCTGTGCGGCTCGTGCCCTTTGCGCGTTGGCTGCGACCTCCGCGGGACGAGCCGCCAGTGTGCTTGGATCCAGGCGCCCGAAGGCGACATCCAGCCATGCACGCCGGAGGCGGCGGCATGTGTTCGGCAACTCGGCGATCTCACCCATAGGGCAGAAGGGCATTTCGCTACGCAACGCCTGCCGAGAGCCGTCGCACGAGTTGCTGCGCAGCCGGCTGCTGGGATCGCGACGGAGGGGATGGGATGGGTAGCGGCAACGCTGACCGAAGTTGTAGGTCGCAGCAAGCGGCACCCCCTCTCCAAAGAGAAGTTCATTGAACGTGCCGGTCTTGCCCGTGGAACGAAGGTCATGCTCGTGATGACCGGGAAGGACGAGGATCTCGCGAGGCTGGGGAGGAGTTGGCGCGAAACCGTAGCGACAGTCGCAATGGCAGGATATGACCTGGTCCTTAGCCCGGCCTTCTCCATCTGGAACGATCACTCGGCCTTCCACAACCGCGTGCAGCTGGTCCGCTGCGACCGCTTCGCCACGGTGTTCGCTGCAGCTGGTGTGCCGACCGTCCCTCCTGCCGGATGGTTCCGGCGAGCAGACATGTACGACCTCGCAAGAGCGGTACAGCAGAACCCCTCCATCAATCTCATGTGGATGGACTGGCAGACCGTCCCGCATGGCAGGGCCTGGGAGGACTTGCTCGGGGAGTTCGACGAGTTTGCGAGCCTAGTACCCAACGTACGCTTCATCGTCAACGGTGTTGGCGCGAGTCGCCGTGCGGCTCTGTGGGAGCACGCCAGCGTGGCATGCGTGATTAGCTCAGGGGAGTTTGTCTCCGCGGTCAAGCAGAACAGCGGGCCGGACGCGGGGCTTGCTGCACGGGAGCGCCTACTCGCCTTCGTTGCTGAACCGCAGATCTACTCATCCAGATCGAGGTAGAAAGAGTGGGCCGCGACCGAGCGGTCGTGGTGGGGGTAAGCGGCCTCCTATCGCCGTTCACGGCAGTCGGGCTACACTCCCCAGCATGAAGCGAGCAGAAACGCGTGCCGTGAAGGCGGGTTCGATCACCATTGGCGGCGGGGCGCCAGTCGTCGTGCAGTCGATGGCGGCGACGAAGACGCAGAACGTCGAGGCCACGATCGACCAGGTACGGATGATCCACGAGGCCGGCGCCGGGCTCGTGCGCGTCGCCGTCGACAGCCGCAAGGACGTCGAGTGCCTGGGGCAGGTGCGGGAGGCGGTTCCCGAGGCCAACTTCGTCGTCGACCTGCAGGAGAGCTACCGGCTCGTGACGCAGGTCGCGCCGCATGTCGACAAGGTTCGCTACAACCCCGGCCACCTGTACCACCACGAGAAGTCGAAGCCGGTGGCGGAGAAGGTCGCGTTCATCGCGGAGACAGCGGAGAAGCACGACTGCGCGATTCGCGTAGGCGTGAACTGCGGGTCGGTGGACCCGGCCATGGACGAAAAGTACGAGGGTGCGGACGAGCCCGGCCTCGAGGGCGTGACGGCGATGGTCGAGAGCGCACTCGAACACGCGCAGATGCTCGACGACATCGGGTTCACGCGGTTCGTGGTTTCGATGAAGGACAGCGACCCACGCAAGGTGATCGCGGGCAACAAGCGATTCGCGGAAGCGCGACCGGAGATCCCGCTGCACCTGGGCGTCACGGAGGCGGGCATGCCGCCGGAAGGCGTGATCAAGACGCGCATCGCCTTCGAGCAGCTCCTGAGCCAGGGCGTGGGAGACACGATCCGCGTGTCCCTGACGCTGCCGTTCGCGGAGAAGTGGCGCGAGGTGGAGGCGGGGAAGTCGATCCTGGACGACATCGAGGCGGGGCGGTTCCGATCGGTTCCGGAGTTCCTCGATGGGGGGCTGAACATCATCAGCTGCCCGAGCTGCAGTCGTGTGGAGAACGAGGCGTTCATCGAGCTGGCGCAGGACGTCAAGGAGATGACCACCTACGCGAAAGAGCACGACATAACGATTGCGGTCATGGGCTGCCGCGTGAACGGTCCCGGGGAGACGGACGACGCGGACCTGGGGCTCTGGTGCGCGCCCACCTTCGTGAACCTGAAGCGGGGCGAGGAAGAGCTCGGCGCCTACCCGTACGACGAGGTGCTGGGACGGCTCAAGGTCGAGCTGGACGCGCTCATCGCGGAGAAGGCCGGCTAGCGGGCAGGCGGCGCCCTAGAAGGGCAGACCCTTCTCCCCCTGTACACCCCGGAGGGCGGCGATCTCGCCCCAGTGGCTGGCGACGTGCACAACTCCCACGTTGGCGAGCATGTCGATGGCCCGTTGTTCGCCCATCGGCGTCTCCATTGAGCGCTGGAGCACTTCGTCGGCTGCATCGGCCAGGAAGGCGTCCGTTGCGGCCTGCACGGCGGCGACGTAGTCGCGGACCGTGGCCAGGTCGAAGCGCTTGTCCGCCCAGGCAGAGGCGTCGCGGGGGCCGGCTGCTTCCAGACCCAGCTTCGCGTCCCAGCCTTCCGACTCGAGCAGCGTCGGGCGCCCCTGGACGAGCCCGTGGACGATGCCGTCCTGGGTCATGGCGATGTGGGCGTAGACGGCGGAGATGGGGCTGATGGCCCAGCCCTCGCCGCGGTGGTCGGCCGTCTCTTGCGAACAGTCGCTCATCGTGCCTTCGAGGAGTTGGTGGACCCACGCGAACTGGGCGCGCAGGAGGTCTCGGGCGTCCATTGGGCTAGTTCCTGCCCGCGAGGATGCCTTCGACGTAGGTCCTGAAGGCCCACTTGAAGGGCGTGAAGTCCATGTCCTGGAACATCAGGTCGGCGTTCTGGCGGGTGATCTCGCGCTCTTCCCCGCATCGCCTGCACATCAGGCAGACGACGGGCTCCTTCATGATGGGCCAAATGTGTTTGCATGACTTCGGCATCGGAACCCTCCCTGTCATGACCACGATACCGGCCAGGGGCAGGATAGCGACGAGGCCCCGCGGCTGCGGGGCCCCGTTCGTTGGCGTTGGTGGAGACGCGGGAGAATCGAACTCCCGGTCCAGCCAGGGTCTGCTCCGGATTGTCCTACAGGCTTTCCCACCAGTTCGGGTCTCATTCCATCGCTTCGCAGGTGGGGGGCGAATACGGTGGAACCAGCCGATGAATCTTAGGTGAGCGGTATCGGCGTCAGCTCACAGCGCCCCAACTTTTATGGCGCCTCACCGTGCTCCGTCGGGGAAGGGGCTATCGATGAGACGTCTCACGGGCTATGCCGCGAGAGCGAGTTCGCGATCTTCGGCGCTTACTCAAATGGCCGCCTGATTAACGAGGGTGACGACCAACCTCGGCCTGCTACCCGGTTACGTTCCCTCCTGTCGATACCTTTCGTCCCCAGATGCATCCAGCGTAGCACAGGCGTTTCGCCGGACAAGCAAGGGGTGGCGCAGGTCAGACGTGGCGGAGGGCGCGGGCGACCTGGCGGCCTTCTTCGCGTTCGCGGATCTTGCGCCTCTTGTCATAACGCTTGATGCCGCGCGCCACGCCCAGCTCCACCTTCGCCATCCCCCGCTTCAGGTGCATGTTGAGCGGCACGAGCGTGAGGCCGCGCTCGTCGAGGGCGGCCCGGATGCGGCGCAGCTCCTTCTTGTGCAGCAGGAGCTTGCGGTCGCGGCGCGCCTCGTGGTTGATGAAGCCGGCGTTCTGGTAGGGGGCGATGTAGGCGTCGAGCAGCCAGGCCTCGCCGTTGCGGATACGTCCGTAGGCGCCCTGGATATCGACCTTGCCCAAACGGATCGACTTGATCTCGGAGCCGGTCAGCGCGAGGCCGGCCTCGTAGCGGTCGAGGATCTCGTAATCGCGATGTGCGCGGCGGTTCTGGGCGACGATCGCCTCACCAGGGGCCATGCCTCCAGTCTCGCACGCACGGGAGCGGTACCCAAACGGGCGGGACTACTCCTCGGTCTCACCCTCCTCGGAGTCGGGGCCCTCGCGCTCGGCGACGTTCGGGATGTCGGGCCGCTCCTCGTCCTCCTCCGAGACGCGCTCGGGCGGAGGCGGCGGCTCGATGCCGCGGAGGATGTCGATGGCGGCGAAGACCTGGAGGTCGCCGTAGTCGATGTAGTCGTCGCCGGTCAGCGGGATCTCGTAGTCGGGGGCGATGCCGAGACCCTCGATAACCTGGCCATTCGGTCGCAGCCAGCGGCCCACCGTGACATACAGGGCGCCGCAGCCGGCCGGGTCGCCGCACCTGGAGAGCGGGTGCAGCTGGTTCACCGTGCCCTTGCCGAAGGAGCGCACGCCGACGACGACCGCGCGGCCGTTGTCGACGAGGGCGGCGGCGAGGACCTCGGAACCGCTGGCGCTGGCTTCGTCCTGGACGAGGACGATGGGGATGGAGATGGCGATTCCGCCCTCCTGGGCGCCGAACGTCACCACGTCGCCGTCGGCGTCGATCTCGCTGAGGATGACGTCTCCTTCAGGGAGGAACTCGTTCGTCGCCTGCACGGTCTGGCGGAGGAGCCCACCGGGGTTACCGCGGACATCAAGGATGAGGCCGATGTAGCGGCCGCTCTCGGCATCCCTGAGGGCGGAGCGCAGCTCGGAGGGCGTCTCGCCGTGGAACTGGGCGATGTTGATGTAGAGGATGTCGTCGACGAGGTTGCCGTCGCGGTCGACGAGGTCGGCCCCTGTTTCGCCGGGGACGAGCTCGAGGCGCGGCTCGGTGAAAACGCTTTGGATGAGGATCTGGCCGCGCACGATGGTGATGTCCTCGATCTCCGGGGGCGCGCCGCCGGTCGCGAGGTCGGTGTGCTGAACCGTGAGGGTGACCTCAGTGCCACGCGGTCCGCGGATGCGCTGGACCGCCTGGGTGCTGGTCCAGCCGTCGGTCGACTCGCCGTCGACGGCGAGGATGATGTCGCCGGGGCGGATTCCGGCTTCCTCGGCAGGCGAGCCACGGAACGGCGACACGATCTGCACGACGCCGTTGCGGTCGGTGACGGTGGCGCCGATACCCTCGTAGGTCGTCTCGATGGCGCCGATGCCCAGGGCCAGGTCCCCGGGGCTGAGGTACTCGGTGTAGGGATCGTTGAGGGAATCGATGGCGCCGCGAATGGCGGCATCGCGGAAGGCGCGCTCGTCGAGGATTTCCTTGTCGACGAACTCGTCCAGGAGGATCTCGAAGGTCTCCTCGAGGATGGAGGCGCCGACGGCAAGCTCGGAGCGCTCACCCGATTCTTCGCGCGCCTGCTCCTGGTCGGTCGGCTGAGCAGCGGCGGGTTCCCCGTCGCTTGCGGGGCGCTCCACGATGCGGACTTCTTCGTCGCTGGTGAGGTCGCTGACGCCGTAGCCGAGACCGAACATAAGAAGCAGTCCGGCAATGGCGAGCAGCGCAACCGCTACATTGCGAACGGCACTGGAGCCCCGTGACGGGGATGCGGGGGGTTCTGGAGTAATCTCCATTCAGGTGCTCCGGGGGGCCGGTTGGGCCTGCGGTCGAGTGTAGGTGGGGGTGTCGCGGGCGGCAACGCGGCTGCCTTTACGCCTTGTCGAAACCTTATTCGAGAGCGGGCGGCGGGAAGAAGCCGATGCCCGCCTGTCCGATGCGCTCGATGGGAGAGCCGCGTTCAGGGCGCCAGGAGAGGATTGCATCGTGGGAGCCGTCGCTGAAGGCAACGGCGGGGGCGTCGGTAAAGAGCCGGCCACCGGCGAGGAACACGGAGCCGTCGGGCGCCCAGAGGCGATGGGAGCGGCCGTACTGGTCGAAGAATCCCGCCAGAGTCTGGTAGTCGGGGGAGGGGGTGAAGGGTGCGCTGGCGCCCAGAAACTCCCCCGTGGCCGTGCGAGCCTGCAGGGAGACCGACCCATCACCGGTGGCGGAGGGGACGATGAAGGCGAGCTTCTCGCCGGCGGGATCCCAGAAGACGCTGGTGAAAGCCCGCCGCAGCAATAGCTCCGGCTCACCGCCGTCGGAGAGGTCGACGGTCCACAACTCGTCGAAGGCGCCTGAGGCCGGACGCGTCGTGACGGCGATCGTCAGGGTGCGGGTTCCGGGGCGGAAGGCGAGGGCGACGCCGCCAGGGAGCTCCTGAACCGACTCACTGGCCTCGCCCGAGCCGGTCGCGACCTGGACGACCACGCCGTCGCCCGATCCATCGGGGGTGGCGAACGCGAGGAGCTCACCGTCGTCGCTGAAGGCGGGGGTGCGGAAGCCGCGGGCGTCTGCGGAGATGGGCCGGGAGGCGCGGGCCTCCGCCAGCTCCATCACGGAGAGGTTCACGCCGGCGTGGACGGCGAGCCGGCCACCGTCGGGTGACCAGGCGAGGAAGAGGGGCGCGCCGGTCTGGATAGGGTCGGCGATGAGGGGGCCGTCGGCCTCGCTCAGAAAGAGGGTGAGGCCGGCGCGTCCCTGGGCGACAAGCGCGAGGCGGTCGCCGCCCGGCGACCAGAGCGCGTAGTGGGGCACGTTGGGCGCGATGACGGCATCGCCACCGAGGGGACTCTCGTAGAGGTTGCGGAGATGGTTGCCGTCGAGGTCGAGCATCTCGATGGCGCTGCGCTGCCGCTTCCCTTCGTCCACGACGACGGAGACGGAGACGGCGTCGTGGCCCGGCCGCCAGGCTGGCCAGAAGCCGGCGCGCGCTACGGGCGAGCCGCGCCAGCCGTCCTCCTCCTGGCGGAGGAGCGTGACGGCCTTCCCGGGCTCGACGGCGATGATGGGCGCGGACACGATTCGGGGTTCCTCGGCCGGGATTGTAGGGGATGGGGTGTCAGGGGCAGGTACGGGAGGCCGTCGAAAGCCTCAGAGAGGGGCTCTGCTTATGCACAGATGTACTTCGCACTATTCCAGTTATGTGCGTGAGATGGTCGGAGTTGGGCCTTCAGGAGTGGTCTGGATGTGGCACAGGCACGACCTGCAGGTCGGTGATCCCCATGAAGTCCGCAGGGTTTGCGGTGTAGAGGGGAAGGCCGTTGGCGATGGCGACAGACGCGATGAGGGCATCGAACGCACGCGCCATGGGCTTGCGCCCCGCCCTGCGGAGGTCGGAAGAGACACGCGCGTACGCTCTCGCCGCATTCACGTCAAACGGAAGCGGGTCGAATAGCGCCTCGGCCTGCTGGAGGGTGGCCTGGCGCTCAGCCCGCTCGCCCGCTGAGGAGGCGAGCAAAGGCCCCACCGACAGCTCAGCGAGCGTAATCGTCGAAATGAGTGGCGCCCCGGGCAACGGGCCATGATCGATGATCCGCGGGAGGAGGATGACAAGGTTCGTATCGAGAAGGCCCGCGGAACCGCCCGTTGACGTCACAGCGACTGGTCGACCACGCTGTCGACGTCACGCCGCCACGCGTCCGGATCTGCTGGCGGAACGTGCCGCCACTGTTCAAGCAGGGTAGCGGCGTCAAGCGGCTTGCGCGGCAGCGGACGCAGCTCAGCAACCGGCCGCCCGTCCCGGCTAACGATGAGGGACTCACCCGCCTCCACGCGATCGATGACAGCGCGGCCACGGTTGCGAAGCTCGCGGATCGTTACGGTGTCCATGAGGCGGAGTGTATCACAGGTGATACACTCTCGGTCGGCGGCACCCGCATCCACTCTCCCCGAACCTTTACCTTGCGGTCCCGCCCTTGACCTAGGCTAGGATCAAGACGATCGCAAGGGGGAGGCCATGCGAGTTCTGGTGGTTGAAGACGAACAGTCCCTCGCTTCCGCGCTTGACCGGGGTCTGACGAAGCTCGGGTACGCCGTGGATGTCGCTTACGACGGCGAGGAGGCGCTCGACAAGGCGGGCGGGACGCCCTACGACGTCGTGTGTCTCGATCTGAACCTGCCCAGGGTCGATGGTGTCGAGGTGTGCCGCCGGCTGCGAGCCGACCGCTTCAGCGGGGGCATCATTATGTTGACCGCGCGCAGTGGCATCAAGGAGCGTGTCGAAGGGCTCGACGAGGGCGCCGACGACTATCTCGTGAAGCCGTTCGCCTTCAGCGAACTGGCGGCCCGCATCCGCGCCGTCACGCGGCGGGAGGGCTCGCCCCTCGACCCCGTGCTCTCGACGCGCGGGCTCGAGCTCGACCCGAACACGAACCTGGTCCGGCGGGAGGGGGTCTCGATCCACCTGACGCCGAAGGAGTTCGAGCTCCTGTACTACCTGGCGAAGCACGAAGGACGGGCGATCCCCCAGGAAGAGCTGATCGAGCGCATCTGGGACGAGCGCATGAACCCGTTCACGCAGACCGTGAAGGTCCACATGAACAACCTCCGTCGCAAGCTGAACGACGGCTTCGAGGAGTCGATGATCACCACCATCCGGGGGAAGGGTTACGTCCTTTAGGCCGACACTGCCACCGGTCGTGCGAACCGTTCGCTTCCGGCTGACGGTCTGGTACTCCACGCTCCTGCTGATCCTGGGACTGGCGTTCATCCTCTTTCTGAACGTGGCGGCGCGGCTCGACGAGCCGGACGACCAGGCCGTAATGGAGGAGATGGGGCTGGACGAGGCCGAGTGGCAGGCGGCGGGGGTGGAGGCCACGAGCGAGGAAGCCGCCGGCATGGGCGACATGACCCCCGCCCAGCTGGTCGACGAGGCCGGCGAGGAGTTCCAGGCGGAGAACCTGGACAGGCTGCGGACCTGGTCGATCGTGGCGGGCTTCGGACTCGCGTTCATCTCAGGATTCGGGGGGTTTGCCCTCTCGGGCATCATCCTGCGGCCGATGCGCGACATCACGGAGGTCGCCTCGGAGATCAGCGCGACGAACCTCTCGCAGCGCATCAACCACCAGGGCCCCGACGACGAACTGAAACAGCTCGCGGACACGTTCGACTCGATGATCGAGCGCATCGAGCGGGGGTTTGAGGCGCAAAGACGCTTCGTGCAGGACGCCTCGCACGAGCTGCGCACGCCGCTCGCCGCCATCCGCACCAACATCGAGGTCGCGGAGATGGCCGGCGATACGGGCAACGAGGAGCAGCGGGCGCTGCTGGAGACGGTGAAGGGCCAGACGGAGCGCCTGACCCGGCTGAGCGAGGACTTGCTCCTCCTGACGGCGCCGCAGGCCTCCCTGCCGATGGAGACGGTGAACCCGGGCGAGCTGGTAGCGATGGCGCTCGAGGAGATCGGTCCGCTGGCCGGACGGGCCAACGTGAGGCTCACCTCTCATACGCAAGAGGGCTGCGAGGCGGTGGCGAGCACGGACCTGCTCTATCGCTGCGTACTCAACCTGGTCGATAACGCCGTGAAGCACACGGGCGAGGGTGCGACCGTCACGGTCGAGAGTGGCTGCGAGGACGAGCGGGTGTGGATCCGGGTGCGAGACACCGGACCGGGCATCTCCGCCGAGGACCAGGAGCATGTCTTTGATCGGTTCTACCGGATCGATCGAAGCCGGGTGCGGGGGCGCGGTGGTTCGGGTCTTGGGCTGGCGATTGTGCGGGAGTTGATGGACTCGATGGGAGGCTCCGTCGAGGTTGAATCGGCACCGGACGAGGGGGCAACCTTCACGCTGCGCCTGCCCCACGCCACCACGACGAACGGGGCTTCGCCCCATCGACAGGGAATTTCCGGGCCTTAACCTTTCCTTGACCTTTTGCCTCCGGCTCGCGTATACGACCGGAACACGCTTTGACGGACGCGGGTAAGCGTCCTAACTGCGGCAGGGAGCCGCAACGGGTTCACTTCCATAAGGGGAAACCCCACAAGGAGGCTTCTCATGAGCCTTTTGCTTGACAAGATCGACTCTCCCGCCGACCTCCGCGACCTTTCGCCCGAGGCGCTGGAGCAGTTGGCGACGGAGATTCGCGAAGAGTTGGTCAACACCATCCAGGGAATCGGCGGTGGCGGACACCTCGCCTCGAACCTCGGCGTTGTGGAGCTGACACTCGCGCTGCACCGGCAGTTCGATTCGCCCAGGGACCGCATGCTCTGGGACGTGAGCCACCAGGTGTACGTCCACAAGATGGTGACCGGGCGTCGCGGGCAGATGGAGACGATCCGGCAGTACCAGGGCCTCTCGGGGTTCGCGGACCGGAACGAGAGCCCCCACGACCTGTTCGGGGCGGGGCACGCCGGCACCTCGATCTCGGCGGCGACGGGCATGGCCGCGGCCCGCGACCTGCGCGGCGAGGACCACCACGTCATCGCGATCATCGGCGATGGCGCCATGACCGCCGGCATGGCTTTCGAGGGCCTGAACCACGCCGGCCATCTGGGCACCAACCTCATCGTCATCCTGAACGACAACTCAATGTCGATCTCGCCGAACGTGGGGGCGCTCAGCCGCAACGTGAACAAGCTGCGGATCGAGCCGCACTACCGGCGCTTCAAGCAGGAGATCGAGGGCCGGATCGACGGCATGGTGGAGCAGTTCCCCATCGGTCGAAACCTGGCGCGGGACGTCTGGCAGGGCGCGCAGCGCGTGCAATCGAGCATGCGCGACCTGATCGTGCCGGCGAGCTTCTGGGAGCAGTTCGGCTTCGACTACTACGGCCCCATCGACGGCCACAACCTGGGTGAGCTGGAAGCGACCCTCTCCGCAGTGAAGAAGGTACGGGGCAAGCCCGTGCTGCTGCACATCTTGACGAACAAGGGCCACGGCATTCCCGAGGCCGCGGCCGACCCGGTGAAGAGCCACAGCGGCACCTTCTGGCTGAAGAAGCCACCAGCTCCGGACGCGCCGAAAGCGCCGCCCACCTACAGCCAGGTGTTCGCGAACGCCGTGGGCGAGCTTATCGAGCAGGACCCGCGCGTGGTTGCGATTACCGCCGCGATGCTGGAAGGCACGGGGCTGGCGGCAACGCAGAAGGAGCACCCGGAGCGCGTCTTCGACGTGGGCATTGCCGAGCAGCACGGCGTCACCTTCGCGGCAGGGCTTGCGACGCAGGGGATGCGTCCCATCGCGGCCATCTACTCGACGTTCCTGCAGCGGGGCTTCGACTCGATCGTGCACGACATCGTGGTGCAGAAGCTGCCGGTGATCTTCGCCCTGGACCGCGCCGGGTTCGTCGGAGACGACGGGAAGACGCACCAGGGATTCATCGACACGTCCTACCTGCGCTGCCTGCCGAACATGGTGGTGAGCGCGCCCAAGGACGAGGCCGAGCTGCGCGACCTGCTCGCCACGGCGGTTGCGCACGACACGCCGTTCTCGGTGCGCTACCCGCGCGGGGCCGGTCCCGGTGCACCCACGGACCAGCCGATGAAGAAGATTCCGGTCGGACAATCGGAGCTGCTGCGGGATGGCCGCGATGTCACCCTCATCGGCTTTGGCGCCTCGGTCATCGAGTGCGTGAAGGCCGCCGACCTGCTGGCGCTCGAGGGCATCGACGCGCGCGTCATCAATGCGCGTTTCGCCAAGCCGCTCGACGAGGACGCCATCCTGGCGGCCGCGCGCGAGACGGGCGGCATCATCACCGCCGAGGAGAACGTCCGAGCGGGCGGCTTCGGCGAGGCGGTGCTGGCCGTGCTGGCCGACAACGGGCTGCCGGAGACGCTCCTGCTGAACCTGACGATGCCGGACGACATCGTGGACCACGGTCCGCAGAAGGTGTACCGGGGCGTGTACGACCTCGACGGCGACGGCATCGCCCGACGGGCGATGGAGGTCCTGAAGGACCGCGGGGCCGAGCGCAAGGAGAGCCTCGCGACCGCCTGAGCAACGCGAAAGGGGGAGCAGGGCCGCATGACGACCGCCGCAGCATCGCCTCCATCGGCGTTGACCGCCCACCTCGACGCGCTCGAGGACGCCCTTCGCGCCGCCGTCGGCGCGGACGAGGGCGGGCTGGCGGCGTCTGCTCGTTATGTCATGGGCTGGGAGGACGAGGAGGGGCGGCCCGCGACGACCGGAGGAAAGCGCATCCGGCCGGCTCTCTGCCTGCTGGCGGCGGAGGCGCTGGGCGGCTCGGCGGCCGAGGCCATGCCGGGGGCGGTGGCGGTCGAGCTCATCCACAACTTCTCCCTCGTCCACGACGAGATCCAGGACCGCGACGCGGAGCGCCACCACCGCCCGACGATCTGGCGGATCGTGGGCGAGGCGCAGGCGATCAACGTCGGCGACTTCCTCCTGACGCGCGCGCTGCGGGCGCTGTCCGAGTCGGACGCGCCCAGCGAGCGGCGCGTGGCCGCGCTCGACGCCTTACTGGCGGCGACCGACGACATGATCGGGGGGCAGTGGAACGACCTCAGCTTCGAGCCCCGCGAGGACGTCTCGGTTGAGGACTACCTGGCGATGGTGGAGGGGAAGACGGGGGCGCTCATCGGGGCGCCGCTGCAGATGGGCGCCATCCTGAGCGGAGCGCCCACGGAGCAGAGCGACGGCATCCGCGACTGGGGGCGCAAGGTGGGGCTCGCGTTCCAGGTACGGGACGATATCCTCGGAATCTGGGGCGACCCCTCCGTGACGGGCAAGTCGAACCAGAACGACCTCGCCCGGCACAAGAAGACGCTGCCCGTCATCGCGGCACTGGCGGAGCCACGCACGCGCACGGCGATCGAGCGGCTGTTCGCGCACGACGAGCCGCCGGCAGCGGAGATCGAGGCGGTCTCCGCACAGCTGGAGGCGGACGGCATCAAGGCGGTGGCGGAGGAGCACGCACGTCGTTATGTCGATGAGGCGAGCAGCCTCCTCGACAGCCTCGGCCTGAGCGAGGACGAGCGCATCCTGCTCGCGGCGGTCGCGCGCTATCTCATCGAGCGGGCTGGGTAGGGAAGGGCGGCTAGATAGCTTCGGCGACCGCGACAGCAGCGGCCGCGACGGTCACGGCGAGGGCCGTGCCTGCGGCAACGGTTTGAGCCAGCCGCTTGTCGAAGTAATCCTTCGTCACCAAGTCGGCAGAGGCTTCCTCGACCACGCCAACAATCTTCTCCGCCAGAGGTTCGCCTGCTCCGGCGGCGGTCAGTTCCCTCACTGCCTTGTGCGTGTCCAAGGTTGCCATGCCAAACAGTCTATCGCGGATGCCAGAGTCCGACCACCCCGAGGCGGCGAGCCAGCGCTAAGGCTCAGGGTGGCGAGTTGAGAACGTGCACAGAACCGACGTGTGGGCGCGGCACCCTTGCTATGGCAGGGACGTTTCGCCCATCAGGTAGCGGTCGATGCCACGGGCGGCGTCGCGTCCTTCGGCGATAGCCCAGACGATGAGGGACTGGCCGCGCGTCATGTCGCCGGCGGTGAAAATCCCGGGGACGCTGGTCATCTTGTTCTCGTCGGCGGCGACGTTGCCGCGGTCGGTCAGATCGACGCCGAGCTGCTCGAGCATGCCCGGGCGCTCGGGGCCGAGGAAGCCGAGGGCGAGCAGCACGAGGTCGACGGGCTCGACGAACTCGGAGCCGGGGACCTCGGTCATCTGCATGCGGCCGTCTTCGCCGGGGGCCCACTCGAGGCGCACGCCGTGGAGGGCGGTCAGGCGGCCGTTCTCGCCGGTGAACTCCTTCGTGAGGATGCTGTAGTCGCGATCGCCGCCCTCCTGGTGGGCGCCCGAGGTGCGGAAGATGTTCGGCCAGGTGGGCCAGGGCGTCTCTGGGGGGCGGGTGTCGGGGGGACGGGGGAGGAGCTCCCACTGCTTCACGCTGAGGGCGCCGTGACGGTGCACGGTGCCGAGACAGTCGGCGCCGGTATCGCCGCCGCCGAGGATGATGACGCGCTTGCCGGCGGCGGAGATGACCTCGCTCTCGGGGACGTCGTCGCCGGCGACGAGCTTGTTCTGCGGGGGGAGGAAGTCCATCGCGAGGTGGATGCCGTCGAGGTCGCGGCCAGGGATGGGGAGGTCGCGGGAGTGGGTCGCGCCACCCGACAGGCAGATCGCGTCGAACTCGTTCACGAGGTCGCGGGCGTCGACGTCGACGCCGATGTTGACGCTGGGGCGGAAGACGACGCCCTCGGCCTCCATCTGCTCGAGGCGGCGGTCGATGAAGCGCTTCTCCATCTTGAACTCGGGGATGCCGTAGCGGAGGAGGCCACCGATGCGGTCGTCGCGCTCGAAGACGGTGACGTCGTGGCCGGCGCGGCGCAGCTGCTGGGCGGCGGCGAGGCCGGCGGGGCCGGAGCCGATCACGGCGACGCGGCGCTCGGTGCGCTGCTGCGGCGGTTCAGGGCGGATCCAGCCCTCGCGCCAGGCGCGCTCGATGATGCTGACCTCGACCTGCTTGATGGTAACGGGGTCGTCGTTGATGCCGAGGACGCAGGCGGCCTCGCAGGGGGCGGGGCAGAGCCTACCGGTGAACTCGGGGAAGTTGTTGGTGGCGTGGAGGCGCTCGATGGCGTCGCGCCAGTGGCCGCGATACACGAGGTCGTTCCAGTCGGGAATGATGTTTCCGAGGGGGCAGCCCTGGTGGCAGAAGGGCACGCCGCAGTCCATGCAGCGGGCGGCCTGCTCGTTGAGCTGCTTGGGCGGCATCTCCTCGTAGTACTCGAGCCAGTCGGTGACACGCTCGGCCACGGGGCGGCTGGGCGGTCCCTCCCGCGTGAATTCCATGAAGCCCGTGGTCTTAGCCACCGGCGGCCCCCACCTGCTCGCGCTCGGCCTCCTCACGGGCCCTCTGCTCGTTCAGAACGCGGCGGTAATCGAGCGGCATAACCTTTACGAAGCGCGAAACCGTGCCCTGCCAGTCTTCGAGGAGACCACCTGCGACGGTGCTGCCGGTGTGCTCGCGGTGGCGCTCCAGGAGGCTGCGCACGAGGTCGATGTCCTCATCCTCGGTGAGGGGCTCCAGATCGACCATCTCCTTGTTGCAGCGGATGTCGAATTCGCCCTCATCGTCGAGGACGTAGGCGATGCCACCGCTCATCCCGGCGCCGAAGTTGCGGCCCGTGGGGCCGATGATGACGACGCGGCCGCCGGTCATGTACTCACAGGCGTGATCGCCGGTGCCCTCGACGACGGCGTGGGCGCCGCTGTTGCGTACGCCAAAGCGCTCACCGGCCACGCCACGGATGAAGGCGGAGCCGGCGGTGGCGCCGTAGAGGGCGACGTTTCCGATGATGATGTTCTCCTCGGGCACGAAGGTTGAGTCGGGGGGCGGGGCGGCGACAAGGCGGCCGCCGGAGAGGCCCTTGCCGAAGTAGTCGTTCGCATCTCCGGAGAGGAGGAGGGTCATGCCCTTCGGCACGAACGCGCCAAAGCTCTGCCCGGCGGAGCCCTTGAAGCGGAAGGTGATCGTGTCGGGCGGGAGGCCGGCAGCGCCGTGGCGTCGCGTGACCTCGCTGCCGAGGATGGTTCCGACCACGCGATTTACGTTTCGGATAGGTACATCGACGTCCACCGGCTCCCCATCCTCGAGGGCGGGCCGGGCGAGCTGGATGAGATCCTGGTCGAGCGCATGGCGGAGGCCGTGGTCCTGCTCGGCAATGCGGCGCGTGGCGATGTGCTCGGGCACCTGAGGTCGGTAGAGGATGGCGGAGAGGTCGATGCCCTGCGCCTTGTAGTGGTCGACGGCGCGGCGCGCGTCGATGAGGTCGCTGCGGCCGATGAGCTCGTCGAGCGAGCGGTAGCCGAGCTCGGCGAGGGTCTCGCGAATCTCTTCGGCGACGAACTCGAAGAAGTTGACGACGTGCTCGGCCTTCCCCGTGAATTTCTCGCGGAGCTGCGGGTTCTGGGTGGCGACGCCGACGGGGCAGGTATCGAGGTGGCAGACGCGCATCATGATGCAGCCCATCACGACGAGCGGGGCGGTCGCGAAACCGTATTCCTCGGCGCCCAGGAGGGCGGCGATGACGACGTCGCGACCGGTCTTCATCTGGCCATCGGTCTGGACGATGATGCGGTCGCGCAGCTTGTTCAGGACGAGGGTCTGCTGGGTCTCGGCGAGTCCGAGCTCCCAGGGCACGCCCGCGTGCTTGAGCGAGGTCAGCGGGCTTGCGCCCGTACCGCCGTCGTGCCCGCTGATGAGGACGACGTCGGACTTGGCCTTGGCCACGCCCGCCGCGACCGTCCCGACGCCAACTTCGGCGACGAGCTTCACGCTGATGCGGGCGCGCGGGTTCGCGTTCTTGAGGTCGTGGATGAGCTGGGCAAGGTCCTCGATGGAGTAGATGTCGTGGTGCGGGGGCGGGCTGATGAGGCCCACGCCGGGGGTCGAGTAGCGCACCTGCGCGATCCAGGGCCAGACCTTGTGGCCGGGGAGCTGGCCGCCCTCGCCGGGCTTGGCGCCCTGAGCCATCTTGATCTGGAGCTCGTCGGCGTTGACGAGGTACTCGCTCGTGACGCCGAAGCGCCCGGAGGCGACTTGCTTGATGGAGCTGCGGCGGAGGTCGCCGTTGTCGTCGGGGGTGAAGCGGCGAGGGTCCTCACCACCCTCACCGGTGTTGCTGCGGCCGCCGATGCGGTTCATGGCGATGGCGAGGGTCTCGTGTGCTTCGGCGCTGATGGAGCCGAACGACATCGCGCCCGTGGCGAAGCGGGGGAAGATGCTGGAAGCAGGCTCGACCTCCTCGATGGGGATGGGCTCGCGGTCGGAGCGGAACTCCATGAGGCCGCGCAGGGTCGCCATCTGGCGGGCCTGGTCGTTCACGAGGGTCGTGTACTCGCGGAAGATCTCCCGGCGCTTCGTGCGGGTGGCGTGCTGCAGCTTGAAGATGGTGTCGGGGTTGAAGAGGTGGAACTCGCCGCCGTGGCGCCACTGGTACTGGCCGCCCCAGCCGATGCTGTAGAGGCCGCCATCGCGATCGGGGTAGGCGCGGGCGTGGTGGGCAAGCATCTCGGCCGCGATCTGCTCGAGCCCGGCGCCGCTGATGCGCGAGACCGTGCCGGTGAAGTAGCGGTCGATAAGGTCTTCGTTGAGGCCGACCGCCTCGAAGATCTGGGCGCCGCGGTAGCTCTGGACCGTGGAGATGCCCATCTTCGACATGACCTTCACGACGCCCTTCTTGAGGGCCTTGGTGAAGTTGCTCTCGGCCTCCTCCCAGGAGATGTCGCTCTCGAGGGAGCCTTCGGCCTTCATCTCGGCCAGGGTGTCGAGCGAGAGGTAGGGGTTGATGGCGCCGGCGCCGTAGCCGATGAGCAGGGCGAAGTGGTGGACCTCGCGTGCTTCCCCTGTCTCGACGACGAGCCCGACCTTGGTGCGCCGCTTGTTGCGCACGAGGTGGTGGTGGAGGCCGGCGGTGGCGAGGAGGGCGGGAATGGGGGCGTGCTCGCGGTCGATGCCGCGGTCGGAGAGGATGAGGATGTTGGCCCCGTCCTCGATGGCCTGGTCCGCGCGCTCGAAGAGCGCGTCAAGGGCAGGCTGCATGCCGGCAGGACCTTCGGCGGCGGGCATCGTCATCGGGAGCACGGCGGAGCGGAAGCCGCCCTCGCCGTCGAGCTCGCGGACCTGCGCAAGCTCGGCGTTCGTGAGGAACGGCGTGGGCAGGGCGATCATGCGGTAGCCGTCGTCGAGGCCTTCGCTGAAGAGGTTGCCCTCGGCGCCGAGGAGGGAATCGACGGAGGTCACGATTTCCTCGCGGATGGCGTCGAGGGGCGGGTTCGTGACCTGGGCGAAGAGCTGCTTGAAGTAGTTGTAGAGGGGCTGGGGGCGCTCGGAGAGGACTGCCAGGGGCGTATCTGTTCCCATCGAGCCGATCGATTCCTGTCCCTGGCGAGCCATCGGACCGAGGTGGTACTTCGCATCCTCGACGGTGTAGCCGAAGGCAATCTGGCGCTCGAGCAGGTCGGCGCCGGCGATCGGGGCGGGAGGCTCGGCGGCCGGGAGATCGGCGAGGCGCGTCAGGTTCTCGCCGAGCCAGCCGTCGTAGTCGTGGGCGCGGGCGAGGCGCTGCTTCAGCTCGGTGTCGCCGATGATTCGGCCTTCCTCGAGGCTCACGAGGAACATGCGGCCGGGCTGGAGGCGACCCTTCATAAGCACGTTGTCGTCTTCGACGGGAAGGACGCCCGACTCGGAGGCCATGACGACGAGGTCGTCCTTCGTCACGAGGTAGCGGGAAGGGCGGAGGCCGTTGCGGTCGAGGACGGCGCCGATGGTGCGGCCGTCGGTGAAGGCGACGGAGGCGGGGCCGTCCCACGGCTCCATGAGGAGGCTGTGGTACTCGTAGTAGGCCTTCTTCTCGGCGCTCATCGTCTCGTGGCCGGACCAGGCCTCGGGGATGAGCATCATCATCGCGTGCTCAACGGGGCGGCCACCCAGCGTCAGCAGCTCGAGGGCGTTGTCGAGGCAGGCGGTATCGCTGCCGGCCTCGTCGATGATGGGGAGAATCTTCTGGATGTCGTCGAAGTGAGGGGTCTCGAGAAGCGCCTCGCGGGCGGCCATCCAGTTCTTGTTGCCGCGGAGGGTGTTGATCTCGCCGTTGTGGGAGATGGTGCGGTAGGGGTGGGCGAGCTTCCAGCTGGGGAACGTGTTGGTGCTGAAGCGGGAGTGGAACATCGCCAGCGCGGTGACCATGCGGCGGTCGCGCAGGTCGGGGTAGTACTCGGGCAGCTGGAGGGCCGTGAGCATGCCCTTGTAGACGACCGTGCGGCAGGAGAGGCTGGGGAAGTAGAAGTCCTCCGAATCGCCGATACCGCGCTTCTCGACCTCGCGCTCGAAGAGCTTGCGGATGACGAAGAGTCGG
>JAPPBY010000026.1 GCA_026702615.1 Chloroflexota bacterium | reverse complement strand
CGTACCAGCCGATGTGGCAGGTCCCGACATGGAACGACAGCAGGTACGAGCCCTCGGGCACCTCGACGTCGAACGTGGTGGGTCCCGACACGCCTCCCGCCCGCGCGACCACCTCCCCATCGGGCGCATGGATCGCGACCCCGATGGAGGGAAGAGGCTTCGCCGAGGCGTCGACGAACGTCCCGGTGATGCGATGGGTCACTGGCGCTACCTCCGCCCGGTAGGCCTCGAACGCCTGGTAGAACTCGGTCACCGAGAGGCCGAATGCGGCCTTGAACCGTGACGGCCATGCCGATGGCCGCTCCTGTGCGTAGAAGTTGAACAGCGCCTCCTCGCCCGCGTGGTTGACGAGCCAGTCGACCGCCAGGTGGGATAGCGCATGGGTTCTCGGCGTCCGGACCGACCCTTCGTTCCAGAACCGCTCCAGGGGAAGGGTGGTTTCCCGTGCAACGGGAATGACCGTGTGGCGGAGCCTGGACTCGTAGCTCTGGAAGGCGCGCCACGCGTCGTACCGCTCCGACCAGTACGCTGCGGCTCCCACGGCCAGCCAGTCAGGCTCACTGTTCTCGCGCCCGTTGCGTCTCCCCAGTTCGTCCTGGAGCGCGTGGACGTACTCGTATGCGAGGGAGTCGAGACAGATGCCGTTGAGGAACACCGTCCTGTTCACGTACTCGCTGCACGCGGCGTAGTCATGGCCGAAGCGGATTCGTAAGTCCGAGACCCCTACTCCCAGCTGTCGTCCGAAGTAGGTGACGACGCTGTCGACCTGCCTGGTGAGCGGACCCCGCCGGTGCTTCGGTACCGAGAAGCCAAAGATGGCGATCGGCGGCGTGTCCAACTGCCACCACTCCTTCAACGACGACACGCGCAACCAATAGGCGCTCCCGGCGCGGAGGGTCGTGAGAGCGTCGCTATCGATTCCCTGCGCCTCGACCACGACGTCGCCCAGTACCTCCAGGGCCTCGTCGGTTGCGATCCCGTCGGGGCCGGCCCAGGTAACGAGGTTCCAGCCGGGCCTTAGCGTTGACGCTCCGCTCCTGGGGTTCAGCGGGCGCGTCCACTCCACCGCCTCCGTCCCGCCCAGGTAGAGGAAGAGGCCCATCCCGGGAGTCAGCGTGGTCAGGCTGTTCGCTTGTGCGAAGTCCTCCCGAAAAGCCCCGGAGAACCGGTGTCTGAGGGTGTTCCACGAGTAGACCGCTTCCAGCTGCGATATCGCCTCGAAGATCGCCGAGACCTCCGCCTCATCTTCCGTCCACCCCGCCAGGTTCCAACCCGGCTGCAGTACCGTGGTGACCGTGGCGGTCGAGGCCTCCTCCGCGTGTGCCGTCCCGCGTCCCACCCCGATGCCCGAGGCGACGGCGGTCGCGACCAGGACCCCCGCGAGTGCCACGAGCCTCAGGCCAGCAGTCAGCATGACCGCACCCTAGCACCGACGCAGCGCGCGTACGCCGAACATGGCCTCCGCTTCCGCTAAGGCCAGCTGCGTTCACCGCTCCTCGACCGTCTTGCCTCACCCACAGGCCGCTCCGAACACGATGGAGCCCTCAGCCCATCGGTGCTTACGGCCTCATCGTGGTCGGAGCGCCGGCCAGCCACCTTCTCGTCGGCCACGGCGCTCCGACCCTCATTCCCGCTTCTCACAGAATCGCTCGAGCAGCACCCTCCTCGACGCTTGAAGCTCAATGACGACGTCGCGCCGGTGCATCCCGGTAGTCGGCTCGGCCAGGTGCTCGTCCGACTCGTACCGGCCGTCCTCGTCGCCGACAAAGCCCTTCTTGCCCCACTCGCCCGCAAATGCCCAGAAGGTGCTGCTGCCGCGGGGACACCTCAAGATGACCCCGAGCGTGTGGCGTTCCTCCGGGCTGCGCGCCCGGAACTCTCCCGCTCCGTTGGTCCGGCCTCCGGGCACCAGGATGTTCTCGCCCTCCACCCCTGTGACGACGTAGAGATCAACCTGCGGGACGGGGCGGCCGTCCGGATCGCGCACTACCCCGGCGATCTGCCACTTGAACGGCGGCGCGACCTTCCCCCGATGCTCCTCGAACGCGTCGACGAACTCGTCTGGCGTCATGTCGAACGCCTCGCGGAACTCCTGCCGCCCGCCCCCCAGGCGGAAGAACTCCATGAGCGCCTCCTCGCCCCTCCGCTCAACGAGCCACTCAACCCCGAGGAAACCCACCTCATAGACGAGGTTCTGGTAGGCCAGATCGGTGAACATGCTGGATCCGGCGGCGTCGTACGGACCAGGCAGCGGTCGCCCCAGGCCGGACCACACCAGTCGTGATGCCTCTCGTCTCCACGCCAGGGACCTGCGCCCCTGCTCCTCCGCGTAATGCGCGCTCGCGTACACCGCCGAGCCTTCGATGAGCCATGCCGGCCAGACGTTGTCCGTCCCCGCAACGAGCCCGACGTGGTCCTGCAGAATGTGGAAGTACTCGTGTGCGATGGGGCCGCCGTGCGCCCTTCCATCCTTGTCGCAGGTCTCCAACGAGATGAAGACCGCAGCCTTCCAGGCGAGCCCGTTGCAGCCTAGCCACGAGGGCAGCTCGACGCCCCGCCGTCGATATTCCGGATCGAGCCACTCCCGATACGCCTCGTTCAGCGCCTCGAAGTTGGTTGAGATGTACAGCGTGAATTCCGAAGTCACGACGCCGAAGCGTTCGGCGAAGGACAGCTGGACGCTCTTCACTTCCCGCGCGATTGCGGCACGCTCTTCGTCCGTGAAGTCACCCAGGAACACGATCTCCGGCTCAGGCACTCCCAGCGCCGTCCACTGCTCCTCGACCGCCTCGTCGTCCGCCCCGCATCCCACCAGCACGATGCATGCCGCGAGCGCCAGTGCTCCTGTGGCGACGCCGCGTGTGAGGGTCATGCGTCCAGCCTACCGACCGCCGCTCGTCTTGCCGTGGAGAGCACGTAAGGAGTCCGTATTACCCTGCCAGCCCCAGCCCGGCCCCCAAACACCACAGAGGCCGCCAGCACCAACAGGCTGGCGGCCTCTGTGCGGCTGAGCGCCATGCGGCCTAGCGCGTGAGCCAGCCGAAGGGCTGCGGCTTCCGCTGCGCCTTCGGGTCGATCATGATGTTCACGATCGACGGCGTCGGGTCGTTCACGGCCGTCCGCAGGGTCGAGTCAAGCTCGTCCACGGTCGTGACGAAGTAGCCCTTGCCCCCGAACGCCTCGATGATCTTCTCGTAGCGCGCGTTCGGCATGTACGAGCCTGGCGGAATGTTGTTCGGGTCGAGCTCGCTGGGACCGCCGCCGATGCCGTTGTTGTTCACCACGATGAACGTGATCGGCAGGTTGTAGCGAACCGCCACCTCGACCTCCATCGCGCTGAAGCCGAAACCCGCGTCGCCCTCCACGGCCACGACCTTGCGGTCGGGGTGGACGGCGGCCGCGGCGATCGCCTGGGCTACGCCCACGCCCATCGTGCCGAACGTGCCCGCGTCGAGGCGCGAGCGCGGAACGATGTTCGGTAGCACCGTGCGGCCGATGTCCATCGTGCTCGCGCCCTCGCTTGCGATGATCGCGTCCTCGGGAATCGCCTCGCGAACGGCCCGCAGCACGCGGTAGTAGCCCATCGGCTCCGAGTCGTCCACCTCCATGGCGGCCACGGCCTGGCGGTTTTCCTCGGCCTTCGCCGAGAGTCCGGTCCACCAGGTCGTCTCCTGCGGGTAGGTCCAGTGATCCTGCTCAAGCGAGACGTTCAGCTGGCTCGTGATCGCCTTGCCATCGCCCACCAGCGCGACCTCGGTCGGCACGTTCGTGCCGATCTCCTCCGCACTGATGTCCATCTGCACCACGCGCACGTCCTTGTTGAACCGTGGCGGCAGGCCGAAGTGCATGATCCAGTTCAGCCGCGCCCCCATCAGGAACACGAGGTCCGCGTTCTGCAGCGCGTAGGACCGCGCCGGCGCTACCGACAGGGGATGGTCGTCGGGGACGACGCCCTTGCCCATTGGCGAGGCCAGGAACGGAAGCTGCGTCTTGTCGATGAAGTCGCGCACCTCGTCCTCGGCGCGCGCGTAGGCCATGCCCTTTCCGACGATGACGAGCGGGCGCTCCGCCGACTTCAGCGCGTCCACCGCGGCGTCGATCGAGCCAGGCTCGGCGTAGGTGCGGGGCGCGTCCGGGCAGCGATCCTTGAACTCGACCTCCGACTCGTCGATCCGTCCCGAGATCACATCGTTGGCGAAGTCGAGGTACACCGCCCCCGGGCGGCCGTACATGCTCGTGCGGACCGCCTGCTCCACGTAGTACGGAACGCGCACGATGCTCTCCGCCCGGCGCGACAGCTTCGTGAACGGCCGCGCCGCCTCAACCTGCGGGGCCTCCTGGAACGAGCCCTGCCCGTCTTGGTACGAGTCCGGCGCGCCGCCGATGAGGATCATCGGCCACGTGTTCGACCACGCGTTCGCCAGCCCGGCGATGCCGTGGATCATTCCCGGCCCGCACACCGTCAGACACGCCCCCGGCCGTCCCGTCAGGTAGCCCACGGCGCCTGCGGCATAGCTCGCCGCCTGCTCATTGTGGAAGCCGTAGTACTGGATGCCCTCGCGCTGGGCCGCTGCCGCGATGCCCTGCACCGGGAAGCCCACCACGCCGAACATGTAGTCGACGCCCTGCTGCTTCAGGCTGCGAGCGATTACGGTCGCGCCGTCGATCTCTGCCATCTGATCACCCCTTGTCGTCGTAGCCCGCCGGATGATACGGGAAGAGTCCCCCACACTCCCGTTCCGCCTTTATTGAGACGGTGGGGCGATTTCACCGAAACGGATCGGTAAGATTCGCGGCCAGTACCGCAAGAGGAGTGCACCCATGCCTACCGACGCCCGCGTTGTTGTCTGCCCCTCCGAGCCCGGTCCCCTCCGCATCGACGAGATCGCCCTCCCCGACCCCGGACCCCACCAGGTCGTCGTCAAGCAGTTCGCGAGCGGCATCTGCCACTCGCAGCTCCACCAGATGCACGGCCCCCGGCCCGCCCCCCAGCTCCTCGGCCACGAGTCGACCGGCACGGTCGTCGCCGCCGGCAGCGAGGTGACGCACGTCAAGGAAGGCGACCGCGTCATGGTCACCTGGGTGCCCCGCAGCCCCGACCTGGGCCGCCGCCCCGACCCCATCTCCCTCCAGCTCGAGGACGGCTCCACCGCCATCTCCCAGGGCGTCTTCACCTGGGCCGACCACACCATCGCCGACGAGCAGTACATCGTCTCCATGCCCGAGGACGTCCGCACCGACGTCACCGCCATCATCGGCTGCGCCGTGATGACCGGCTCGGGCGCCGCCTACCACACCGCTGGCGTGAAACAGGGCGAGAGCGTCGCCGTTTTCGGCGTCGGAGGCGTGGGCCTCTCCGCGATCGTGGCTGCCGCCGTCGTCGGCGCTGACCCCATCATCGCCGTCGACCTGAGCGACGAGAAGCTGGAGTTTGCCAAGGAGTTCGGCGCCACCATCGGCGTCAACGCCTCCGAAGGCGACGCCGTCGAGCAGGTTCGCGCCCTCACCACCAGCGACACCGAGTTCGACTTCATGGGCCGGCCCCTGGCTGGCGTCGACTACGCCTTTGACTGCATCGGCGTGAAGCAGACGATGGAGCAGATCCTGCCCGCCGCCCGGCCCGGCGTGATGGGCGTTCGCACGGGCGGCATGGCCGTCCTCGTCGGCGTCCCCCAGACGAACGTGGAGATCGACGCGCGCGACCTCCTCATCAACGAGAAGAAGTACATCGGCAGCATCGGCGGCTCCTGTCGCCCCGACCGCGACTTCCCGATGTTCATCCGCTGGTACAAGGAGGGCGACCTCGACCTCGACGCGCTCGTGACGGCCAGCTACGAGCTGGACCAGATCAACGAGGCCACTGACGCCCTCGCCGCCGGCCACATCACGGGTCGCTCCATCATCCAGCTGTAGCCGTGCCGAACCTCAGCGCAGCTTCCGGATGGGAGACCAGACGAGGAGCAGGAGTCCGGCGACGCCGCCCGCGATAGAGCTGGCGACGATGGCTACCTGTGGTCCCCAGAGCGTCGCGAGCAGTCCGGTCTGCGCGATGCCGATGGGCATCGAGGCCGCGAACATGAGCGAGTAGATGCCCATCACGCGGCCCATCACCGCCTGCGGCGTGTTTTCCTGGAGGAGCGCGAGGCTCAGATTCATGAAGATGGCGGCGGGCGGACCAATGGCTAGCAGCGCCACGACCGTCAGCCACGGCGTCTCGCTCAACCCGAAGAGTACAAGGGGCGGCGCCGCCAGCACCGGCGAGAGCGCCACCAGCAGGCCTCTCTGTGGAAGGGGCCGTAACGTCATCACGGCCGAACTGACGATCATGCCCGCCCCGAACGCGGCGAAGAGGATGCCGACCCAGTGGTCTCCCAGCTTCAGCACATCCTCCACGATGAGCAGCATCGTCACCGTGATGGGGCCGCCGAAGAAGATGCCGAGCATCGCCGACAGGATGAGCAGGCCGAGAATGGCTCGCGAGCGAAGGACGTACTTGAGCCCTTCGGTGAGGTCGCCGCGGATGCTGCCCTGCTCCGCCGGCGTCTCCGGCCGGTACTTCCGCAGCATGAGGAACAGCAGCGCGCCCGCGGCCAGCAGCCCCGTCTCGAGTGAGAAAGCTGCAGTCAGGCCCGCGAGCCCGGCCACCAGTCCGCCCAGCGCCGGCCCGACAAAGTCCGAGGCCGCGAGAAAGCCCACGTTCCCGATGATCACGGCGTTCTGCAGCTGGGGCCGCGTCACGAGCTGCGGCAGCACTCCCATGCGCGCAGGATTCTCAAACGCCCCCACCGCACCGATAACGGCCGAGAGCAGGAACACCGGCCACAGGATCGTCACCGATGCGGCGGCAAGTACCAGGTAGACCGCGGCGACCACTGCCGCCACTGCCGTCGCCCGGACCAGGATCAGGCGCGCCTCCATCCGATCGGCGAGCACGCCACCGAACAGCGTCAGGAACACGCCCGGGAGTTCCTGGATCATGAGCGCGCCGGCGATTGCCGCGGCGCGCTCATCCGGCTCAACCCGATCGCGAATGAAGAGCGGCACCGCCACGATCTGGATGCCGACCCCGAGCGCCATTACGACCGACGCCGTCAGCCACGCCCGGTAGTCGCGGCTCGCGAAGGGGTTGCGGCTGCCCGCAGCCGGTTCATCGGGCTCAACACCCTCGATGGCTTCCGTCTCGACCTCGGCTCCTTCCGGATTCACGGTCGCATCTCGGGTCGCTCCATCATCAGCCGGCACAGGTCCAACCTCAGCGCAGCTTCCGCACGGGGAGCCAGACCAGCAGCAGGATGCCGATCACCGAACCGGCGAGGGCGCTCGCTACCGTGCTGACCTGGGGGCCAAAGAGGCTTGAGACCAGAGCCGTCTGGGCGAACCCGATGGGCGAGGAGATTACGAACATCAGGGAGTAGACGCCCATCACCCGCCCCATCACGACTTGCTCGGTCTGCTCCTGGAGGAGGGCGAGGCTGAGGTTCATGAAGATGGCGGCAAACGGTCCGATGGCAATCAACAGCAAGACCGAGAGCCAGGCCGCTTCGCTAAGCCCGAACAGGGCTAGCACTGGCCCTCCCAGGACCGGCGAGAGCGCCAGCAGCAACCCTCGTTTGGGGAGCGGGCGCAGCGTCATCAGCAGCGAGCTCACGAACATCCCCGCCCCAAATGCCCCGAAGAGGATGCCTAGCCAGCTCGGCGGCAACTTCAGCACGTCCTCCACGATGAGGAGCATGTTCACCTGCAACGGGCCCGCGTAGAAGACTCCCGGCATCGCCGCCAGCACCAGCAGTCCGATGATGTTGCGTGAGCCTCGAACGTAGCGCAGTCCCTCCCCGAGATCGGCACGCACGTCCCGGCGTTCGACCGCCCGGGGCTCGTATCGTCCAATTCCAAGGAAGAGCACCGCCCCCAGCGCCAGCAATCCCGTCTGCAGTGCGAACGCTGTGGTCAGGCTGGCAAATCCCCCCACCAGCCCTCCCAGCGCCGGGCCCCCGAACTGGCCCGCCGCGAGGAAACCCATGTTCCCGATGATCACTCCGTTCTGAAGCTGCGGCCGTGTGACCATCTGCGGCAGCACGCCCTGCCGTGCCGGCTGCTCGAACGCTGCCACGGCGCCTACCACGGCCGAGAGCGCGAATACGGGCCACACGATCGTCACGTCGGCCGCAGTCAGTACGACGTACACCGCGGCGACCGTGGCCGCCACCGCCGTGGCCCGGAAGAGCAGCAGCCGGGGCTCGATGCGATCCGCGACCACACCGCCCAGCAGTGTCAGGAAGACCCCTGGCAACGTCTGGATGATGAGCGCTCCGGCGATAGCCGCGGCCCGATCGTCCGGGTCGACGCGCTCGCCGATGAAGAGGGGCACCACCGCGATCTGGACGCCCACGCCCAGTGCCGTGACGATCGTGGCGGTCAGCCAGGCTCGGTAGTCACGGTTGGTGAAGGGGTTGCGCTGCCCCACCTCGGGGGCGGCTTCGGCGCTCACGCGAGGGTTGCCCTTCTCGTCGCGCTCACGCTCCGGGTGCTTGCCGGTCGCATCCATCTAGTGTGGCACGCGGGGGCGTTATCCTCCCGAACGTCATGAGTGCCCCCATCGTCATCGCCCACGCCGCCGCCGCCGGCGAGGCCCCGGCGAACACCCTCGCGGGCGTGCGGGCCTCCCTCGCGAGCGCCGCCGCCATGGAGATCGACCTCCACCTCTGCGCCGACGGCGTCCCCGTCCTCCTCCACGACCACACCCTCGACCGCACCACCAACCTCGCCGGCCCCGTCGCCGAGGTGCCTCTCGCGGAGCTCGCCAGCGCCGACGCCGGCGAGGGCGAGCCCGTGCCCTCGCTCGACGAAGTGCTCGACCTCGTCGGAGGCCGCATCGACGTCATGTGCGAGCTCAAGGTCGCTCCCGACCACCCCGAGGAGGGCCCTGCTCTCCTCGACGCCACCCTTGACGCCATCCGCCGCCATGGCGCCGAGTCCTGGACGGCCCTCCACTCCTTTGACCACGACCTCGTGGAGCGAGCCCGCGCCCACGCCCCCGAGATCGACGCGGCCTTCATCGTGGCCCCCATGGGCGGCGCGGGGCTCAAGACACTCTGTGCCCGCGCGGCCGAACACGGAGTCGGCGCCATCTCCCTCTTTCACGCGGTCGTCGGGCCGCACGCCGCGGACGCCATCCGTGACCACGGTCTGCAGCTCTGGGCCTGGACGGCCGACACCCCTGGGGACTGGGCCCGCCTCGCCGATGCGGGCGTCGACGGCATCATCACGAACCAACCCGCCGCCCTCCGCGCCTGGAAGGCGTCCCTCCCCTCCGCCTGAGCCCTTCCCCGCTGGCCGTTCGCAGACACAGTAGGGGTTCCCCTTTATGATCGAGCGCCGTGCGGGCGGCTTTCGGCCGCCCAGTCTTCCGAAGGATTGTTCATGAAGGAGATCGACTACCTGGCGCCCTCCTCGCTCGGCGAGGCGTACGCCGCCCTCCAGAACGGCAAGACCTCGGCCTTCCTCGCTGGCGGTACCGACATCATCGTCCAGCTCCGCGAAGGCCGGAAAGAGGTCGACCAACTGATCGACGTCAAGCACATCCCCGAGCTCATGAGCTACGCCTGGACCGACGACGGCGGCCTCGTGATCGGAGCTTCCGTGCCTTTCGCCGAGATCTACGAGGACGATGAGATCGTCCGCCGCCTGCCCTGCGTCATCGACTGTGCGACGCTCGTCGGCGGCATCCAGATCCAGAGCCGCGCCTGCTTCGGCGGCAACATCGGCAACAGCGGCCCCGCCGCCGATACCGTCCCGGCCCTCATCGCGCTCGGCGCGACGCTCACGCTCGGCTCGGCAGACGGAACGCGTGACCTCCCCCTCGAGGACTTCTTCACTGGCCCCGGCCAGAACGTCCTCGGCCCCGGGGAGCTGATCATCACGATCAACGTCCCGCCGCAGCCCGCGAACTCGGGTTCTTTCTTCCATCGCTTCATTCCCCGCAACGAGATGGACATCGCCGTCGTCAACGTCGGCGCCCGCATCGACCTTGATGCCAGCGGGGAGCGCATCGAAGGGGCTCGCATCTCCGTCGGCGCCGTTGCCCCCGTGCCCCTCTTCGTCGCGGCCGCCGGCGACGCCCTCGTCGGTGAGACGCCGACCGAGGACAGCTTCGCCCGCGCCGCCGACATCGCCGCCGAGGCCGCTACCCCCATCACCGACATGCGCGGCTCCATCGCCCAGCGCGTGCACCTCACGCGCGTCCTCACCTACCGCGCCCTCGACCGGGCGCTCGAACGAGCCCGGGAGGCCTAGCCCATGCCCCGTCGCACCCACATCCAGACCACCCTTAACGGCGAGGAGATCGACTTCCTCTGCGAGCCCCGCCAGAGCCTGCTCGAAGTCCTGCGCGACGAGCTCGGCCTGACCGGCACCAAGGAAGGCTGCAACAACGGCAACTGCGGCGCCTGCAGCGTTCTCATGGACGGCCGGGTCGTGAACTCCTGCTGCGTCCTCGGCGTTGAGGCCGAGGGCTGCGACGTCGTCACCATCGAGGGTGTCGCCGAGGGCGAAACCCTGCACCCCCTGCAGCAGTGCTTCCTCGAAGAGGCCGCCCTCCAGTGCGGCGTCTGCACCCCCGGGTTCATCGTCGCCGCCAAGGCCCTGCTCGATAGCGAGCCGGATGCCGACGAAGGCCGCGTCCGCCACTGGCTGGCCGGCAACCTCTGCCGCTGCACCGGCTACGACAAGATCGTCCGCGCCGTCCTCAAGGCGTCCGAGATGGAGGAGGTCTCCGCATGACAACCACCGAGAAGCCTGACTACAAAGTCATCGGCACCCGTCCCATCCGCCCCGATGGCGTCGAGAAGGTCACGGGGAAGGCGCTCTACGGCGCCGACATCCACCTTCCCGACCTCGTCCAGGGCGCCGTCTTGCGCAGTCCCCACGCGCACGCGCGTATCCTCTCCATCGATACGAGCGCGGCCGAGGCCATGCCCGGCGTCCTCGCCGTGGTGACCCACAGCGACCTGCCCGTCGTCGCCGACAAGGTGCTCGACATGGGCGAGGGCGCTTCCACCGCCTCCGACATGAGCAAGAACGTGCTCGCCGCCGACAAGGCGCTCTACCGCGGCCACGCCGTGGCTGGCGTCGCCGCCACCAACGTGCACGACGCCCTGACGGCGATCGAGGCCATCAAGGTCGAGTATGAGGTGCTCCCGCCCGTCCTCAACGTGCAGGACGCGATGCGCGACGATGCCCCGCTGCTCGATGCGAGCCGCCACACCAAGACCCCGACTGGCGAGGAGTCGGAGAACGCCAGCAACGTCGCCGCCCACAACCGCTTCGAGGGTGGTGACGTCGAGGCCGCCTACGCCGAGGCCGATGTCGTCGTCGAGCGCGAGTTCGATACGAAGATGGTCCACCAGGGCTACATCGAGCCCCACAACGGCACTGCCAACTGGAACTCCGACGGCACCCTCACGGTCTGGACGAGCACGCAGGGCGCGTTCGCCGTCCGAGGTGCGCTCGCCGAGCTGCTCCAGCTGCCCGTCTCCCGCATCCGTGTCATCCCGATGGAGATCGGCGGCGGCTTCGGCGGGAAGATCGGTGTCTACCTGGAGCCGGTCGCCGCGCTGCTCTCCCGCAAGTGCGGCCGCCCCGTTCAGCTCACCATGGACCGCACCGACGTCTTCCAGGCGACCGGCCCCACCAGCGGCGGCCACATGAAGGGCAAGATCGCCGTCAAGGACGGCAAGATCACCGCCGCCGAGGTCAGCCTCGCCTTCGAGGCAGGCGCCTTCCCCGGCTCGCCCGTCATGGCCGGCGCCATGTGCATGCTCTCCCCCTACGAGGTGGAGAACTTCAAGGTCGACGCCTACGACGTCGTCGTGAACAAGCCGAAGGTGGCCGCCTACCGCGCTCCCGGCGCGCCCAACGCCTCCTTCTGCGTCGAGCAGCTCATCGACGAGCTCGCCCGCGAGACCGGAGCGGACCCGCTCCAGTTCCGCCTGGACAACAGCGCCCATGAGGGCACCCGCATGATCACCGGCGTCGCCCACCCCCGCATCGGGCAGGAGGAGACGGTCCAGGCCGCCCAGGCCTCCGACCACTACCAGTCACCGATCGAGGGCCCGAACCGCGGCCGGGGCGTTGCCGGCGGCTTCTGGTTCAACGCCGGCATGCAGTCGTCCGTCGTCGCCTCCGTCAACCCGGACGGCACGGTCAACCTCATTGAAGGCTCCACCGACATCGGCGGCACCCGCGCCGCCCTGGCCATGCAGCTCGCCGAGACGCTCGGCATCGAGTACGACAGCGTCCGCCCGACAGTCGTCGACACCGACTCCGTCGGCCACAACGACGTGACCGGCGGCTCGCGCACCGCCTACGCCAGCGGCCAGGCCGTGTACGAGGCCGGGCTCGATATCCAGCAGCAGATGGTCGCCCGCGCGGCCCAGCTCTGGGAGTGCGAGGCCGAGGACGTGGAGTTCGTCGACGGCGCGCTCCGGCACACCTCCGACAGCGAGAAGACGATGACCTTCGCCGAGCTGGCGGGGAAGCAGATGGAGACCGGCGGCCCGCTCCAGGGTCGCGGCAGCGTTGTTGCCCGCAGCCCCGGCGCCGCGTTCGGCGTCCACGTCGTCGATGTCGAGGTCGACCCCGACACCGGCAAGGTCGACATCCTCCGCTACACGATCGCCCAGGACGTCGGCACGGCCGTGCACCCCGCGTACGTCGAGGGCCAGATGCAGGGCGGGGTCGTCCAGGGCATCGGCTGGGCGCTCAACGAGGAGTACTACTACGGCGAGGACGGGCGCATGGAAAACGCCTCCTTCCTCGACTACCGCATGCCCACGAGCCTCGACCTTCCGATGATCGACACGATCATCGTCGAGGTTCCCAACCCCGGACACCCGTATGGCGTCCGCGGGGTTGGCGAGGTGCCGATCGTGCCGCCGCTGGCGGCCATCGCCAACGCCGTCCACGATGCCACCGGGCATCGCTTCACGGAGCTGCCCATCTCCCCGCGTCGCGTGGTGGAGGAGCTCCACAACCTGCAGTAGCCCCGTGGCGACGGTTCTCATACCGTCGCCGCTGCGCTCGCTCTGCGCCGGCGCCGCGACCCTTGAGGTCGCGGGCGCCACGCTCGGCGAGATCCTCCGCGCAATCGACGTCCGCTGTCCCGGCTTTTACGAGCGCGCCGTCGAGGACGGCCGCGTGCGTCCGGAGCTCTCCGTCGCCCTCAACGGCCACGCCTTCCGCTACGGCCTCACCGAGCCCATCGCCCCCAACGACGAGGTCACCATCGTCCCCGCGATAGGTGGTGGTTAGAGCGCTATAGCTCCGCCCACGTCCGCCCGCGCTTCAGGTCCACCTTCAGCGGCACCTTCAGCTCCATGCTCGCCGGCATCACCTCTGCCAGCAGCGTCCCCACCTCGTCCGCCTCGTCCGATGGACCCTCGAAGATCAGCTCGTCGTGCACCTGCAGAATCATGCGGCTGCGCAGCTCGCGCTCCCGGGCCGCGTCCGCGATTCGGATCATCGCCACCTTGATGATGTCCGCCGCCGTCCCCTGGATCGGCATGTTGATCGCCTCGCGTTCAGCCGCGCTCCGCACCTGGAAGTTCGTGCTGTGGATCGCGGGCAAGTAGCGCCGCCGCCCGAACAGCGTCTCCGCGTACCCCTGCTGCTTCGTCGTCCCGAGCACATGCTCCTGCCACGCCTTGATGCCCGGGAAGTTCGCGTAGTAGCTGTCGATGAACGCCTCCGCCTCCTCCCGCGTCATGCCCGTGCGGTCGCTCAGCCCGAACGATCCCATCCCGTAGGCGATGCCGAAGTTGACCATCTTCGCGGTGTCCCGCATCTGTCGGGTCACGTCCGCGGGCTCCACGCCGTAAACGCTCGCCGCCGTCGCCTGGTGGATGTCGGCGTCGGCCAGGAAGGCGTCGATGAGCCCCGTGTCCTCGGTGATGTGCGCCAGCACCCGCAGCTCGATCTGCGAGTAGTCCGCCGCCACGTACACCGGGTCGTCGTACCCCTCGGGAACGAACGCGCGCCGGATGTCGCGCCCCATCTCCGTGCGCACCGGGATGTTCTGCAGGTTCGGGTTCGTGCTGCTCAGCCGCCCCGTCGCCGCCACGGTTTGCTGGAAGTCGGTGTGGATGCGCCCGTCCTCCGGCGAGACCGTCCCCGGCAGCGCATCGAGGTAGGTCGACTTCAGCTTCGTCAGCTGCCGGTACTCGAAGATCTTGTCGATGATCGGGTGTGACTCCCGCAGCCCCTCCAGCGCCCGCTGATCGGTGCTGTAGCCCTGCTTCGTCCGCCGCGTGGGGGGCAGCTCCAGCTCCCGGAACAGGACGTCGCTCAGCTGCTGCGGACTGCCGATGTTGAACTCGCGCCCGACGTGGTCGTGGACCGCCTTCTCCGCCGCTTCGATGTCGCCGATGAGCGAGTCTGAGATTTCCCGCAGCACGCCGGTGTCGATCCCGACGCCCACGGTCTCCATCTCCGCCAGCACGGGCATCAGCGGCAGCTCCATCTCCTCGTACAGCTCCCACTGCCCCCGCTCGCGTATCAGGTCTTCCATGCCCGGCACGACCTGCAACAGCAGATCGACCTGCTGGCAGGCCAGCTCTCCCGCCGACTCCGGGTCGACCTGCGCCAGCGGGGTCGCCTTTCGCCCCGTGCCTGTCAGCGCCTTCAGCGGTCGCAGCTCCACGCCGAGGCGCTCGTTCACGAGGTTCTCCAGCGCCTGCGAGGTCTCCCCCAGCAGGAACGCCATCAGGCTCGCCTCGTGCGTGACCCCCCGCAGCGCCATCCCCGCCCGCGAAAACTGGTGCAGCAGGTACTTCGCCCCGTACGCCGTCTTCGGCAGCGACGCGTCGGCCAGCAGCGGCCCAAGCACGTCCCGGACGGTCTCGATCGACAGTTGTTCGCTCGGGCTGTCCAGCCTTGGCGCATGCCCCATCGGGACGTACCACGCGCGTCCCGGCTCCGTCGCGAACGAAAGCCCCAGCAGCAGCGGATGCGCCGTGTCCCCGGTCGTCGAGAGTGCGCCCAGGCCGAACCCACCGGAGTCGCGAAGCGTCGCCGCCAGCTCGCGAAGCTGGGCTTCGTCGGTGATGTTGGCGTACTCGCCCGGCTCCGCCTCCTCGGCGGCTGGTTCTCCCTCTCCGTCACCCGCAGCCTCCGGCAGCCGGTCGATGAGGCTGCGGAACTCCAGTTCCCGGAAGAACGCCACTACCTGCTCGCGGTCGTAGTCCGTCGCCTCGCAGGCGTCGAAGTCGAAGCCGCACTCCACATCCGTGCGAATCGTGACCAGCTCCTTGCTCTCCAGCGCCTCCTCCCGCTTCCCCTCCAGCTTGCCCCGCACCGACTTCGACGAGATCTCGTCCAGCCGCGCGAAAATCTCCTCGACGGGCCCGAACTGGCGGATCAGGTTCGCCGCCGTCTTGTCGCCGACGCCCTTGATGCCGGGGATGTTGTCGCTCGTGTCCCCCCGCAGCGCCTTGAAGTCGGTCATGTACGGAGGGCTGAACCCCCAGCGCTCGCTCGCGGCCTTTGTGTCGTACACGACCGTGTCGCGCTGGTAAGGGCGGAACATGAACAGGTTGAGGTTGGGCCGGATGAGCTGCACGAGGTCCGTATCGAGCGTGACGATCCAGGTGTCGATGCCCTCCGCCGCCGTCTTCGTCGCGATCGTGCCCGCCACGTCGTCCGCCTCGAACCCCGGCGCCTCGTACACGGGAATCGCGAACGCATCGAGCATCTCGCGCACGCGCGCCATCTGCGGCAGCAGATCCTCCGGCGTCTCCCGGCGCGTCGCCTTGTAGTCCTCGCGCGCCTCGTGCCGGAAGGTCTTGCCCTTCGCGTCCCAGGCCGCGCAGATGTGCGTCGGCGAAAGCTGGTCGAACACTCGCAGCAGCGACTCCGCGTACCCGTACGTCGCGAACGTCAGCTCGCCCTTGCTGCTCATCATGGGGTTGGGCACCGAGCCCAGCGCGAAGAACGCGCGGTAGAGAATGCCGTGCGAATCGAGGATCACGAGGCGCGGCTTCGCGCCGTTGCCAGCCACGCCGCGATTATAGGTGTCCCCTTCCGGCGCGGGCCCCCGGCCCCGCCCGGCTATACTGCCCGCACTCTCCCGCTGGAGCGCCCGATGGCCCGTCCCGTCCTCCGCACCGCCCTCTGCGACCTGCTTGGCATCGAGTACCCCTTCATCCTCGCCGGCATGGGTCCCGTCGCCGGCGGCATCGTCGGACCGGTCGCCACCGCCGAGCTCGCCGCCGCCGTCTCGAACGGGGGCGGACTCGGCGTCCTCGGCGGCAGTGGCTACGGCCCGGAACGCCTCCGCGAGGAGATCGACAAGATCCGCGGGCTCACCGACAAGCCCTTTGGCGTCGACCTCCTCCTCCCCGCCAACTACATGGGCGAGGCTGCGAAGAAGCCCCCGCCGGCCGACCCCCGCGAGCTCGTGCCCGTCGAAGTCCGCGACGGCCTCAAGGCCATCCTCGCCGACCTCGATGTCCCCTGGCTCGAAGCCCCGCCCGTCGAGACCGAGACCCGCCCCACCCTCCAGGGCCGCGGCGGCGGGATGTCCGACGCCCAGATGGAGGTCGTGATCGAGGAGCAGGTGCCGGTCTTCGCCGCCGGGCTCGGGAGCCCCGCCCCCTGGATTGACCGCCTCCACGCGAACGGCACCGTCGTCCTCTCCCTCGTCGGCAACGTGAAGAACGCGGAGCGCGTCGCCCACGCCGGCGTCGACGCTGTCGTCACGCAGGGCACCGAGGCGGGCGGCCACACCGGCCGCATCGGCACGCTGCCCCTCGTCACCCAGGCGATCGAGGCCATCGATCCCGTTCCCGTCATCGCGGCGGGCGGCATCGCCAGCGGCCGGGGCATGGCCGCCATGCTCGCCGCCGGCGCCGCCGGCGTCTGGGTGGGCACTGCCTTCCTCGTCTCCGAGGAGGCCAACCAGCCGCCGGCCCAGCTCAAGCGCATCCTCGCCGCCACCGAGGAGGACACGAAGATCACCCGCCTCTACAGCGGCAAGACCATGCGCAACATCCGCAACCCGCTCATCGACGCCTGGGAGAACAGCGGCATCCGCGCCCTCCCCATGGGCATTCAGGGCATCGTCATTCGCGACGTTGCCCACTCCCTCCGCCAGGCGGGCCGCGAGGACCTGCTCATGAACGCCGCCGGCCAGATCGCCGGCATGCTCAACGAGGTCCGCCCCGCCTCCACCATCATGGAGGAGATCATCGGCGAGACGGTCGAGATCCTGAGCGACCGCCTCCCCGCCACCGTCACCGCCCGCGTGGAGGCATAGCCATGTCCGACGGCCCGCTCGCGAACGTCCGCGTCCTCGAATTCACCGACGAGATCGGCGCCTATTGCGGCAAGCTGCTCGCCGACCTCGGCGCCGACGTCATCAAGGTCGAGCCCCCCAACGGCGAGGGCCAGCGCCACGCCCCGCCCTTCCTCGACGGGCAAGCCGGACCCGACGCCAGCATTGCCTTCTGGGCCCAGAACACTTCGAAGCGCTCCCTCGCGCTCGACCTCTACGACGAGGCCCATCTCGCCCGCGCCCGCGAGCTCGCCCTGGGCGCCGACATCATCCTCGAGGACCACCTGCCCGGCTCCCTTGCCGCCGTCGGTCTGGGCTACGACGACCTCCGCGGCGAGCGCCCCGACCTCGTCTACGTCTCGATCACCGGCTTCGGCCAGACGGGGCCCCACGCCAACTTCGCCTACGACGACATCGTCGGCCAGGCGATGGGCGGCGTGATGACGCTCGCCGGCCAGCCCGAGGACCCGCCCAACCTCATCTACGGCAACCAGGGCAACATCTGCGCCAGCATCCAGGCCGCCCAGGGAACTCTGGTCGCCCTCCATCACGCCGAGCGCACCGGCCAGGGCCAGCACGTCGATGTCTCGGTTCAGGAGGCCCTCTCCCTCCCCATGGAGACGGCCATGATGATGTGGGACTTCCAACACACCAACCGCGTGCGCACCGGACCCCTCGGCCTCCTCCGCATGCCCATCCCCGGTGTCGGCGTGTACGAAACGCAGGCCGGGTACGTCATGGCCTACATCACCGCTCCCGGCGGCGCCGACTTCCCCGAGGTCGTCGCCTGGATGGACGAGGCCGGCTTCGAGCACGACCTCCACGACGAGGCGTACACCGAACTCGTCCACGGCATGAACCTCCGCTTCCTCGCCCAGGTCCTTTCCGATCCCGAGTCCGCCGCCTCCGCCGCCGGACAGCTCGCGCACATCAACGAGGTCTTCGCCCGCTTCCTCGCCACCATGACCGCCCTCGAAGCCTACGAGGAGGGCCAGCGACGCCGCCTCCTCGTCGGCCTCGTCTCGACGCCCCGCGACCTCGTCGAGAACCGCCAGCTCCGCGACCGTGACTGGTACCAGCCCGTCGCTGTCGATTCGCGCGAGGTGGAGTTCCCCGGCCCGCCCTACCGCCTCTCCGCCACCCCCGCCACCGTCTCCTCCCCGCCCGCCCTCGGCCAGCACGACGACGCGACCTGGAACGCGACCCCCGCCCGCCCCGTCACCTCCACCGCCCGCCCCCGCCGCCCCCTCGAGGGCGTGCGCGTCGCCGACTTCTCCTGGTTCGGCGCCGGCCCCATTGCCGGCCAGACCCTCGCCTCCTTCGGCGCCGAGGTCGTCCGGGTCGAGTCCGAGGCTCGCATCGACTCCCTCCGCGTCGTCGAGCCAGCCGCCCTCAACCCCGACGGCTCGAAGATGACGGACACCTACAACGCGTCCGGCTACTTCAACAACTTCAACGCCGGCAAGCTCAGCTTCCTCCTCGACCTCAACAGCGAGCGCGGCCAGGAAATCGCCTACCGCCTCATAGAGCGCTCCGACATTTTCATGACCAACTTCACCCCCCGCGTCCTGGAGAAGTGGAACCTCCTCTACGAGCACGTCTCCGCTGCCAACCCCCGCATCGTCGCCGGCTACGCGCCCATGCAGGGCATGGTCGGCCCCCACCGCGACTTCCTCGGCTTCGGCGCGGTCCTGACGCCCATCACCGGCATCAGCGAGCTCTCCGGCTTCCCCCACCACCCGCCCATCGGCATCGGCACGAACTACCCCGACTACGTCGTCAACCCCGGCCACCTCGCCTTCGCCCTCCTCGCCGCCCTCCGCCACCGCGACATCACCGGTGAGGGCCAGCTCGTCGAGATGCCCCAGATCGAGTCCGTCGTGAACGCCCTCGCCCCTGCCATCCTCGACTACACCGCCAACGGTGTCGTTCAGACGCGCGCCGGCAACCACAACCCCGTCGCCGCCCCCCACGGCGTCTTCCGCTGCGTCGACGACCCCACCTCCGAGGGCTCCGAGGACCGCTGGATCGCCATCGCCTGCCGCAGCGACGAGCACTGGGCTGCCGTCTGCGACGCCTTCGGCCAGGTCGGCTCCGCCAGCGACCCCCGTTTCGCCACCCACGAGGCCCGCAAGGCGAATGAGGACGCTCTCGAAACGCTGGTCAGCCTCTGGACCGCCGACCGTCGCGCCGAGGACGTCATGGCCGACCTCCAGGCTCGCGGCGTGCCAGCCGGGGTCGTCCAGAACGCCCAGGACATCCTCGACAAGGACCTCCACGTCCGCGACCGCGCCTACTACCAGTACCTCGACCACCCCGAGACCGGCCGCAGCGCTTACGACGGCCCCTGTGCCCGCCTCAGCGAGACGCCCGGCTTCCACGCAGCCCCCGCGCCCCTCTTCGGCCAGCACACCGACGAAGTCTGCCGCCGCATCCTCGAGCTCAGCGACGACGAGGTCGCCACGCTTCTCGTCGAGGGTGTCCTCGCCTAGCGATTCGAAGGGTTCAGGACTCCTTCGCGCTCCTGCTGAGGAGCCGGGAGTCCTTCCCCACGATGGCGAGCCAGCGCAGCGCCATGGCCACGCGCTGCCAGGCGTCGGCTGCGGGCTCGTCCCCGGTCAGCTCGTCCACGTGCACGTCGATTCCGCATCGCTCGGCAAACGCGGCGACGAAGCTCTCGGGACTCTCAAGGTCGCGCGTGGTCAGGGTGATGGTGCACGTCCCCGCATTCACCAGCAGCTCTGCTCCGAGGCTCGGGGGCATGACGCTTGGCCAGGCCTGCGCTATCCAGAGCGGGCGGGGAGCAGGCTGCTCGATCCCCATGGCCTGCAGCACGATCGTCGCCCTGCGAATCTTCTCTTCGACATGCCCCACGGGGTTGTCGGACAAGACGGAGTCGCCGGCCTCGGCCGCTTCCCGCACGTAAGCCCGGGCGTCGCCCTCGCTCATGCGACCAATTGTATCGGTGACCCCGTTCCAACGCTGACCTTCCCTCGCGAGGTTCGTTGTGCGGAGGGCACCGCCATGCCCGTCTCGACGGCCACTGCCTCAACGGGGCTACTCTTGCGACCCTCCGTGCGGGGTGCCTACCCTCTTCTCTGGAGGAGTGAGCAATGGCGAGCGAGGCGGTGCCTGAGCCCCCTCCACCGGAGTCGTCGAGGGAAGCTCTTCAACTCATCATGTTCCGCCTTTCCTCTCAGCAGGAAGCGTGGACGCGGATGAAGAGTCGGGCCGTTAGCCTAGTTGGCCTCTCACTGGCCATCGCTGGGGTCTATGCCGGAATCCTCACCGCCAGCGACACGCCTCCCGGTGTGTGGGAGTGGTGGGGCGTCGGGGTGATCTTCGGCGGCTTCTGTGTAGCAGCAATTCTGTTTGGGTGGGTTCACTGGCCTGCAAAGGTGGAGACGGCTCCCGATCCCCACGACATCAACGAACGTGTCTGGGAGGGGGAGGTGGCGATCTGGTCGTGGGCGCACAGCCTTGAAGACGCCTTCGCCAAGAACTCCGAGCGTGTTTGGAAGAGCAGCAGGTTGAATTCTGCCTCCATGGCTGTTGTCGGAATTCAGGGCATGGCGTTTATGGCATTCACGCTCCGTTCCGCTTCTGCCTTGTAGTGGACCTAGTCGACCGATGGGTCGCGGCCAGGGGGGTCACGCTCCGGACGAGGTCTGGGCTCGTCGGTACGTACCGGCGGCGTCTCCTGCGGTAGTGGGCGCGGTGGCCGGTCCGGGTCACGAGGTGGTCCGGATGGTTGGCGTGGCCTTCGTTCTTCCGTCATTGCCTCAATCATACGGTCCCCTACACCCGCCCCCGCGTATCATTGCCGCTCGCACCGACAACCGCGGGCCCGAGCCCGCCAATCTGACCACGCACGGAGGACAGCGCCATGGGACTGCGCACGCCGGCCGAATACCTCGAATCGCTCAAGGACGGGCGCACCGTCTACTACCGCGGCGAGCGCGTCGATGATGTGACCACCCATCCCGTCATCTCCAAGGCCGCGAAGCACGCCTGCGTCGACTACGAGATGGCGGAGGAGCCCGAGTTCAAGGACCTCACCATCATCGACGACGAGGACGAGCCCTACGCCCGCTACTTCAAGGTCCCGAGGAGCAACGACGACCTGCTCAAGCGCTCACAGCTCATCGAGGCCTCCACCGCCCGCGGCAAGACCCTCGTCCCGCTTGTGAAGGAGATCGGCAGCGACGCCCTCTTTGGCCTGATGCGCATCACCCGCGCCGTCGATCAGGCCCGCGAGACTTCCTACCGCGCCCGCGTCGACGAGTTCTACCGCCACTGCCGCGATAACGACCTGACCATGTCCGTCGCCCAGACCGACGTGAAGGGCGATCGCTCCGCCGGCCCCGGCGGCCAGCCCCATCCCGACTACTACCTCCGCATCGTCGACCGCCGCCCCGACGGCATCGTCGTGCGTGGCGCCAAGACCCACACCAGTTGCACGACCAACGTCAACGAGGTCATCGTCCTCCCCACCCGCGCCATGTCCGAGGCCGACGCCGACTACGCCGTCGCCTTCGCCGTGCCGCCCGACACGCCCGGCCTCAAGCTTGTCGCCAGCCCCTACGGCGGCTGGGCCAAGAACAGCTTCGAGAATCCGCTCAGCGCCGACCGCAAGATGATGGAGACCACCACCATCTTCGACGACGTGTTCGTGCCCAACGAGCGCGTCTTCCTCGCCGGCGAGCACGAGTTCGCCGCACCTCTCGCCCTCGGCTTCGTCGAGTACCACCGCTTCACGGCGGTCTCCTACAAGCTCCCGCTGGTCGACGCGCTCGTCGGCGCTGGCCAACTCATGGCCGACATGAACGGCATCACCCGCGCCGGCCACATCCGCGAGAAGCTCGTCTGGCTGGTCAGCTACGCCGAGACCGTCCGCGCCCTCATCGAGATGGCCGCCGCCCGTGGCGCCCCCGACGAGGAGGGCATCTTCGCCCCCGATGCCATGACCACGAACATCGCCAAGTACCACTTTGCCCACCACTACCACGAGGCCCTGCAGCACGTGCAGGACATCTCCGGCGGCTCGCTCGTCACGGCCCCCGGCCTCGAGGACTTCGAGAGCGCGGATACCGGTGACCTCCTTCGCCACTACCTTGGTGGCCGCGAGGGCGTCGACGGCGAGGCGCGAATACGCGCCATGAACATGGTCAGCGACCTCACCACCGGCGACTTCGGCGGCTATCATGCCGTCCTCGCCATCCACGCCGAGGGTTCGCTCGAAGCGGAGAAGCTCATGATCGCCCGCGCCTACGACGGCCGCCGCACCCTCAACTACGCGAAGCAGCTCGCCGGTATCGAGTAGTGGCAGCGACGCTTCTCCTGACAAGCGCGCAGATTCAGGAGGGCGTCGCCTCGCTCGCCGAGCAGGTCGCCGAGGGCTTCCCCGCGGGCGAGATCCCCATCGTCTGCGTCGATATGGCCGCGCGTCGCTTCTCGGCCGACCTCGCCGCCCTGCTCGAAAGGGAGCACGGACGGCCCTGCCGCATCACCCACGTCCGCCCGAAGGACCCCGACACCATCCCCGACCACCTCCTGCGGGACTTCAACCTCGTCGTCGACACGCTCTTCGACACGGGCCGGACCTTCCAGCTGCTCGAAGCCATCCCGGGGATGCGCATCACCCTCTGCGTGAAGGCCGATATCGACCCGAGGCTGTGGCGCCTGCCCGACTGGTGGGCCTACCTCGTGCCCAACGTCTACATCCACGGCTACGGCCTCGACGACTCCGACGGGCTTAGCCGTGACCTCGACGACATCGTCACCGACGAGCCCGTCCCCGCCGGCGCCACCGTCGTGTCGCGCATCGAGGTCAAGGCCCCGATCTAGGCGCCATCGCCGCGCTCCCCAGCCCTGCCCCTGCCCGGTACACTGCCCCCGTGGCGAGTCTCGAGATCCCGCTGTTCCCGCTGCGCGCGGTGCTCTTCCCCGGGCACGAGCTGCCCCTCCAGATCTTCGAAGAGCGCTACAAGACCATGACCCGCGAGCTTCTCGAGAGCGGCGGCGTTTTCGGCGTCATCCTCATCAAGCACGGGCGCGAGGTCGGCGGCTCCGCCGTCCCCTACGACGTCGGCACGACCGCCGTCATCGAGGAGCACCGCGAGCTCCCGGGGGGACGCTTCCAGCTGGACACCCGCGGCCGCGACCGCTTCCGCCTCGTGCGCATGCTCGAACCCCGCCCCTACCCCTTCGGTGAGATCGAGTTCCTCGACGACGCCTACGACCCCGCCGACCTGCAGCTCAAGGCCGCCTTCGAGACCGCCCGGGCCACGTTCCCCGTCTACCTCCGCCTTGCCCTCGCCCTCTCCGACCAGTGGGCCCGCGACCTGAGCCTGCCCCGCGAGCCGCACCGCTTCGTCAACACCGTTGCCCCCTGGCTCCAGGTGGAAGAAGAGGGCAAGCAGCGGCTGCTCGAGCTGGAGTCCGCAGCCGACCGCCTCGGCCAGCTCGCCGAGCAGCTCGACGGCCTCATCTCTCGCATCCGCGAGCAGGTCGATACGCACCACCGCCAGCGGTTCGCCAGCCTGAGTGCCATCAGCTAGAGCGGTCCCGCGGGCGTTCCGCGCCCATCCCGGCGTCGCGGCGCTGTGGGGCGTTGTGCTGGCCGCCGCCGTGGCTCTTGCCGTCTTCGCCACTCTCAACGACCGCCTCCCCGGCGACCTCCCCGCCACCCGCACGGTCCAGGACTGGCCCTTCCCCGGCCAGCCCTTCGCCGACATCCTCCGCTTCCTCAGCGGAACCGAGTTCGTCGTGACCATCGGCGCCGTCCTGGCAGTGGCTGCCTGGCTCGCGGGCCGCCGCCGCCCCGCTCTCGTCCTTGCCGCCGGCCTCGCCGTGATGGTCCTGCTGCAGTTCGGCGTGAAGGAGATCGTCGACCGGCCCCGCCCCTCCCCCGACCTTGTGGATCTGCGCGCCGGATTCACCAGTCCCAGCTTCCCCTCCGGCCACACCATGAGCCCGAGCTACCTCTACGGCTTCCTCGCCACTGCCGCCTTTTCCTTCCCCCTCACCGCAAGGGTGCGGGCGGCGGTCACGGGGGTTGTCGTGGCCTTCCTGGTCCTTGGAGGGCTCGCCAACGTATGGCTTGGTGTCCACTGGACCAGCGACGTCGTGGGCGGCTACTTCTGGGCGGCCGCCGTCATCGTCCCCACCGCCTGGATCGCCTTCCACAACCGTCTGTAGCCCTTCCTCGCGTACACTCCGCACTCGTGGAGATTGATGTCGCCCTCAGGGCGGCCGCCGCCATTGCCGGAGCCGCTGCGCTCGGTCAGATCATCTCCCGCCGCTTCCCCATCCCCCTGCCCCTCTTCCTGCTCGCCGCCGGCCTCCTGCTCGGCCGCGACGGCCTGAACATCGTCCGGTCCCACGAGCTCGAGGATCTCATCCGCATCGTCGTCGTCCTCGCCGTCGCCCTCATCGTCTTCGAGGGCGGCACGGCGCTGCGGCTCGCCTCCCTCCGCACCCTTGCGCCCGTCGTTCGCAACATCATCGTGCTCGGGCTCCTCGTGACCCCCACCGTCGGCGCCTTCGCCGCATGGGTCTTCCTCGACTTCGACTGGCGCATGGCCTTCCTCTTCGGCGCCCTCGTGAGCGTCACCGGACCGAGCGTGCTCACCCCCCTCCTGCGCTCCATCCGCGTCGACGACCGCCTGCGCGACATCCTCGCCAGCGAGGGCGTCATCATCGACCCGTTCGGCGCCCTCCTCACGCTGTTCCTCCTCGAGATCGTCCTCGCCGAGACACTCAACGTCGCCGGACCGACCTGGTGGGTGATCGAACGCCTGCTTATTGGGCTGGCGGTGGGCGCGGGAGGCGCGTTCCTCGTCTGGCTGCTGTCGCGCACCGTCAAGCGGCTCGGTGGCCGCGAGATGGCCCTGTTCGTGATCGGCGCCGCTGTCGCCGCCTTCGCCGTGGCGGAGTCGCTTGCGCACGAGTCCGGACTCGTGGCGATGGTTCTGATGGCCATCGCCATCGGAAACCTTCGACTCCCCCAGCGCGAGCGCGTCGACGACCTGCAGGAATCGGTCACCGTCTGGCTCATCGCCAGCGTCTACGTGCTCCTCGCCGCCGGCATCAGCATCGACGACCTCACCGGCCTCTGGCCCGAGGGACTCATCGTCGTGGCCATCCTCGCCCTGGTCGGACGCCCGCTCCTCATCGTGCTTGCCAGCATCCGCTCGGGCCTCAACTGGCGTGAGCAGGCCTTCCTTTCCGCGGTCGCCCCCCGTGGCGTGGTCGCCGCCTCCCTTGCCGGGGTCGTCGCCGTCGAGGCCAGCTCCCTGGCAGGGAGCGACGCGTCCCGACTCGTCGCCATGGTCTTCGTCGTCATCCTCCTCACCATCGGAATACAATCCGCCTATGCGGGAGCTCTCGCGCGACTCCTCCGGGTCCAGCCAATGACCACCGTCGTCGCCGGCGCAGGCGAGGTCGGGAGGCGTGTCGCGACCCTGATCGCGGGCTCGGGTGAGCCCGTCCTCGTCGTCGAAACCGACGAGGACGCGGTCATGCAGGCACGAGAGGAGGGACTCGAGGTCCTCATCGGCGATATCTCCGACACGGCCGTCCTCGAGAAGATCCGCCTCAACGAGGCGAAGGCCCTCCTCCTCGCCACCCCCGACGACGCCCGCAACCTGCTGGCCGCCCAGCTCGCCCGCTCGAAGTTCAACTGCGAGTCCGTCTTCGTCCGTGTCAACGACGTCGCCAACATCGAGGCTTTCCAGAAGCTCGGCGTCGTGCCCGTGAGCCAGTCCGAGGCCGTTGCGTCCGAGCTCGCCCGTATGGTCGCCGGCCCCATGTTCCAGGACGTGCTCGCCCAGGTTGCCGAGGATGTCACCGTCGCTCGCGTCGTCGTCACCTCCGCCTCGGCGCAGCGCGAGATTCAGGCCATCCCGGAGCTGCGCGGGACCCTCGTCGTACTCGTCACCCGCGGGAGCGACTCCGTCATCCCCAACGGACGCACCGAGCTGCGCCTTGGCGACATCGTCACCATCTTCGGCAGCCTCCAGGACCTCGCGATTGCCCGCGGTGGCCTTTCTGTCGTTCCCGAGCCCGAGCCCATCATCTCGTAGCCGCGCCTGTCGGAAGTCGCTACGATCGAAGCGTGAGGCTCCTGCTCCTGCTGCTGCTTCCGGGCCTTGTGGGCTTGATAGGACTGGTACTGCGCACCTGGATCGCGATGCGCATGGCCGAGCGCAACCGCATCGTCGATGCCACGGTCACCGATGTCCGTTCCTCGCCCGTCGATCCCGAGGAAGCAGCCTCCCGCCCCCGGGGTCGCCTGCGCCGGCGTGAGCCCCCGCCCTGCGGCCGCCACAACCTGCACCTGCTCTTCCGCCTCGTCGGTGGGGAGGACAGTTGTCGTCACTGTGTGGCCATCGAACGCGCCAAGTACGAAGCCGATGCCGCCGCCGCCGTTGATGCCGCCGAGCAGGCCCTGCGCGGCGACCGTTCCTAGCGGCTAGCGCGCAGCCACCGCCGACAGCCGCGCCCGTTCCACCTCCCCCGGAAGCGCCTCCAGGACGGCGTCGATGTCCGACTGCGTGGTGCCCTCTCCCAGGCTGAAACGCACGCTTCCCGCCGCCCGCCGGATGGGTACGCCCATCGCCAGCAGCACGTGCGATGGTTCCCACATGGCGTTCGAGCAGGCGCTGCCGGTGCTGGCTGCGATTCCCCTGGCGTCCAGGCGTGCCACCAGGTCGTCCCCCTCGATACCGTCGAAGGAGATGTTCAGGTTGTTCGGCAGGCAGTTCTCCTGGCAGCCGTTCGTCTCCGCGTCCGGGACCGCGGCCAGAACGCCCTCGCGCAACCGTTCCCGCAGCGCCCGCACGCGCGTCGACCGCTCGGTGACGCTTGTGCTCGCGAGCTCCAGCGCCTTCGCCGTCCCCACGATGCCGGCCACGTTCTCCGTGCCGGCGCGCTTCTGCATCTCCTGGCCGCCGCCCAGCAGAAGCGCATGGAACGGTGTGGCCCGCCGCAGGAACAGCACCCCGCTTCCCTTCGGCCCCCCGAACTTGTGCGACGACAGGCTCAGCGCGTCGACCCCCAGCGTCTGCATGTCCAGGGGTGTCCAGCCAGCCGCCTGCACGGCGTCGGTGTGCAGCATCACCCGGTGGCGCTGACGTACCGCGTACTCCCGCAGGATCCCCGCCAGCTCCGCGATCGGCTCGATGGTCCCGACCTCGTTGTTCGCCAGCATCACGCTCGCCAGCACCGTGTCGGGGCGAAGCGCTCGCTCGAATTCCTCCGGGCTGACGTGCCCGAACCCGTCGCACCCGAGCGTCGTCACCTCGAAACCGATCTCCTCGAGGAACTGGGCCGCGTGCAATCCTGCGTGGTGCTCGATCGCGGTCGTGACAACGTGTGAGCCGGCGCCCGCCCGGCGCATCGCATAGGCGATGCCGACCATCGCCGTATTGATTGCCTCCGTGCCCCCGCTCGTGAAGAGCACTTCCGAGTTTCTCGCGTTCAGGCAGCTCGCGACGGAGTCCCGCGCGTCATCCACCGCCTGCTGCGCGATCCGTCCCGCCTCGTAGTGGCCGCTCGGGTTCCCATACCGCTCGCCGAGGAACGGCAGCATCGCCTCCCGCGCCTCCTGGCGCAGGGGCGTTGTAGCGGCGTGGTCGAGGTAGACCATCCGGCTCAGCCTAGCAGAGCCCCGCCTCCCGTTCGCTGGAGCGGGTGCGTCAGAACTCGTGGTAGAGCCCGAACTGGCCGGCCCCGATCGGCGCATCGGGCCCCGACGACGAGATGGCCACCACCCCCAGGACCAGCACCATGAACCCGAACCCAATCAGGCACGACACCACCACTTGCAACGGTTCCGCCCCCGTCGCCGCCTGCACCGCGTAAATCATCGCCACCAGCAGGAGGGCGAGCGGCATCAGCGCGAACACCGGGTAGAGCACCGGCAGGAACATGCCCAGCGAGAGCGCCAACGGCGCCGCTGCGTAGCCCATCGTTCGCACGATCGCCAGCAGGTCCACCTGCACGCGGAAGAACTGCACCATCATCACGTAGATGAGCAGCGCCGCCGCCCCGTACATCGCCGCCAGGAATAGCGACCCCAGCAGGAACGAGTTAACAAACGCATTGGGGGGCGTGTGCGTCGCGCCTTCCCAGTGGAGCCAGGCGCCAAGGCCCGCGAGCAGGCAGGCGCCGCCCGTCACGATCAGCGCCGAACCGAGCTCCCGCTCGTCGTCCCGTACTTCCTCGAAGACCCCCGTGTCGAGGAACACCATCCGCACGAGCCGCTCCAGCACGACCTTTCCGGGTCGCGTATCCATGCCGGTGACCCGGCCTATTGCCCGCTGCAGGGCGCTGGAGAGAAAGTGCAGGAACCTCAGGCGCGTCTACCCCTTCGTCCGCGAAGCCCCTCGCTGAAGCGAACGCGAACGATCGATCCGGGGAAATGTTCCCACGGGACAGCTTCGCACTCTAGCACAGGCCTCTACTGCTCAGGATGCCGCGAGCGGGCGTTTCTCGGGCATGCCGGGCCTTCTCGGATAACGCGACGGTGTCGCCCCCAGCTTCCGGAACAGCAGTACGCGCATCTGGCCCGCGATTTCGCCTCGCATCTGCTCGGTGGCCGTGTGCTCGCAATTCAGCGTCGCCAGGGCGCCCCCTGCTTCCGCGAGCTCCGCCTCCCCCCTCGATCCCTTCACCGCGGCGATCGTCCCGCCCGTCGCTGCCAGGGGCGCGGTGTACTCCAGCAGCACCGGCAGGGGAGCGACCGCGCGCGCGATCACGAGATCCGCCCGTTCCCGCAGCGCCCCTCGCCCCGCTTCCTCCGCCCGCTCCCCGTGCGCCGTCACACGAGCCAGCCCCAGCGCCTCCGCCATCTCCGTGAGCAACCCCGCCCGCTTCCGCCGCGCCTCCACCAGGTGGACCTCCACCTCCGGTGCGACCGCCGCGATCACGAGCCCGGGAAAGCCGCCCCCGCTCCCGACATCCACGACCGCCCCCGCCTCGGGCGCCCCCGACAGCCGGTACGCCTCGAGCGATTCCGCGTAGTGCCGCGCGACGACCATCTCGCCTTTCACGGTTGTCGTTTGGACGGGTGACTCCGCCAGCAACCGGGCGTGGCGGCGCAGCAACGGCAGCCAGCGCTCCGGCTCGGCCAGCCTCGGGAAGAGTTCGGGTAGGGATTCCCACGCTAGCATCGCGAAATGCCTGGATTTGGGAGGGAATGCGCCGGTTCGTTGCGCAAGTGCATGGTACGATCCTCCCATGAGTGATCAGCCGGGGGCCAGTGCCTCGATTACGCTCGGCGAGGCGCTTGAGGAATACCTCGGAACGCTGGCGCCGGAAGCCCACAACAACGCTTCTCCGTTCGTCCGCCGCTACGTCGAACACGCGGGCCATGAGACCGCCGTCGCCGCCCTTACGGGCGCCCGCGTCGAGTCCTACGCCGAGTCGCAGATCCAGTTGTCGGACCCTGCCGCGCCCCAGCGGGTGGCCGCCCTCAAGGCCTGGTTCCAGTACCTGAAGAAGCGCAGCTACGTCGAGAAGAACTACGGCGTGCACATCCGCCTGCGACGCTCTGCTGGCCGCGCCACCGTTGCCCACGCCGTGAACGAAGCGCCCATCGAAATGACCGCCGAGGGCATCACCAATCTGCAGCAGGAGCTCGACAAGCTCGAGGATGAAGTGCCTGACCTCGTGAAGGCCATCTCCCTCGCCCGCGAGGACAAGGACTTCCGCGAAAACGCGCCCCTCGAGGCCGCCCGCGAAGCGCTCGCCTTCAACGAGACCCGCCGCCGCGAGATCAACGCGACCCTTCGCCGTGCGGTGGCCGTCGGTGAGGGCAACTCCGCAGACGATCGCTCCACCATCGGCTCGACCGTCCAGGTCACCCGCCTCGATAACGAGCGCGACACCGAGTACAAGCTCGTAAGCGCCCGCGAGGCCAACGCCGCCGACCGCAAGATCTCGGTCGAGTCCCCCGTCGGGAAGGAGCTGCTTGGCCGCCGCCCTGGCGACGAGGTAAGCGTCTCGGTGCCGGCCGGCGTCATCCAGTTCCGCGTGACCGGCGTCAGCAACTCCTGACCCCGGCCCTCGCCGAACCTCTAGCAGCAGTCGTCCTTGTAGCCGCAGCGCCGGCAGACCGCCAGGCGCGACCCCTTGATGGCCGACATCGGCGCGAAGCAGCGCGGGCACGTCTGCAGCGGGATGCTCCCCGTACTCTCTTCCGATGGCACCTGTACCGTGCCGGGTGTCTCCAAAGTGCTCATCTGTCCTCGCGCTTGCGCAATAGTACATCGAGACGCCCGCCGCGTTCACGGGCGCTTTCACAGGATTGCCGATCGAGGGCTACAATGCGGCAGGCCTGCAAAGGCCCCAAAAGGCTAAGCCAGCGCAAGCTGCGCCATACCTAGAGATTTCACAGCGAGGCGAACATGACATCGAACCAGTACTGGTGGCCGGATCAGCTGAACCTGAAGGCTCTCCGCCACAATTCCCCCTTGTCCGACCCGATGGGCGAGGATTTTGACTACGCCGAGGCGGTTGCGACCCTCGATGTCGACGCGCTCAAGCAGGACATCGAAGAGGTCATGACGACCTCCCAGGACTGGTGGCCGGCCGACTATGGCCACTACGGCCCGCTCTTCATCCGCATGACCTGGCACGCCGCCGGGACCTATCGCATCAGCGACGGCCGTGGTGGCGGCGGCTCCGGCCACCAGCGCTTCGCCCCCCTCAACAGCTGGCCCGACAACGCCAACCTCGACAAGGCCCGCCGGCTCCTGTGGCCCATCAAGCAGAAGTACGGGCGCAGCCTCTCCTGGGCCGACCTGATCATCTTCGCGGGTGACTGCGCCCTCGAGTCCATGGGATTCAAGAGCTTCGGGTTCGCCTTCGGACGCCCCGACGTCTGGGAAGCCGACGAGACCGACTGGGGCGCGGAGGGCGAGTGGCTCGCCGACGAGCGCCACGACTCCGACGGTGAGCTACAGGGCCCCCTCGGCGCGGACCACATGGGCCTCATCTACGTGAACCCCGAGGGTCCGAACGCCAACCCCGACCCCCTCGCCGCGGCCCGTTACATCCGCCAGACCTTCAAGCGCATGGCGATGAACGACGAAGAGACCGTTGCCCTCATCGCGGGCGGCCACACCTTCGGCAAGGCGCACGGCGCCCACAGCGAGGACCTTGTCGGTCCCGAGCCTGAGGGCGCGGGCATCGATGAGCAGGGCTTCGGCTGGACGAACGGCGCCGGCAGCGGCATGGCCAACGACACAGTCACGAGCGCCCTCGAGGGCGCCTGGACGAACAACCCCGTCCAGTGGGACAACAACTTCCTGGAGAACCTCCACAACCTCGAGTGGGAGCTCACGACGAGCCCCGGCGGCAAGTCGCAGTACACCCCCACCGGCGCCGTGGCGACCGTGCCCGATGCGCATGATCCCGCCAAGATGCACGCCCCCTTCATGCTGACCACGGACCTCTCGCTGCGGATGGATCCGGACTACGCACCCATCTCGAGGCGCTTCCTCGAGAACCCCGCGGACTTTGCCGACGCGTTCGCGCGGGCATGGTTCAAGCTGATCCACCGCGACATGGGACCGCGCAGCCGCTATCTGGGACCCCTCGTTCCCGAGGAGGCCCTGATCTGGCAGGACCCCGTCCCCGATGTCGACCACGAGCTGATCGACGATGCGGATGCCGCCAGCCTCAAGGCGCAGATTCTCGCCTCGGGTCTGTCCGTCTCCCAACTGGTCTCGGCCGCCTGGGCCTCGGCAGCGTCGTTCCGGGGCACCGATAAGCGCGGCGGAGCGAACGGTGCGCGCGTACGGCTCGCGCCGCAGAAGGACTGGGAGGTCAACGATCCGGCCCAGCTCGCCGGCGTGCTTTCGACGCTGGAGGGCATCCAGGCCGGTTTCAACGGCTCGCAGTCCGGTGGCAAGCAGGTGTCCCTCGCCGACCTGATCGTCCTGGCCGGATGCGCCGGGGTCGAGCAGGCCGCCGCGAGCGCCGGCCACGACGTGCAGGTTCCCTTCACCCCCGGGCGCACCGACGCCTCCGAGGAGTGGACGGACGAGGAATCGTTCGCCGTCCTCGAGCCGGCCTTCGACGGGTTCCGTAACTACATCCAGGACGGGCAGGACGGCACGGCCGAAGAGCTCCTGGTGGAGCGCGCCTACATGCTGACCCTTAGTGCCCCCGAGATGACCGCCCTCGTTGGCGGGCTCCGGGTGCTGGGCGCCAACAGCGGCCAGTCCGTGCACGGCGTCCTCACCGACCGGCCGGGCACGTTGAGCAACGACTTCTTCGTGAACCTGCTCGACATGAGCACGGACTGGAGCACGTCGTCCGGTTCGGACGATGTGTTCGAGGGACGCGATCGCGGAACCGGCCAGGTCAAGTGGACCGGCACGCGCGTAGACCTCGCCTTCGGCTCCAATTCCGAGCTTCGGGCGCTCGCGGAGGTGTACGGCTGCGACGACGGTCAGGCTCAGTTCGTGAGCGACTTCGTGGCCGCCTGGAGCAAGGTCATGAATCTCGACCGCTACGATCTCGCGTAGTCGCAGCTCGTTCGGCAACCGAGCGCAAGGGGCGCACCTCAAGGGGTGCGCCTCTCGCGATCTGGCCGTAGGCCCCGGCTGCGTCACAATCGTTCCGTGCTTCGGACCCTCTTCGCGCTTGCCGCCGCCCTCGCCCTCGTGGCCTGCGCCGATCCCGGCGTCCCTGCCCCAAGAGACGTCCCCCCGGACGCGCCCTTCGTCTCCCAGGATCGGCTCACATTCTCTCCGAAGGAGCTCCAGGTGCAGGTGGGCGAGCGAATCTACTTCTACAACGGGGAGACCGCCGTTCATAACCTCGTCTTCGACAAGTCAGCGCGCTCTCCCGACATGGAAGCGGGCGACATCTTCGTCTGGAGCTTCTCGACCCCCGGCGAACACGTCGTCACCTGCGACTACCACCCGCAGATGCGATTGCGCGTGACCGTGCTGCCATAGTCCCCACGCCCGTGCTCCCGTACGCTAGCGCCATTCGCTGCGCGGAGGCCGACCATGCAATTCGAGGAAATTCTCTGGGAAGTCGATGACGATGGGGTTGCTCACCTCACCCTGAACAGGCCCGAGAAGCTGAACGCGATCAGCCTCGATACGCTGGCCGAGATCGAGCAAGCCATCACCGCCGCCAACGACGATGACAACGTGCGCTGCATCCTGATCACGGGCGCAGGCCGCGGCTTCAGCTCTGGCACCGACCTCACCGCGCGCGGCGGTACCCGCGCCGAGCGGCCCTTCCCGGGACGAGCGGGGATTACGCGCAGCACGATGCTCTGGCCCGCCTACCTCTACAACTCCAACAAGCCGAGCGTCTGCGCCGTCAACGGTGTCTGCGTTGGCGCAGGCTTCTCCTTCGCCCTTGCTGCCGACATTCGCATCGCTTCCACCGAGGCGCGCTTCAGCGCCATCTTCGTGAAGCGAGCTATCGTGCCCGATTCCGGCGCCAGCTGGCTCCTGCCTCGCCGCGTCGGCATGGAGCACGCCCTCCGCATGATGTACACGGGCCGCATGGTCGGCGCCGAGGAGGCCAAGGAGATCGGCCTCGTGAGCGAGGTTGCCCCGCCCGAGGAGCTCCTGGAACGTGCCGGGGCCCTCGCCCGAGAGATCGCGCGCGGCCCCTCCGTCGCCGTTGAGGTTTCCAAAAAGCTGGTGCGCGAGAGCCTCCACCGGGGCATCGAAGAGCAGACCGAGCTGGAGAACTTCTACCAGGGCTTCATGCAGCAGACCGAGGACGTGAAGGAAGGGCGTCTCGCCTTCGTCGAGAAGCGCGAGCCCAACTTCCAGGGCCGCTAGCGACCCCTACGCCGCCAGCTCCCGGACAATCCGCCGCAGCTCGCGGATGGCCTCGGGCATCCTCGGGCCGTACCACCACAGCAGCTTGCCATCGACGACCGCTGTCGGCGCGATCCCCGAGAACTCGGGAATGTGCCCATCGTTGAACCGGTAGGGCTCGTCCGGCAGCAGGATCGCCTCCGGCTGGAGTGCCGCCACCTCGTCCAGCGTCACCTCCGGATAGCGCGTCCGATCCGCGAGCACGTTCCTCGCCCCGACCGCCTCCAGCACGGAATTCCCGTACGTGTCACCCGCGAGCCCCATCAACGGATTGCGCCAGATCGGCACGAAGAGCGCTGTCGGCCGCTCCCCGCTCCCCTCCGCGACCGCCGCCCGCACCTCCTCCACCAGCCCTGCCGCCTTCTCCTCCCGCGCCAGCGCCTCCCCCAGTTCAGCGATCATCGCCAGGGCTTCGTCCACACTGTTCGGGTCCGTCAGCAGCACGTTGAGTCCTGCCCTCTGCAGCGCCTCGACGTCCTCGCGCCGGTTCTCTTCGCGGTTCGCGATGACGAGGTCGGGGGCGATGCTGGCGATGGCTTCGATGTCGGGGTTCTTCGTCCCACCGATCGTCGGCACGACCTCGATCTCCCCCGCCGGCTCTTCGCAGAAGCGCGTGCGCCCCTGCAAGGCGTCCTCGCAGCCCAGCCACCAGACGAACTCGGTCAGGCTCGGAACCAGCGAGACGATCCGCTCCGGGGCCATTCTCCGAGCCTACGGCAGCCCGCCGCCGCGCGCCCTCTGGTGTCGGCGCCTTAGCTGGCCGTTCTCGGTGGCTGCACGGGCGCCGGGTTCGTCAGGTTCGCCCCGATCACCCGCGGGAACACCCGCTCCAGCGAGGCCAGGTCCCAGCCGCCTTCGCGGTGAATCGTGGCCTCCTTCGTGGGCATGGTCATGAGCGACACTTCGTCGCCCCCGACCACGAAATCGCGGCCGTTCACGTTCGCCGCCGAATCCGTGCACAGGTAGACCACCAGGGGAGCGACCATCTCGGGCGCGAGCGTGTCGAGCTGCGAGACGGCCTGCTCCGCGCCCGTCTCGCTGGCGTCACCGTTGCCGCCCTGGCGCGAGGCCCGGGCGCGCTGCATCGCTTCGCGCAGCTCCGGCGAGAGCGTCAGACGGGTGCCTGCCCGCGGACGGATGGCGTTTACCGTGACGCCGTACCGCCCGAGGTCGAGCGCGCACGTTCGCGTCAGTCCCACGATCCCTTCCTTGGCCGCCGCGTAGTTCGCCTGGCCCATGTTCCCAAGTCCCGACTCGGACGACGTGTTCACGATGCGCCCCGACCGCTGCTGCCGGAAGACCAGGCTCGCGTGCTTGGTCGTCGTGAAGTGGCCCTTCAGGTGGACGTCGATCACCGAGTCCCACTCCGCCTCGGTCATGTTGAAGACCATGCGGTCGCGCAGGATGCCGGCGTTGTTGATGAGGATGTCGAGCCGCCCGAAGCTGTCGAGCGCCGTCTGCACGATGCGCTCACCCCCCTCCATCGTCGCCACCGAGTCGTAGTTCGCGACGGCCTCGCCGCCCGCCGCGACGATTTCCGCCACCACCTCGTCCGCCGGACGGGCGTCCGCACCCTCTCCGGCTTCCGAGCCGCCGAGGTCGTTCACCACGACCTTCGCGCCCTCTTCTGCGAGCAGCAGCGCCTCCCCCCGTCCGATTCCGCGTCCCGCGCCCGTCACGATCGCAACCTTGCCTTCGAGCCGTCCAGCCATCTCTTCTCTCCGTGTGCAAAACGATCCCGCCGTCGGTACGGCGGGCCGGGAGCGAATCTACACGGCTCCCCGCTACGCGTCAGTCGCGCCTTCCGGGGCTCGCCGGTTGAAGCGCGAGCTCGCCCGGTCGACCCCCTCCGCCACGATCGCCTCGACCGCGTCCGCCGCATGCCGCGTCGTCTCCTCCAGCGTCGCCCGCTCCTCTCCGACCGGGTCCGCGAGCACGTAATCGGCCACGAGGTCCGGGTCGCGTGTGGGCTCGTCCCCGTCCAGGGGACGCCCGATGCCGATCCGCACCCGCACGAAGTCGCCCGCCGTCTCCGCGATGATCGACTTCAGCCCGTTGTGCCCCCCCGCGCCCCCGCCCTCCCGCAGGCGCACCGCCCCCAGCGGCAGGTCGAGCTCGTCGTAGATCACGATCGTCTGCTCCAGCTCAGCACCGCACGCCCGCAACGCCTGGTCCACCGCCCGTCCGCTCTCGTTCACGTAGGTGCGGGGACGCACGAGCGCGACGCGTTCACCAGCGATCTGCCCGTACCCAATGCGGATCGAGCGCCCCTCGGCCTTCAGCTTCACGCCGAGCCGCCGCGCCAGCTCGTTCACGGTCCAGATGCCGGCGTTGTGACGGTTGCGGCTGTACTGCTCCCCCGGATTCCCCAGACCCACGACGCACCAGGCGGCGGGTTCCACCCGCTTTCGACCGAATCGCAGGGCTCGTCGAAACCGCATCGCCGTCCTCTTTTCCCTACGCTAAGCGAAACTGTGGAATGTGGTAGAGTCACCGACGGCAATGCTGATCGACTTGCACTCCCACACCTGGCCCAAGTCCCACGACAGCGTGCTCAACCCCGACGATCTCGTCGTCCGGGCGAAAGCCGCGGGCCTCGACGCCATCTGCTTCACCGAGCACGACACCGTGTGGAGTCAGAGCGAAATAGAGGAGATGCGGGCCAAGCACAACTTCCTCGTGCTGGCCGGGGTCGAGATTAGCACCGACGACGGGCACATCCTCACGTACGGGATCGACCGCTACGTGTTCGGGATGCATCGTGCCCCGGAGCTGGCGAAGTACGTGGAGCAGGGCGCAGGCGTGATGGTCGCCGCGCACCCGTACCGGCGGCAGATGCCGTGGTTCACGAGCAGCGAGGACAAGTACGACGCAGCGCTTGAGAAGGCGAGCCGCAACCCCGCCTACGAGTACTGCGAGGCGCTCGAGTCGTTGAACGGGCGGGGCAGCGACAAGGAGAACGAGTTCTCGCTCCGCCTCTGCGAGCGGATGGAGATGCCAGGTACATCGGGCACGGATTCGCACGCGATCGGCGACATCGGCAAGTGCGCCACCTATTTCGAGCGGAACATCGAGGATGAGCGCCAGCTGATCGAGGAGATCAAGGCGGGGCGCTTCTATGCGGTCGACCTGCGCACGGGGGCCCCGGTGCCCTTCGTCTCGGAGCCGCTCGCGGTTTAGAGCGGCTCGCCGCAGGGGCTTGCTTCACACATAGGGGATCGGGTTGTACCATGCGTTGCGGTCGCTGAGGGCGACCCGTAGCAGAAGCCGAGAGGATCAAAGAGCATGACCTACGTCATTACGACGCCGTGTATCGATGTCCAGGACCAGTCCTGCGTCGAGGTCTGTCCAGTCGACTGCATCTACTTCGATGAAGACGGCGACCGTATGCTCTACATCCAGCCGGACGAGTGCATCGATTGTGGCGCTTGCGAGCCGGCCTGCCCCGTGACGGCCATCTTCGCCGAGGACGACGTTCCTGAGGAAGAGACCGAGTACACCGCCCTCAACGCGAACTGGTTCGAGGACAAGGAAGGCGTTCGCGCTCGTATCAACGAGCTGAAGCCCGCCTGAACCACCACCCGGTCACCGCTCCCCGGTCAGTGAGCGCGTAGACGCGTATCAAGCGCGTCGCCCAGGAGGCGCCATGCCAGACCGACTCACCCTTTCCGCGGCCAACCGCACTGTGCTCGGCAAGAAGGTCAAGCGCCTTCGCCGCGAAGGCCTGCTGCCCGCCAATGTCTACGGCCGCGGTGTCGAGTCCACCGCTATCCAGCTGGACGGTCGCGACTTCCGCCGCGCCATCCGCGAGGCCGGCATTCGCAGCATGTTCGAGCTTGCCATCGATGGCGAGCAGGACTCCCGCCACGTGCTCGTCCGCGGCCTCGACCGTGAAGGCGGAACGGGCGACCCCATCCACGTGGACTTCTATCAGGTCGACCTGAATCACCCCACCCAGACCACCACCAACATCCGCCTCATCGGCACGGCGCCCGCCGTCACCGACCTTGGCGGCACGCTCCTGCAAAACCTCGAGACGATCGCCATCCGCTGCCTGCCGCTCGACATCCCCGAGGCGATCGAGCTCGATGTCAGCTCCCTCGTCAGCTTCGAGCTCAGCCTCAGCGTCGCCGACCTGGCCGTGCCTGAAGGCGTCGAAGTGCTCGTCGCGTCGGATATCGGCGTCGCAACCGTCGATGCGCCTCGCCTCACCATTGAGGGCGAGGAAGAAGAAGGCGACGAGGAGCTCGAGGGCGAAGAAGGCGAAATCGCCGAAGGCGAGGAAGGCGCCGAGACCCCTGCGGAAGGGGCCGACGACGAGGCCTAGCGCCCCGCCGTGCCCGACCGCCTCTACCCCTCCGACCCCAGCGAAGCGGCGCTGCTGCTGTTCCTCGACTGGTTCGGGCATCGCTACGCCCGCAGTACCAGCGTCGCCGAACGATCTGCGGAGGGGGAACCCGTCCGTAGTGTCCGGATCCAGGTCGGGCGTCGCTGGGAGCTGGACTGCACCCTCATCAACTCGGTCCACGGCGATGCCGACCTCCCCTTCGAGGCCGCTCGCGCCGCAGTCGAGCAACGCCTCGATCTTGAAGGGCTGCCCTACGCGCTCTGGCTGCCGCGCGGGGCCGAGCTGCCCGTTGGCGAGCCCGGCCTGAGCCAGCTCGCCCTCGCCGCCAACGAGGCGCGCCCCGTTGATGGCGACCGCCTCGAGATGCGTCGCGGCGTCAGCCTCTACCTTCGCCGCACCAGCTTCGATGGCTCCGTTGTCACGGTGCTCGGCGGGCTGGCGCCATTGTGGGCGCAGTTCACGAACCGCGTCGCCGGCTCCTTCCAGCTCAACGCCAGCGACCTGCACCGCCTGCCCGAGTCCGAGGAGGAACGCACGGAGCTCATCGAGCGCGTCGTCCTCGCCGCGGGACAGCCCGACGTCGACGACTCCTGCGTCATCCCCACCGACGACGTCTGGACCGCGAACCGTCTTTCCGGCGACCGTGCCTACGTCGTCGGCTCGCCTGTCGCCGAGGGCGACGAGGCCAGCGCCGGCCTCCGCCGTTCGCTCCGAAAGCTGCTGCGCGAAGCGCAGGGCCTCTCGTCCGCGCCCGCAGACGCTCGCGCCCTCGTCATCCTCGCCGCCGCCACCGAGCTCGCCGGGGAGAAGGTCTCGCTCACGCTCCGGGGGATGGACCCGACCCTCTACTCCGGCTACGACCTCATCGCCGTCGTGGCCGATGGCCAGGTCAGGACCGTCCTCGACTCCCGCGCCGGCGACCTCCCCTGGGACGCACCGCTGCCTGCCTGAACAGCGCCTAGTTGAACAGCGGCCCTCCGGGGTCCAGCACCTCGCCGCCGACCCCGATCACGCTCGGGCGCTCCTCGCAGTAGCCCTCGTTCTCGCACTTGTCGAACACGAACGCGCCCTTCGTCTTGTCGAAACTGATCGTCCAGCTCCCCAGCACGTGGCTGTCCGTCCCTAGCTCGTTCTCGCGCGCCAGGATGTCGATGAGGGCGGCGATCTCCTTGCGTCCCATGCGTCTGCTCCGTCTCGTTCGCCCGGAGGGCAATCGTGTTTCGATGCTCCTCCATCGTACCGCCTTGCCTCGCCGCTAACCGGCACACCTGAGGGCGCCACGTACAATCGTTCGCCGTGGGCCACGTCTTCGTCACCCGCCGCGTACCGGGACGCGCCATCGACCTTCTCCAGGAGGCGGGCCACGATGTCATCGTCTGGCCCGGTGACTTCCCCCCCGATCCCGACTCCCTCCGCGAGGGCGTCCAGGGAGCCGACGCCGCCCTCGTCCTGGTGACCGACCCCATCGGCCCAGACCTCCTCGAGGCGGCGGCTCACCTGCGCGTCGTCGCGAATATGGCCGTCGGCTACGACAACATCGATGCGGAAGCTGCTGCCGCGGCCGGCGTGTGGGCCACGAACACCCCGGGAGTCCTCCACGAGACCACCGCCGACCTCGCGTTCGCCCTCCTCCTCGCCGCCGCCCGCAACGTCGTCCTGAGCGAGCGCGATACCCGCGACGGCGGCTGGCAGACCTGGTCGCCGACCGGCTTCCTCGGTCACGATCCCCACGGCGCCACCCTCGGGATCGTCGGCCTCGGCGAGATCGGCCGCGCCGTCGCCCGCCGCGCCCGCGGCTTCGGCATGACCGTGCTGGCCGCCACCCGCACCCCGCGCCCTGAGGTCGAGCAGGAGCTTGGCGTGGAACGCGTCCCCTTCCCCGAGCTGCTGGAGCGCTCCGACTTCGTCACCCTCCACGTCCCCTACGGCCCCGAGACCGAGGGCCTCATGGGCGCGGCCGAGTTCGCCGCGATGAAGGAGACCGCCATCCTCGTGAACACCTCTCGTGGCGGTGTCGTCGACCAGGATGCGCTTGTCGAGGCCCTCCGCGGCGGCGCCATCGGCGGCGCTGCCCTCGACGTGACCGTGCCCGAGCCCCTCCCCCTCGACCACCCCCTCTTCGAGTTCCCCAACGTCGTCATCACGCCCCACATCGGCAGCGCCAGCCACGCGACGCGCGCGCGCATGGCCGAGATGGCGGCGAGTAACATCATCGCCGTCCTCGCCGGGGAAGAGCCCCCGAACCCCGTCAACCGGCCGCCCAACCCCCGCTCCGCTTGACACCACCCGCCCCGTCGCGGACAACAGGGATGGCGCGCCACTCCATCACCCATGCCGGGAGGCCCTCGCCCTGAGCGACGAACCAGCCACCGAAAACCTCTGGCTTGCGGAAGAGCTCTGGGAGCTCGGCGCCGTCGAGTTCGGCAACTTCACCCTCGGCCGCACCACGGTCGACTCACCGATCTACATAAACCTTCGAAAGCTCATCAGCAGCCCCCATGCCCTCCAGCGTTGCGCCGACATCATCCGGGTCAAGCTCGAGGCGCTCGTTTCCATGCGCCACCCCCAGGTGCAGCCTTTCACCCTCGTTGCCGGCGTTCCCTTTGGCGGCCTCCACGTTGCGACGGCGTTCTCCCTGCACGTCAGCACGCCGATGATCTACATTCACCCGCCCGGCACCGCGAAGGAAGATTTGATCGAGGGGAACTACGTCCGCGGCCAGTCCTGCCTCATCATCGACGACCTCATTACCGGCGGCGGCAGCATCATCCAGACGGCAGAGGCGCTCGCCGAGGCGGGCCTCGTCGCGCACGACGCCGTTACCCTCATCGACCGCCAGGAAGGCGGTCGTGCAGCCCTCAAAGCGAAGGGCATCAACCTGGTCAGCATCCTCACGCTGGACCAGATCGCGACCTACCTGCGCTACTCGGGCCGTATCGAGGCGCCCGACTACGAGCGCGTCGTGCGCTACATCCAGTCCAGCCAGGGCGCATAGGCGCCCCTCGGCGAACCGGGACTCAGGACCGCCCGGGAACCTCCAGGTCGTCCGGTGGCGGCGCGGGGTTGGGGATGCCCGCCATGAGCTGTGTCGGCACTTGCTGCCGTAGCTCATCCAGCGTCCACATGCCGTCCTTGTAGATCTGCCGCAGCGGCGGGTAGATCTCGTTCAGCAGACCCACCTGCCCACCTGCCACGGAGAAAATCTTCCCGTTGATGTTCCACGCCTCGTCGAGCAGCAGGTAGACGGTCATCGGCGCGACCATCTCCGGACCGCGCATGCCCGAGGCCTGGGCCGCCTGGCGCTGCGTCTCCGCTGTCCGCCCGCCGCCGGAGGTCATCCCCCGTTGCTGCCTGATCTGCCGCGCCGAGTCCGGCACCGTCGCCGTCAGGCGCGTGGCCGCGCCCGGCGCGATCGCGTTCACCGTCACGCCGTAGCGACCGAGGTCGCGCGCGGACACCCGCGTCAGCCCCGCGACGCCCGCCTTGGCGGCGCCGTAGTTCGCTTGTCCCGAGTTCCCCTGCAGGCCCGACACCGACGAGTAGTTGATGATGCGGCCGTACCGCTGCTGCCGGAACAGGATCGCCGCCGGTTTCGTCGTCGTGAAGTGCCCCTTCAGGTCGATCCGGATGACGTCGTCCCACTCGTCTTCGGTCATGTTGAAGACCATGCGGTCGCGCAGGATTGCCGCGAAGTTGATCAGCCCGTCGAGCTTGCCGTAGGCGTCCAGGGCCGTCTGGATGACGCTCTCGCCGCCTTCCATTGAGGAGACGTCCGCGAAGTTCGCCGTGGCATCGCCGCCGGCGTCCTTGATTTCGGCGACAACCTGCGCCGCCGGGTCGTCGTCATGCCCGCTTCCGTCGGGGTTCACCCCCGGGTCGTTCACGATGACGCGCGCTCCTTCCGAAGCGGCCAGCAACGCGGTCGCGCGCCCGATCCCCCGCCCCGCCCCCGTCATCGCGACGACGCGGCCTTCAAGCAGATTCGCCATGGGTGTGCTCCTACGGCAGGCGGACGGTTGCGCTTCCCGGTGAGGTCCTCTGCCCGTCCGGGTTCTCCGTCCAAATTTCGAGGTCGACGAGCTTCTCCCCGTCCTCCTCGTACTTGCGTGTCACCACGCCCTTGCAGTGGATGTCCTCGTCGGGGAAGTCCATGCCGCGGTAGCTGCAGCCGACGCGCTTCACGCGGCCCTCGTTGCCCACCCAGTCGTGGAGGAGCTGTCCGAGGAAGGCATGCTTCAGCGCACCGTGCACGATGATGTTCGGGAGCCCCGTGGCCTCCGCGAAGTTGTGGTCGTAGTGAATCTGGTAGAAGTCGCCTGAGCCTGCGGCCCAGTGCACGAGCTGCTGCGTGCTGCAGTTCTTCTCCAGCGTGGGGATCTCCATCCCCTCCTGAACCTCGTCCCAGCTAGCGCCCATGGTGTCCTCCTAGTACCGGATACCCGTGCCGGTCATGATGGCGACAACCTCGCCCTCCTGGTTGCGGTACGTCGTCTTCGTCGTGGTGATCAGCATCTCGCCGAGGCGTCCCTTGCGCTCCTCGATGGACGAGACCGCGCTTATAGAGGTCAGGATGTCGCCTGCGCAGATGTCCGTCAGGTATTCGATGTCCGTACCGCCGTTCAGCACTCGCTTCAGCGGGCGGCTCGGCTCAAGCATTCCCTGGGGCCGGGCGCTGCGCTTGTTCGGGTTGAATACCGGCGTGCCCAAGTACCCCGGAGGGGCGGGCAGGCTCCGGTAGCCCGCGGCCTGCGCCGCCGCTTCGTCGTAGTAGACCGGGTCGGTGTACCCCACGGACCGTGCAAACATGCGCACGGAGGTCTTGTCCACCTCCAGCGTCGTCGGCTCCGATTCCCTGCCGATCGATGCCCGCATCTCGTCCGTGATCAACGATTCTTGCGTCTCGTCGCTCATGCCGTCTCCTCAATCCAAATTGGCGCGGTGAACGATAGACCAGCCCGTTCGGGGCGTAAACCGCTCCCCGCTGCCCCCGGTGGCTCGCCGCTTCGCAACCCGGTACGGTGATTTCATGGCCGGGGATCGCTGCGCGCTCGGAGGTCGCCTGCGGCGTTGCAAACGCCCTCCGCGCGACACCTGCCAGTACTGCGCCCGCCCCATCTGCGAGGAGCACGCCTACGTCCTCGAAGGCTACGACGCCGTCTGCGTTCGGCCTGCCTGCACCGCCAAGCACGACGACATCCCGCGCCACCACGAGTACGTCCGCGGCGTCCGCCTGCGCAATCGCGATGGCTTCTGCGGGCTTGATGGGTGTGAACACAACCACACCTTCGACTGCACCAAGTGCGGGGGCCGCTTCTGCCTCCGCCACCTGTCCGATGAGCTCTATCCCTCCATGGGCTCCCGCGATGATGCCGAGATGGCCATCGTCTGCGCCCACTGCTGGGAACGCCGCACCATCTGGAGCAAGCCATGACTGCCGCGCCATCCGTCACCATCGACGACATCCAGGCAGCCCGCGAAGTGATCGCTGGAGGCATCCTCGAGACGCCGGTCTGGCCCGCCCGAGCCCTGGAGCGCCTGACCGGAGTCCCCGTCGTGCTCAAGTGCGAACAGCTCCAGCGCGCCGGCTCCTTCAAGATTCGCGGCGCCCTCAACGCCATCCACTCCCTCTCCGAAGAGGACCGCGCCCGCGGCATCGTGGCCGCCAGCGCCGGCAACCACGCCCAGGGGGTCGCCCTGGCCGCGCAGGCGGCCGGCATCGCCGCGACCGTCGTCATGCCCGAGGGAGCCCCCCTCGTGAAGGCGGCCGCCACCGAGGGATACGGCGCCCGCGTCGTCTTCCACGGCGAATCGCTCGAGGAGGCCCGGAGCCATGCCGGCGGGCTCGCCGAACGCGACGGCCTCGTCTACCTGCCTCCGTTCGACAACGACGCCGTCATTGCCGGCCAGGGCACGCTCGGCCTCGAGCTGCTCGAGCAGATCCCCGACCTTGCCGAGGTGCTCATCCCGGCCGGTGGCGGTGGCCTCCTTGCCGGCGTCGCCACGGCCATCAAGGCGCGCCGCCCCGAGGTGCGCATCGTGGGGGTGCAGGCCGCGGCCATGGACGGCATCTGTCGCTCGTACGAAGCCGGCGAGGTCCGCAGCGTCCCCCACGCCGGTACCCTTGCCGACGGCGTTGCTGTCTCGGGTCCCTCCGACCGCACGTTCGCCCTTATCCGCGAGAACGTCGACGAGATGATCGCCTGCGGCGACACCGCCATTGCCCACGCGATGGTGTACCTCCTCGAGACCTCGAAGCTGCTGGTGGAGGGCGCCGGCGCCCTTGGCGTCGCTGCCCTCCTTTCCGACGCCTACCGCCCCCGCGCGAAGACCGCCATCGTCCTCTCCGGCGGCAACGTCGATATCAACCGGCTGGGCTCGATCGTGCGCTACGGCCTCGTGGAAGACGGCCGCTACCGGCACCTCACCATCGAGATTGCGGACGTGCCCGGCGAGCTCGCCGCCATCACGGGCGCCATCGCTGGCGAGGCCGCCAACCTGCTCGAAGTGAACCACGACCGCGAAGCCCCGGGCCTTCCTGTCGAGGTCGCCCTCATCGACCTCCTGCTCGAGGTCAACGGTCCGCAGCACTTCGAGCGTGTGCGGGAAGCCCTCCGCGAGAAGGGCCTGGGCGACATCACCCTCGATCCACCGCGCATGAACACGGCTGGCGCCCGCCGTCGCTACGAAACCGGCTGATTCGCGACCGCGCCCTAGTAGGTGACGAAGCTGCCTTCGGCGGTCTGGAGGTGATGGGTGTCGTTCAGGCTCTGCAGTGCCCGGTTGTGTCCCTTGGCGAGAACCACGTGCACCGAGGTGTGCGCCGGCCGGAAGAACATGTCGAAGTCCGTTGCGATGACGTATCCGGTGTAGGCGTTGATGACGCCCCCGTGGCAGGCGATCACGACTCGCGCCGTCTCGTCGGCGTGCCTCGCGATGATCCCCTCGATGGCGTTCACGACGCGCTTCTGGAAGTCCGCGCTCGGCTCCGTCAGCGGGAACACGTCCCACGACCGCTCCCGCGCCATCCGCTTCCGCAGCCCCGCCAGGTAGTCGACACCCAGCGCCTCCGCCGCCGTCTGATCGCGCGGGACATCACGGAACATTCCTATCTCCTGCAGGTCGTCGATCACGACTGGCTCGAGCCCGTGGTGTCCCCCGATCGCCGCTCCCGTGTCGAACGCGCGCCGCATCCCGCTTGAGTACAGGGCATCGACCCGCTCCGTCGCGAACCGTTCGCCCACCAGCCGCGCCTGTTCCCGCCCAAGGTCGCTCAGGGGCGCATCCACGCTGTCCCCGAGCTTCGCGTTCGGCAAGTTCGGGACGGACTGCTGCCCGTGGCGCACGAGCACGATCTCGGTCGTTCCCTCGATCCCAGTCAGGAACGCCTCGTTGAACGCGTTGGAAGCCGGACCCCGCTGTGGCGAACTCACCGCGCCGAGCATACAGCCCGCGCATGAACGCGCGAGCCAGCGAGCGCAGCCCCTACCAGCGCTGCCCCGGTGGCGCGTCGATGAGCGCCTTCTCGGCGATCGCCTCCGCGGCCGTCGCGCCCGCCGCCCATGGCCAGCTCCCCTCGTCCGGCGCGAACGCCCCCGGCGCCGCCGACACGACCGCTGCCGCCATCGCCAGGGTTCGGCGCGTGCCGGCGACATCGTGCACGCGGAAGATGCGCGCGCCCTGCGCGTACGCGAGCGCCGTCGTGACGTGCGTCTCGAGGTCGCGGTCCTCCGGACCGGCGCCCGAGACGCTGCCGATGTAGTTCTTGCGCGAGTGCGCCAGCAGGAGGGGCTGCCCCGCCGTGCGCAGTTCGGAAAGGCGACGGAGCGACTGGATGTCCTCGTCGTGGCTCTTCCCGAAGGCGATGCCGGGGTCGATGGCAATGGCCTCCCGCGCCAGCCCCGCCGCCTCCAGCGCCGCCAGCCGCTCTGCCATCCACCCCACCGTCTCCGTGACCACGTCGTCGTAGACGGGCGCGGGGTCGGGCCGGTGCTTCGGGACGGTGTAGCTGTAGTTGAGCACGTATCCCGCCCCGCCCTGGGCCGCCGCTTCCGCCGCGTCGGTTCCCAACGTCAGGCCGCTGATGTCGTTCACGATCGCCGCTCCCTTGGCAATCCCCGCCTCCGCCACCTCGCGCTTGTACGTGTCGATGGAGACGAGATGCCCCTCCCCCACGAGCGCTGCCACCACCGGCCCCGCAATCGCCGCCTCCGCCTCCGCTTCCAGCTGCGGACGGCTGGCCCGCGCCGTCTCCGCCCCCACGTCGATGATGTCTGCCCCCTCCGAACGCAGCCGCTCGGCGTGCGCCAGCGCCGCCGTCACGTCCGTCCCCACCCCGTCCCCCGAAAAGGAGTCGTCGGTCAGGTTCACGATGCCCATCACGAGGGGTTCGTCCAACGCCAGCTCCTGCGACGCCACCCGCCAGCGCGCGACCGGCGACAGATAACCCGTCAGCGGTGCCGACAGCGGGCTGTCCCGCCGCCCCAGCTCCGCTGCCAGCCGCCCGAGGTCGCCCGCGCTCGCCGCCACCCGCCCCGTCCCCTCCGCCACGGTCAGCCCCAGGCCGAGCGCGCTCGTGGCGAGTGCCAGCCGTTCGAGGTCGTCGCCGAAGAACGCGATGTGCTCGGCCTCGCCGTCCGTCGCCAGCGCCCACTCCGCCGGCGGGACGGCTCGCAGCAGCGGCGTCACCGGCGCGGAATCGGGTCGAGGCCGAGCATGCGCCGGGCCTGCCAGAGATGCTCGAGGTCGTGCTTGTACAGGTCGCGCACGAGGTCGATGAGCGCGACCTCGCCCCGGTAGGGATGCATCGCCGTCCGCTCCCATTCCGTCTGCGAGAGCCCCCAGAGCGAGTACGACGTGTCCTGTCGCGCATGGGAGAAGCCCGAGATAGCCTCGTCGATGCTCACGTACTGGTAGTCCTCGGGAAAGGGGATGTTGTCCAGGTCGATGTTGCGGATGGGCGCGAACGGTCGCCGCAGGATCGTCTCGAACTGCTGGGTCGTCTCCCGCTCCACCTCGCGCAGGTGGAACGCGATCGCGAGCAGGCACCACCCTTCGTCCTGCCCCTCCCCCGGCTCTCGCGCTTGCCGCTCGCTCGTCGACCAGAGCAGACCGCGCAGCTCACCCGCCGCTTCTCCCAGCGCCTTCAGGAGAAACCGGTCACTGCTGGTGGGGGCTTCCTGCATGCGCCCATTCTACGAACCCTGCCAAGCCCACCTGCGACTCAGGTGATGACGAGGGCTGCGGGGCCGTCGCGCAGCCGGAACTAGCTCGCGATCGCTGGGGCCAGACCAGTTGGGGAAGGTCCGAGGTTGCCCTTCTCGTCGAGATCCGCGACAGCGTAGAAGTAGGGTGCGGCCTTGCGAATACTCTCTGCGCGGTCGTCGCGCCTGTCGATCAAGACGAGGACACCTTGCACGTGGGCTCCCCGCTCCCGTACCTCTTCAATGGCACGTCCAATGCTCCCCCCCGTTGTCATCACGTCGTCGACTATCAAGACCTTAGTGCCCTTCGACAGGAGTTCTCGTCCATCTTCTCTGAACGATTGGTAGACGCGTTCTTTGGTCCCGTGGGTCTTGGCGCTGTCCAAGACATAGAACCCTTCCAGCTTGGATTTTGCAGAGAACGTCGCGTACGCGACGGCGGCGTCTGAGATAGGTATGGACCCGATCGCGAGCCCGCCTACTGCCTCAGCGCCGATCTTCCTCGCGAATTCCCAAACCACTTGCCCAACCAAGGGCATACCCTCGTAGGACTGCGTAACTCGCTTGCCGTCGAAGTAGACTTCGCTTCCCTCACCTGAGGCTAGCTCGAAGCGAGTGTCCGCATCCCGGCTGACGCGCGCGAAGCGGTCCAAGAGGTCAATGAGCTTATCGCGCGTCTCGTCCACCAATTTCTCGCTCCTCTGGGTCGCGAGATTGTAAGGTCGGCAGCTTGGGGAAACTGACGTAATCCTCCAGGCTCTGATCAGAAACGGAGCCGACATGTCTGAAGTTTAATGCTAGACATAGTTACTCCTAGGGAGTAGGGCTCGTCTCGCGGTGTCCTTCAAATCACTCTAAGGCTGGAAGTGCCCCTGCAACATTGCGCCGCGCACTTCGAGCTGCTCGCTCACGGTTCCGATGGCTCCGCTGGTTCGTCCGGCTCCGCCGGTTGCGACGGCGCCGACACGGTCGTCCTGGTCAGCTCCGCGCCCCCGTTCGGCGCCAGCCCGAAGGAGTCGAACGGCCAGTAGCGGAGGAGCGCCTTCCCCACGATGCGTTCTCGCGGCACCAGCCCGATCCTCCCGCTGCGGCTGTCCTGGCTGCTGTTCCGGTTATCCCCCAGTACGTAGTAGTGGCGCGCCGGGATCAGGATCTCGGGGCGCGTGTCGCTCCAGGCTTCCGTGATGTACGGCTCGTTCAGCAACTGCCCGTTGATATACACCCGGCCCTGCACGATCGCGATGCGTTCCCCCGGCAACGCGATGACGCGTTTGATGAGGTCGTTCCCGCTGCCCGCCGAGCTCTCGAACACGATGATGTCGCCGCGCCCGGGCCCGCCGAACACCTGGCGCACGTCGCCGTCCTCGGCATCGACGAACGGGATGAAGTCCGTCAGCCGGTCCATGTTGATCTCGGCGTAGCCCAGCTTGTTCACGAGGACGTGCTGCCCGTGGTCCAGCGTTGGGAACATCGAGTACCCCTCGACGAGGTAGTTCTGCAGGCTCGCCCGCACCGCCAGGAACACGAGCAGGGCCAGCAGGGCCGTCTCGATGATCTCCCGGATTAGCTTGCGGCTGCGGTCCGGCTTCTCCGCCACCGCTTCGACGGCCACGCCCTCCGTCCACGAGGGCACCAGGAACGCCTCCGCCTCCAGCGCCGGAAGCTCGCCGATTGTGGGTTCCCGGCCCGAGGCGGAGCGCGCTTGCGCTACGGGCGGCGTCACGCCCCCGCCAATGATCGGCGCGGCCTCGTCGCCTGGGTCCGTCTCTTCTGGCTGTGAGCCGGGAGCGCGCTCGTCTTCGGAAGCCACCCCACGAGCCTATCACTTGTCATTGCGAACAGGTCGCGCGTCTCTTGCTCGTCACCTACGCTCGATGCAGCTCGCAACGAACGCGAGCCCTGGAGGTCCGGATGACTCGCTCCCGCATGGTGGCTGCCCTCGTGGCGGTGGCGGCGCTCCTCGTACTGGCCTCGGCCTGCTTCGAGACGTCCGTCGAAGATGGCATCGACGACTCCCGCTCCATCAGCGTAACTGGCACCGGCGAGATCCGCGCCGAGCCCGACATCGCAACCGTGAACACCGGCGTCGAGGTACGTGCCGACACCGTTGCGGCAGCCCGCGCGGGCGCGGCCGAGGCCTCGAACGCGATCATTGCCGCCCTCCGCTCCCACGGTGTCGAGGAAAGCGACGTTCGCACCGGCGACTTCTACGTCTACCCCGAGTACCACTATCGCGACGAGACTCCGCGGGTGACCGGCTACGTCTTCTCGAACACCGTGCAGGTGACCGTGCGCGATGTCGAGGGCATCGGCGAGCTTATCGATGCCATTGCCGTCGCCGGTGGCGATGCCGTCCGCTTTGGCGGCATCTCCTTCGCTCACGCCGATCCTGGAGCCCTGTCCGAGGAAGCACGCGAGCTTGCCATCGCCGATGCACGAGCCAAGGCGGAGCAACTTGCCGAGCTCACGGGTGTCACCCTCGGCTCCATCATCACGGTCGTTGAAACCAGCTGGGCGGCTCCGCTAGTGGGGCTGGGGCCGCGCGCCGAGTTCGCGGCGGACGATAGCTTCGGCACCTCGATCCAGCCCGGCACGTCCGCGGTCACGGTCACCGTGCAGGCGGCCTGGGAGATCGAGGACGAGGGCGACTAGATCGGGCTAGCTGTCCAGCTTCCCCGTGCGTTCCAGGATCATGTAGCGGCCGAGCCCCTTCATGAAGTGCTGGTGGATCGTGGGGTAGCGTACGCGCAGCTCGTTCTGGAACTGGTTCATGGGGTACCGGCGCCGGTGGAAGCCGGCGCCCTCGGGAATGGGCCCTACCTCGCTCGCCACCGCAACGTAGAGCGGCCTCAGGGACCGGAAGTGCGTTTCGTACTGCTCGTTGTAGCTCGTCGCCTCGCAGTCGAGATAGCCGAGCAGCAGCGTTTGCGAGATCGTGGCGCCGATCTGCTGGTGCGCGGCCCGCGCGATGAACTCCTCGGGCGTCTCGCTCTCGCCGATTTCGCCTTCTACCACCCGCCAGCCGTCGCCGTCGTCGGGCTCCGTCACGTAGCCGTAGTCGCCACGCACGACGCAGGCGTAGCCGAAGAGCGCGGGCCTGTCCTCGGGAAGCGCCTCCTCTTCCTCGACGTAGACCGAGCGCCAGTCGCGCCCGAGGATGATTTCGGTCTTCCCGTGGAAGTGGACCTCCGGGATCGGGATCTTGGGCATGGGAATGTCGCCGAGTGGCATCGCTACGTCTTCCTCCGCCGGTAGAGCGGCCTCTGCGCGACCAGTGCGCGCGTTCCGCCTACCGAAATCGCTGTACCTGGATGGCTCCGGTTGCGATTGAGTATTGCCAGTCCTGCCGCAGCGTCAAGCGCGAACGAGAACGCGCAGCTGCGAAGCTCCCCCACGACTTGCTCGTCCGCCAGTGCCGGCGTCCCCACCGGCGGCGCCTCCGCCCCCTCGAAGAGGAGCGCGCTGAGCACGCGCGTTGGCTCCTCCGCGGGCAGTCCGAGCAGCTCGCCGAGCCCCGCCTCCCCCGGCGTGAGTCCCGTCTCCAGGTCCGGGGTGAAGGCAGGCACCCCCGCCTCCATGCGCGCGATCTCCTGCGCCCCCGCCCCCGCCACCCGCACCCCCGAAGCCTGCAGCAGTCCCAGCAGGTGTTCCGCGACGGGCGGGGCGACCATGAACTCGAAACCGTCCTCGCCGACGCTGCTCGTGCGGATCGCCAGCGCCCGGTATCCGTGAAACTCGAACGGGGACGCGTGCATCGAGGGCAGTCGTGGCGGGAGTCCCTCGTTCACGTGCTGTGCCGCCGCCTCCGCCGCCCCCGGCCCCGCTATCCCCACCAGGCAGGTGGTCGCCGTCCGGTCCTGGATGGCGACGTCGTACCCCTCTCCCACCGCGTCCTCCAGCATCGCCATCGTCGTGGCGCCCCTGGCCGGCTCTCCCATCACGATGTAGGCGATGCCCCCCGTCCGCGCCACCAGCACGAGGTCCGCGATCCGACCGCCCTCGTTGAGCGCGGCCGCCCGCACCGCTCGCCCTTCCTCCAGCTCGCCTGCCGCCTCTCCGAAGACCTCCCCCAGCACCGCTCCAGCGTCCGTGCCGCTCACCAGCAACCGCGTCCGGTCGGAGCGGTCGAAGGCGACGGCGTTGGACCGCAGCCGCGCGTACTCGTCCTCGCTGTCGCCGTAGCTCTCGGGAAGGCGCCAGCCTCCCCGCAGCCGGAACGTGGCGCCCAGCGCCTCATGGACCGCGTGCAGGGCCAGCCGGTTGATGCCTGCTTCGGTCACTCTTCGACGAAGCGCCGCCGCCCGTCGACCTCCGTCAGACGCCCCACCCCCGGGAATGCGTTGTGCACGCAAACGAGCAGGGCGTTCTCGCGCACCGCCCGCTCCATCAGCCGCTTCTTCGTCTCCAGCGAGACCACGGGCAGGATGTCGAAAGCCGCGATCCATGCCGGGCGCTCCGCCTGCACGGCGTGGTGCACCAGGTCGCCCGTATAGATGGCCGTTTCGCCGCTCGAGCTCAGCACGACCGAGGCGTGGTCGGCGGTGTGCCCCGGCGTCGGCAGGAACGTGATGCCGGGCAGGATCTCGCTTTCGCCGTCCACCAGTTCAAGTTGCCCCGTCTGCTCCAGGGGCTCGAAGTTTGGGGCCAGATACGTTGCCCGCGTGCGGTCGTTCGGGTGCATCGCCGCCGCGTACTCGCCTTCCTGGATGAAGTAGCGCGCGTTCGGGAACGTCGGCGTCACTTCCCCGTCGCGTTCGAGCGTGTTCCAGCCGCAGTGGTCCGTGTGCAGGTGCGTGTTGACCACGTGAGTCACGTCGCCGGGCGCGACGCCGATCGCCGCCAGCTCGTCGAGCAGCATGCCGTACTCGCCCGGCCAGATGCGTTCGCGCTCACGCTCCGTGTACTTCGTCCCCATGCCCGTCTCGACCAGCACGACGTTGTCGCCCCGGCGCACGAGCATGCAGTTGAGGGCCAGGGGAATGCGGTGCTGCTCGTCGATGTTCTCGCTGCCGACCACGGGCTCCCAGAGGATGCGCGGCACCAGCCCGAATATCGCCCCGCCGTCGAGCTTGATGTGCCCGTCGGAGACGACCGCGATGTCGAATTCGCCCGTCCGGTAGGTTGCCGCCACCATGCCGCAACAGTACGGATCGCCACCCGTGCGCGCCAGAAGGCGCGGCTGCTAGTCGTCGGCTGCCGACTCCACTGCGGTCTCGAAGGCCGCGATCGCGACCTCGATCTGGTCGTCCTCCGGAACCCGGGTCGTGAGCGCCTGTAGCGCGATGTTCGGCGCGAACATGGCCCGCACGAGCGCATTCGACTCGAAACGCGCCCCGAAGCGCAGCACCTCGTAGCTGATCCCCGCGATCGGCGGCAGCAGCACCACCCGCGAGAGGATGCGCACCACGATGCCCTGGTCCACCAGCAGGTCGAACGCGAGGAAGGCCGCCAGCGCGATCATGATGACGACCACGAGGAAGCTCGTCCCGCAGCGCGTGTGCTCCTTCGGAAAGGCCCGGACGTCCGCGACCTCCAGCGGCCGCGCCGCCTCGTAGGCGTGGATCGTCATGTGCTCGGCGCCGTGGTACTGGAACACCCGCCGGATGTCGGGCATCAGCCCGATCAGGGCGATGTAGGCCACGAACAGCACCAGCCGCACCCCCGCCTCGATCGCGACCACTCCCGCCCGCGCGATCCCCTGCGACTCGAGGAAGTTGGCCAGCAACACCGGCCCTACGAAGAAGATGGCGATCGCGAAGATGATCCCGATCGCCATCGAGAACCACATCGCCGCGTCGGTCAGCGGTTCCTCTTCGTCCGGGAGGGTGTCGGTGGCTGTCGCCTCCCCGTCGTCCTCAGCCGGCTCATCGAGGGCGATGCGCGAGGAGTAGTTGATGGCGCGCAGCCCCAGCGAGAGCGTCTCCCACAGCACGACCGCGCCGCGCATCAGCGGGATCTGGCGCAGCCGTCCCGTCGTGAAGCCGGTCAGTTCCTCCGAGTGCCGCACAATCTCGCCGCTGGGGTGGCGAACGGCCACGGCCATGTGCCGTGGCGCGCGGATCATCACGCCCTCGATCACGGCCTGGCCGCCGTAGTACACGTCCGGACGTTGAGGGGCGGCGCTCATGGGGCGATCAGCCTCTGGCTCGGGTCTGGCCGGTTGCAGCGCGTGGCCGCATCACTCCCGGCCGGGCGGGGAGACTCCGCCTACGAGGGGTCGCCGAGCGAATAGCGCCGCTGGAAGCGCTCAACCCGGCCCGCCGTATCGACGATGCGCTGCTCGCCCGTGAAGAACGGGTGGCAATCGCTGCACACGTCGATGTGCATCTGCTCTTTGGTGGCCCGCGTTTCGATGCGGCTGCCACATGAGCAGGTGATGACGGCGTCGAGGTACTCCGGATGAATCTCGGCCTTCATCGTCCTACTCCTGCCCTGCCGGCACGAGCACGCTCACGCGCTTGCGCCGTCCCTTGGCGTGGGGGCTGAACTTCACCGTGCCCTCCACCTTCGCGTAGATGGTGTGGTCGCGGCCCAGTCCCACGTTCTCACCCGGATGGAAGCGGGTGCCGCGCTGCCGCAGGATGATGGTCCCCGGTGTCACGTACTCGCCGTCGTAGCGCTTCACGCCCAGCCGCTGGCTGTTGCTGTCGCGACCGTTCTTGGTGCTGCCTAGGCCCTTTTTGTGCGCCATGGCCTACCCCTTCGTGATCGACTCGACGATGAGCCGCGTGACGGGCTGCCGATGCCCGAGCGTGCGTCGGTAGCGCACCTTGTTCTTGTACTTCATGAAGCGCAGCTTCGGGCCCTTGCCGTGCTGCGAGATGCGCGCCCGCAGCGAGGCCCCGGGAACCGTCGGCTCGCCGACCTCGACGTCCATGCCGTCGATCAACAGCAGCACGTCGAAGTCGATGGTGTCGCCGGGCTCGCCATCAAGGGTGCCCACGTCGAACTCCTGCCCTTCCGTGAGCATGAATTGATGTCCGCCGGCTCGCACGATCGCCTGCACTGGTCGCTCCGCTTGCTCCCGCTCTGACGGGGAAAGTTCAGTCTAGGAAGGCCCCCCGTAGGGTCAACGCCGACCTACCCCTCCGACGCGATGATGCAGTCCGCACAGCTCGCTGTTCCCTCCCTCGTCGAGCTCCGCACCGCAGGCGGCGCACCGTCGTGGTTCGTCGTCGCTCATTCGTCCCGGCGCCCGTGCTGAGGGGCTACTTGCCACCGCCGTCGGTCGTCGCCTGCGCGCCGCCCTCCCACGCCAGTCCCGGCTTGGGCGCCGGCTGGAACGTGGGCGTGTCCGCGGGCTCCTCGTCGAGGGACTCCGCGGGCGGCTCGTCCTTCTTCTTGAGATCGGGTGGTGGCCAGGGAGCGCTCGGGTCGCTCTCGAGCAGACGTGTCAGCTCCTCGCCCTCCAGCGTCTCGACGTCGAGCAGAACGGTTGCAAGCTTCTCCAGCACGTCCCGCTTCTCGCGCAGGATGTCGCGTGCTCGCGCCTGCGCTTCCTCGATGATGCGCCGCACCTCGTCGTCGATCTCCTCGGCGACTTTCTCCGAGTAGTTCCGCGTCTCCGAGATCTCGCGGCCCAGGAAGACCAGGTCGTCGCTGCGCCCGAAGGTGCGCGGCCCGAGCCGCTCGCTCATACCCCAGCGCGTCACCATCGAGCGGGCGATGCGGGTTACCTGCTCCAGGTCGTTCGAGGGGCCTGTCGAGGATTCGCCGTAGATGAGCTCCTCGGCGGCGTGGCCGCCGAGGGCCGTGCAGAGCTGGTCCTTGAACATGTCGCGCGTGCGGTAGTGCGTCTCCTCGTCGGGCAGGAAGCGCGTGTACCCGCCCGCCATGCCCCGCGCCACGATGGTGACCTTGTGCGGCGGGTCGTGCTTGTCCAGGAAGTGCGCGATCACCGTATGACCGCCCTCGTGGTAGGCCGTCAGCTGCTTCTCGTGCTCGCTCATCACGCGGCTCTTGCGCTCCGGACCCGCGATCACGCGGTCCACCGCCTCCTCGAACTCCTCCATCGCGATCGTCTTGCGATTGCGCCGCGCCGCCAGAATGGCGGCCTCGTTCACGAGGTTTGCGAGGTCCGCTCCGCTGAAGCCAGGCGTCGACTTCGCCAGCGTCGCCGGCTCCACGTCGTCGCTGATCGGCTTCCCCTTCAGGTGGACGCCCAGGATCGCCTCGCGACCCTTCACGTCCGGCGAATCCAGCACCACCTTGCGGTCGAAGCGGCCCGGCCGCAGCAGTGCCGGGTCGAGGATGTCGGGCCGGTTCGTCGCCGCGACCACGATCACGTTCGTGCCCGTATCAAACCCGTCCATCTCGACGAGGATCTGGTTCAGCGTCTGCTCGCGCTCGTCGTGGCTGCCGCCCAGCCCCGCGCCGCGCTGGCGCCCGACCGCGTCGATCTCGTCGACGAACACGATGCACGGCGCGTTCTTCTTCGCCTGCTCGAAGAGGTCGCGCACGCGGCTCGCGCCCACGCCCACGAACATCTCCACGAACTCCGAACCGGAGATGCTGAAGAACGGCACCCCCGCCTCGCCCGCGACCGCGCGCGAGAGCAGCGTCTTGCCCGTGCCCGGCGGGCCGACGAGCAGCACGCCCTTGGGGATGCGCGCGCCCAGCGCCGCGAACTTCTCCGGGTACTTCAGGAACTCGACGACCTCGACGAGCTCCTCCTTCGCCTCATCCGCGCCTGCCACGTCCATGAACGTGACCGTGACCTTGGCGCCCGTGAAGAGCCGTGCGCGGCTCTTGCCGAAGCTCATCGCCTGGGAGTTGGAGCCCTGTGCCTGCCGCATGATCAGCAGCAGGAACGCGCCGAACAGCAGGAACGGGAACAGGTTCAGCAGCAGTCCCAGCCACGGGCCCAGTCCGCCGCTCTCCTTGAACTCGAGGTTGACGGCGTTCAGCCGCCCCGGCGAAGCGCCGCTCAGCGAGATGCCGCGGTCGCTCAGGAAGGTCGCGATGTCGGTGTTCTCCGCCACCTTCGACTTCTTCTCCAGGGGCTGGCCGTTGATGTGCTGGAAATAGATCGCGTTGATGTCCCGGCCGTCGACCTCGAGGGTCTCGATCAGGCCGCCCTCAATGTCCTGCACGACCTGTCCGAATGGCACCTCCTGCTTCGAGTCGCCACCCGAGAAGAAGGCGAAGCCGATCGCGATCGCAGCGACCACCACGAGGAGCCAGATGAAGCCGTTGCGCATCCAGCGGGAGTACAAAATGGGAACTCCTGGCGGCAAGGAGGCCGCTCAGAGAAGGTGTTTCTTGCTCTCGGAATCGAGTATAGCAGAGCAACCGCCTTGGCCCGTAAGGCCCAGCGAAAGCCCCGCCGGTGGACCCTACCGCGCCTTGCGCGTCCCTTCCACCGACTTCCGCTAGACTCCCCAGCCATGAAACTTGCATTCGTCGGCGGGACGGGCCCCGAGGGTCTCGGGCTCGCCATCCGCTTCGCCGCTTCCGGCCACCACGTCGCCATCGGCTCCCGCTCCACCGAACGGGGCGAGGAGGGGGCCGCCAAGATCGCCGAGGCCGTTCCTGGCGCCGCCGTCAGCGGCGGCGAGAACGCCGCCACCGTCGCAGGCGCCGATGTGGTCTTCCTCACCTTTCCCTACAGCGGCCAGGGCCCGACCCTCGAGGCCATCGGCGGGGCCCTCGACGGCGCCATCGTCTGCGACGTCGTCGCCCCCCTCGAGTTCGTCCGCGGGAAGGGCGCCGTCGCCCTTGATATCGATGGCAACAGCGCCGCTGAGGAAGCCGCCGCCGCCCTCCCCAACGCCCGCGTCGTCTCCGCCTTCCAGAACATGAGCGCCGAGAAGCTCATGGAGCTCGACAAGCCCGTCGAGGCCGACGTCCTCGTCTGCGGCGACGACAAGGAGGCGAAGGCCGTCATCATGGCCCTGGCCGACGAGATCGATGGCGTCCGCGGCGTCGATGGTGGCGCCCTCAGCAACAGCCGCTACGTCGAGATGCTCACGTCCCTGCTCATCAACCTCAACCGCGTCCACAAGACGCAGACCAGCGTCCGCATCGCCGGCGTCTAGGGAGGACCGAGGTGGCCGTCTCCGTCATCGCCGTCGAGGGCCTTCCCGAGATCGCCGAGGGTGACGATCTCGCCGCGATGATCGTGGAGTCGGCCGCCGCCGCCGGCGAACCCCTCGCCGGCGGTGACATCGTCATCGTCACCTCCAAGATTGTCTCCAAGTCGGAAGGCCGCACCGTCGACCTCGACACCGTCGAGCCCTCCCCCTTCGCCCGTGACTTCGCCGAGCGCTGGGAGAAGGAGCCCGGCATCGTCGAGCTCGTCCTGCGGGAATCGAAGCGCGTCGTTCGCCAGGTCGGACCCGTCCTCATCACCGAGACCCGCCACGGCTTCGTCTGCGCCAACAGCGGCGTCGACCAGTCCAGTTCCGGCGCGAAGGGACGGGCCGTCCTCCTCCCCGTCGACCCCGACGCCAGCGCCCGCGGCTTGCGCGCCCGCT
>JAPPBY010000027.1 GCA_026702615.1 Chloroflexota bacterium | reverse complement strand
TGGGGGAGAAGCTGTGGGAGTCGGCGGGCCTCGGGCCGGCCGACATCGACGTGGCCATGCTGTACGACGGGTTCAGCATCTTCCTCTACGTGTGGCTGGAGGCGCTGGGGTTCGTGGGGCGGGGAGAGGCCGCGAGCTACATCGCCTCCGGGGCGACGGCGCTCGATGGCGAGCTGCCGGTGAACACGTCGGGCTGCTCGCTGGGCGAGGGGCGCCTGCACGGGATGGCCCAGATCAGCGAAGCAGTGTTGCAGGTGACCGGGCGGGCGGAAGCGCGCCAGATTGAGGGCGCGGCTCACACCGTCGCGACAGTGGGGGCGGGGACGCTCGCCAGCGGCGGGCTCATCTTCAGCAGGGAGGCGCGGGCATGAAATTCGGCACGGTCATTCACGGCATCCGGGGCGAGGCGCTGATCGCGGCGGCGCAGAAGGCGGAGGAGCTGGGCTTCGAGTCCCTCTGGCGCCCGGACCACCTCATCTTTCCGACCGAGATGCCCTCGACCTACCCCTACGCGGAGGACGGGCAGGCGCCGCTCGAACCGCGCTGGCCCTTCATGGACGGGCTCACGGTATTCACCTACATCGCCTCGCACACGACGACGATCCGGTTCGGGACCGCCGTCTTCATCCTGCCCCTGCGCGACCCCGTGTCGACCGCGAAGACGGTGGCCGACCTCGACTACCTGACGCGGGGGCGCGTCATCTTCGGCGTGGGCGCGGGCTGGCTGGAGGAGGAGTTCGAAATGGTCGGGCTCGACTTCCACACGCGAGGGGCGCGCATGGACGAGTGCATCGCCGTGCTGCGGGCGCTCTGGACGGAACCGGAGCCCGAGTTCCACGGCAAGCACTACGACCTCGGCCCAGCAGCGTTCGAGCCGAAGCCCTTCCAGAAGCCGCACCCGCCCATCCTCGTGGGGGGCGAGACGCCCGCAGCCCTGCGCCGCGCCGCGCGTCTGGGCGACGGGTGGTACGCGCTCCGGCACACGCCCGAAAGCGCCCGCGAGCACGTCGCGAAGCTGACGGAACTGCGGGAGCAGTACGGCCGCGCCGGTGAGCCGTTCGACGTGACCGTGAACGGCTCGCCTTCGATCACGCGGGACGAGGTCGAGGCGCTGGTGGAGGCGGGGGTGAACCGCATCGTCGTGACGCTGTGGCGGTCGTCCCGGGACGCCATCCCCGCGCTCGAAGCGTTCGCCGAGCGCTTGCTGTAGGCACGGCGAGCAGGGGCGAAACCGCCCTCGTGCTACACTCTGGCAAGCGCGATCCTGCGGCCCCAAGATGAAGATCTTCGACGTTCACATCCACTTCCCGCGCGACTGGGAGAAGCCCGACGCCGACCCGGCGCCGATTATCGAGCGCCTCGCCGAAGTGGCGACGGCTGCCGGGATCACGAAGGCCTGCGTCCTGACGGGCGGGCGCTTCGGGCCGACCTACGAGCGCGGCATCGAGATCCTGCAGGAGTACCCGGACCTGTTCGTGCCGGTGGCGATGATCGACCCGGAGGTGATCGGCCGGGATGAGGTCGGGGAGCTCCACGCGATGGGGTACCGAGGGCTGAAGCTGATCGGCGTGGCGCGCCGCTACGACGAGCCGGACTACCTGCCCACCTACGCGGCAGCCGACCGGCTGGGGATGCCGGTCCTGTTCCACCTGGGCGTCATCGGCGGGGGCATCGACTATTCGGTCACGCATCCGCGGAGGGACCCGGCGGCGGCCGCGACCTTCCGCCGCATGCAGGAGATGCGCGGCCGCTGGCCGATGCGCGATGTCTCCGCGGAGCGCATGTCGCCGGTCCACCTGGACACGATCGCGCAGCGCTTCCCCGACCTGCGCATCATCGGCGCGCACCTCGGAAACCAGGGCAACTACGAGTACGCGACTTCCATCGCGCGCTGGCGGCCGAACGTCTCCCTCGACATGAGCGGCGGCGAGACGATCGAGCGGCACGCGGTCGAGCTCGGACTAATCGGGGGCGAGATCGGCATCGAGAAGCTGGTGTTCGGCTCGGACTGCGGCATGGACGACATCCGCGAGCACATCGACCGCTTCGAGGCGATCTACGACCAGCTAGAGCTGTCGGAGTCGGACCGCGAGCGCCTGTGGTGGCGAAACGCGGCGGAGATTTACGGGTTCGAGGAGCCCACGCTCGCGGAGGAGTAGGCGCTGGAAGCGGAAGCCCGGGCCGAGCCACCAATCCCCAGCCTGACCGCGACGGGCCGCGCCGTGGTGCTCGGTGGACTCGCGATGGCGGGCCTCGCCGCCTACCTCAACTTCCGGCCTGAGCAGCACTGGATCCTGGCCCTTACGGCGCTCATCGCGGCCGCGGGCGTCGAGAGCGCCGTGCGCTCCCACCCCGACTGGCGCGGAAGCCCCTTCGGCTCCCTGAGCTACGCGCTGCTGCCCCTGCTGGGGGTGCTCGGCGCGGGGCTCTTCATCGACGAGGCGGTCAGCGGGTACGCAAGGCTGGCGGCGGGGCTGGCGGCGGGCGCCGCGACCGGCCTGATGCTGTACGCGGAGTACCACGCGGTCTCGCCGAGCCGGCCGCTTTTCGGGCCGATGCGGCTCGTGCTGGCGGTGGTCACGTACCTGGTCGCACTGGCGCTCTTCACGGTGTTCTTCACGCACGACCTGAACCTGCCCGCATCGGCAGCGGCCGTCGGGGCGCTGAGTTTCGCGCTGGCGCTCGACCTGCTGCGCGAGAGCCGGGGGCGGGGCGCATCATCCCTGCTGGCCGCGCTGGCGATCGGCATCTCACTGGCCGAGCTGCGCATCGCGCTCTACTACTTCCCGCTCGACGACCTGCTGACGGGCGCGCTCATGATCATCGGGTTCTACGTCGCGACCGGGCTGGTCCACCACCTGCTCGACGACGACCTGAAGCCCTCGACCATCGCCGAATACCTCGTCGTGGCCGGGGTGAGCACCGCAGTCGTCGTGATCGCACGGCAGTACCTGTAAGCGGTGGCGACGCTGCGCATCTGCTCCTGGAACGTGAACGGCCTCCGCGCGGGGCTGCGCTCGGGGAACTTCCCGGCATGGCTCGAGGAGACGGCGCCCGACATCGCCGGGCTGCAGGAGGTGAAGGCGCGTCCCGAACAGGTCGAGGAGCAGCCCTGGCTCGAGGCCGGGTACGAGGCCACCTGGCACCCGGCCGAGGAACCGGGGTACAGCGGCGCCATCCTCTTGACGAAGCAAACTCCCGTTGACCTGCGCCTCGGGCTGGAGACGCCCGAGTTCGAGCGCGAGGGACGCGTCATCGAGGCGGACTTCGGGGACTTCGTGCTGCTGACCTCGTACTTCCCCAACGCCGGCCGGAAGCTCGCGCGGCTCGACTTCAAGCTCGCGTACTACGAAGCCTTCCTGGAGCGCATCGTGGCGCTGCGGGACGAGGGCCGGAGCGTCGTGTTCATGGGGGACCTGAACGTGGCCCACGGCGAGATCGACGTGGCCCGCCCCAACGAGAAGGAGACGGGCTTCCTGCCCGTCGAGCGCGCGTGGGTCGACCGCGTGATCGAGAGCGGTTTCGTCGACACCTTCCGGGCGCTACACCCGGAGCAGGTGGACGCGTACAGCTACTGGGACCCCTGGCGGGAGCGCCGCAAGCGGAACATCGGCTGGCGCATCGACTATGTGTTCGTCAGCGAGGACCTGCTGCCGTTGGTGCGGAGCGCGTTCATCGAGCACGAGCAACTGGGTTCGGACCACTGCCCGGTCGGCATCGAGCTCGACCTCTAGCGGGGGGACGCGCGGGCGGGCTCACGAGACCGCGTCAGGGTCTCACGCACGAGCAGGAGCATGATGACTCCGCCGGCGAGCCCGATGATCCCGGTAACCGCAGCCGCGGCATCAAGCGTGAACAGGTCTTCGAGCCCGCCGATCGCGGGCGGCGCGGCGACCGCGCCTACGTCCCCGACTAAGCGCCAGAGCCCGAGGAACTCGCCCGCGGCATCGGGTGGGGCAAGGTCGGCGCCGAGGGTCATGACGGCGCCGCTTCCCAGCCCGTTGCCGAAGCCGGAGAGCAGTCCCACCAGCAGGAACGACATGAAGCCGGCCGTGAGCGGCATGAGGAGCAGGCTAGCGGAGAGCACCAGCAGGCTCGGCACGATGACCCACTTCCGTCCCCAGCGGTCCATGACCACGCCGACGGGATAGAACATGACCATGTCGATGGCGGAGGCGAGCCCGAATACGAGGCCGATCTCGAAGGGATCGAGGTCGAGGGCTTCCCTGCCCCAGACGGGAATCAGGAACTGACGTCCGTGGCGGATGAGCACGAGGGTGATGGCGACCGACCCCGCAACGATGAGGCTGCGGCGTTCGGCGAGGGCCACGCTGCGGAGACTCACATGGGGACGCTCCGGGGTGCCGGCATCGCCCCCGCGAGGCTCGGGAAGGCGGGTCGCGACGAGCAGGGCGGCCACGCCGACAACCACGGCCTGGGCGAAGAACACGGTTTCCAGCCCGCCAAACTGGGCGATCGCGCCTCCGACGATGGGCCCGGCGAAGAAGCCGACGCGCGTCACGCCGCCGACGAGCGAGAGGGCGCGTCCGCGGTACTCGACGGGCACGGTCTCGGTCATGTAGGCGAGGCGCGAGACGTGCCAGAGGGCGAAGGCGACGCCGTTCAACAGCGTGAAGAGGCCGAGGGTGGCGGGACCGCTGCTGAACCCCATCGCCGCCGCCGTAACGGCGGTCAGCACCACGCCGGATGTCATGGTGACGCGCCCGCCGAGGCGGCTCATGAGGAGGCCGGAGGGAACATCCCCGATCATCGAGCCGGCGCCGCGGGCGGCGAAGATGATGCCGCTGAGGAAGACGCTCGCCCCGAGTTCGTCGGCAAACTGGGGGATGGCGGGGATGATCATCCACTGGCCGATGCCGAAGAAGAGGGCGGGCAGATAGATGCCGCCGATCAGCGAACGCAGGTCGAACGACTGCGCCTGACCGGGGATGACGCGCATTGGGGAAGCCTACGCGGGCAAGGCGAGGGTAGGAGGGGATCGTGTACGCTTCGAGGGCTTTGTCGGGGCGTGGCGCAGCCTGGTAGCGCACTTGACTGGGGGTCAAGAGGTCATCGGTTCAAATCCGGTCGCCCCGACCAGCACAACCCATACGACACATAGAGATTTCACGGGTCGACGATCCCCGTAGGGGGAGTGTCCGGCCACTAATCGTCCACTAAAACGCCCACTCCTGATCTGACCCGCAGGGGAAGCCGGGAGCAGTCTCTAAGGGATAGAGCTACAGCTGTGAAATACAGCGTATTCGTTGTGTTGTTCGCCGTGCTGGTCCTGGGCGGCGCCGTGGCGTGTGAGCCGGAGGAAGGGCCCGGTACGGCGCCAACGGCCTCAACTGCAACCGCATCTCCCGAGACAGCGACCGAGGCCCCGGCAACCTCCACCTCGTCGCCGGAACGCACGCCCGTCTCGACCCCGTCCCCGACGCCAACCCCAGCCGCCGAGGTGACGACGACCTACGTCGTGCAGGCGGGGGACGTGTGCTGGCGCATCGCGCAGGAATTCGGCATCTCGACGTCGCGGCTGCTCGAAGCGAACCCCAGGATCGACGCGAACTGCAGCAATCTCAGGGTGGGTTGGGAGCTGGTCATCCCCGGCAGCGGGGCTGCCGTCTCTCGGTCGGAGGGAACGGCCGCGGCCGCTACGGCGACGCCACGCGCGGCGACGACGGAGACGGGGCAGGGTTCCTCGGAGGAGCCGGAGTGGTGCGACGACCGGCCCTCGTGGTCGGGCGAGGCGCGCGACCTGCTCGACGGGGCGAGGGGGTTCTACAGCCTCGATTCTCTGAACGGCGACGGGCACCGGGACCACGTGCTCCCCTGGTCCGTGCTCTGTGAACTGGTGGATAGCGAGTCCGAGGCTCGCGCCGCCTACAGCGACCTCGGGAACCTCGTGCCCACGGTCGCCAGGTTCAACCTCTCGAAGTCGGACGACCTCGCGAACGAGTGGCTCCCGCGCTGGCGATCGCTCGACGCGGAGGGCTACAACGCCAACGCCTGCGCGTACGCGACCCGTTACTGGGACACGGCCAGCCGCTACGGCCACGTCCTGGGTCCGTCGGAGACAAGCGCGCTCACAAGCGCCTGCTCCTCGACGGGCACAGCGGGCTCGACTACCGACTCCACGCCCACGGAGGTTTCCAGCACGCAATCGCAGCGGACCTACGCATCGTGTGCGGCGGCGGAAGCGGCGGGTGAGCGCAGGCAGCAGGGCTGCAGTCGGGGGCGTTGCCCTGACGGGGGCAGGGGTTTCCCGGCGGAGATGGTGCCAGCCGCTCGAGACGGGGACGGCGACGGGGTGGTCTGCGAGGAGTGAGGCTGGACCCTAGCCGACAGGCGTGAGCGGCTCATACCGCTCGACCTTGATGGCGTCCTCGTGCTTCCGGGCCTGTGCCAGATCGTAGGCGGTCTGAAGGCGGAGCCAGAACTCGGCGTTTGACCAGCCGGCCTTCTCCAAACGGATCGCCATGTCCGGGGAGATAGCGGCGTGCCCGTTCAGGACCCGCGAGAGGGTATGTCGCGCGACGCCCAGCACCTCTGCGGCCTCCGTCACGCTCAGGCCAAGCGGCTCCAGGCAGTTCAGCTTGATACCAAGGCCGGGGTGGGGTGGGTCTTTCATGGGCATAGGTCACTCCTTGTCTAGTGATAGTCGACCAAGTCGATGTCGTACACGTCGCCGTCTTCGAGCCGAAAGATGATTCGCCAGTTGCCGGAGATCGAAATGCTCCAGAAGTGCCTCAAGTCGCCCCTCAGTGGATGAAGTCTGTAGCCGGGAAGAGCGAGGTCGGAGGGCACCCCGGCTGAGTCAAGGTGCGACAGGGCGACTCGGATGCGCTCCACCTGATCAGCTCTCACTCGGCTGGAATCACCGCGCTCGTGCAGCCGCCGAAGCCCACGGTGGCGAAACGAGCGAATCACAAGGTACTGTACTGTGTACCGGTACAGATAGCAACCAACCCTACAGCTCCAGAGACTCCGCCGTGGCTTCGACGAAGGCAACGACGTCGTCGCGGATGGGGTCGGGATCGTCGGTGGGGAGCATGAGGTGGCGGGGCATGGGGGCGAGGCGGTGGACGCCGACCTCGGCGAAGCGCTCGACGGCCTCGCGGTCGAGGCGGCCACGCGGCGTGATCGTGATCTCGAGGGGTCCCAGGTAGTCGGGGCGCTCGACCTTCTCGGCGGCCTCACCGAGTGCCTGGATGGCGGCGGCGGCGCCCTCAACATCCATCATGAAGCCGTACCAGCCGTCGCCCTGGGTGATGGTGCGCCGGTGGGCGGCGTCGGAGTAGCCGCCGATCACGATGGGGGGATGGGGCTGCTGGACGGGAAGGGGACGGGACTGGATGCCGGAGAACGAGGTGAAGCGGCCTTCGAAAACCGGCTTCTCCTGCGTCCAGAGCGTACGCAGGACCTCGATGTGCTCAGACGTGCGGGCGCCGCGCTCGCGGAAGGGGACGCCGATGGCGTCGAACTCGCCTTCGACCGAACCGACACCCACCCCAAGGATGAGGCGTCCGCCCGAAAGCACGTCGATGCCGGCGAGCTCCTTGGCGAGCACGACGGGGTTGCGCTGGGGGAGGAGGAGGATGCCGCTGGCAAGGCGCACGCGCTCGGTTGCGCCGGCGAGGAAGGCGAGGGTCGCGACGGTGTCGGCGAGAGGGGTGTCGGGAACGAGGGGGGAGGGCGGTTGCTGGGGGTCGACGAACACGACGTGCTCGCCGGTCCAGAGCGACTCGAAGTTGGCGGCTTCGGCCGCGCGGGCGACGCGGAGCATGGCTTCACGGTCGGCGAGGACGCCCAGGTTGATGCCGTAGAGCCCAATCTTCATCGCCAGCCTCCTATGGGTGCGCGTCGCGCGGATGATACGCGTCTGACACTCGCGGACAGGTAGACTCGCGACGGCGAACAGCCATACCAGGAGGCCCTATGCCGGACCGTGAACCCCTTGATGTCCTCGACGCGATCCATACGACACGCGCGCAGCGATTCCTGAAGCCGGACCCGATCCCGGAGGATGTGATCTGGGAGATCCTCGATGCGGCCGTCCGCGGTCCGACGGGCGGCAACCAGCAGGGCTGGGGCTGGGTCGTAATCCGCGACCAGGAGACGAAGGACGCGATCGCGAAGGTCTACTCGGAGCGACTCCTGTCCTCCTACGGTTACGAGCGGGTGAGCGACGAGGAGCTCGGAGCGGCGCGCATCACGCGCGGAGGGATCGCCGAGGGGGAAATCGGAATCGACGCGCGCAACCGCCGGGGCGTGGTCCACCTGGCGGAGCACTTCGCGGAGGTGCCTGTGATCGTGGCGCCGGTCATGCAGACCGCTGCCCGCATGTCGGACAACACGCGGCGCTCGGGGGCAGGCCTCGGGGGTTCGATCTACGGCGCCGTGCAGAACCTGATGCTGGCAGCGCGGGCGTTCGACATCGGAACCGTGATGACCTGGACGCTGGACGAAGACTCGGGGGTCAACGAGTTGCTTGGGCTACCCGAGAACGCGTTCGTCATGGCCCTCATCCCGCTGGGCTACCTGGAGAAGGGACGATTCTCGCAGGCGCGACGCAGGCCGCTGGGCGAGGTGGTGCACTGGGACCGCTGGGGCGAGCAGCAAGACGCTCCGGAGTCAGGCCGCTAGACGCGCTCGACGATATCGGGGAGCACGGTGCCGATGCCGTCCCGCAGGATGGTGGCCGCGGCCGGGTCGTAGGGGGTCTCCTGCGCGTTGAGGATGACGAGGCGCGCCCCGCACTGGAGCGCGATCTCGGGGAGTGCGGCCACGGGGTAAACCGTGAGCGAGGTGCCGATCGCGAGAAAGAGATCGCAGTTGGCGGCAGCGAGCTGGGACCGCTCGAGATCCTCGGCGATGAGCGCCTGGCCAAAGGAGATCGTGGCCGACTTGAGGAGGCCGCCGCACTGGTCGCAGTGCGGGTCCTCATCGCCGTTCCGCACGCGTTCCAGCACGACTTCGATGGGGCCACGCTCGGCGCAGCCGAGGCAGGCGTAGTCGCGCACGGTCCCGTGGATCTCGACGATTCGTTCTGGCGAGGTGCCGGCAGCATGGTGGAGTCCGTCGATGTTCTGCGTGACGAGCGTGTCGAGCTTCCCCTTCCCCTCCAGGGCGGTGAGGGCGTAGTGGCCGGCGTTCGGCTCGGCGTTGTGCATGGGGCTGTCGGCGCGATTGGCCCAGGAACGGACCCGGTGGTCGCGGTCGGCGACGTAGTGCTGGATGGTGGCAGTGCGCTCGGCGGCGGGGTTCTTGGTCCAGACGCCGTCGGGTCCGCGGAAATCGGGGATCCCGGACTCGGTCGAGATGCCGGCGCCGGTGAGGATGGCGACCGACCGGGCCTCCCGCAGCCACGAGGCGACGGCATCAATGTCGGTCTCGCTCATGGCGCGAGCCTACCGGAATCTGGCGCCTCCGGGCATCGCACCGTACGCTGAGAACCGGCGTCTGCAGGGGCGCCTCCGAGTCGATGAGAGCCACCCGCAACCTCGCCTTCATCACCTGCGCCGCCACGCTGATCCTGATTGGGGTCGGGGTGTACGTGCGCGCAACGGGGTCGGGGCTGGGCTGCCCCGACTGGCCGACCTGTCACGGCGGCATCGTGCCGCCGCACGAGCAGGAAGCGGTGATCGAGTCGACCCACCGTTTCGTTGCGGCCTTCGTCGGGATCCTCGTGATCGCGACCGCGGTCTTCGCCTGGCGGCACTACCGGGGAACGCCGGCGGTGCTCTGGCCGGCAATCGCGGCCGTGCCCCTGGTGGGCATCCAGGGCGTGATCGGGGCGATCACGGTCTGGGAGGAATTGCCCGCCGAGATCGTCGCGACCCACCTGCTGCTGGCGATGGCGATCCTGACGGTGATGGCCGCGACCGCGCTCGCGATGTTCAACGAGGTCCGAGGCGGAATCCCACCCGAACAGCGCGCCGCGGCCTGGCGTGTGGGCCAGCGGGCGATCGTCGCCCTGGTGCTGTTCGCGGCAGTGGTGTGGATGGGTGGCTATCTCGGTGAAAGCGGGGGCTCGACCGCCTGCGAGGGCTGGCCGCTCTGTAGCGGCGGCGTGTTCCCCGGCGCCGACGACCAGCAGATCACGCACATGGTGCATCGCTACCTGGCGGCATTGCTGCTCGTACCACTGGCCTGGCTCGTGGTCGTCGCCTGGCGGGAGCGCGGGACGCTGCGGTGGGGGATGCACGTGGCGCGAACGACGGCAGTGATCTACGCGGCTCAGGTGGCGATCGGGGCGCTCAACGTGCTGTACACATTCCCCGACGCGCTCACCGTAACGCATACCGTGCTAGCCTCCCTGCTGTGGCTCACCCTGTCGGCAGCCGCGCTCCTCGGGTACTCCGCGCAAGCGGTGTCGCCCAACCGCGTCCCGGCGGCCCCGGCGGAGGCGCCCGCATGACGGCACTGGGACTGGCCCTGCGGGAGTCGAGCCGGGCGTCGGCGACTATTCGCAGCTACGTCGCCATCACCAAGCCGCGCATCATCCTGCTGCTCCTGGCGACGACAGTCCCCGCGATGGTGGTGGCAGAAGGCGGCTGGCCCTCGACGGCGCTCGTGATCGCGACGCTCGTCGGCGGCGCGGCCTCGGCCGCGGGGGCGAACGCGGTCAACTGCTGGTACGACCGCGACATCGATGCACTCATGAGCCGGACGCAGTCCAGGCCGCTGGTGCGCGGGGAGATTCCTCCGCTCAACGCATTCCTCTTCGGGCTCGCGCTGGCCGTGGGCGCATTCGCGTTCCTCTGGGCGACAACCAACCTGTTGGCGGCCGTGCTGGCGTGGGCGGCATTCCTCTTCTACGTGTTCATCTACACGGTGTGGCTGAAGCGGCGCTCCTCGCAGAACATCGTTATCGGGGGCGCGGCGGGGGCCTTTCCGCCAATGGTGGGCTGGGCGGCGGTCACCGGGGAGCTGGCCTGGGCGCCCGTGATCATGTTCGCCATCATCTTCTTCTGGACGCCGCCGCACTTCTGGGCCCTGGCTCTGCGCATCGCCCCCGACTACCGCGAGGCGAGCGTGCCGATGCTGCCGGTGCAGGCCGGCGAGGTCGCGACCCGTCGGCAGATCCTCGCCTACTCGATCGTGCTCCTGCCGCTCACGCTCTCGCTCCTGCTGACCGGCGAGGTCGGCTGGCTGTACGGCGCGGTGGCGGGAGCAGCCGGTCTGGGGTTCGTCGCGATCGCGTTCGGGCTCTGGAAGTGGCCGGATCGGGTGCCGTCAATCCGGCTCTACACGTTTTCTCTGGCATATCTTGCGGCGATCTTCATCGTTATGGCCATTGACGTGGCTATCCTCGGGTAACCTTAGGCAAACCGGCGGCAAAACTCACGCAGGAGTCGACCACCCCCATGAAAAGAATGAAGCCCTGGATTCTGACTGCCGCAGTTGCGGCGCTCGCGCTTTCCTTCGTGACGGTTGCACTGGCGCAGCCCAGCCCCCCCTCGGCGTTTACGGGAACCGTAACCGGAGCCGACGGAGATGTGGCGACCGGGCTAAGCGTGGAGGCCTTCGTTGGCGACACGCTGTGCAACAACAGCCCTGCGACGACCTTCTCCAGGTCGGGGGTCACGTCGTACTTCGTGACCGTTCACAACGCCAGTACGCGAGACGGCTGCGACGGCGACATTCGCTTTGAGATCGGGGGCCAGGCCGCCGCGCAGACCGCACAGCACGGCGGAAGCGGTCCCGTGACGCTGAACCTGACACTGGCGCAGGCGGCACGTGTCGCGACCGTGCATGTGGCCGTTTGGCGGAGCACCAGCAACCCCGACAACCTCTACCTCAGCACCCGGCCCGAGGGTGGGTCCTGGACGACGCATGACGACGACGGTCCCCTTAGCATGTCCGTCTTCGGCAGTGGCCGCTTTGAGCGGAGTGACGACCTGATTCCGGTTGACGTCGACCTAGGGAATGGATCCACCGCGACCGTCCACGTGGCCGTGTGGCGGAGCACCAGCAACCCCGACAACCTCTACCTCAGCACGCGGCCCGAGGGTGGAACCTGGACGACGCATGACGACGACGGTCCACTCAGCATGTCTGTCTTCGGCAGCGGCCGCTTTGAGCGGAGTGACGACCTGATTCCAGTGGACGTTGAACTGGAGTAGCGCTGCCACCTCGCCTCCAGACGGTTAGCACCAGGAAGCCAGGGCAATCGCCCTGGCTTCTTGCTGTCGCGGCCATCCCTCTCCCTGTCCCCGCGCCGCTCTCCGTGACAGACTCACGGGGGAGGTAGCGTGAGCCCGAACCAGCATGCGGACGTCGCGATTGTGGGGGGTGGGGTGATCGGAGCGGCGATCGCGTACTTCCTTGCCCAGCGGGGCATGCAGCCGCTTGTCATTGAGGGCACCGAGGTGGCCCACGGCGCGAGCGGCAAGTCGGCTGGGCTGTTGTCGCCGGGCCTGCCCCACGACGACGACAAGACCGGAGCCCTTCCGCCGATGATCGCGAGGAGCGTGGCGCTCCACCGAACCATCGCAGAGCTGCTCGACGGCCCCGCAACCTACGACTACACGCCGTACACGACGTGCCTCGTCGCGCAGGACGAGGACGAGGCGGCCGACTTGCTCGCTCGCGCCCAGCACCTGAGCGCCCAACCGATCCCGCTTGAGGAGCTCGGGGAGCGTTGCCCGTGGATCGACCAGCCCGTGGCAGCTGTGCTCGCGCAGCCGACGGCGCAGATCGACTCCGCCAAGTTCACCAGGCGGCTGCTGGAGAGCGCGCAGAGCATGGGGGCCTCGCTACGCATGGGGCGGGCGGTGGGGCTGGTGGGGGGAGCGGACTACGTGGACGGAGTAGAGCTGGACGACGGTGTCGTCACGACCGACGCCACGGTGATCACCCTGGGCCCGTGGTCGGTGCGGGCAGCAGCATGGCTCGACCTGCCCATCCCAATCCGTCCCCTGAAGGGCCAGATCGTGCACCTGGAGCCCGCGGTCGAGCCCCCACCGGGAGGCTTCTCCGACATGCACGGGCACTACGTTGTGACCCGCCCCACCGGCCTGGTGCACATCGGCGCAACGGAGGAAGAGGAGGGATTCGACGCGGAACCGACAGAGGCGGCGCGCGATTACGTGCTCGCGACGCTGGCACGGTTCACGTCCAGACTCGAGGGGATGCACGTGGTCAACCAGACGGCTTGCCTCCGCCCGGTATCGGGCGACGGTCTGCCGATCATCGGCACCGCACCCGGTCGGGAAGGGGCGTACGTGGCCACGGGGCACGGGCGTAAGGGCATCATCCTCTCGCTCGCCACCGGCGAAGCCATGGCGGAGCTGATTACGGAGGGGCGCAGCAGCGAGGTCGACCTGACACCGTTCGACCCTGCCCGGTTCGGAGGAGACCAATAGCAGAGCGCTCGAACCTCAGCTGGGCGAGCGTGCTCGCGTGGCGCACGCAGCGGCAGCACCTCGTCTCCAGGCGCCCGCGTGATGAGCTGCTCAGGGTGGTGGGGGCAGTGGGTGGGCTGCAGGCGCAGATGGCTTCCAGCGCCGAGCTGGCGGCATGGGCCAGGGTCGACGGGGTTCGCCCGGGCGACCTCGACGTGGAGCTGTGGGAGCACCGCAGCCTCGTGAAGACGTGGGCGATGCGCGGCACGCTCCACCTGCTGCCAGCAGCCGAGTACGGCCTCTGGCAGGCGGCACTCGACACCTACGATCACTACCTGAAGGGCGCCTGGCTGCGGGGTTTCAAGATCACCGCCGAGGAGCGCGACCTTCTGCTCGACACGGTACGGGAGGTGCTTGGCGGGGAGGCGCTGACTCGCGACGAACTAGCCGAGGCAGTTGCGGAGACATCGGGTTCGCGGGCGCTCGGGGAGAAGCTGGCGGACAGCTGGGGCGCGTACCTGAAGCCGGCCTCGTTCCAGGGGAGCCTCTGCTTTGGTCCTAACAGCGGCCGCAACGTGACCTTCGTCAGTCCGGCGGCGTGGCTTGAGGCGGAGCCCGGCCCCCCGCCGGAGGAGGCGCTCGCTGAGGTGACGCGCCGCTACCTGGGCGCGTATGGACCGGCGACGGCCGCCGAATACTCGCGGTGGTGGGGTCCGCGCCGTCCGGCACAGGCGACGCGCTCCTTTCGCGCGCTCGGGGACGAGGCGGTCGAGGTCGACGTCGAGGGCGAGCCACACTGGGCGCTCGCCACGCAGGTTGCGGAGATGGGAACCACAAGCCCATCAGGGGCCGTGCGGCTCCTGCCTGCCTTCGATCCCTACGTCATCGGCTCCGCGCGGGACGTCCCGGCGATCCTGTCGCCGGAGTACAAGACGCGGGTGCACCGGCCACAGGGCTGGATCTCGCCGGTCCTGCTGGCCGACGGGCGTATCGAAGGTGTGTGGTCGCACGACCGCGCACGGGGACAGCTCTCGCTGACCATCGAGCCGTTCGGGGAGGTTGCGTCGGGGGTGCGGGAGGCGGCTGGGGCGGAGGCGGAGCGGCTCGCCGCCTTCTTCGGCGACGAGCTCGCGCTGGAGTGGGGGTAGGGGCGGGGCAGCGCCTTCACTCTGTGTGCGTATACTTGCTTCTCCGTGGCCACCATTGTCTACGTCGACGGGTTCAATTTCTACTACGGGGCCCTCAAGGGAACACCCCACAAGTGGGTCGACCTAGAGGCGGTCTGCCGCCGGCTAATGCCACGGGACGACATCGTGAAGATTCGCTATTTCACCGCACGGGTGACTGCACACGCAGACGATCCCCAGCGTCCTGTGCGGCAGGCGGCCTACCTGAGAGCGTTGGCGACGAATCCGCTCGTCGAGATTCACTACGGGCACTTCGTCACGCGGCCCACTCGCCTGCCGCTCGCCTCTGACAAGAGCGTCATCGTGGAAGTGCTACGGACGGAAGAGAAGGGCTCCGATGTGAACCTTGCCACGCATCTCCTCGTGGACGCCTTTCAAGGGCGGTGCGACACAGCTGTGGTCATCAGCAACGACTCGGACCTGGCGGAGCCGGTTCGGGTTGTTCAGGAAGAGCGGGGCGTCACCGTCCAGATCGTCAATCCCCATCCGCCCAGCAAAAGGTCACGACGGCTCGTGGGAACAGCCGCCAGGCAGCTACGAAAGCGGGTCATCGCCGACTGTCAACTGCCCGACGAGTTGCACGACGAGCGAGGCGTAATACGGAGACCAGAGGGCTGGTAGCAAACAAGAAGCCCGCCGAAGCGGGCCTCGATCCCAGCCACCTAAGCAACTGGGGGGGTACAGACAGTATCGCGCGCTGCGGTTTCTCCCGCAACCGCGAAGTGGCCTAGTCCTCGTCCTCAGGCTTCACGATGCCGCGGGTCCAGAAGGGGTCGAGCGCCTTCAGAACCTCGCGCTCCTGCTCGCCGGACATGCGCTCGGGATCGGCCTCTTCGTCACGCTTCTCCTTGCCCGGCAGGACGGGAGCGGCGCCGGTGTCTTCCGGGCCCCAGCGCACCTTCGCCGCCTCACGGGCGAGTCGCGCAAGTTCCTCTACGGAATCGGATTCGGCCACGGCCTTTCCTCGCGTACTACTTCGCCTTCTCGAAGTTGAGGTGGAGGTCCCACAGACCCAGCATGATGCCGGGCTGGTGGCGGAAGTCGTTCTTCCCGGGGGTGAACGAAATGCCGTCGAGACGCTCGAAGAGGCGCTCCCAGGCAATGTTCTGCTCGAGACGTGAGATTCCCGCCCCGGGGCAGACGCGGATGCCCTGCGAGAACGTCATGTGGCGGCCGGTGTTTGGCCGCGAAAGGTCGACATCGGCGGGACAGGGGTACTCCTCAGGGTCGTGGTTCGCGGCGCCGTAGCGGAGGTGCAGGATGGAGCCCTTCGGGATGGTGACGCCCCGGAGCTCCACGTCCTTCGCGGTCATGCGGGTGGAGAGGCCCTGGGTGGGAGCCTGGATGCGCATGCCTTCCTCGACGAAGAAGCGGATCTTCGAGCGATCTGCCTTGAGGGTGTTCCAGAGCTCGGGATCGCGACCGAGGAGCTCGGCCTCGGCGGCGATGGCGTACTGGGTCGTCTCCAGACCGCCGATGTGCATGCCGAAGACCACCCCCACGACCTCGGAGTCGGTGAGCTTGCGACCCATGTACTCGACCTGCGTGAGGAAGGACGTCATGTCGTCCTTGGGGTCCTGGCGCTTCTTCGTGACGTGGCTCTGGACGTACTGCATGAAGTCGCCGAGGTCGCGGGCGTTGTCCGCCTCCTCCTCGTCGCTCATCAGGTTGCGGTGGCCCTTGCCATAGACGAAGCGGCGAACCTGCGCCTGGCCCCAGATGCGGAGCTGGGGCATGTCCTCGAAGGGGAAGCCGAGGATGGTCGTCATCACCATCTGGGGAAGGGGGGCGGCGAACTCCTCAACGAAGTCGATTTCGGCGGGCTCGCGGTCGATCCAGTTGTCGATGAGCTCGTCGACGAAGCGCGTGACCATGGGGCGGTGGCGGGGGGCGCCGGTCGCGCCGACCCAGGGGTCGGTGAGCTGGATGCGGTGCTGCTTGTGCAGCTCCATGTTGGGGCGGAGGGTGTTGCGCGCCATCGCGTCGAGGAGGACGGAGTGATCGTCATCTTCCTCGACCTCGAGGCCGGCTCCACCGTAGGAGGGCTGGGGGAAGGTGTAGGGATCGCGAATGATCATCGCGATGTCGTCGTACTTGGTGATGATGAAGCCATCGGTGCCGGGAGTCGTGCCCTCGCCGGGAATGCGCATGACGGGCGCTTCCTCGTGGAGGATCTTGTAGGAGTCGAACCAGTGCTCCTGCTGGCCGGCCTTGAAGAGGTCAATCTCCTCCAGATTCACCGGACACTCGGCGACTGCCTCGATCATGTCCTTGTACATCGTCTCGGTCATGGAGCGCTCCCGTGCATGCATGGCCGCGCCCGCGGGGGCGCAGTTCTTGTGTGGCGACTAAGCATACCGCGCGCGGCGGGGTTGGGGGACTGGTTTCGACGCTACGCGGCGGTGACCGCCACGGCATCGACCTCCAGGAGGAAGTCGGGCTGGAAGAGGCCGGAGACGTAGAGGAGGCTGATGGTGGGAGGGGTGGCGGGCATTCCCCAGACGCGCTGGAAGGCTCCGTAGGCGGGGAAGGCGGAGTGAGGCTCAACCAGGTAGATGGTGAGCTTCACGACATCGTCCAGCGTCGCGCCCGCGGCCGCGAGGGCGGCCTGGAGGTTGCGGGCCACCTGTTCCGCCTGGGCTTCGACATCCCCCTGCCCGACCACGTTTCCGTCCACATCGACGGCATTCTGCCCCCCGACGTAGACGGTGCGATGGGGACCATCGACCGTGATCGCTTGCGAAAACGCGGGATTGCGGTGGAGCGTGTCGGGATTGATCGGGGTGATGGTCATGGCCCTTCCTTCTCGGTTGAGTCTCAGCCCGCTCGAAATGGGCCGAAAAGAGGCCCGGACGACGGAGTCGCCCGGGCCGGAGTCGACTGGCGCGAGGGCTGGCTAGCTCACGCTGGCGGCGGGCTGCTGCTCGCCGCGAACGAGCTTGCCAGGGCGGGCGCCGGTGTCCTCGCCGTCGCGCATGATGACCTCGCCGCTGACGATCGTGGCGACGAAGCCCTCCGCCTTCTGGATGAGGCGGCGGCCCTCGGCGGGGAGATCGTGGGCGAGCTCGGGGGCGCGTAGCTGGAGGCGCTCCAGATCGATGACGTTGACGTCGCCCTTCATGCCGGGGCGCAGCACGCCACGGTCGTGGAGGCCGTAGAGGCGGGCCGTATCGCTCGTCATCTTCTTGACAGCGAACTCGAGGGGCAGGCCCTCGCCACGGGAGCGGTCGCGGGCCCAGTGCGTGAGCATGAAGGTGGGCATGCTCGCATCGCAGATGACGCCGCAGTGCGCACCGGCGTCGTCGAGGCCAAGGGCGGCGCGCGGATGCGTCAGCATCTTGCGCACGACCTCGTAGTCGAACTCGGTGTAGTTGAGGGTCGGGGCGAAGAACATGCGCTTGCCCTCGTCCTCGAGCATCAAGTCGTAGAAAAGGTCGTAGGCGTCGCGGTCCTCGCGCTCGGCGGTGGCGGCGACGCTGTCCTCGCGGCGGGGCTCGTAGTCGAGCGGCTCTTCCATGGGGAAGACGCGCGCGAGGTCGATGAAGGCGATGTCCTGATGGGCAGCGCCAAGCTCCTCCATGAGCTTCGCCTTCACCTCGGGCTTGCTCATCTCGGCCGCGATCTCCTCGATGGGGGTGCGGCGGAGGTGGTGGGCGTCGCCGGCACCAAGCTTGTAGTGGCCGCTGATCTCCTGGAAGGTCGGCGCGTTCACCCAGGGGTGGTTCGTCTGGAGGCCGAGCAGGACGCCCGGCGCACGCGCCGTGACCTGCGGGTAGAGGTCGGCGCCTTCGGCGACAGCCTCCTCCGAGAGGTCGAACATGCGCTTCCAGTGGTCGGGCTCGGCGTCGAGCTGGACGAGGGCGAAGGTGATGGGACGGCCGGTGGCGGCGGAGACGCGCCGCATCCAGGCGACCTCGAGATCGGGGAGGTTCATGTCGTCGCCGGTGACGCCGGCGGGGGCGAGCTCGAAGACGCCGGTGCCGGCCTCCGCGAGGGCCTCGCCGAAGGCCATCATCTCGTCCTCTTCGGCGAAGGTGCCGGGGACGTTCACGCCGTCGATGGCGCGGTGGGCGATCGTGCGGGAAGTTGAGACGCCAAGCGCGCCCGCCTCGAGACCCTCGCGCACGAGCTGCTTCATCTCGTGGATGTCCTCGGGGTTGGCGGGCTCGTTCATGGCGCCGCGTTCGCCCATGACGTAGGCGCGGACGGCGCCGTGCGGCACCTGCGTGCCGACATCGAGGGCCTTGGGCAGGGTGTCGAGATAGTCGAGGTACTCGGGGAAGGTCTCCCAGTTCCACTGCATGCCGGCGGAGAGGGCGGTGCCGGGGATGTCCTCGACGCCCTCCATGAGGCCGATGAGCCACTCGTGGCGATTGGGGGCGGCGGGGGCGAAGCCGACGCCGCAGTTCCCCATGACGACGGTGGTGACGCCGTGCCAGCAGGAGGGCGTGAGCAGCGGGTCCCAGGTGATCTGACCGTCGAAGTGGGTGTGGATATCGACGAAGCCCGGGGTAACGATCTGCCCCGTTGCGTCGACCGTCTCTCGGCCCTCGGCCTCAATGCGACCGATGGCGGATATCTTGCCGTCGTCGATGGCGATGTCGCCCTGGAACGGGGCCTCTCCCGTCCCGTCGACAATGGTGCCGTTGCGAATAACCAGATCGTGCACGTCGCGCCTCCCGGAGCGGGCGCGGCTGCGCTAACGCGTGGCGCGCCCTTGTAGGGATGACAGTACGGGATAGGGGCAGGCCCCACAAGGAGTTGGCGGCGGGGCGAGCGTTTCCGGCGCCGGCCCTATAGTCGCCAGCCATGCCTCTCTTCTCCTCGGGTCGCGAGCGGCGGTTGTGGCTGTGGACGCTGGCCGTGGTAGCGGCGATCTTCGCCTCGCTGGGAGTGGGCGGTCAGCTGGCGGAGGCACTCCGCGATCTCGATGCGCTGGAGGAGGCGCTCAGCGCCGGGCTGTTCCTCCTCTGCATGCTCCTCGTGGGGACGACTGCCGTCCTGCAGGGGGTCTGGGCCCGACCGGGTCGCCTGGAGATCGCGGTCGCGGTGGGCATTGCGGCGGTGTACCTGCTGGTGTTCCTCCGTATCGCAGTCCTGGAGGAGCGCTCGCACCTCATCGAGTACGGGGTGCTGGGCGTGTTCGTGTACGCGGCCCTTGCGGAGCGGGCCGGCCAGGGCCGGCGCGTCCCCGCGCCAGCGGTCGTCGCCATCCTGGCGACATCGGCGGTGGGCCTGCTCGACGAGTGCCTCCAGCTGGCCGTGCCCAGCCGCGTCTTCGACCCGTGGGACATCCTCTTCAACGTGCTTGCGGGGGCGCTGGCGGTGGGGGCAAGCGTCGCGCTGGGATGGGCGCGGCGGCGGGCACGGGGTAGGGACCAGGGTGTCTATTCATAGGACCACCAAGGCACTTCCTCGTACTCGCTGTCGCCCCAGCACACCACACGGCCGGTGTCGGTCAGCCCACACGCACGGTATGGGGAGGAGGAAATGGCCGTGAAGCCGCCGGCGAGCGGAGGATCGACAGAGCCGTAGTCCGGAGCGCCCCTGACTACTTCGAAGACGCCCCAGCACTGTGCTTCGCCCGTGACCGTGAGTGCACAGCCGTGACCGCTGCCCATGCTGATGGCCACGAACTCACCCGTCGGCAGACTCCGCCCAAGCTGCGAGCCCCCCCAACAAACGACTTTGCCACCCTCGGTGATCGCGCACGGGTCGCTGAGGTACCGGTAGAGGCCCTCCCGCACATGCGGTGCCTCCCAGGAGGACCAGCACGAGACCTCGCCACCCTCAGAAAGGGCACACGCGCCCGCTTCGTGGGACACACTGATATTCGCGAACGGTCCGGCTGGCGTTTCGAAGAGGCTGCCCAGATGCCAGCAGACTGGGGCTCCTTCCTCCGTCAGTGCACAGACAGTGGCGCCTCTCATGCTGATGGAGATGTAGGAACCAGCCGGCACGTCCCAGGGGGCGTCCGGCCCCACACACACCATCTCCCCCTCCACGGTTAGGGCACACGTAGATGCTCGGCCGGCGCCAATAGCCTTGTAGCGGCCTTGGGGGATGTCTAGCTGGCCAAAGTTGTTCCAGCCCCAACAGTGGGTTTCCCCGTTTTCCGTCAGAGCGCACGTGTGGCCGTATCCATCACTGACGGCCACATAGGGTGGCGCTGGATCGAGCGGAGCGACCCTGTTCACCACGTTCTTCCAACAGATAGCTCCACCAGCTTCCGTGAGCCCGCAGGCGTAGGCGGTATCCCCCTGGTGCCCGAAGCCATCGCCACCGCTGATATCCACATATCGTCCGGGGGAGGGATCGGGTGGCATCATCGCCATGAGGTCTCCCTGCCACCAACGACTCGATGCGGCGAGACAGACCCCCTTTCCATCTTCGGTGATTCCACAATCGTGCAGGCCCCCGGTCGAAATCGCCGTGTAGCGGACATCAGGCTCATCGGGTCCGCAGGTCCACCTCCCGTCGGTCGTCAGCCCGCAGAGAGCGGCGTACCGAGTGACTCCCACCTCGACAAACCCGACTTCGCCGTACCGCTCGCGGCTCACGGAGTATTCACGGTTGAAGGTACCCCAGCAGACAGCCTCCCCCACCGTGCTTAGCGCACATATCTCGTCCCACTCGCCTCCCAAGGCACCGAAGGACTTCGGCCCGCTGATCGAGAGGAACGGTCCAGCAGGCGGGTCAGGCCTTGCGCTGGCCCAAGACCCCCAGCAGACGGCCTCGCCCCCCTCCCTAACCGCACAAGAGTAGGTAGAGCGGTCCCCCTCATAATTCAAGACCCAGACTTCCCAACTGAAGGCAATGTACTGGCCCGGGGGCGCGTCGTGAGAGGGATCCGACTTGTCCTCAGGTATCGGTCCCCCGCCGCTCCCCCAGCACACAATCACGCCCTCGTCGGTGATAGCGCAGGTCTCGTCTCCATCAGTTTCGATGAAGGTGTAGGGGCCGGGTGGCGTATCCCAGGCATGGGCGCTCTCGATGTCCCAACAGACTGCCTCGCTGTCCTGTGTGAGGGCGCAGGCGTGGGTCGCGCCAACGGTGATGTCGGTGTAGACGCCGGGTGGGCCGTCAAACACGGGGGACTGGGGGAGGCGGGGTTGGACCGGGGAGGCAGGGGAGGCGGGCTCGACGGGTTCTGGAGGCTCATCGGGGGCCGGGGAGGGAGTGGCGGTGGGCTGGTGAGTGGGGGACGGCGTAGCCGTGGTGGGGGTTGTCGGCGTTGGAGAGGGAGTGGCTGACGACGCCTCTGTTGGGGTAGCGGTCGGTGATGAGGTGGTGGTTGGAGCGGCGGTCGGGGTGGACGTGGGCGGCGGAGCGGTGGGTGTCTCGGTGGGCGAGGGCGTTGTCGGCGGAGTGGGCGACGGTGTGGGGGGCTCACCACCGCAAGCGGCGAGCATCGCGGCCGCAAGTGCTGCCAGGCCGATGAGCCTCAGGGAGGGAACAAGCGGCATGGAGCAAGCGTACCGGCCGCGCCCCCGAATTACCCCGTCCGTTTCGTGACACCGACCTGTCTGCGGTGGCGCTTGCGCGGGGTGTGTCGTTAAGCTTCGCCGTCGGCCCTGCGGCAATGGCCGCGGGGCGTATCACCATGAACTCCAGGAGGGGTGTGATGAAGCTGGAAGGCAAGGTCGCGGCAGTTACCGGAGGGACCCGGGGCATCGGTCGGGGCATCGTGGAAGCGTTTATCGCCGAGGGCGCGAGCGTCGTCATGAACGGTCGCAGCGAGGAGAAGGGCGCGCGGGCGCTGGAGGAGATGGGAGCGGGCGACCAGGCCCACTTCATCGCCGGCGACGTGACGCAGGAGGCGACCATCTCGGGGCTCGTCGACGGGACAGTCGAGCGCTACGGGCGCATCGACATCCTCGTGAACAACGCGGGCGGCAGCTCCGGCTTCGCTCCCGTCGCCGAGATGGAGAACGAGGCGTGGGACCACACGATTTTGTGGAACCTGTCGGCCACGTTCTGGGGGATCAAGCACGCCTTCCGCTACATGATTCCGCAGGAAAGCGGGCGCATCATCAACATCTCCTCGCTGGAGGGGAAGCACGGCAAGCCCGGCATCGCCGCCTACGTGGCCGCGAAGCACGCGATCAACGGGCTCACGAAGAGCTCAGCCCAGGAAGTGGGCACGACAGGCATCACCGTGAACGCCATCTGCCCGGGGCTGATCGAGACGGACATCGTGCGTGAGAGCGGGGCCGCCGCCGCCGCTTCCATGGGGCTGACCTACGACGAGATGGTCGAGCAGTTCTCCAGCGAGTCGTCGATCAAGCGCATGAACACCGTCGAGGAAGTGGGCGCGGTGGCGGTGCTGCTGGCGTCCGATGTCGGCTCGGGGATCACGGGCGCGCTCTGGTCGGTCGACGGCGGAACCGCCGCCTACTAGCGCCCCGGCAGCCCTCAGGAGGGACACGAGAATGAGCGAAGAGCTTCACTGCAGCTGGGACAGCCACCACGACACCGTGCACGGGAACTACACCACGGCGAACGCCGCGGAGGTGCTCCCGGGCGTGACCAAGCCGCTGGCCGCCGATATCTGGCGCGAGTGGGATTATGTCTGGAACTACGGGGTCATGGAGACCTTCGGCACGACCGACCTGCTGGAGATCCCGAAACCGCCCGTGGCGACGACCCTGCCCTTCATCGGGGGGCGCTTCGTCATCAACTTCGGGTTGAACATGGCGTTCACGGCGCTCTACTCGGTGGGCGAAGGAAGCGACTTCCTGAAGCAGTTCCTCGAGGGCGGCGAGGAAGAGTTCACGAGTGAGGCCCACGGGGATGAGGAGCGCGCCATCGCCGCGCGCGCGGCCATCACCGAGAAGTGGGAGAGCTCAGTGGAAATCCGCGACCGGAATCGCGAAATCTGCAAGAAGGCCTACCGGGACTCGCTCGATCGGGACTGGAGCGCGGCCAGCGAGGCCGAGCTCACCGAGGCGCTGGACGCCGGTACCGAGCTGGCTGGACGGATCTTCATGGCGCACTACTTCAACTCGGTGGGCGGCGGCGAGTACACGAGCGTGGTCGGAGCCATCCTTGATGAGCACATCCCCGACCACCCGCCGGAGTGGGCGAACACGATTACGAGCGGGCTGACGGACGTCGAGAGCGCTCTCCCGGCGAAGGCAATCTGGGACCTGAGCCGCTTCATCGCGGCGCGGCCGGCGCTCGCGACGGAGTTCGCATCACTGACCCCGGACGGGCTCCTGGCGAACCTCGCGAGTCCTCCCAACGAGGACTGGCAGGCGTTCGCGGCCGAGTACGCCGAGTTCATCAAGGAGCTCGGCTTCCGCGGCCAGAACGAGACGAATCCTTCGTACCGGACCTGGAACGAGGCGCCAAACTTCGTCCTGAGCAGCATCCAGGCCGACCTGAACGCGCCGCCCGAGCGCGACCCACACGAGCTGGAGCGCAAACAGGCGGCCGCGCGTGAGGAAGTCGAGCGCGAGATCGAGTCGAAGCTGCCGGCAGAGGTGCTGGACGAGTACCGGCAGGCCCTGTACCACGCGCAGACGATGAACCGGGGCCGCGAGAGCAGCAAGGCGAACTGGGCGCGGGCCTGTCGCACGCAGCGTCCGCCGGTTGTCGAGCTTGCCAAACGGCTCGTCGAGCGTGGCACTCTCGATGACGCCGAGGACGTGTGGTTCCTGCGGCTTCCGGAGCTGCAAGCCGCCGCCGAGGGCAACCTCGACGCCGCCGAGGCGAAGGCGAGCATCGCCAGCCGCAAGGACGAGTTCGCCCGGATGCAGCAGCACGAGCTGCCGGTCATGTTCGAGTGGCCGGTCGAGCTGATCCCGAGAGTGGCCGCGGAAGCGGTCAGCTCGGCGAGCTACGAGGGGCTGGGCATCAGCCCGGGCTCGGCGACGGGCAAGGCGCGCGTCATCGAGAGCGCCGAAGCGGCCGTCAGCACCATGCTAGAGCCCGGCGAGATCCTGGTCGCGCCGGTGACGGACGCGGCGTGGACGCCGCTCTTCATCCCCGCGGCGGGCGTCGTGGTGGAGACGGGCGGCATCCTCAGTCACGCCGCCACGGTCGCGCGCGAGTTCGGGATTCCGGCTGTCGCGCAGATCCGGGGCATCACGTCGCTCATCCCGGACGGGGCCACGGTCACGATCGATGGCTCGACGGGCACGGTGACGGTCGAGCCCTAGCACCAACACGACAGGCGGCGCACCGAGAGGCGCGCCGCCTGCTGCTTGCCTCTCCCACACCCTCACCTTAGCGTGAGGGTGTGCGCCTCCCGCGCACGGGAGGCCCCTTGGCGCAGTCGACAGGTACGACGCGCGCCGGGTCCGCTCTCCGCTCCAATCCGGTTACCGCTCGCGTAGCCGCCCTGCCCACGTTCGCCTCCTTCGGGGAGCGCGACTTTCGCTGGTTCTACCTGGCCATGCTCGGCCAGATGGCTGGGATGAACATCCAACTCGTGATGCGCGGGTACGTGGTGTTCGAAATCACGGGCTCGTTCGCAGCGCTGGGCGGCATCGCGCTCGCCTCCGCCCTGCCCATGCTCTTCCTCGGCGTCCTCGGCGGCGTGCTGGCGGACCGTGCGCCAAAGAAGGTGGTGCTCCAGGTGGGGCAGTTCGTCTCCGTCCTGACCGCCCTGGGGGTGGGCATCCTCATCCTCACGGACACTGTCGTGCTGTGGCACCTGTTCGCCGCCGGGGCCCTGCAGGGGATCACGATGGCGCTGATGATGCCCGCACGGCAGGCGATGATTCCCGAGGTTGTGGGCCGCGACCTGCTGATGAACGCGGTCGCGCTCAACTCGGCGGGTATGAACCTGATGCGGGTGCTGGCGCCTGCAGCGGCGGGCTTCCTGGCGGCCGCGGCCGGTGGCGGCGTCATCGGCGCCGGGCCCGTCTACATGGTCATGGCCGGCACGTACTTCTTCGCGATGGTGACCCTGGCGATGCTGCCTCGCCAGGAGGCCGCCTCGAGCGGTTCGGCGCGGGGCGGGCTTGGCGACCTGCGTGACGGGTTCGTCTACGTGCGCCACGACCCGACCATCCTGATCGTGCTGGCCGTGACGCTGCTGAGCGCCTTCCTGGCGATGCCCTACATCCAGCTCCTCCCGGGCTTCGTGAAGGACGTGCTCGACGGCGGACCGGTGGAGCTGGGGTTGCTGACGGCAGTGAGCGGGGGCGGGGCGCTCTTCGGGGCGCTCGTCATCGCCTCGCTGCCGGAGCGCCGCCGGGGCCTGCTACTGCTGCTGAGCGTGGTCGGGCTGGGCGCGTCGCTGATTCTGCTCGCGGGCTCGACCGCGTTCTGGTTCGCCGTCATCGCGATCGTGTTCGTCGGAATCGGCACGGCGGGACGGCAGGCGTTTAGCCAGATCCTGCTGCACTCCTACGTGGAAAACGAGTTCCGGGGTCGCGTGATGGCGCTGATGATGCTGCAGCCGGGGATGATGGCGCTGGGGGCGTTCGTCATCGGCGTGGTCGCGGAGCGGGCCGGCATCGACATCGCAATGGGGGCGCTGGCCATCGGCCTCGTGGGAATCGCGGCGTTCATCATGGTGGCGTCGCCGCGGCTGCGGCGGCTCGAGTAGAGGGGAAACTACTCGATCTCGCCCCGGGCCCACTGGGCCGTGGCCTCACGGCCGCTGATGTCCATGATCTCGACGCGCAGTGCCTGCTCGCTCTGGAGGTAGGCCCAGCTGTTCAGCCGTCCACCTGGGCCAATGCCGGCCGCCTCGATTGCCTGACCGAGCCCTTCGAGCCGCTCGATCTCAGCCTCGACGTCATCGACGTGGACGCCAATGTGGTGGAGATGCGAGCCGGGCGTGAGGGCCCAGACCGAATCCGGGACGGCCTGCAGCACCTCGAGGAAAAGCGGCCCCTCCTGCGAGTAGACGACCGAGAGGTTGAGCGTGCGGTCGCCGCGCGAGTCGCGCACGGGAAGCTCGAGGTGACGGGGCGTGGTCCAGGAGACCCCGTAGACCTCGCCGACCTCTTCCATGCCGCGCTGCAGGTCGGAGGCCACGAAGGCGATGTGGTGGATGTCCTCGTAACGAATCACCGATGACTCCCGCCAGCGTCCCTAGCCGCCACCGCCACCGCCGGCGACGGCGGAGACGATGAAGAGGATGACCTGGATGGCGATGAAGATGGCCAGCAGCTTCGACCACCAGGGGAGCCCCATGAAGAAGTCCCAGGCCGAGTCGGGGCGCTGGCCCGGAGGACGTTGCGGCCGCTGGGTCGGCCGGCCCATGGGGTCACGCTCGCGATCACGGTCGCGATCGCCGAGGTTGGAGAGGTCGTCGAGGGGGGAGGGCGGTGGTTCGCGGCGCGAGATCGGGTCCTCGCGGGGCGGGGGTGGCGGGGGTGGGGGTGGCGGCGTTGGGGGACGGAAGGGGATGGGCTCGTTGCGCATCTGACCGCAGCCGACGCACTGCATCTGCTTGCCGTCCTCGCCACCAAGGGGCCGCCAGGCATGGACACCGAACACATGGAAGAAGCGTTCGGGGAGGGTGGGCATGCCGAGGGCAGTGCGGTGGGCGGAGGTGGGCGCGGCCTGGGGGCGGCGCGGATCCTCGCGGGGCGGGGAGGCCTCGGCAGAGGCGGATGCGGAAGGCGCCTCCGCCGCGGGCTCAGGCTCGGGGGCGGGGGGCTCGGGCGCCGGAGCGAAGTCGCCCTGCTCGAGAGCGGCGGCAAGGGCGCGGCGACCGTCCTCGGTCGTCTCACCGTCCTCGGAGATATCGTTGGGGAAGCGGGCGCTGACGGTCGCGATCTGCTCGTCGGTGTATTCGCTGAGGTCGTAGCCGCGCCAGCGCATGGTCTCGCGGATGCGCCGCACCTTGGGCGAGTCGGCGCTCGGGCGGGAGCGGCTGTCACCATTCCCAAAGCCAAGGGCACGCGTCAGACGGCTCATCGGGAAGCCCTCCGAACACGCAGGCAACACACACCGCGCCGGTAGTCGGCGTTCATCTGCTCATTGTCTACAAAAGCGCGCCTTTTGTCCCAACGCGGCGGGCAAACTGGCCTTTACCGGCGGGAAAAGGGCGCCCGACCTCAGCCGCGGGTGTGGTAGGCGCACTCGAACTCGTACCAGCCCGAACCCTTGACCTTGAGGGGATTGCCCTCCGCCTCGGCCATCGCCCTGTTGTGCTCGGCGCGACCCTCCCAGGCGTTGGGGTCGCGCTGCCACTCGTTGAGGACGCGCTCGGCCTCCTCGTAGCTCTCGGCATCGACCTCGTAGATGGCGATGTACTCGGAGGGAATGTCGATGCCGACATGGCCGCCCCGCAGCTTGTAGACGGTGCCGCTGAGAAAGTTCGGACAGAGGGCGGTGTCGTAGATGTGCTGGCCGAGGTAGTGGTCGTCGAAGGCCTGCTGGTCTTCCGGACTATCGCTGCCGGGTTCGACGAGCCCGATGAGGATGAAGCGTGCCATGGGGAACCTCCCTGGCTGGGATGGCGGCACGGTAGCACGCCCTCGAGGGGGTCGAGCGGCGGCTTCGCGTACGATTGGGCGTCGCCCATGCAGCCCACAAGCATCGTCGCCGTGCCCCTGGCGCCCCAGACCCGCGGGAGCACCTCGGGGTGAGCAGCATCTCAACTGCCTCCCCAGCCCCTCTTTCGCCCGAGGATGCGCGCTCACTCCAGGCGAACGTGTGGCGGTTCTACCTGTTCCGCTTCTTCGTGGACTTCCAGCTGTGGCTGCCTATCTGGGCTGTCTACCTGACCGACTTCCGGGGACTCTCGCTGACCCAGCTCACGGTGCTGGACGCGCCATTCTGGATCCTGCTGATCGTGTTGGAGGTTCCGACAGGGGCGATCGCGGACCGCTGGGGACGCAAGGTCTCGCTGAGCTATGGGGCGCTGACGAACGCGATCGCGGTCATCGTGTTCGGCATCGCGGCGAACTTTGGCATCCTCCTCGTCTCGTACCTCGTGTGGGCAGTGGCGTGGACGTTGTACTCGGGAGCGGACTCGGCCTTCGTGTACGACTCGCTGCGCGCCAACGGTCGCGAGGACGACTACCAGAAGCTGTGGGGACGCACGCGCGCGGTGTCGGCAGCTGCCGCAATCCTGGGATTGCTGATCGGGGCGCCGCTAGGCGATTTCGCGGGGCTGTGGGTTCCGGTTGTCGCCAGCGGAGGTCTGATGGCCATCGCGTGGGTGGTCACCTTCAGCTTCAAGGAGCCGCCCCGGGCCGAGGGAGAGGACCACGCCAACTACCTCGCGACTATCAAGGAAGCCTTTGGCGTGGCCTTCGGGCGCCCTGCCGTGCGGATGATGATGCTGATGATGGCGGCGGTCATGGGCATCGGCGTCAGCATGATCATCCTTCAGCAGCCATTCCTCTCTGACCACGACGTGCGCTACGGGCTCTTCGGGTTCTTCCTCACACCGGGGCAGTTGCTCTCGATTGCGGGGGCGCTGCTGGCCTACCGGCTGGTAAACGCGCTGGGCGTGAGCGGAGTCGTTATGTTAATGCCGCTGGCGGTCCTGGCGACGGCGACGGGGCTCGGGTTTATCGATCACCTGGCCGCATTCGCCTTCTATCCGCTCACGACGCTGACCTTCGCGATGAGTTTCGTGGTGATGTCGGACTACCTGAACCGACGCATTCCGAGCGCCAACCGCGCCACCATCCTGTCGATTCAGAACATGATGTTCAGCCTCATCGTGGCGGGGATGGAGCCGCTGCTGGGCGTGATCGGCGATCACTGGGGCCTCACCGTGAGCTATCGCACAGCGGCCGTCCTGGTCGTCGTCATCGGACTCCCGCTCCTGCTGTTATGGCTGCGGGAGCACAACCGCGAGCAGTTACCCGGCCAGGAGCGGGCGCCTCCCTAAGCCTCGCCGGCGGCCTCCATGGCGGCCCAGCGCTCGCGGGCGAGCACGAAGATGTGCTTGTTGCCGGTGGTCCAGGTGACGGTGAGCTGGCAGCGGCGGATGCGCCAGCCGTCGTCGGCGCGGACGAGTGTGTTCGTGTAGTAGCCGCCCAGGGTTAGGGTGTTGTCGCCCTCGGCGTTGGGGAGGTAGTGCTGGGCCTGCATGTAGGAGATGCAGGTCGCCTCGTCGCCCCCGTCGGCGAACGTGATGACGTGGTTCGTGCTGATGTGCTGGGTCGCCTGGAAGCCGCTGAGGCCGGCGCGCACGCCGGCAGTCCAGTCGTCGCCGCTCATGACGGAAGGCTCGCCGCCGCCCCAGGAGGTGAAGTCAATCTCAACCTCGTCGGTGAAGCACGAGCGGTAGGCCTCCCAATCGCGCATGTCGATACCAGTGGCGTAACGCAGAACCGTGTCGCTGATGGCCTGGCGGTCGAGGAGCGTGCGGAGCGCATCGTCGCTCATGGGGTACTCCGTGGTGGTGACTAGTGACTGGTGGGGAGTGTAGCGAGGCGTTCCGCCATTTGCTGGCGGACGAGGCGGCGCTGGACCTTGCCTGAAGCGGTCGAGGGGAGGGCGTCGAAGCGCTCGATGGCGGCGGGAATCTTGTAGCCGGCGAGGCGGCTGCGGAGGAGGGGCTCGACGCGGCCGAGCTCGACGGGCAGCTGCGAGACGACCGCGGCGACAACCCGCTGGCCCCACTCTTCGTCGGGGACACCGACGACGGCGGCAGCCTCGATGCCGGGGTAGGCGAGGAGGGCGGCCTCGACCTCGGCGGGGTAGACGTTCTCGCCGCCCGAGACGATGACGTCGTCGCGGCGATCGAGCACGGTGAGGAAGCCGTCCTGGTCGAGGAGGCCGATGTCGCCGGTCTGCAGCCAGCCATCGGCAAAGGCGCGGGCGGTCGCATCCGCGTCGCGGTAGTAGCCAGGCGTGACGGCGGGACCGCGGATCAGAATCTCACCGGCCTCGCCGGTCGGTGCGTCGACCCGTACGTCGCCGGAGAGGAGGGCGCGTCCCGACGAACCAAGGTGCGACATCGCCTCGGAAGGGGCGAGCGTGGTGACCTGGCTGCAGGCCTCGGTGAGGCCGTAGGTCTGGACGACCGGCAGGCCGCGCGCGGTTGCCCGCTCCAGCAGCCTGGGCGGGGCGGGTCCGCCGCCGACGAGGACGGCTCGCAGCGAGCCGTCGAAGTGGCGGTCGTCGGCGTTGAGCATGCGGCGGAGCATCGTCGGGACGACGGAGAGGAGCGTGATCTGACCCGCCCGCACGGCTCTGTTGACCGTTTCGGGTACGAACTGGGTGTGAAGCTCGACGGCGGTGCCGTAGATGGCGCTGCGGATCGGGATGGAGAGGCCGCCGACGTGGTTCAGGGGCAGGCAGGCGAGCCAGCGATCGGAGGGGTCGAGGCCGAGGTTGAGAGCGGAGGCGCTCGCGCTCGCCCAGAAGTTGCCATACGTGAGCATGACGCCCTTGGCGTTTCCGGCCGTGCCCGAGGTGTAGACGATGCTGTGGCAGCTGTCTTCGTCGTGGGCATCGACGAAGGATGCCTTCTCCGGCACGGGCGCGAGGGGCATGCGGTGCGGCGGAGGGACGCCCGCGAGGGCGGCGGCTTCGACTGCGAGCGCCTCGCGGGACTTGTCGCAGAGCACGACGGCGGGTTCGGCGTTCCCGAGCTGCTCCGCGATCTCGGCGGCGGTGAGCCGGATGTTGAGCGGCACGAAGATGGCTCCCGTGAGGCTGGTCGCGTGCAGCGCGACGACAAAGTCCCGGGAGGTGCCCGCGATGATCGCGACCCGCTCCCCGGGGGCTGCTCCAGCGGCGGCGAGCGCGTTCGCCTGGCGGACGGCGTACTCGTAGAGGGAGGCGTAGCTCAGTCCCCGCCGCCGACCACTGGAGATGGCAGTCACACGCGGAAGCGTGCGGGCGCGATGCGTGAGCCAGTCGGGGAGCATGGCGCTCATGCGGACACCCCCTCCCAGGGACCGGTGGCGAAACGGTCGAGCGCGTCGTCCTTGAGTTGGACGCCGAGGCCGGGGACGTCGGGGAGCGCCAGCGCTCCCCGATCGGGGGCGGGGCAACCGCGCACGACGTCACCAGCCAGCATCGGGAGCGTCGCGAGGCCGCAGGCGGGGCGGGGGTGGGGCAGGAGCGCCGCGAGGTGGGTCGCGAGGGCGGTACCGATACCCGTATCGAACGTTGTGGTCAGGATGCAGGACACGTTTCGGGCGGTTGCGTCGCCGATCATGGCAAGCGCCTCCGCCAGTCCCGTGCGCAGGGGCTTGATGACGACGGCGTCGACCGCGTCTGCGTCGAAAAGGGCGCGAAGATCGGACAGGGAGGCGCAGGACTCGTCGGCCGCGATGGGGACGGGACTGACGGCGCGCACCCGCGCGAGGCTCGCGCTGGCGTCGGGACCCGGCGGGACCGGCTGCTCGCAGAGCGCGACATCGTGAACAGCATGGACAGCAAGGGCCTCGACGGCCTCCTGCTCACTCCAGGCGCCGTTCGCGTCGATGCGCAGCTCGGGATCGGGGCCAAGAGCGGCGCGGACGGCGCGCAGCCGCTCGCCGTCGGCAGCGACGTCTCGTCCGACCTTCACCTTGACGGTGGAGAAGCCGCAGTCGAGGGCGGCCCTGGCTTCTCGAGCGAGGGCATCGGGGGAGTCGGCTCCGAGAAGCGCGTTCGCGGGGATAGGAGCGGGCAAAGGAGGGGCCAGTCCTGCCTGATCCGCCAGCCAGTTGGCGAGGGGCACTCCGCACAACCCGGCAAGCAGATCGGCCAGGGCGGTCTCGATGCCGACGTCCGCGCCAGGGAGCCGCCTACCCGGCGAGAGGGGCCAGGCATCGGTCGACGATCGGCCCACGAGTGCCTGGCCAACCTCGGCTACGCGTGCCGCGAGGGCGCCCACGCTCAGGCGCTCGGCGGGCAGCGGAGCGCTCTCGCCGAGGCCGATGGCGCCGGCGGCGGTCTCGATGCGCACGACGAGACCCTCGCGCGCTGTCAGTTCGCCGGCGCCGGTCGCAAGGGGGTCACGCAGGGGGATGCGCCAGGGCCGCCAGCGCACGTTGGCGATGGGGCCGGCGGGGGTCATGGGCGTCGCGGGAACTTGGCCATGTCCGAGTAGGCGGGCTCGCGCTTCTCGATGAAGGCGTTGCGTCCTTCCTTGCCCTCGTCGCTCATGTAGAAGAGCAGCGTCGCGTTGTGCGCGAGCTCGGTGATGCCGGTCATGCCGTCGAGCTCAGCGTTGAAGGACGACTTCATCAGGCGCAGGGCGAGGGGGCTGTGGCGAAGGGCCTCGCGGGCCCACTGGACACCCTCATCCTCGAGCTGGTCGAGGGGAACGACGGCGTTCACAAGACCCATCTCGAGCGCTTCCTGGGCGTCGTACTGGCGGCAGAGGTACCAGATCTCCCGCGCCTTCTTCTGGCCGACGAGACGGGCAAGCTGCCCGGCCCCAAAGCCGCCGTCGAAGGAACCGACGCGCGGGCCGGTCTGCCCGAAGCGGGCGTTCTCGGCGGCGATGGTGAGGTCGCAGATGACATGGAGGACGTGCCCTCCGCCGATCGACCAGCCCGCCACAAGGGCGATCACGGGGATGGGGATGGAGCGGATGAGCTTGTGCAGATCGGTGACGTTGATGCGGGCCACGTCGTCCTCGCCAACGTAGCCGCCGTGGCCGCGGACTCGCTGGTCGCCGCCGGAACAGAAGGCGCGGCCGCCTTCGCCGGTGAAGAGGACGACGCCGACCTCGGGGTCCTCGCGCGCCTTCTGGAAGGCGTCGATCAGCTCGAAGACGGTCTCGGGGCGGAAGGCGTTGTGGACCTCGGGGCGGTTGATGCTGATGCGAGCCATCCCCTCGGCCTTCCCGTAGAGGATGTCTTCGTAATCACCTGCCGGCTCCCAGGCTACCGCCATGTCGCTGCTCCCTCGCGCCTTCCTCGAGGAAGGCCGTAATCGTGCGAGCGCAGTATGCCGCTTTCTCGATGTGTGCGGCATGCCCGGCTCCGGGGACTAGGGCGGCGCGGGCATTGGGCATGGCTTCGGCCATTTCGTCGGCGATGGCGGCGAACTTCGCATCGTGCGCCCCGGCGAGCAGGAGGGAAGGCGCTTCGATGTCGCCGAGCCGGTCGTGGAGCGGGGGCTGGGCGCCCGTTCCCATGCCGCGAAGGCTGCTGGCGAGACCGTTGGCGTTGTTCGCGAGGCGACCACGGCGGATGGCGAGGCGCATCCCCGTGGGGAGTCGCTGCTGGCTCTCGAAGAGGGGCAGGGATTCCCAGTAGTCGACGAAGGCGGGCACGCCGTCCTGCTCGATGCGGTCGGCGAGGGCTTCGTCGGCGCGGCGGCGGGCATCCCGCTCGGCGGGGTCAGCGAGGCCGGGCGAGGCGCCGACGAGCACGAGACGGTCGACGGCCTTCGGGATGGTCGCGGCCACGTAGAGGGCGAGGCGGCCGCCCATCGAGTAGCCCAGCCAGGAGCTTCGCCGCACGCCGAACGCGAGCATCGCGGCAACGCAGTCCCGGGCGACGCGGTCGATGGCGTAGCAGTCGAGGTCGTCGGGCTTGCCGGAGGCTCCGTGGCCGACGATGTCGACGGCGAGCAGGGTGAAGCGCGCGGCCAGCATCTCGGCGAGCGGTCCCCAGCTCATGGCGGAGCCGGTGAATCCGTGGAGCAGCACTAGGGGTGGCCCGCTGCCCCAGCGCTCCACGTTCAGGGAGTAGCCGCCTTCGAGGGGGACGAGCGTCATGCCCAGGCCGCCTCGTTGGCCCGTGCCCACGCCTCCTCGTGCATCTCGAGGTTGCGGACGCGGTCGGTGCGGACCTCGACGATGCGCACGCCCTGCCCCGGCCCGGCGAGAGCGGCCTCGAGCTCCGACCAGTCGCCGAGGACGCGGTGGCTCGCGCCGTAGGCGCTGGCGGCGGCCGCGAAGTCGATGTCGCTGGGCGTGGCGAACCACTCCTCAAAAACATGCTCATGGGCGGCCTGGGGGAGGTAGTGGAAGATGGCGCTGCCGCCGTTGTTGAGCATGACGACGGTCAGTTCGAGCCCGTGGCGCATGCCCGCCCAGAGGCCATTGAGGTCGTGGTAGAGGGAGATGTCGCCGATTAGGAGGGCGACGGGCCCTGTTCCGCCGGCGGCGTGCCCCAGCGACGACGAGACCACGCCGTCGATGCCGTTGGCGCCCCGGTTGGAAGCAACGGCAAGGGCCTTCTCGTCGCTCACGAGGAACGAGTCGACGTCGCGAACGGGCATGCTGTTCCCGGCGAAGATCGTGGCGCCGGCGGGGAGCGCTCGCTGTAGCTCGACGACTGCGCGACCCTCGAACGGGTCCGCCGCTGCCTGCGCGTAGGCGTCGAGCGACTCACGGGCGCGGGCATCGCGCTCGCGCCACTGCGCGAGCCAATCGCCGTTGGCTTCGCGCGAAAGCTGTTCGCGCAGCGCGTTCGCGGCAGTGCGGGCGTCGGCGGTGAGGCGCTGGGTTGTCACGGCATTCGGATCGCGGAAGGAGCCGGGGAGGTCGCAGAGGATGTGGGTCGCGTCGGTGGCTCGGGTGAGGAACTGGTTGAGCGCCTTCGAGGTCGGGGCCGCGCCGAAGCGCAGGATGCAATCCGGGGCGAGTGCGCCGGCGCGGGGGTCGCGGAGGAAGGCGTCGTACGCGTCGAGAACGTGGGTGCGGTCGTGGCCACCGGTGCGGAGGCCGCTGAGGGGATCGGCGAGGAGGGGAGCGCCGAGGGCGCTCGCGAGAGCCGCGATCGGCTCGGCGGGGAGGCCGCCACTCTCAGGCCCGGCAACGATCAGGGGCCGTTCGGAGCGGTCCAGGGCCTCGACCGCCGTCTCGATCGCGTCGGGGCGGGGGGTGATGGGGGGAACCGGGGGAAGTGGACCGGACTGCGAGGCCGAGGCGGGCGAGGGGTGGGCGCCGGGAGGCTCGATGAGGGGTTCGTCGAAGGGGACGTTCAGGTGGACGGGGCCGGGAAGGAGACCCAGCGACGCCTCGACGGCCTGGGCCGCGGCCTGACCGAACACCTGAGGCGAGGCGTCCGCGGAGCCGGGCGCGGGGAGGTCGCGCTCGTGGCGCACGCTGACGCCGTACAGGCCGACCTGATCGATGGTCTGGGGGGCGCCTACGTTGCGGAGGTGGGGCGGCCGGTCGGCGGTACAGACGATGAGGGGAACCCGCGAGAGGTCCGCTTCGACGACGGCGGGGTGGAAGTTGGCGGCGGCCGTGCCGGAGGTGCAGACGAGGGCCACCGGCCTGCCGCTGGCGCGGGCCAGCCCGAGCGCGAAGAAGGCGGACGAGCGCTCGTCGAGGTGGAGCCAGGGGCGAATCGCATGCTGCTCGGCGAGGGCGACGGTCAGGGGGGTGGAGCGGGAGCCGGGGGTGACGCAGGCATCACGGACGCCGGCGGCGGCAAGGCCTTCGACGAGGGCGCGGGCTGCGGCGGTGTTGGCGGCGGCAACCACCGCTATTCCCCGCGCAGGGCCTCGAGCAGGGGACGGAGCTTCAGCTCGGCCTCGGCGAGCTCGCGATCGGGGTCGGAGCCGGCGACGATGCCGGCGCCGGCGTAGAGCAGCGCCTCGCGCCCGTGCAGGAGGGCCGCCCGCAGGGCGACGGCGAAGGCGCCCTCACCGTTCATGTCCATCCAGCCGATGGGGCCCGCGTACCAGCCGCGGTCCATGCCCTCGAGCCGGGCGATGGCGTCGAGGGCGGGTTCGCGAGGCGAACCGCCCACGGCAGGCGTGGGGTGCATCGCAAGCAGGGTATCGAGCACGTCGACGCCGGGTGCGGCACGCCCTTCGATGGGGGTCTGCAGATGCTGGATTCCGGCCATGCGCAGGATGCGAGGCTCGTCCGGTACGGAGAGGTCGGCACAGAGTGAAGCAAGCGTCTCGCGGGCCGCGCGCACAACAAGGTCGTGCTCGCTGCGCTCCTTCTCGCTGGCGATGAGCACGCCGGCGAGCTCATCGTCTTCCTCCGCATCCCGGCCGCGGGCGCTGGTGCCCGCCAAGCTGAGGGCTCGCACGCGGCCCTGCTCCAGCGACACGAGCAGCTCGGGGCTGGCCCCAACCCAGCTCGAGTCGCCGAGCCGGTAGCCGAACACGAAGCAACTCTCGTAGCGGTCGGCGAGGGCCGTCAGCGTGCTAGCAACGTCATGGGGGGTGGGGGAGTGGCAGCGCGCTTGCAGGGCGAGGACGACCTTCCCGTAGCGTCCATCGGCAATCTCGCCGAGCGCCTGCAAGACGGCGGAGCGCCAGTGGGACGCGTCGGGGCCGGTTCGCTGGTAACGGGGTGGTCCGGCAGCAGGGTGGGAGGGGAGTGCGACACGGGCGATGGCGCCGGCCACGGCAGCGGCGACGTCTTCCCGTGTCTGCTGCGGGCGGACGGCAAGCGTGAGGGAGGCGCTGACCTGACTTCCGTGAAGGGCGACGATGACCTCGGGGAGGACGAAGCGCCAGGCGCCAAAAGCCTCCCAGGCGTGCTCGAGGTGCGGGGCGCTCGCATCGAAGCGCGCGCCGCCGAAGAAGCGGGGTCGGGCGAGGGAGTCGACGTCGCCGGCGCGATGCTCGTCGGCGGCCTCGCGAAGGGCGGGGGCCGCCGCCGCGAGCGGCGCGCCCGCCGCCGAGCCGAGATCGAGGGCGCGCCCAAAGCCGAACAGGTGCAAGTCTTCGGAGGGCTGCTCCCAGGACACCGTGGCCGCGGAGCGAAGCTGCCGCACGCTCCATCCGGCCGCGCTTCCGAGCAGCCCGACCGGGAGGGCGACGGTTGCGAGGCCGGCGCCATCGCGGCGGGAACGCAGGGCCAGGAGTTCGCCGGCAAGATCAAGGGCCGAAGTACGGGAAGGAGCGGTCTCTATCTCGGTCACGCGCCCCCTCCAGATCTGTTCATCGCTTCCGCCGGACCCCAATGTAGGCGTCGTAGAGCCTTCACGCAGGGCCTCAGAAAGTATACGGCGTGCCCCTCCTACGGCGGCGCGGAGACCGGGGCGCGAAGTGGACGCTCAGCGTACGATCGGGCGCGAGCTCCCCCGGCGGGAGCGCTCTACATTCAGGCAGCGAGTTCGTCTATGCACCGTTTCCTCGTAATCCTGCTCGGACTGGCCCTGCTCGTCGCGTTCGCCGCCTGCGGCGGCGACGGGGAAGGCGAGGAGGAAGAGGTCCTCACCCTCCTCTACTGGCAGGCCCCGTCCCTGCCCGGTCCCTACCTCTCGGGAGGCTTCAAGGACCGGGACGCCGGCGCCATCACGCTGGAGCCGCTGGCCCACTACGGGCCCGATGGGGCGTTGGTTCCGGCGCTAGCGGAGGAGATCCCGACGATTGAGAACGGGGGTGTGCCGGCGGACCTGCGGTCCATCACCTGGCAGCTGAAGGAGGGGGTGAAGTGGTCGGACGGTAGCGACATGACCGCCGAGGACGTGGTGTTCACCTGGCGCTACTGCACGCATGAGGCGACCGGGTGCACGGCCGTAGACGCGTTCACTGGCATTGCGTCCGTGGAGGCCGTCGACAAGCACACCGTCAGAGTCACGTTCGAGGAGCCCACGCCGTACCCCTACGATGCGTTCGTGAGCGCGGGCACGCCCATCATCAGCGCCGCGCAGTTCGCCGATTGCGTGGGCGAGGCCGCCAGCGGGTGCGAGGATGAGAACCACGGGCCGCTCGGCACGGGCCCGTACCGCATCGTCTCCTTCACGCCCGAGGTTGAGGCTGTCTTCGAGCGCAATCCGCACTGGCGGGGGGAGAAACCCTTTTTCGACAGCGTCGTGCTGAAGGGGGGCGGAAGCGCGACGGCAGCGGCCACGGCCGTCCTGCAGTGGGGTATCGCCGACTACGCCTGGAACCTGCAGGTCGAGCCCGAGTTGCTCGAAGCGCTGTGGGCAGCGGGCAACGGCGCCGTGGTGTCAGCGTTCTCCGACCTGGTAGAGCGCATCGTCGTGAACCAGACGAATCCGGACCCCGCCCTCGGGGACAACCGCTCGGAGTACCTGGACGGCGAGAATCCCCATCCGTTCCTCTCCTTCCAGCCGATCCGGCAGGCAATGTCGATGGCCATCGACCGGGAGCGGCTGACCGAGCTATACGGCTTCGCCGGACGGCCCGAATGCGACCTCATTGCCGGTCCCGAGCACTACGTCTCGGGCGCGAACGACGATTGCCTCACCCAGGACATCGCCGGGGCCAACCGCCTGCTTGATGAGCACGGGGTGGTCGATAGCGACGGGGACGGGATCCGGGAACACAACGGCGTGCCGCTGCGGATCACGTACCAGACCTCGACGAACGCCATCCGGCAGGCAACGCAGGAGCTGGTTCGCGACTGGTGGCGCGAGATCGGCATCGAGACGGAGCTGGTCCACCACGACGCGGGCGTGTTCTTCGGCAGCGACCTGGGGCCGCAAACGTACCGGCGGTTCTTCGCGGACGTGCAGATGTACGCAACGGGCGGGGGCATCGAGCCGCAGAACTACCTCTCCGACAACCGCTGCACGCACATCCCCACGCGCGACAACAGCTGGTCGGAGGGCAACGTGGCCCGGGCCTGCGACCCGGAATACGACGCGGCATTCGAGCAACTCCCGCCCCTCCCCATCGGGGCCGAGCGCGAGGCAGTCGTGAAGCAACTCAACGACATCCTCGTTCGAAACTACGTGGAGATTCCGCTCGTGAGCCGTGGTGTCGTCTCGGCGCACGCGAACACGCTGAAGGGCGTCGAGTTCAACGCCTGGGACAGCGAGGTCTGGAACATCGCGGAGTGGCACCGGTAGACCCCGCTTCGTTGGCCACCCGCGCGATCGCCACGCCGATCGGGGACCTCACGGTCGTCGCATCGAAGCGGGGTGTCCGGGAGGTGCGGTGGGGACGCGAGAGCGATGACACAACACGCGCTGAAGCAGCGGCCATCGAACACCTGGAGCGAGCGGTCACCCAGCTCAGCGAGTACTTCCGCGGCGAGCGCCGGGAGTTCGACCTTGCGCTCGACCTCGAAGGCACGGAGTTCCAGCGGCTTGTCTGGGGCGAGCTGGCGCGCATCCCGTTCGGGGCGACTAACACCTATGGGGCCATCGCGGAGGAGGTCGGACGGCCCGCGGCAGCGCGGGCCGTCGGGGCGGCGACGGGACGGAACCCGGCGCCCGTGATCGTGCCCTGCCATCGGGTCGTCGGGGCGGGCGGCTCGCTGACCGGCTTCGCGGGCGGCCTCGACACGAAACGGGCGTTGCTCGCGCATGAGGCAACGGTCGCGGGGGCTGGGCGCGAGGGGCGGCTGCCCGGTTTCTGAGGCCGCCGCCGAAACTGCTCGACGCGGCGTTGGCGCCTCGCTAGGCTGCGGGTATGGGCCGTCGCAAGGGACGCAAACGCCGCTCCCGTCGTGACCGGGAGAGCCTGGGGGCCGAGGCGCTGCGACGATCGGAAGCTCGCCGCAAGCGCCGGCGTTCCGACGACGACTCCTTCGCCAGCGCCGTCGCCGCCTCGCCATACAACGACGACATGCGGGCGCTCACCTGGCAACCCGGACCACGGAGCCTCATGGCTGCGGTGCGGGAGGACCTGAATCCCGGAGCGAAGACGGCCCTCACGTGCGAGAACTGCCACGAGTTCGTCCCCGGCGACACCGGACGAGGACGCTGCCTGCACCCGGGAAGCGGCGTGCTCGCGCCCTGGCCCGACACCGAAGCCTGCCAGTTCCACGAGGTTCGCCGCCGCCGGTAAGGGTTCTGGTCAGGCCTTGAGCCTGGTCACCTGGTAAACTGTTATGGTGCGTTAACAGCCCCAACATCTTGTGCCTAATGTATTGACAGGCCCCCAAGATATAGGCGATGATGCGCTTCCAGCGAGAAAGGCGTTAACACCCGTTAACAATTCGAAATCGTTATGCGCTGCCCCTTCTGCCACTCAGAAAGCTCCCGCGTTACGGACAGCCGGGGAACCGGAAATGCCGTGCGCCGGCGGCGCGAGTGTGCGGACTGCGGGGAGCGCTTCACGACGCTCGAGACCGTCCTTCGCTCCACCGTGCAGGTGGTTAAGAAGGACGAGCGCCGGGAGGACTTCGATCGGGAGAAGCTGCTCGCCGGGCTGCGTTCGGCCTGCGCCAAGCGCAACGTTTCCGCCGACCAGCTCGACGCCGTCGTGGCCGACATCGAGGGGCGCGTCACCCGCGACGGGCGCCTTGAGGTGCCGTCCTCGGTCATCGGCGAGCTCGCCGTCGATGCGCTGAGGCGGATCGACCACATCGCCTACATCCGTTTCGCCTCGGTCTATCGCGCCTTCGCCGACCTTGATTCGCTCAAGGACGCGCTCCAGGCGCTGGACGAGGGGCGCGTGCCCAGCTTCGATGAGCGCACCCAGCAGCTCGCCCTCCCCGAAGACACCGCACGAGAGGAGACCGACTCGGAAGAGCCGGCGCCATTCCTGCGGACGGTGGGGTAGCGATGGAGGTTGCAACCCGGAGCACGCGGCGCTATTCTTCCCGCCCCGAACAAACGTTCTAGCCCTAGACCCGCCACCTGGAACCTGCTGGAGGACACCATGGTTACCACTTCCGAGCCCACTCCCGATACCGGCGCCGGTTTCGCCGCAACACCGCTTTCGGAGAACGCCGTCGTGGTCATGGAACGTCGCATCGTGGCGCGCGACGACAAGGGCGATCCGATCGAGACGCCCGATCAATGCTTCCAGCGGGTGGCGCGCAACCTCTCCCAGGCGGAGCTGCGCTTCGGCGGCACGGAGGCTGATCGCACCGCCGCCGAGCAGGATTTCTACCGCCTGCTCTCTTCGCTCGACTTCCTCCCGAACTCGCCGACGCTAGTGAACGCGGGTCGCGATCTGCAGCAGCTTTCGGCGTGCTTCGTGCTGCCGGTGCCGGATTCGATCGATGGGATCTTCAAGGCGATCCGGGATACAGCCGTGATCCACAAGTCGGGCGGCGGTACGGGCTTCGCCTTCTCGCGTCTGCGTCCGGCGAACGACCGCGTGCGCAGCACGATGGGCGTCGCCAGCGGTCCCGTGTCCTTCATGACGGTGTTCGACTCGGCCACGGAGGCGATCAAGCAGGGCGGCACGCGGCGGGGCGCCAACATGGGCATCCTGCGCGTCGACCACCCGGACATCGACCACTTCATCGAGATGAAGGCGGACATGACCACGCTCACGAACTTCAACATCAGCGTGGCCGTGACGGACGAGTTCATGACGGCGCTGGAGGAGGGCGGCGACTACAACCTCATCAGCCCCAAGACCGGCGAGGCGATAGACAAGCGGAACGCCCGCGAGGTCTGGCAGACGATGGTGGAGAACGCCTGGCAGAACGGTGACCCGGGCGTCATCTTCATCGACCGCATCAACGACGGCCGTGCGAATCCCGTCCCGGGGCGGGGGCCGATCGAATCGACGAACCCCTGCGGCGAACAGCCGCTGTACTCCTACGACTCGTGCAACCTGGGCTCGCTCAACCTGGCCCACTTCGTGGTGGGGGAGCCGGGCTCGAAGGCTGTGGACTTCGAGCGCCTGGGCTCGACGGTGCATCGCTGCGTGCACCTGCTCGACAACGTGATCGAGATGAACCAGTACCCGATCGAGGAGATCGAGGAGACCTCCCTCGCCATCCGCCGCATCGGGCTGGGGGTGATGGGCTGGGCGGACATGCTGCTCGAGCTGCGCATCCCCTACGACTCCGAGCAGGCGCTGGCGCTGGCCCGAGAGGTGATGGGCTTCATCCAGCGCGAGGCGGACGCGGCCTCGCACAATCTGGCGGCCGTACGCGGCAACTTCCCCGAGTGGGGCCAGTCGATGTACGGGCCGGGCGGGGGCGAGGGACCGATGCCACTGCGCAACTCCACGCGCACGACGATCGCGCCCACGGGCACGCTCAGCATCATCGCCGACTGTTCCGGCGGCGTTGAGCCGGTGTTCGCGCTGGCCTTCGTACGCTCGCACTACCTCGACAAGGACGACCCCACGAAGCGAGTCGAGCTGAACGAGGTGAACGAGCACTTCGAGCACATCGCCCGGACCGAGGGCTTCTACAGCGACGACCTGATCGACTTCCTCGCCCACGGCGGGCACCTGGCGGAGCGCACCGACGTGCCCGACTGGGTGAAAGAGGTGTTCGTGACGGCGCACGACATCGCCCCCGAAGCGCACGTGCGCATGCAGGCGGCGTTCCAGGCGCACACCGACAACGCCGTCTCGAAGACGATCAACTTCCCCAACGAGGCCACGGTCGAGGACGTCGCCACCGCCTACCAGCTGGCGTACGACACGGGCTGCAAGGGCATCACCATCTACCGCGACGGCTCTCGCGACCTGCAGGTGCTGAAGCACGCGGGCGAGGAGGAGAGCGAGAGCGAGGAGGCCGCGGCCGAGGCCATCGCGGCGGCCGAGGCGCTGGTGGCGGAGAAAGGCCGGCCCATCCGCCGCCGCCTACCCGACGAGCGCCAGTCGATCACGCACAAGTTCCGCGTGGGGGAGCAGGAGGGGTACATGACCGTCGGCCTCTTCGCGGACGGGACACCCGGCGAGCTCTTCGTGAACGTGAGCAAGCAGGGCTCGACGGTAATGGCGCTGATGGACAGCCTGGCGATGCTGACGAGCTACGCGCTTCAGTTCGGGGTGCCGGTCTCGGTGCTCGCGAGCAGGATGCAGGGCAGCCGCTTCGAGCCGAGCGGTCCCACGGGCAACCCCGAGATTCCGATCGCGACGAGCATCACCGACTACATCTTCCGCTGGCTGGAGCTGAAGTTCGGCGACAGCGAAGCGGCGGTGCAGCCAACGCTCATCCCGCCGTACGAGGTCGTCGAGAGCCGGGGCGTGGACGAGCCCGTGCTGTCGCACGGCGACATGGTCCCGAGCGGAGTGGGCTGCCCCGAATGCGGCTCGGTCCTTGAGTACGGCGAGGGTTGCCTCGTGTGCCGGAGTTGCGGCTACACGAAGTGCGGCTAGGGGGCGCTCCGGTCCCGCGCACGCACGAGTAAGATCGAGCCCGTGAGCGCGGTCGCCCTGCAGCAAGATGTGGAAGCGGGGGTCGAGCGTGTGCGTGAGCGAATGACCCGCGCCTGTCAGCGAGCCGGTCGCGACCCGGATTCCGTGACGCTCGTAGCCGTCAGCAAGGGCCAGCCGGTGGAAGCCATCCGGGCGGCGTACGCCGGAGGCCTCCGGCATTTCGGCGAGAACCGCATCCAGGAAGCCGTGCCCAAGATCGAAGCGGCTAGGAACGCCGGCGTCGAGGCGACCTGGCACCTGGTGGGGCACCTCCAATCGAACAAGGCCAAAGTGGCAGCCTCGGCCTTCGACGTCATCCACTCGGCCGACTCGGCAAAGCTGCTGGCGCGACTCGACGGGGCGGCGCCCGCACCGCGCGACGTGCTCCTGCAGGTCAATGTGGCGGCCGAGCCGCAGAAGCAGGGCGCCGCGCCCGATGCGGTCGAGACGCTGGTGGAAGCGGCGCGCGAGGCGGCCAACCTGCGCCTCCGCGGGCTCATGACGATCGCGCCGATGGCCACTGACCCAGAGGACGTACGGCCAGTGTTCCGCGACCTGCGAGAGCTGGCAGAGCGCTTCTCACTGGAGGAACTCTCCATGGGGATGACAGACGACTTCGAGGTCGCAATCGAGGAGGGGGCGACGCTGGTGCGGGTGGGGCGCGCCATCTTCGGGGAGCGCACAACGTGACGGTCGCGATCGTGGGGGGCGGGGTGATGGGGGAGGCCATCCTTGCCGGCGCGCTTGACCGCGGGGTGGTCGCTGCGAGCGACGTGACGGTCGTCGAGCTGATCGGCGAGCGCCGGGAAGACCTGGCCGCGCGCTACGGCGTCACCACGGCCGGCGAGGCCGGCGACGCACTTGCCGGCGCGAGCCTCGTGCTGCTGGCCATCAAGCCACAGGAACTCCACAGCCTGTCCGGAAAGCTGGCGAGCGACGCGCTCCTGATGTCGATCATGGCGGGCGTCCGCATCGCGAACCTCGCGGAGCGATTCGGGCACGACCGCATCGTGCGCGTCATGCCGAACACACCCGCCACCATCAACGCCGGCATGAGCGTCTGGACCGCGACCGAGTCAGTCGACGAGGGGCAGCGCGAAACCGTGCGCGAGTTGCTGGGCGCGATCGGGCAGGACCTCTACGTCGACGACGAGGGGAAGATCGACATGGCCACGGCATTGAGCGGCAGCGGCCCTGCCTACGTATTCCTGTTCATCGAGGCGCTCATCGACGCGGGCGTGGCCATCGGCCTGACCCATGAAGAAGCGGAGGCGATGACCATGCAGACCCTGACCGGATCAGCTGCCTACGCACAGATCAGCGACTTCCCACCAGCGGTCCTGCGCGAGCGCGTCACCTCCAAGGGCGGCACGACCGCAGCGGGGCTCGCGGAGCTGGATCGCGGGGAGTTCCGCACGCTCATCGAGGCGTGCGTCCGCGCCGCCTGCGAACGCTCGCGCGAGCTGGGAGCGGCCCAGTGAACCCTGTCATCGCCGACCTGTTCCGGGCCTTTCTCTACATCCTCATCGTGGCGATCGTGGCGCGGGCGCTACTGAGCTGGTTCCCGATCTCGCGGACGAATCCGCTCATTCGGCTCGTCCACCAGATCACGGACCCACTGATCGACCCGGTACGCCGCGCAATGCCGCGCACGGGGATGATCGACCTGAGCCCGATGGTCGTCATCATCGTGCTCTGGCTGATGATCTGGGTCGTGAACCGCGTCTCGAACTGAGGCTCGACGCCCGCTAGACGACGATGTTGAGCAGCTTGCCGGGCACGTAGATCACGCGCCGCGGCTCCTTGCCCTCGACCCAACCCTGCACGCGGTCGCTCGCCAGCGCACCCGCGAGCGCGTCGTCCTCGCCGGCATCGACGGGGAGGGTGAGGTGGTCCCGCACCCTGCCGTTGACCTGCACGACGATCTCAACCGTCTCCTCGACGACGAGTGACTCGTCGAACTCGGGCCAGGCCTGCTGGTGGACGCTGTAGGGCTTGCCGCGGCGGCCCCAGAGCTCCTCGGCGATGTGGGGGGCGAGGGGCGCCGCCAGCAGGATCAGCGTCTCGAGGGAGCGTTCCCAGGTGGCCCCGTCGACGCCACCCGACTCTCGCGCACGGGAGAGGGCGGTCGTCAGCTCCATCAGGCGCGCGATGGCGGTGTTGAAGCGGAACTCCTCGATGTCGCTGCTGACGTCGCGGATGGTGCGGTGAGTGGCGGCGACGAGCTCGCGTGACTCGGCGCCGTCCCCGGCCTCAGGAGGAGCCTCGGTGGCAACGGACCAGAGGCGGTTGAGCCAGCGAACGATGCCGGGCATACCGCTCGGGTTGTAGGGACCTCCCTGGTCCCAGGGTCCGACGAACATGAGCTGGCAGCGGAAGGCGTCGGCGCCGTGCTGGGCAACCAGGTCGTCGGGCGCGACGACATTGCCGCGGCTCTTGGACATGCGGTTGCCGTCGGGGCCGAGGATGACGCCCTGGTTGAAGAGGCGCTTCATCGGCTCGTCGCCCTCGACAATGCCCATGTCGCGCGCCGCTTTCCAGAAGAAGCGCGTGTAGAGGAGGTGCATGACCGCGTGCTCGGCGCCGCCCGTGTACAGGTCGACCGGGAGCCACTGGCGCATCGCTTCCGCCGAGAAGGGGCGCTCGGGGTTGTGGGGGTCGACGTAGCGCATCTGGTACCAGCTCGAGCACATGAAGGTGTCGAGCGTGTCCGTCTCGCGGCGAGCGGTGGCCTCGCACTGCGGACAGTCGACGTTGACCCACTCCTCGATCTGCGTCAGAGGCGACTGACCGGTTGGCTCGAAGTGCACGTCGTCGGGGAGGACGACGGGGAGGTCTTCCTCGGGTACGGGCACCACGCCGCAGGAATCGCAGTGAATCATGGGGATGGGCGTGCCCCAGTAGCGCTGGCGCGAGATGAGCCAGTCGCGCAGACGGTAGGTGATCGCCCCTGTGCCGGCGCCTTCCGCCTCCGCGTGCGCGATGACAGCGGGGATGGCGTCGCTTGCCGGGGTCCCGTCGAAGGGGCCCGAGTTGATCATCGCGCCACCCTGCGTGAACGCGGCCTCGAGGGGTACGTCCACATCGATCTCGGGGTGGTCAAAGACCGGCACGACGTCGAGCCCGTGGTCGCGGGCGAATTCGAAGTCGCGCTCGTCGTGCGCGGGGACGGCCATGATCGCGCCGGTCCCATAGGTCACGAGCACGTAGTCGGCGATCCAGATGGGGATTCGGTCGCCGTTGAACGGGTTGACGGCGTACGCGCCCGTGAACACGCCCGTCTTCTTGCGCTCAGTGGAGAGCCGCTCAATCTCGGCAACGCGGGAGGTGGCGGCAACGTACGCCTCGACGGCCTCGCGCTGCTCGTCGGTGGTGATGCGCTCGACAAGCTCGTGCTCTGGCGCGAGCACCATGAAGGTGGCCCCGTAGACGGTGTCTGGGCGCGTCGTGAAGACCGTCAAGGGCTCGTCGACCCCGTCGACATCGACGGGGAAGCGCAGGTTCGCTCCCTCCGAGCGACCGATCCAGTTCCGCTGCATGGTGGTGACGCGCTCGGGCCAGTCCATGCCGCCAAAATCCAGCAGCTCCTCGGCGTAGGCGGTGATGCGGAAGAACCACTGCGTGAGGAAGCGGCGTTCGACAGGATCGTCGCAGCGCTCACAGAGGCCATCGAGCACCTGCTCGTTGGCGAGCACGGTCTGGCAGCAGGGGCACCAGTTGGCGGCGGCCTCGGCGCGATAGGCAAGGCCCTGCTCGTACAGCTTCAGGAACCACCACTGGGTCCAGCGGTAGTACTCGGGGTCGCAGGTGACGATCTCGCGCTCCCAGTCGAAGCTCGCGCCCATCGAGCGGAGCTGCTGGCGCATGCGCTCGATGTTCCCATAGGTCCACTCCTTCGGGTCGAGGCCGCGCTGGATGGCGGCGTTCTCGGCGGGCAGGCCAAACGCATCGAAGCCCATGGGGAAGAGCACGTTGTACCCCTGCATGCGGCGGAAGCGGGCGAAGGAGTCGGAGGGGGTCATGGCGTACCAGTGGCCCGTGTGGAAGTCGCCCGAGGGGTAGGGGAACATCGTGAGCACGTACCACGGCGGGCGCTCGTCGTCGTCGCTGGCGTGGTCGATGCCATCGGCTTGCCAGCGCTCGCGCCACTTCGGCTCGATGGTGTGCGGGTCGTAGCGATCTACCATGAAGCTCCTCGTTCAGCGGGAGGGTCCGGCCTGCGTTGGCCGGTCAGCAGGAAACTGGGGGCAGGTCTGGGGGGAGGCCTCGCCGGCTAAGCGCCGCGAGGCCGTCGAAGGGCGAGCCTTGAACCGGGCCACATCGAATGCATCGTGTTCACGATGGTAGCGAAGCCTGCGGTGAGCGTCATCCCGCATCCCTGGTTGCGGGGCGCTTCGGGTAGTGCGCGACGAAGAGCGTCTCGAAGTCGCGTTCCGAGGAGCAGGTCTGGCAGGTGAGGTACCAGACCCAGATGGCGGCGGGATTGCGGCCGTAACGCTCCCGGGCCATGTCGCGGGTTTCCTTCACGATGGTCTTCATCTGGCCCCAGGGGGCGGGCAACAGCCGGGTGAAAACGACGCCGCCGGGGGTCACGATGTCGCGGCGGGAGGTGTCGGCGTCCTCCACCTCCATCATGACCGTACGGCGCAGGCGTCCAGGACCCATGATCAACATGGCGTCCTCGGGGACGTTGCCGGCAGCCTCGGCGCGGGCGACCAGCTTGCGCCGGTTGGCCCAGAAGCCAATGGGGACGCCGAGGAAGGCGGGGATGCCGATCTTCGCGAAAGCGATGTCGCTCCAGTCGCTCTCCACCTCGTGCCACTCGTTGCGGTCGAGTTGCGGGCAGTCGCAGGGTTCCGGACCTCCAGGATCAATTGGAGACGGACGGCTCCTGCCGACCTGGTCAACGGGAACGCGGCGGCGCTCCTCGGTCATGACGTGCCGGCGGCGAGCGTGCGGGACACCGCGACGAGCTCAGGCCGCTCGGCAAGGGTGGCGGCGGAGATCACGACGATGGAGTCGACTCGCCCATCGCGTTCAAGCTGCGCCTCCAGCCAGGCCTCGCCCACGGCGCGAGCGGCCTCGGCGCGGAAGTCGGGGCCATCCTCGGCAGAGGCTGCCTGCGCGAGCGCCTCGGCGGCGGCGTCCTGCAGCAGGACGGCGACCTCCCGGGCCGGACGGTTTGGCCAGTCGAGGACGAAATCGGCCTGGGTTCCGCCCCAGAGCTCGGCGCCATCGCCGGGGCCGTGATAGCTGATCGTGGTCGTTTCGGACGCTGCGCTCACTCTGACGCCTCCTCGCGGGGTCGGGCGATGCGGAGGGCCTGGGGCAACTGGTCGAGCAGCTGCTGGCGGGCCTGCACGCGCGTCTGCAACCCCCAGATGTCGATGAAACCGACCGCCGATGCGTGGTCGAACGCGTCCTCGCGGTCGTAGGTGGCGAGAGCCCGATCGTAGAGCGAGGACTCGGCGCGGCGGCCGGTCACGGTGACGGCGCCGCGGTGGAGGCGCAGACGCACCTGCCCGCTCACGAAGCGCTGGGTGCTGGCCGTGTAGGCGGCGAGGTCCTGGTGATGGGCGCTGAACCAAAGGCCGTCGTAGATTAGCTCGGCGTACTGGGCGGCGATCTCTCGCTTCAGCTTCTGCTGCTGTCTCGAGAGGGTCATCGTCTCCAGCGCGCGGTGGGCGGCGAAGAGGATCGTCGCGGCGGGCGCCTCGTAGATTTCGCGGCTCTTGATGCCGACGAGGCGGTCCTCGATGTGGTCGACGCGGCCAACCCCGTGCTGGCCGCCGAGGTCGTTGAGGCGCTCAACCAGGGCGACCGGGGCGAGCGCCTCGCCGGCGACGGTCACGGGGAAGCCCTTCTCGAAGCCGATCTCGACGTCGACACCCTCGGCGGGCGCGGCTTCGGGGGCGGTCGTCCAAACGTAGGCGTCGGGTGGGGGCGCGGTCCAGGGATCCTCGAGCACGCCAGCCTCCACGCTCCGGCCCCAGATGTTCTCGTCGATGCTGAAGGAACCCTTGACCTCCCAGGCTAGGGCGATGCCGTGCTCCTGGAGGTACTCGATCTCCATCTCGCGGGACATCGCCTCCTCGCGGGTGGGGGCGACGATGGCGAGGGCGGGGTCGAGGGTGCGAATGCCGACATCGAAGCGGACCTGATCGTTGCCCTTGCCCGTGCAGCCGTGGGCGACCGCGACGGCGCCCTCGTCGTGCGCAACATCGACGAGCAGCTTGGCCATGAGCGGCCGTGCGAGAGCAGTCGCGAGAGGGTAGGCGTCCTGGTAGAGCGCGCCGGCGGCGAGGGCGGGGAAGGCGAAGTAGCGAAGGAAGTCCTCGCGCGCGTCCTCGACGATGACCTTGGCGGCGCCGGCGGCGAGGCCGCGCTCTTCGAGCATGGCCTGCTCGCGGCTCATGCCCACGTCGATGTTGAGGGCGACGACGTCGTAGCCGCGCTCTTTCGTGAGCCAGGTGATCGCCGTCGTGGTATCGAGGCCGCCGCTGTAGGCGAGAACGAGTTTGGGCACGCGGGCCTGCCTTTCGGTCTAGTCCCCCAAGCGTAGCGCGCCCGCCGCTCGTGCGGCAGTCAGAACACCCGCCGGAGCACTGTCCAGGCCCCAACGGTGCTTGCGAGCGCGACCAGAACCAGCACGAAGACGACCACGCCAAGGGCTGTGGGGAGGGAACCCGCCAGCGCGAAGGGGGTGAAGGCGAGGCCTATGGCGCCGGCGGCCACGCTTCCCAGGACGAGCGTCGCGGGAGGGGCGATGGCGGCGTCGGAGGCGCGGGCGGCAAGCAGCAACCGCAAGCCCACGCCCGCCACGCCGACGGACGCGAGCGTGCCGAGGGCAAGCAGCAGACCCATTACGAGGTCGCTAACTGGATGGCCTCCTCGAGGATGTCGCAGGCGCGGTCGATCTCGTCGTCGCCGACGATGAGGGCGGGCATCAGGCGGATGCGGTCGGGACGCACGTTATTCACGAGCAGGCCGCGCTCGCGGCAGAGCGTGACGACGCCGGCGGCGGCCTCACTGGAGAGGCTGACGGCGAGCAACAGGCCGCGACCGCGCACCTCGGTAACCGCGGGGAGCCGGTCCTCCATCGCGCTCAGGCGGGCGACGAGCCGGTCGGAAGCGCGGCGGGCGGCGGCAAGCACGTCGTTCTCGAAGATGTGGCGGAGAACGGCGACACCGGCGGCGGTCGCGACGGGGTTCGCGCCGAAGGTCGTGCCGTGGTCCCCGGGGACGAGGTGGCCGGCGAGCTCCTCGCGGGCGAGCACCGCGCCGATGGGGAGGCCGCCGGCGAGGCCCTTGGCCACGCACATGATGTCGGGCTCGATGCCATCCTGCTCGTGCGCCCAGAGGGTCCCGGTTCGGCCGATACCGGACTGGATCTCGTCGAGTATGAGGAGGAGGCCGTTCTCGTCGCACCAGTCGCGGACGCCCTGCAGGTAGCCAGGAGCGGGGGCGTTCACGCCTCCCTCGCCCTGGATGGGCTCCATGAGAACGGCAACGGTGTTGTCGTCGGTGGCCTCGCGGAGGGCATCGAGGTCGTTCCACGGGACGTGGCTGAAGCCGGTGGGCAGGGGCTCGAACGGTTCGCGGTAGCGGGCGGTGCCGGTCGCAGCAAGGGCGCCGAGGCTGCGTCCGTGGAAGCCGTCCTGCATGGCGATGATGCCGTGCTTCCCGCCCTGCTCATCGTGCCCCCAGCGGCGCGCGACCTTGATGGCGGCCTCGATCGCCTCGGCGCCGGAGTTGCAGAAGAAGACGCGGTCGAGGGGCGAGTTCTCCACGAGGAGCTCGGCCAGCTCGATCATCGGCGTCGTGTAGTAGAGGTTGGAGACGTGGATCAGCTGCTCCGCCTGGGCGGAGGCGGCGGCGGTGACAGCGGGGTGGGAGTGGCCCAGCGAGGTGACGGCAAGGCCACCGACGAAGTCGAGGTACTCATTGCCCTCGCTGTCCCAGACGCGCGATCCCTCGCCACGCTCGAGCACGATCGGCTGGCGGCCGTAGTTCTGAAAGAGGTACTTGCTGTCGCGTTCGATCCAGTCGCTCATGCCGTTTCGGGCTCCTGTCGGGGGTTAGGTTGGGTCGGGATGGGGATTGTACGCCGCGCCCGTGTACGGGCCCTGCGGTCAGGGACGAGCAGGCGGGAAGACCGTCCCGAGGCCCTCGCGGTCGAGGAGGGCGCGGGGGACGCGCCCGTCGATGATGTGGCTGGGGACGCCGAGCCGGGCGGCGAGGAGGCAGGCGTCGGTCTTGGGGATCATGCCGCCGGCGATGACGCCCGATTCGCGCAGCGCGGCCACCGCAGCAGCATCGAGTTCGGGAATGACGGCGCCGTCCTCGCCACGCACCCCCTCGACATCGGTCAGGAAGACGAGCTCGCGGGCGTCGACGGCGCTGGCGATCCAGCCGGCGGCCTCGTCGGCGTTCACGTTCACGAGCTGGTCGCCCTCCTCGCCAGGTACGTAGCCGACGGGGCTGACAACCGGCACGAAGCCAGCATCGCGGAGGGCGAGCACGGCCTCGGGATGGGCGGCGACGGGCGTCCCGACGAACCCCAGCTCAGGGCGGCGCTGCTCGCACTCGAGCGTGCGCCCGTCGGCGCCGGAGAGGCCGGCGCCGCGGGCGCCGGCGGCGTTCAGGGCGGAGACGACTCGCTTGTTCACGAGTCCCGCGAAGACGGCCACGATGACGGGCAGTGCTCGCTCGTCGGTGGCGCGCAGGCCATCGATGAAGCGGCTCTCGATGCCCATCGCGTCGAGCCAGCGGCTGGCTTCGGCGCCGCCGCCGTGGACGACGATGGGGCGTTCACCGGCGCGGTCGAGGGCGGCGATGTCATGAAAGGTCGTGTCGGCGGCGCCGAGGGTGCTGCCACCCACCTTGATGACAAGAGGGCGCTGGCTGCTCACGTCGTGTAGTCGGCGTTGATGCGGATGTAGTCGGCGCTGAAGTCGCAGGTCCAGCCCGTGGCGCTCGCATCCCCGGCGCCAAGGGAGACTTCGATCGTGACCTCGTCGCCGGACATGGCCCGGGAGACCTCGGCCTCCTCGTAGGGGATGGGCACGGTGCGCTCGAAGAGCTGGCGGCCGCAGACGGCGACGGTCACGGCCTCCTCCACGATGGCGACATCAGAGCGCCCGATGACGCCGACGATGCGGCCCCAGTTGGGGTCGGCGCCGTGGACGGCGGTCTTGACCAGGGGGGAGGTGCCGATATCGCGCACAAGGCGGCGGGCATCGGCGTCCGAGGCGGCTCCATTGACCGTGATCTCGATAAGCCTCGTGGCGCCTTCGCCGTCGCGGGCGATGGCCTTCGCGAGGTGGATGCAGACGGCGTCGAGGGCCTCGCGGAAGGCATCGTAGTGCTCGCTGCCGGGGATGATCGTCTCGCCACCGGCGGCGCCGTTCGCGAAGAGGAGGACCGTGTCGCTGGGGCTGGTGTCGCCGTCGACCGTGATGAGGTTGAAGCTGCGGTCGGTCGCCTCGGAGAGAGCCGTCTGCAGGGTATCTCGGGCAATGGGGGCGTCGGTCGTGAGGTAGGCGAGCATGGTCGCCATATTCGGATGAATCATGCCCGAGCCCTTGGCGCAGCCACCGAGGGTGTACGGCCCGAAGCGCACGGAGCAGTGCTTGGGCACGAGGTCGGTCGTCATGATGGCGCGGGCGAAGTCTGCGCCGGCGTCATCGGATAGCTCGATGGCCTCGATTCCGGCCTCGATCTTGTCCATGGGCAGGTAGTGGCCGATGACGCCCGTGTGGCAGACGAACATCGCTTCGGCGGGAATGCCCACCTTCTGCGCGGCCAGCTCGGCCATGCGATAGGCATCGCTGACGCCGCGCTCGCCGGTGCTGTCGTTGGCATTGCCGCTGTTCACGACAACCGCCCGCCCTTCGCCTCCCGCTAGCCGCTCGCGGTCAACATCGATGGCAGCGCCATGGAGGCGTGTGACCGTGAAGACACCGGCCGCAGTGGCAGGGTGGTCGGAGAGGAGGATGCCAAGGTCGAGCTTGTTCTCGCCGTAGGTCTTGATTCCTGCGTAGGTGGCGCCCGCGCGGTATCCCGCGGGACTGGTCGCGGTCCCGGTCGGGTCGATCTCGATGCTCACGGGTAGAGGGCCGGGCGGTCGAGGCCGGCCTGCTGGGGGAGGCCGAACATCAGGTTCATGTTCTCGATGGCGCTGCCGGCGGCGCCCTTCATGAGGTTGTCGAGCACGCCCACGGCCACGAGGGCGCCGTTGCGCTCGTCGACGGTGGGGTGCACCAGGCAGTCGTTACTGCCGTAGGTGTGCTTCGTGTGCGGGGGAGCGTCCGTCACGGAGGTGAAGGGCGCATCCGCATAGAAGTCGCGGTAGAGGGCGAGCGCCTGCGCGGGCGAGACATCTTCGGCGAGGGGGGCGTAGCAGGTCGAGTGGATGCCACGCGTCATGGGAACGAGGTGGGGCACGAAGGTGACGGCGACGTCCGGACCCTCGCGCAACCGCGAGAGCTCCTGCGCCATCTCGGGCTGGTGGTTGTGGTTCGCGACGCGGTAGGCGGAAACGTCCTCGTTGACGTCGCTGTAGCTGAAGCCGCCGCCCGTACCACGGCCCGCGCCGGAGATGCCCGACTTGGCATCGACGAACACGCGGGGCTCAACGATACCCGCGGCGACCGCAGGCGCGAGCGCGAGGATGGTCGCGGCGGGGTAGCAGCCGGGGTTGGCGACAAGGTCGGCGCCGGCGATGTCGGTCGCGTACAGCTCGGCGAGTCCGTAGACGGCACGACCGAGGAGGCCCGGAGCGGGGTGCTCAGCGCCGAACCACTGGGCGAACACTTCGGGCTCGCGCAGGCGGAAGTCGGCTGCGATGTCGATGACGCGCACGCCCTGGTCAACGAGCGGGGCACAGGCCTCGGCGCTCGCGCCGGTCGGCAGCGCCGAGAAGACGACGTCGACTTCAGCCTCGATCTCGCCCGTGATGGGGAAGTCGGCGTAGGCGGCGAGGTGGGGGAAGGCTTCTCCCAGCTTCTGGCCCGCGAGGGAGCGGCCCGTTGCAGCGACGAGCTCGGCCTCGGGGTGGTTCCAGAGCAGGCGCGCCGCTTCCATCCCCGCGAAACCGGTGACGTTGATGATGCCTGCCCGAACCGTCATATCCGCATTGTCTCGCCTGTCGCGGGCAGGCGCGAACGCGCGCCACGCAGGCGCAGTAGGATGCCGGCCATGTCGCTCGACCTGACCTTCATCGGCACGGGGAACGCGTTCGCCGCCGGGGGACTCTGCTGGAACGGGTTCCTCGCGAACGGCCGCTACCTCTTCGAGGCGCCTCCGCAGGCGCTCATGTCGCTGCACCGCGTCGGCGTGGATCCGAACACGGTCGAAGCGGTCGTGCTGAGCCACCACCACGGTGACCACTTCCTGGGCCTGCCGTTCCTGCTGCTGCACTGGAAGCACCAGGGCCGGAAGACCCCGGTCACGATCGTGGGCCCGCCGGAGACGGAGCGACTGGCCCGCGAAGTCGGCGGGACGGTCTACCCGGGGCTGTTCGAGGGCGAGTTCGGCATCGAGTGGCGGGAGCTGGCTGCGGGCGACTCCACCACGGTCGGTGATCTGACAGTCGAGGCGGTGGCAGTCGAGCACGACAACCGGCTCTCGCTCAACCTCGGGTACCAGGCCCGGCTGGAGGGCGAGCGCTTCGCCTACACGGGGGACACGCGCCTCTGCGACGCTGTCTTCGACCTCGCGCGAGAGGCGGACGTGCTCGTAGCCGAGTGCGCCTCGCGCGACATCCCCATCCCGATCCACATGAACCTGGTCGACGACATCCCCGAGCTACACGCGGCAATGCCCGCCTCGGCGAGGCTCGTGCTGACGCACGTCACGCCGGACGTGCAGACGGACCTGGCTCGCACGGTGGTCGCGAAGGACTACGAGACCTACCGCTTCTAGCCAGCGAGCGGCATGCCGGAAGGGCCTGCGCTAGAATCGCGGCCATGGCACATCGACTACGCGGCGCGGCCGCAATCACCGGTCTCGGCATTACGCCCATGGGGCGCATCTACGGCAAGAGTTCGACCGATTTCGCGGTCGATGCCGTACGCCTCGCCATCGCCGACGCAGGGCTCGAGAAGTCCGACATCGACGGCCTGCTCATCAACGCCGGCATCACGGGTTTTTCCGGCCAGGGCATAAGCTTGCAGCTCCAGAACGCCCTCGGAATGGGCAACCTCCGCCTTCTCAACCACATGAACGCGGCCGGTTCGACGGCGGCGCAGATGGTGCAGTACGCGACGATGGCAATCGACGCGGGCATGGCCAAACACGTGGTCTGCGTCTTCGCCGACGCTCCCCTGCAGCAGGGCGGCTCCTCGGCTGCGGCCTACGGCAACGCCGGTCGCCGGGCGGGTCCGACGGGCATCCTCGGGCTCTCGGCGGGAGCGGGGCACTTCGGCGCCAACACCTCGTACGCGCTTGCCGCCCGACGACACATGTCGCTTTACGGCACGACGCAGGACCAGCTCGGGGCGATCGCCGTGGCGGAGCGCTCGTGGGCGACGATGAACCCGCACGCGAAGATGCGGGACCCGCTCACGCTGGAGGAGTACCACGCCTCCCGCTGGATCGTGGAGCCGCTCCACCTGCTCGACTGCTGCCTCGTCTCGAACGGCGCGGTGGCGGTGATCGTGAGCCCGCCGGAGCAGGCGAAGGACATGCCGCAGCCGCCCGTGTACGTCCATGGGATGGGCCAGGGGCATCCGGGCGACAGCAGGCACGCAGGCGACTCGCCGGAGACGGAGACGGGCGCGCGGCTGGCCGCGGAGACCGTCTTCGGCATGGCGGGCGTGGGCCCCGAGGACATCGACGTCTGCGAGCTGTACGACTGCTACACGTACACCGTGCTGGTCACGCTCGAGGACTACGGCTTCTGCAAGAAGGGCGAGGGCGGAGCCTTCGTGGAGGACGGCAAGCTCGGTCCGGGCGGCTCGCTCCCGACGAACACGGGCGGCGGGCAGCTTTCCGCCTACTACATGTGGGGCATGACCCCCCTGAGCGAAGCGATCATCCAGGGACGCGGGCAGGGCGGCGAGCGCCAGGTCGAGAAGAACGACCTCATCCTCTCGACGGGCAACGGGGGGGCGTTGAGCTACCACGCCTCACTCATCCTGAGCCCGCACGCGAACTGAGGCGACGCACGATGGCCGACTCCCCACCCGTGAAGCCCGTCTCCCAGCCCGATGAGCTGACGGAACCCTTCTTCGCCGCCGGCAAAGAGGGCCGCCTGCTGCTCGCCACCTGCGACATGTGCGGCGAGATGCGTCTCCCCACGTCCCCTACCTGCCCCACCTGCCTCGCCGAGGGAATCAGCTGGAAAGAGGTCAGCGGGCGCGGGACCGTCTACACGTTCGGAATCATGCACCAGCGCTACCACCCCGCCTGGGAGCCCGATCTTCCCTACAACATCGCGGTCGTGGAGCTGGACGAAGGCCCACGCATGCCTGCGAACATCATCGGCGTCCCGAACGACGAGATCGTCGTCGGCATGCCCGTCGAGGTGGTGTGGGAGCACGAAGGGGAGGCGCCCGTCCCCCGCTTCCGCCCCGTGGCCTGACGCCCATGCCGCAGGGGGCACTCAGCATCGTCCTCTGGGCGACCGACCTGAACGGCTTCGCGGCGTTCCTGACCGACGTTGCCGGCGCGACGCTGGAGACACGCCACCCCGGCTTCGCCGGGCTGGCGCTGCAAGGCGCGGAGATCCAGCTGCACTCGGACGAGTCGTACGAGGGGCACCCGTGGCGCCAGGCGCTCGCCAACGAGGGGGCGGCGCGGGGTATCGGGGCGGAGGTGCGCATCCAGGTGGACGCGATCGACGCGCGGCACCGGAAGGCGGTCGAGATGGGCTACGTCAGCATCCAGCCGCCGCACGACGATGGGACGGGGCGGACGTGCCAGGTGATGGGGCCGGACGGGTACTTCTTCACGCTCTGGGAGCCGCAGATCGGCGGGACGTAGGGCGGCTACCAGGCCGTCCAGCCGCCGTCGACGAGGATCGTCTGGCCGGTGACGAAGTCGCTGGCGTCGCTCGCGAGGAAGATGACGGCGCCGGCGAGCTCGTGGGGCTGTCCCCAGCGGCCCATAGGCGTGCGGTCTTCGATGAAGGCCTTGCGCTCGGGGTCTTCGTAGAGCGGGCGGGTCAGGTCCGTCTCGAAGTAGGTCGGGGCGAGGCCGTTCACCTGGACTGTGGCGTCGGCCCACTCAATCGCGAGCACCTTCGTGAGCTGGTCGATGGCGCCCTTGGAGGAGGCATAGGCGGCCTGGTTCGGCAGAGCGACGCTACCGAGGATGCTGGAGACGTTGATAAGCTTCCCGGAGCCCTGCGCGACGAAGTGCCGGCCCGCTGCCCGGGCGCCGTTGTAGTAGCCCTTCAGGTTTACCTGAAGGACGGAATCGAACTCGTCCGGGGTGAGCTCGAGGGCGGGCTTGCGGACGTTCATGCCGGCATTGTTCACGAGGATGTCGAGGCGCCCGAGCCGCCCGACTGCAGCGGCCACCATCGCCTCGCACGCCTCCGGGGAGGTCACGTCGGTGGGAACGGCGATGGCGCGCCGGCCGAGCGCCTCCACCTCTTCGCCCAGGGACTCGAGTTCCGAGACGGTGCGGCTGGCGAGGGCGAGGTCAGCTCCGGCGGCGGCCAGCGCGAGGGCCATCGTACGGCCGAGGCCGCGCCCGGCGCCCGTCATGATGGCGACGCGTCCGGTGAGGTCGAAGAGCTGCGTACCGCGCAGCTCGGGGCGGTCGTTCGCCGCGCTCATTCGTAGCGGAGGGCCTCGGCGACGGCGACGCGCGAGGCGCTCTGGGCGGGGAACCAGGTCATGATCATCGAGGCTCCGAAGGCGATTCCGCAGATGACGATAAGTTGGAGCCAGGGAACGATGAAGTCCGCGCCCTCGGAGGCCTCGCCGATGCCACCCGAGGTGAAGAGGACCCACGAGAGGGAGACGCCCAGGACGGCCCCCAGGATGATCCCGGAGAGGGCGACGAAGCCTGACTCAAAGACGAAGCTGAGGGCGACCATCGAGCGCTGGTAGCCGATGGCGCGGAGCATGCCGATCTGCTGGCGGCGCTCGACGACCGCGCGGAAGGCGATCACGCCGAGGGCGGCAATGCCGATGATGAGGCCGAGCCCCATGAATCCCTGGAAGAGCAGGAGGAAGCCCTGCGAGGCCGCACGCTGGTCGTCGAGCAGTTTCTGGAACGACTCGGCCGAGGCCTGGGGCAGGCCCGACTCGATGGACTTGGCGAAGGCCTCCTGGTCGGTTCCGTCACGGGTTTTGATGACGAATCGCTGGGAGTCGGAATCGGGGAAGGCGGCGACGACGGTGTCGCGCTGCACGATGATGGCGGCCCAGAAGATGTCCGCGGGATCGTCCATCTGTCCGATGACGGTGACAGACGTGTTGAGGTCGGTGCCGGGAGCATGGAGGTGGAGGATGAACGGCTCGAAGCCCTCCCCCACAAGGGCGGGGTCGAGCTTGAGCAGGTCGAACTCGGAGAAGTCGCCGCCCTCGCTCGTCAGATTGCCGGGAATGACGGCAAGCGTGGGGTCGCTGGCGACCGCGGCCCAGACCGCTTCGTCGCTGGCGTAGCCTGCAGCACGCCGCTTGAGCTCGAATTCGTTCGTGGCAAAGAAGGCGGCGTCAGCGCCGATCACGGTGTAGGTGCCGGCAACGCCCGGACCCGAGGGAGCATCGACGAAGATCTCCGTCTCCCCCGCAGAGGCGATGCGCTGTTCGCTGACGGCGACGATGGGCCCGGTATCGACGCCGTTCTGCTCCAGCGCCGCGACAAGGTCATCGGCGCGGTTGTTGCTGTTGACGAAGACGATCGTATCGAAGCCACCCTTCGCATCATCGGAGAGGAAGATGTTGTCGAAGTTGTCGTTGACGGTGGAGAACATCACCAGCGAGAAAGTGATGAGGCCGATCATCATGATCGTCATGCCGGTGCGCATGCGGGCTGTGAGGGGGTAGGCGACGGCGGTCTTGACCGCGGGCACGATGCGTCCCAGCCGCGCCCCCAGGGTGGCGATGGGCGGCAGCAGGATGTCGGCGTTGTAGACGACGAGGAAGGTGCCGCAGGCGACCATGACGATGCCGCTAAGGAAGAAGAGCTCGGGGCCGCCCTCGAGGTCGCCGATGATGAAGTCGAGGGCGCCGGCAGGCGACACGTACCAGAAGGCGAGCAGCAAGCAGGCGAGGATCGTGAACGAGATGCGTTCGTGGAGGCGGAAGTAGCGCAGCGTGAAGGCCGCCCAGCCGAAGGCGAGTGACATGCCCCCGGCGAAGAAGAAGTAGCTGTCGGAGGAGAAGGCCCACTCCATGAAGAGGGCGGCGAGGGCCAGCCCCACGACCCCGAAACCGGCTCCCCACGCGATCGGCCGATCGCGATCCTGGGAGGCAATCAGGACGAGGCCGACGGGGGGCAGGAGGATGCCAAGGACGATGAGCCAGAAGCTCACCTGTGGGTTGCGATCACGCATGACGCGGACGATCAGCAGCGCGACGAGGTAGAAGGGGATCAGGGGGACGAGCAGGAACGGCCAGAGGGGTATGCGCTGCCCGGCGATGCGCTCGTGCCGGGGCGCGCCAAAGTTCTGCCGCCGGAGCATGTGAACGTACGGCCCGACAAGCCCGAACAGGAGGGCGATGGTGAACAGCGGCGCGAAGTCGGGCAGGCGGTAGAGGGCGAACACGCTCACGGCGATGGCGCCGCCGCCGACGGCCGCGTTGAGCACGGCCCGTGCGTAGCCCCGCCAGGTTGCCGCTTCGGGATTGGTGACGATGGGCTCCGGGAGGTCGCGAATGGCGGCAACGATGTTGAGGCGGCTGGCACGCACGGCAGCGAAGAAGATGACGATGAAGGTCGAGATGACCCCGAGGCAGAAGGCGACGACAAGGCTGCGAGGCGTGAGATTCGTGCGCAGCTCCAGACCAAGGCCCGTTTCGGCGAACGCGTTGATGAGCCCGACCATGCCGAACGTCACGAAGACGCCCGCCACGAGGCCGACGATGGCCGCGCCGAGGTCGTAGCCCATGCCCTCGGCGAGGAAGGACTCGACGAGGTGGCGGCGCTTGGCGCCGACGGCGCGGGCCATGCCCATCTCGGGCTTCCGCTCGGCCGCCAGCATGATGAAGATGAGGAAGATGAGGAGGATGCCGGCAGCGATCGAGAACAGCCCAAAGATGATGAAGACGGTGGTGAAGACGCTGCCGACCAGCTTGGCGATCTCGATCGCATCCTTCTTCAGCGGCTGCACCTCATACGGGGTGCCATCGATGACCTCGTTCAGTTTCTCCTCCACCACGTCGGAGCGCTCAAGCCCACCGCGCACGCCGCCCGCGTTCGTCACGACCACGGCGTAGGCGATGTCGTCGCGGCCAATCACCTCGGCAAGGAAGTCGAAGCTCACCGCGCCGCCGGGGAACTCGGAGGCGCCGACATTGAAGGTGCCGCTGAGGAAGCTGTTCGGCGCGATCGCGACGACCTCGACCTCTAACGGATAGCCCTGATAGAGGAGGACAAGCGTGTGCCCGACTTCGGCGTCGACTTCGCCGGCCAGGTCTTCATTGAGCACGACCTGGTTGCCGCTGAGCGTGACCGCGTTCCCGTCAAGGTCACGGAGCGAGCCGAACGGCGCTGCCGCCTCGGTGTCGTAAGCGACGATGGTGGCGCCGGCCTCGTTCAACCCGGTGGCTGTGTTGATGACGGGGAGCGTCTCCAGGAGGATCGGCAGGAAGCCATCGATGTCGGGGTCGTTGGCGAATCGCTCCTCCCAGGCGGCAACCTCCTCAAGGGGAATGACCCGCTCGTCCTCGGGGCGCGGGCTGCCTTCCTCGTCCCAGACGATGAGCATGTCGGTCTCGCCGGTGAGCTGGTAGATGTCGTCGGTGACCGTGCTCGAGACGGTGTCGCCGGTGCCGAAGGCGACGGTCATGATGACGGTCGCAAGCATCAGCCCGAAGATGATGAGGGTGGTCTGGGCGCGGCGGCGGGGGATGTTGCGGAGGCCCGTCTTGAACATCACCGGGTTGCGGAAGGCCACCCACGCCAGCAGCAGCAAGATGCCGACCGTGATCACGACGACCACGGCCGCAATCGTGTTCATGGAGACGCCG
>JAPPBY010000034.1 GCA_026702615.1 Chloroflexota bacterium | reverse complement strand
CGAGCTGCCCCAGGCGCAGCGGCGCGGCGCGCTCGTCGTCGTGGACGAGATGCAGGCGATGGCGGGCGTCGACTACGAGTCGATGCTGTCGGAGCTGGGGAAGTTCGGGGCGTCGCTCGTGCTCGCCACGCAGAGCCTGGCCAAGCTCGACGACCTCTCGCCCACGATGCGGGAAACGCTGCTCGCCAACATCGGCTGCCTCGCCGTCTTCCAGGTGGCGGGCTCCGACGCGCGCCAGCTCGTCTGGGAGCTGGACCGCGACCGCGTCTCCGAGGAGGACATCGTCTCGCTGCCGGTGCACCACGCCTACGTGCGCGCCACGGTCGGCACGGAACGCGCGCCCGCCTTCTCGATGGAGGTGCTCAAGCCGGACGGCGGAAGCCTCGCGACGGCGGAGCGCATCCGCGAAGAGGCCTCCGCCTACCTGCTCAGCGAGGAAGAGATCGCGGCGCAGCGCGCCGAGGGCCGCAGGCGCGTCGACCTCTGGCTCGAACAGATGGCGGAGGAGGACGACAAGAAGGCCGGGGCGTCCGCGGAAGCGGGGCGCGCCGACCCCGACCGTCAGCCCCCGAGGGAGCCGCGCGGGAACCGGCAGCGCAGCAAGCGCCAGCCGCCCGGCGGTGGCTCCGGCGAGGACGCCGCGTGACGGTCGAGCGCGAGCTGCTGCGGCTGCTCGCCGCGATGCCCCTCCTCGACCGGCTGGAGGCGGCCGCCGTCTCCGGCTGGTCTCGGGGAGCGGTCTACGCCTCCTGCGCGGCGCTGGAGGAGGCGGGGCTTGTCGCCCCGCTGCCCCACGCCTCGGAGCTGATCGCGCCGACCCGGCGCTACCACCTCACCCACGCCGGGCTGCGCCGGCTCGCCGCCGACGAAGACATCGGCCTGGGCGAGCTGCTGTGCTCGCGTCCGCTCACCGCGCACTGGCGGCGGCTCCTGCTGGAGCGCCTCGACGGCGTGGCCTCCATCTACCGGCTGACGGCGGCGATCACCGAGTCCGCGTGGCCGCTGCGCTTCCGCTGGTACCGGGCCGCGCCGATGGACGCCGCCATCGCGCTCCCCGACGGCCGCAGCATCTTCGTCGTGCGAGAGGGCCGGACGGCGGACCGCACGGCCTTTGCCAAGCGCCTCTGGCGGCTGCGCGAGGGGCCGCGCCCGGGCGCGTACCTGCTGCTCGTCCCCGACGCCGTGCGGCTGCGCCACACGGCGCGGCTGATGGCGGCGGCGTCCGCACCCGGCTTCCTCGCGCTGGAGCGCGACGCGGTCGCCTCCGGCCCGGATGCGCGCGTCTGGCGCACGGCGTCCGGCTCGCCGTGGCTCTCGCTGCGCGAGGTCCTCGCGCACGCGGCGAGGCGCGGCGCGTGGCCGCAGGAGGAGCCGCTCGCCCGCGCGACCGTGCCGCGCGATCTCGGTCCGTGCACCCTGCGCAAGGCCCCCGCCCCTCTGCTCCCCGCGATGCTCGGCACGGCGCGGAAGCGCGTCCTCGACCTGATCGCCGACTGGCCGTGGATCGCGCCCGCCGACCTGGGGGTGCTGCTCGGCGTCTCCGCTCGTCAGACCTCGCAGCTCCTGTATCCGCTCCGCGAGGCGTCCCTCGTCGCGCGCGTCGAGGGCCGGCTCGCGCTCTCGGACCGCGGGCTCGCGCTGCTGGCGCGCCGCGACCGTGCCGCCGCCAATCTCGCCCTCAGGCGCTGGAGCACCCGGCCACGGGACCGACACGCGCCGCCCGCCTGGCGCAACGTCACCGGCAGGCGCAGCCGCCAGCTCCTGCGCACCATCGACCACACCGCCGCCGTGCACGGCTTCGTGGCGGCGCTCGCCGCGCAGTCCCGCGACGAGGGATGGGAGATCGACCAGCTCGACCCGCCGCATCGCGCCTCGCGCTACTTCCGCCACCGCGACCGTCTGCACTCCGTCCACCCCGACGCCTTCGGCCTGCTGCGCCGCGAGGGGGAGCGCCGCGCGTTCTTCCTCGAGTGGGAGCGCCGCGCCATCCGGCCCTCGACGATGGCAGCCCGCCTCGCCCCCTACCTGCGCTACTACGCCTCGCAGCGGCCCACCGACGACCACGGGCTCCGCCCCGAGGTGCTCGTCGTCTTCGAGGACGAACTCGCGGCGGACCACTTCCTGCGCGTTGCGGGCAGGGAGCTGACGCGCACCCGCGTGGATCTGCCGCTGCGGGTCTCGCAGGGCGCCGTGCTCGATCGCGAGGGGCCGCTGGGCGAGGCCTGGCGGAGCCCTGCCGCGGCAGGGACAGCAGGCCCGCTGGAGCGGCCGACGGCCCAGCGCTAGCATGTCGGCGCATGACCCGTCGCGCCTCGGCCGACGCGGCTGAGCGGTCCGCGGACGAACGAGCCGTTCCCGACCGGATGCAGGGTGACGTCCGCCACAGCCTGCGGCACTGCGCCCGGGGGAAGGCGCAGTCCATGACCGTTGTCATCGCCGAGATGCCGTCATGAGTCTCACGAGCGAGTTGAGGCGCAAGGACTCACCGGTCCGGCGCTTCCTCCACGAGACCTTCCCTCACACCCGCGGACCCCTCGCGGCGTGCAGGGCAGCGCTCCGAGCGCCGCTCGTGGCGGATCTTCCGGTGGACGCGCACCGCGGTGCCTACAGTCAGGTCGGCATGGCGATGGACTACCGCATCCGCTATCACTTCGCCTCGACGCCGGCGCGCGAGTTCGTCGCATTCCCGGGAGCCTTGCTCGTGATCCGTCCGGGGGAAGTGCAACTGCCGCCACCAGCGATAGCAAGGGCTGCGCTGATCAGGGAGGACTCCACCCTGACGCGCGCTTGCGTCGCCGGGTTCTTCGGGGCGCTCGACCGGGTGGTCGACGTCATCGCCCCGCACCGGCGCCGTCTCGACGAAGCCGAGGAGCGTACTCTCGGCCGCTTCTGCCTCGTCCTCGCCGCCTTCGAGTCAGCCTTCCGGAACTTCCGCGCGTGGCCTCCCCCGTATCTCGGCGGCGCGCGGCCAGCCAGTGCCCCGGAGTTGCTCGCCCTCGTACCGGACGACTGGGTGGAGGACGCGGCCGCCCTTGGCTCGGCGTTCACGGACGGATATTCGGCATGGCACGGGACCCCGGCCACCCTCAATCCGAAGTTCGCCGGCAGCATTGACATCGGAGGCGCCGACGCCGATCTCATCACCGATGGCTGTCTCTGGGAGATCAAGACGACCAAGCAACGGGGGGCGCAGGGGGAGTGGCTCCGCCAGCTCCTCGGCTATGTCCTGCTCGACTACGAGGACGAACACGCGATCGATCGCGTTGGTCTGCTCCTGCCGCGGCACGGTACGAGATTCGACTGGCCTGTCAGCGAGTTGATCGCCGAGCTGTCCGGGCGCGACGACCTCGATCTCCCGACCCTGCGCGAACGATTCCGTCGAGTCTGCGAGCCGCTACGGCCTGGCGGCGACGCCGGTCGCAACGCGACGTAGCGCCTGGAGGAAATCCACCCCTCTCGCTGCCCCTTGCGTAACCCGACCGCGTAGACTCGCGCACATGCCGTCGAAGCAGCATGAGCGGTGGAAAGACGCCCTCCTGGAGCTGCTCCAGCGGAAGCTCACGCCCTGCATCTACTGCTCGTTCGGCCTCCGCCAGAACCATCCCCCGTCGCACGCATACGACGAGCGCGCGCCCGCCTCCCAGTTCATCACGTGGAGCTGCCGGCCCGAGGGACACGACCACCTCTTCGACCTGCTCGACGGAGCCGTCGACGCCGCCGCCGAACGGCGGCTGCTACTGACGGACGGGAGCTACTGCGTGCCCGATATCAGCATCCTCGGCGAGGGCGGGGAGCCGACCGCGCTGCTCGAGGTCGAGCACACGCATCCGCCGGACCGCTCGCTCATCGCCGCCCGCGAGCGCGACATCCCACTCTTCGTGGTGCCCGCGCCGGCGGACTGGGTCCTCGAGCCCGCCTTCGCTCCGCCCGAGCCCTGGGTTCACACAGCTGAGGACCGCGCCCTGCATGAGGCGGCGGACGCGTTCAACCGTGCAGCGGGAGACGAGCTCAACCACCGGTTCGCGTACTCCACCACCGAGGACGACGACGGCCGCCTCGCCTCCGGGCGCTACGTCGGCTCGGCGCCCGGCGCTGGCGACCGGCCCCCGTTGCATGGCCATGCGATCCAGGCGCAGAGCTGCTCATGGTCGTGCGAGCGCGCGCACGACGCCCTGGAGCGGCAGTGGCCCGGGCACTGAGGCCGGGATGTGTCGCGCGATACGGGCGTCCTATGCTGGTAGCGAGGGAAGAGGGCGACGAGCAGGGCATGACCGAGGACGAGCGCTACCGCTGGAAGGAGCACGGAGCGCGCATCCGCAAGGCCCGCACGCAGTCCGGCCACACCCAGAAGCGCCTCGCCGAGCTCGTGGGCGTGGACGCGCACACGGTCTGGGGCTGGGAGGCGGGCCGGATGCGGCCCAACCAGGAGAACCTCGCCGCGATCGCCTACCACTGCGCGACCACCCCCGCGGCGCTCGAGGGACTCGACGCGCTGCACGCGGAGCTGCTCAGGGAAGCCGAGGTCGCGTTCCGCGACGCCCTCGTCGGCCTCCCCGCGGAGGACATCGAGACGATCCGCAACTTCATCCGCTTCGTGAAGTCCGAGCGGCGCAGGCGCCGCCCCGGATAGGTCCTGACCCGTGGGGTCGCCCGCCCGGCAGCAGGCAGTGCAGCAACCCACGTTCGAGCGCGAAGCAGAACAGCCGGTAGAGGTGGCCGGGGCCGGGCGCCGTGCCGTTGCGCCAGCGCCGCAGCGTGCGCGCGTCGACGCGCAGCGCGCGCGCCAGGCCGCGTCCGCTCAGCCCCGCCCCCTCCCGCAGGCGCTCGAGGCGCTCGGGGAAGTCGGGCGGGAAGCGCGACGGCTCGACGTGGTAGACGTGGCGCTGCGGTCGTCCCATTCAGCGCCTCTGCTCCGGGCGCACGACGATGACCTCCTCGTCGAGCAGCTCGCCGAGGCCCTCCGGCACCCGCGTCGCGAAGCGCACGAGCGAGAGCATCGCGCCGCCACCCGGCGACGCGCCGTGCCGCCAGCGCCAGAGCTGGCGGGGGTCCACGCCCATCGAGACGGCCATTCGCTCCCAGGGCAGCCCGGTGCGCTCCTTGACCGCCGCGAGCCGCTCCGCGAAGTCCTCGGGCATGAGCGCCACGCCCGGCGGAAAGTCTGGCTCCGGGACGATGATCCGCGCGCTACGCATCGGGGTGCACCACGTAGAACAGATCGTCGAAGGAAGCGCCGAGCACCGACAGCATCCGCCCGCGCAGCTCGGGGGAGGGCCGCCTGCGCCCGCTCAAGATGAGCGAGAGGTGGCCGGAGGTGACGCCGAGCCGCCGGGCGAGCCCGTTCTGGCTCAGGCTGAGCCGCGCCTGCCGCTCCCGGAACGCCAGCGTCTTGACCTCGACCGTCGGGCGGGCGGTGCTAGTCGGCATGGGGGTCCTCCTCCCCGGGGGTCTGCGGTCGCGCGCCGTTGCGGGACGCCCGGCGGCCGGCAGTGACGGCGAGGTGGTGGCGCACGATCAGCCGCGCGAGGGCGCGCAGCCCGCGCAGGCGTTGCTCGTCCTGCTCCTCGGTGAGGTGGGGTCGGGGGCCTGCGTCGTGGGCTGGCATCGCTGAATCCTGGTGGGTGGGACGGGATCGCCCGCTTCTGTGTTAGGATGGACGTTCTGTAACGAAAAAAGCTAGCAGCGAGATCAAGGCCTCGCAACGCGTTTCGGGCCAGAACCCAACTAATTGCGGAAATCACTTGATCCGCGTTGACAGGAACCGATCAACCGTGTGACTCGACGCGCTACCATGTGAGCGCGACCCACTGACAAAGGAAAGGTGACCGATGCCCGACCAGCGACCCGACCCGACCCCCGCCGCCCTTTACGCCCGCGTCTCCAGCGACCGCCAGGACGTCGACCTCTCCGTCGCCGCCCAACTCCGCGCGCTTCGCGACTACGCCGAGAAGAACAACTACGTCGTCGTGGGCGAGTTCGTCGACGAAGCAGAGAGCGGGCGCGTCGCCGACCGTCCGCAGTTCCGTCGGATGCTGGACGCCGCCGGGCGCACCGAAGCCCCCTTCCGCGAGATCCTCGTCTGGAAGTTCTCCCGCTTCACCCGCAAGCGCGAGCACGCCGTCGCCTTCAAGTCGATGCTGCGCCGCCGCGGCGTCCGCGTCGTCTCCATCACCGAGCACGCCGACGACTCCCCCACCGGCAAGCTCATGGAGGCGATCATCGAGAGCGTCGACGAGTTCTACAGCGAGAACCTGGCGCAGGAGGTGATGCGCGGACTCCGCGAGTCCGCTTCGCGCGGGTTCTGGGTCGCTCCCCGCGCCCCGTACGGCTACCGCAAGGTGCAGGTCGAGGACGGTCCCCGGACGCGACCGCGGCTGGCACTGGACCCCCCCGCCGACGGCCTTGTCCGGCGCATCTTCGAGCTGGCGCTGCAGGACCGGAGCGTGCTCGACATCAGCAAGACCCTCAACGCCGAGGGAATCCCGAGCCCGGCCGGCAAGCGCTGGAACAAGACGACCATCCACCAGATGCTCGCCAACGAGACCTACACGGGAACGCTGCTCTGGGGCGTCACCGCCAAGGACGGGCTGCCGCCCGTACGTGTCGAGGACGCCTTCCCCGCGATCGTCTCCCGCGAGGTGTTCCAGCAGGTCGCGGCGACCTTGAAGGCCAAGGCTCCCGCGCAACTGCACCCCCGGCGTGCCGGCAGCCCCTACCTGCTCAGCGGCCTGGTCAAGTGTCGAGGGTGCCGCCGGGCGCTCACTGCCGCGGAGGCGAAGAGCGGCAAGTACACCTACTACGTCTGCCAGTCCCTCCTGAAGCGGGGCAGTGGAACCTGCGAGACGCCGCGCCTGAACGCGAAGCGGTTCGAGCGGCTGATCATCGACCAGATCCGCGAGCACATCCTCACCGAGTCCAACGTCCGAGACCTCGTGCGGCTCGTCGACGAGGAGATGGATGGGGTAGCGCGAGAGGAGCGCGCGAAGCTGGAGACGCTCGAGGCAGAGGTGGCCGAGGTACGCCGCCGGATGGACCGGCTCTGGCACGCCGTCGAGACCTCCGACCTTGAGATCAACGACATCCTGCCCCGCATCAGGCAGCACCAGGAGCGTCAGGAGCGCCTCGAGACGGCGGTCGAGGATGCGCGCAGCGCGCTCGCGGAGCGTCGCGCGGTGCTGGACAGCGTCGAGACGATCACGGCCTTCGCACAGGAGATGAGCGAGTTCTTGCGAACCAGCGACCTCACCGAGTCGAAGGCGTTCATCAACTCCTTCGTGAAGGAGATCGTGATCAAGCCCGGGACGGCGACAGTCCGCTACACCATCCCGACGCCGCCGGACAGCGCGATCGGCGGCGGGGACGCGGCTGAGGTCGAGCTGCCCGAGGGAGTTCGCAGTACAGTCCAGTATGGCTGGGGACGGAGGAGTCGAACCCCCACATACGGATCCAGAATCCGCTGTCCTACCATTAGACGAGTCCCCAACTCACTACGAGCCTAGCACGGCTGGGATGGGGCGCTCCAGAGGGGAGGGGGAGGGGTTCAGGAGGTGGGTGCGGGGGCCGAGTCGAGCACTGTGAAGTTGGTGCGGGCGAGCTCCTCGCCATCGACGAGCATGCGCAGGACGTAGGCGCCGGCGCTCTCGAAGCTCGGGGCGAGGTTGGCGGCGAGCAGCATGTGCTGGTCGTCGTCGAGAGGCGTGTCGTCGGGACGCGCCTTCTCGAAGTCGCCCTCGACATCCACGAACTCGTTCGCGGAGTCCTCGGGGCTCACCCGGAAGGCGTAGTGGTGGGGCTGGTTCGTCTCGACGCCGCCGACGAGGAGGCTCGCGGCAACCCCCAGGTGGTGCTTGAAGGGGAAGCCTTCGCCCGTGGTGAGGCAGCGGAGGCCGCGGCCGAGGATGAGGATGCGGTCGCCCTGGACCTGGGCGGCGTCGGCGAGCGTCAGGAATTCGCACTTCATGCCACGCTCACCTCCAGCCTGCTTCTAGCGTACGACTCCCGCGCCCATGCCGCCCGTCGAACGTTAAGACTTCGTAATGTTGGGCAACACGAAGCGTGGTGGGGCTTGCGCGAGGGTCGAGGGGTTGCGATCCCCCTGCGAAACCCCTAACGATCGGCGGGCCGGGGGCGGCCGGGGAGGCTGCAATGCGGGGACGGTTCGAACGGATCGGCGGGCTCTGCACCGAAAAGAGTGCAGACGGGCACGTCATCACCTATATGCGCATCTCGTACGAGGGCGAGGGGCCGTTCCACGAGAGCACGCGGCCGATCGCGCTGGGCATCGACGACGGTTCGGAGCAACCGCTGGGGCCGCCGCATGAACAGGTGGCGGAACGGCTCGTGCGGCAGGCGAACTACGGGCTCTTGCTGCTGACCGAGGCCGACGTGCCGAAGTACGCGCGGGAGTTCTTCTTCGCGGCGATCAACCGGCCGCTGATCCCGCGCGAGTTCGCGGTGCCGCTGCGCGTGCAGGACACGCTCGAGGCGCTCCTGGCGCTCGACGAGATCGTCTCGCAGGGGCCATCGCGCCCGCTCGAGGAGCTGTAGGGACGGGCTTCGTCCCTACAGCGTGCTCGTGCCCCCGTCGACGCCCAGCGTCTTGCCGGTGACGTAGCTCGAACGCTCGCTGGTGAAGAACAGGACGAGCTCGGCAACCTCCTCGGGCTGGGCCGTGCGGCCCAGGGGCAGGGAGTTGAAGCTACCGGCATCGCCGCGGGCGCGGTGCACGCGCGCGAGCATGGGCGTCTCGATGGGTCCGGGAGCGACGGCGTTGACACGGATGCCGTGGGGGCCGAACTCTTCGGCGAAGCAGCGCGTCAGCATGACCACGCCGGTCTTCGAGACACAGTAGTCGGTCATGTTGGGCGAGGGGTTGTAGGCGGCCGTCGAGGCGAAGTTGACGATCGTGCCGCCGTGGCCCTCCTTGACCATCTGGCGGGCGGCCTCGCGCGCACAGAGCATGACGCCCGTGAGATTGACGTCGATGACCTTCTGCCAGAACTCGGTGGGCCGGTTGAGGCTGGACCCAGCCTCCGTGGGGTGGAGGAAGGGGTCGGTGTCGTCGTCACCCTCGAGGTAGTTGGCGTAGGAGATGCCGGCAGCCGTGACGATCGAGTCGAGCTTGCCGAACCTGCCGGCCGCTTCGGCGACGGCATTGGCGACATCCTGCTCGCTGGAGACATCGGTGTGGACGAAGAGGGATTCTCCGCCCAGATCCTCGATCTGGGCGGCGGTCTGCTCGCCGCCCTCGTCGTTGACGTCGGCAATGGCGACGGCTGCGCCCTCGCGGGCAAGCAGCAGCGACGTCGCCCGACCCATGCCGGACCCGCCGCCAGTCACGATGGAAACCCTGCCTTCAAGCTCTCCTGCCATGGTTCTCTCCTCTGGTTCTGTTGATATGGCAGCGCCAGGGCGCGGCCGCTAGACGGTATCGATGCCGCCGTCCACGCCGAGCGTCTTGCCCGTGACGTAGCTGGAACGGTCGCTGGTGAGGAAGAGCGCTGCCTCGGCGACCTCGTCCGGGTCGGCGGTGCGCCCGAGCGGGACATTTCCCCAGGGGTCCGCGGTCCCGCGAGTAGCCCTGTGCACGCGCGCCAGCATGGGCGTCTCGATAGGGCCGGGGGCGACGGCGTTGACGCGGATGCCCCGGGGGCCGAACTCAACCGCGAAGCAGCGGGTCAGCATGACGACGCCGGCCTTCGAAACGCTGTAGTCCGTCAGGAGGGGCGAGGGGTTGTAGGCGTTGATCGAGGCGAAGTTGACGATCGCGCCGCCGTGGCCCTCGGCCACCATCTGGCGGGCCGCCTCGCGGGCGCAGAGCATGACGCCCGTGAGGTTCACATCAAGGACCTTCCGCCAGAACTCCGTGGGCCTGTTGAGGTTGCTCGCCGCCTCGGGATGGAGGAAGGGGTCGGTGTCGTCGTCGCCCTCCACGTAGTTGGCGTAGGAGATGCCGGCAGCCGTGACCATCGAGTCGAGCCGGCCAAACCTGGCGGCCGTCTCCGAGACGACGCTGACGACGTCCGTCTCGCTAGACACGTCGGTGTGCATGAAGAGTGCGTCGCCACCGAGGTCTTCGATCTGGGCGGCGGTCTGCTCGCCGCCCTCGTCGTTGACGTAGGCGATGGCGACGGCGGCGCCCTCACGCGCGAACATCAGGGCTGCGGAGCGGCCCATGCCGGAACCGCCGCCGGTGATGATGGAAACCTTGCCTTCGAGCTCTCCTGCCATGGTTCTCCTCTCCCCCTAGACGGTGTTAGTGCCGCCATCTACGCCGAGGGTCTTGCCGGTGACGTAGCTGGAGCGGTCGCTGGTGAAGAAGAGGACGACATCGGCGACCTCTTCGGGCTTGGCGGTACGTTGCAGGGGCAGGTGGCCGCCCTGCCCGCTGCCGCCGCTCGCCCTGTGCACACGGGCCAGCATGGGTGTCTCGATAGGGCCCGGGGCGACGGCGTTGACGCGGATGCCGTGGGGGCCGAACTCGGCGGCGAAGCAGCGAGTGAGCATGACGACCCCCGCCTTCGAGACGCAGTAGTCCATGAGGGTGGGGGAGGGGTTGTAGGAGAGGATTGAAGCAAAGTTGACGATCGTGCCGCCGTGCCCCTCGTTCACCATCTGCCGGGCAGCCTCGCGGCCGCAGAGCATGACGCCGGTGAGGTTGACGTCGATGACCTTCTGCCACTGCTCGGTTGGCTTGTTCAGGCTGGCGCCCGTCTCGGGGTGGAGGAAGGGGTCGGTGGCGTCGTCGCCCTCGACGTAGTTGGCGTAGGAGATACCGGCGGCGGCGACCATCGAGTCGAGGCGGCCGAATTTGCCGGCCGCCTCCGCGACGACGTTGACGACGTCCTCCTCGCGGGAGACATCGGTGTGGACGAAGAGGGAGTCCCCGCCGAGGTCGTCGATCTGGGCCGCGGTGGCCTCGCCGCCCTCGTCGTTGACGTCGGCGATGGCGACGGCCGCACCCTCGCGGGCGAACATGAGGGCCGTCGCCCGGCCCATGCCGGAACCGCCGCCGGTCACGATGGAAACCCTGCCTTCGAGCTCTCCTGCCATGGCTCTCTTCTCCGCCTAGACGGTGTTGGTGCCGCCGTCGACGCCCAGCGTCTTGCCGGTGACGTAGCTGGAGCGGTCGCTGGTGAAGAAGAGGACGGCCTCGGCTACCTCTTCGGGCTGGGCCATGCGCCCGAGCGGGAGTGCGCCGCCTTGCTGCTGGAGCGCGCCCGTGCGCTGAAGGGAAGCCGTCATGGGCGTGTCGATGGGGCCCGGGGCGACGGCGTTGACGCGGATACCGTGGGGGCCGAACTCAACCGCGAAGCAGCGGGTGAGCATGACAACGCCGACCTTCGCGACGCAGTAGTCCATGATGCCGGGCGAGGGGCCGTAGGCCGCGATCGAGGAGAAGTTGACGATGGTGCCGCCGTGGCCCTCGGCCACCATCTGGCGGGCGGCCTCACGGGCGCAGAGCATGACGCCGGTGAGGTTGACATCGATGACCTTCTGCCAGCGCTCCGTCGGCTTGTTGAGGATGGTGGCCGTCTCGGGGTGGAGGAAGGGGTCGGTGGCCTCGTCACCCTCGACGTAGTTGGCGTAGGAGATGCCCGCGGCGGTGACCATAGAGTCGAGCCGGCCGAACTTCTCGACGGTCTTCGACACGACGTTGAGCACGTCCGCCTCGCTGGACGTGTCGGTGTGGACGAAGAGGGCGTTCCCGCCGCTGTCCTCGATCTGAGCCGCGACCTGCTCGCCGCCCTCATCGTTGACGTCGGCGATGGCAACGGCGGCGCCTTCTCGCGCAAACATCAGGGCCGACGAGCGGCCCATGCCCGAGCCTCCGCCGGTGATGATGGAAACCTTGCCTTCGAGCTCTCCCGCCATAATTCTCTCCTTCCGGGCTTTGACGCCGTGACGTGGGTTCGCGCAGCCTACGCCTTTCGGCCAGACTCCTCAGCACGAGTGAACGAGCGATGACCGCAACCATCTACGAGACGACCGACGCAGCCCTGGACGGAATCAGCGACGGCGCACGCGTGATGGTCGGGGGGTTCGTCTCGGCAAGCTCGCCGACGAACCTTATCTTCGCCCTGAAGCGGCGGGGCACGCGCAACCTGACGGTGATGGCGACCAACATCGGCTTCGGGGACCGGCTCGACGAGCTGTGCGAGGACCGCCAGATCGCGAAGGCGATCGCGAGCTTCGCGGTGCGGGCCTCCTCGGCCCGTGCCAGCCGCTTCGAGGAGCAGTATCGCGCCGGCGAGGTGGAGCTTGAGCTGGTGCCGCAGGGAACCCTGGCGGAGCGCATCCGGGCGGGGGGCGCGGGCATCGGGGGGTTCCTGACGCGCACGGGGGTGGGCACCCAGGTGGCGGAGGGGAAAGACGTGCTGTCGTGGCAGGGGGAGGAGTGGCTGCTGGAACGCCCGCTGCGCGCCGACGTGGCCATCTTGAAGGCGCACCGGGCGGACCGGCTGGGGAACCTCAGCTACCGGATGGCGGGCCGCAACTTCAATGCGGTCATGGCGACGGCCGCCGACCTCGTGATCGCGGAGGTTGAGGAGATCGTGGAGACGGGGGAACTGTCCCCAGACGAAATCCATACGCCCGCGGTGTACGTGGACCGGATCGTGCGCTGCGACCCGGTGGAGGTGCGCTGGGATGGCCGCTGAACACAAGCCGCGGTTGACGCGGGAGCTGGTCGCGATGCGGGTGGCGCAGGAGCTGTCGCCGGGGAGCACCGTGAACCTGGGCGTGGGAATGCCGACGCTCGTGGCCGCATTCGCGCCGCCGGAGGCGAACATCCTGCTGCAGTCGGAGAACGGAATCCTCGGCTACGGCGGCTTCAGCGAGGAGGCGTACGACCAGGACCTGGTCAACGCCGGGGGACAGCCCATCACCTTGAATCCTGGGGCGAGCTTCTTCGACAGCGCCGCTTCGTTCGCGATGATCCGGGGCGGGCACATCGACACGGCGGTGCTGGGGGGCTTGCAGGTCTCGGAGCGGGGCGACCTGGCGAACTGGTCGGTGCCGGAACGGGGCGGGGGCAGCATCGGCGGGGCGATGGACCTCGCGGTGGGGGCGCGACGCCTGATCGTGGCGATGGAGCACACGACGAAAGACGGAAGGCCGCGCATCCTGCGCGAGTGCACCTATCCGCTGACGGCGCGCCGCTGCGTCGACCTGATCGTGACGGACCTCGCGGTGGTGGAGGTGGGGCCGGACGGGCTGACGCTGCGGGAGGTCGCGCCGGGGTGGGCGCCGGGGGAGGTAGTGACACTCACAGACGCGCCGCTGACGGTGCACAGGGGCGTACCGGAGATGCAGCTATAGCGCCGCCTTGCCGTCTCGCCTGAATGGCCTTGCTCGTCTGGGTATAGTCGGGGCACACGCTGACGCAGTCCGGGAGAAGAACAATGGCTGACGAGCGGACGGCGCTACTGGCGCACCTAATGCGACGGGCGGGGGTGGGCGCCACCCGGGATGAGCTGGCGACGCTCGCCGGGCAGCCCTACGAGGAGGTCGTGGAGGACCTGCTCCACCCCGATCGTTTTCCGGAAGTGAGCGATGACGTTCTCTTCCGCTACTACCCGCAGATGACCTCGCCGGACACGACCACGGCCTCGGCGGGGCGCTGGGTGTACCGCATGGTGAACACGCAGCGCCCACTCGAGGAGAAGATGGCGCTGTTCTGGCACCACGTCTTCGCGACGGCCTGGTTCAAGGGCGAGCACATGCTCTCGATGGCCGACCAGATCCAGACCTTCCGCGAGCATGGGCTGGGGAAGATGCGGGACCTGCTAGTCGCGCTCTCGCGGGACCCGGCCATGATCAACTGGCTCGACAACTGCGAGAACCACCGGGACGCTCCCAACGAGAACTACGGGCGCGAGCTGCTGGAGCTGTTCTCGATGGGCATCGGCGCGTACGACGAGACGGACGTGAAGATGGCGGGGCGCGCGTTCACCGGCTGGACGTTCGAGCAGCCCATCCCGCTCTATCCGCACGGGGCCTACCCGGCGCGCTTCGTCTACCGCCCGGAGGACCACGACGAGAGCGAGAAGACGTTCCTCGGCGAGACGGGTGCGTTCAACGGCGAGGACGTGATCGACATCATCGTGCGCCAGGAGGCGACGGCGCGCTTCATCTCGCGGCACCTCTACAACTTCTTCGTGGCGGACGAGCCGCAGGTTGCGGCCTGGAGCGTGCAGGAACCGAACGACCCGGACGCCATCGACCAACTGGCGGCGGTCTTCCTCGAGACCGAGGGGGATCTGCGCAAGGTCATGCGCACGCTGCTGAATGCGGAGTTCTTCAAGCAGGCGCAATTCGCGAAGGTGAAGTCGCCGGCGGAGTTCGTCGCGGGGGTGCTGAAGCTCTCGGGGACGCTCGACGACCCGACGCCGCTGATGGGCGCCCTGCAGGGGGCGATGGGCGCGATGGGCCAGAAGCTGATGGACCCGCCCAGCGTGGAGGGGTGGCACACCGGTAAGGAATGGATCGACGGGGGCACGCTCATGGAGCGAGTCAACTTTGCGGTCCAGCAGGTCGGCAATCCGGAGTCGCCCGGCACGCAGGCGCTGGCGGCGCGGCTCGCGAACGGCGGGTCCGCTCCCGCCGAGACGCTCGTCGAGGGCTGTCTGGAGGCTGCGGGGCCGCTGGAGGCCAGCGACGAGACGCGCGAGGCGCTGCTCGCGGGAGCGGAAGCGGGCGACCACGGCGAGAAGGTCGCGCGAATGCTCACGCTCGTGGTGGCGACGCCCGAGTACCAGTTCGCCTAGGAGGCTGGAGATGGCAAGCGGTAACGGCACGAGCGATCCGGTCTTGGTCATCGTCCAGCTGACCGGCGGGCTCGACTTCATGAACACCCTCATCCCCTACACGGAGGGGACGTACTACGACTCGCGGCCCCACGTGGGCATCCCGCAGGACCAGGTGCTCCCGCTCGCGGAGGACAGCCCGCTGGGCTTCCACCCGGCGGCGTCGCGCCTGAAGGGGCTGTTCGACGCCGGGGACGTGGCGATCGTGCAGGGCATCGGTTACCCGAACTCGAGCCGCTCGCACTTCCGCGGGATGGACATCTGGCACACGTGCGAGCCCGACAAGATCTCGACGGAGGGATGGATCGCGAAGCTCGTACGCGAGCTGGATTCGCGAAGCGAGAATCCGCTCACGGCGGTCAGTTTCGGGCGGGGGTTGCCGCGGGCGTGCGCGGCTCCGGGCGTGACGGTCACCTCGGTAGGGGACCTCGACGCCTACGGGCTCATGACCAGCATCGAGCAGGAGCAGGAGCGCGAGGAGAACCTCGACCTGTTCCGGCGGATGTACACGCCGGCAGTGGGCGCGGGGCTCGTGCGCGACTACCTCGGACGGACGGGCCGCGACGTGCTCGCGGGCGCGGACGTGCTGGCGGAGGTGCCTGGCCAGTACTCGACGACAGTCGAGTGGGGCACGAACCCGATCGCCACCGCGCTGCGGGACGTGTCACGCGTGCATACAGCCGGGCTCGGGACGCGCGTCTTCTACACGCAACACGCGGGCTACGACTACCACTCGCACCAGCCTGGCAACCATGACCGGCTTCTGGGCGAGCTCTGCGGGGCTCTGTCCGACTTCCTGACCGACCTGCGCAACCACGACGCCGCCGACAACGTGTCGGTGCTCGTGTTCACCGAGTTCGGGCGGCGCATCCGCGACAACGGGTCGGGAACGGACCACGGCTCGGGCGGCGGCGCCTACATCCTTGGGGAGCAGGTGCAGGGCGGGCTCTACGCCGAGTACCCCTCGGTGAAGCCGAAGGACTGGCTCAACGGCGAGGACCTGAAGCACACGATCGACTTCCGCGGCATCTACGGCACGATGCTGGAGCAGTGGATGGGGGTGGAGGCGGCGCCGATCGTGGGCGGCGACTTCGAGCAGGTCCGTCCGTTCGCGACGGCGGCGGCCTGAGGGTATCGCCATGCCGAAAGCGCACGCGCTGCTGCGAGCGGGCTTCCCCTACCTGAAGACGGTGGGGATGCGCCGCGTGACCTCGTATCCGACGGACCTCGCGCTGGGCGACGACGACGTGCTGTTCGTGGTCTGCCGCACGGAGGTGGCAGCGCACGTGAGGCGGCTGAGCCAGGACGACGAGGATCTGGGGGCCATCAGCGGCGACTTCCTCTGGCCGCAGTGCATCGTGCGCGGCCCGGATGGAAACCTGTACGTGTCGGACGAGGGGCGGCACAGGATCACGGTGCTCACCACCGAGGGGGAGGTGGTGCGAACGTGGGGGGAGCAGGGCTCGGCGCCGGGGCAGCTCGACCGGCCCTCCGGGCTCGCCTTCGACGCGGAGGGGCGGCTGCTCGTGGCGGACACGGGCAACCATCGCATCCAGCGCTTCACGCCGGAGGGGCAGCACCTCGGCGGGTGGGGGAGCCACGGCTCGGAGCCGGGGCAGTTCGACATGCCCTGGGGTCTGACGGTGGACGAAGAGGGCGACGTGTTCGTCGCCGACTGGCGTAACGACCGCGTCCAGAAGCTGACGGACGAAGGCGAGCCACTGGTCGTCGTCGGGAGCAGCGGCAACGGCAACGGCGAGTTCAACCGCCCATCAGGGGTGGCGGTGGACGAGCACGGCGACATCTACGTGGCCGACCGGGGGAACAACCGGGTGCAGCTGTTCGCGCACACGGGGAGGTACGTGCAGCAGTTCCGGGGCGACGCGACGCTCTCGGCGATCGGGCGGCGCTACATCCTTGCGAACCAGAAGACGCTGCGCCTGCGGGAGATGTCGAACCTGGAGGAGCAGCGGTTGCTGCGGGCGCCCTGCTCGGTGCGGGTCGACGGACGAGGCCGCCTCTACGTGCCCGACCTCGGGGCGCACCGCGTGCAGGTCTACGAGAAGGAGGCGTACGTGCTCGAAGCGGACGAGATCATGCCTCCGCTCAACGCGCCGACGCTGCTCACAACCTGACCCAGATGGCGGTCATGATCGGCTTCGCCGAACGCCGCCGCGAGCTGCTGGAAGCGGAGCTGCAGCGCATGGCGGCGGAGCTCCCGATGCTGGGGGTCGAGCGCTCGTACCTGACGGGCGACCTCGCGACGGGCGAGGTGGATGTGGGGAGCGCGCTGGACCTGGTGGTCGTATGGGAGACGGAGGAACCGTTCCGGCGACGGGCGGACTTCTTCGTCTCGCACCTCCAGCCCCGGGTGGCGACTCGCTTCTGGGTGTATACGCCAGAGGAGTTCGAGGCGCTGGGGACAGACGACCCGGTGCTGCGCCGGGCGCTGGCGGACAATGCCTGACTCGCCCCGCAGCAGCGCGCGGGAAGCGTCCCGCTGGCTCACGCAGGCGCGCCACGACCTGTCGGACGGGCGGCTGTTGGCGGAGGCGGGGCGGCACGCGTTGGCGTGCTTCCTCGCTCAACAGTGCGCGGAGAAGGCGGTCACGGCGTTCCTGCTGGGGCAGGGCGCGGAGGCAGTGTGGGGCGGAGCGCTGGCCGACCTCTGCGAGGACGCGGTGGCGTTCGACCCGACGTTCGAGGCGGTCCGGCCCATGGCGATCCTGCTCGACAAGCACGAACTCGGCGCGCGCTACCCGACGACCATCCCCGGAGGCGTCCCGGCGGAGGCGTACGACGGGACGGACTCGGCGCGGGCGCTGGAGATTGCGGGCGAGGTGCTGGGGTTCGTGGAGGGGCGGTCGGGGGAGACAACCTGAGCTAGCGGTATTACCCTAGAGGTAATACCTTAGAAGTATTACAGGAGCATCGGATGGCCAGCACGACGGTAACCAGCAAGGGACAGATCACCATCCCGAAGGCGGTGCGCGACCGGCTCGGTTTGCGGGCTGGAGACAAAGTGGGGTTCGTGGAAGAGGACGGCAAGTTCGTCCTCCAGAAGGACGTTGAGGAGAGCCCGTTCGACAAGTGGGTGGGGTACCTGAAGCACCTTGAGGGCAGGACGACGGACGAGATCATGGAGGAGCTGCGGGGGCCGCCGCTCTGGGAAGAAACACTGTTACCGGAAGAGGACCCGGTCGAACCCACATCGACTGAGGAGACCCTTCGTCCGTGACGGCCGCGGTCGACACGAATGTCCTGATCGACCTGCTCACGCCGGGGAACGTTCAGGCAGCAGAGTCACGAGCCCGGTTGACAGAGGCGAGCCGGCTGGGCGCCCTGGTCATCTCGGAAGCCACGTACGCGGAACTCAGCGGTGCGTTCAGGGATGGAGAAGGCCTTGAGCTCTTCCTGGACGACACTGGAGTCAGCCTGGAGCCATCGAGCCGTGAGGCGCTTCACCGAGCGGGCGAGGCGTGGGTGGTGTACTCCCGCCGAAGGCCGCGCGCCCTGACCTGCGCGCGGTGCGGCGCGCCTCAGACGGTGCGGTGCGAGTCATGCGGGGAAACCCTGCGTGCACGGCAGCACCTTGTGGCGGACTTCCTCATCGGGGCGCACGCACTCGTGCACGCCGACCGTTTGCTCACGCGGGATCGCGGGTTCTACGCAACCTACTTCCCCGACCTTGAGCTGGCTTGAGGCCTTCTCCTAGCGGAGCTTGCGGAAGAAGGCGCGTACGTCGTCGGTGAAGACGTCGGGGACCTCGGAGGGGGCGAAGTGGCCTCCGCGAGGATGCTCCGTCCAGTGGATGACGTTGGCCGTGGCCTCCGCGGCGGCGCGGGGCACGAAGATCATCTCCTTGGGGAAGACGGGCATGCCGAACGGCACCTGCCGGGCCGCCTCGGGGTCGGGTACGGCCTGGGGCGGCGTGCGGAAGGTGTGCCAGTACCAGCGCGAGGTCGTGACGAAGCTCTCGGTGAACCAGTAGATGCTGACGGTGTCGAGCAGGAACTGGCGGGAGAACGCCTCCTCGACGTCGCCTTCATTGTCGCTCCAGTTGCGGCGGCGCTCGACGAGCCAGGAGGCGAGTCCGGCGGGTGAGTCGTGCAGGGCGAAGGCGAGGGTCTGCGGGTCGGTGGTATGGACAGCGATGTGGGACAGGGCGGTCTTCCAGCGCTCCTCCATGACGCCGTAGCGGTGGCGCTCCTCGGGGGCGAAGTCGTCGGGGCTGGTGCGCATCGCCGGACCCATGAGCATGCCGACCAGCTGGCTCGTGCTGCCGGGCTCGGGGACGTTGTCGGGGACGGAGAGGGCGGGAAGGGAGGGCAGGGTGATGTAGACGCCGAGGACACGATCCGGGTAGCGGGCGCCGAGGGTGCCCGACATCATCGCGCCGAAGTCGCCACCGGCGGCGGCGAAGCGGTCGTAGCCGAGCACATCGGTCATGAGGTCCGCCCACATGTCCACGCCCTTGCTCGTCTGGAGGCCGTCGACGCGGAGGGGGGTGGAGAAGCCGAAGCCGGGAAGGGAGGGCACGACGACATCGAAGGCGTCGGCGGGGTCGCCGCCGAAGGCGGCGGGGTCGGTGAGGGGTCGGATGACCTGCTCGAAGTCCCAGAACGTCCAGGGCCAGCCGTGGGTGAGGATGAGGGGCATGGGGTTCGGGCCCTTGCCCTTCTCATGGATGAAGTGCAGGGGCACGCCCTCGAAGTCGACCTGGTAGTTGTTGAAGCTGTTGATGCGCGCTTCGGTCTCGCGCCAGTCGTACTCGTGGCGCCAGGAGTGGAGGAACGACTGGAGGTACTCGCCGTTCATGCCGAAGCGCCAGGTCTCGTTGGCGAAGTCGGGGGCGAAGCGGGTGTTATCGATGCGCCGGTGGAGGTCTTCGATAGCCTCGTCAGGGACGGCGACGGTGAAGGATTCGGGCTGCGGCATAGGGGGGCCTCCATTGCACGGGTACTGGCGCAGCGAACCTTACACGGGCAGCGGGGAGGCCGGGGGAGGCTAGTCCTTGCGGTGCTCCAGCACCTCGCGGATGTCGCAGTCTGCGACCTCGTAGACGCGGGTGGCGACGCGCTCGACGAGGGCGGGGTCGTGGCTCGCGCAGAGCAGGGTGCCGTCGTAGCGCTCAAGGGCCTCGATCAGCTTGCGGCGGGTGGTGCGGTCGAGGTGATTGGTGGGCTCGTCGAGGAGGAGGACGTTGGCGGGTTTGAGGAGGAGCTTGGCAAGGGCAACGCGGCTGCGCTCGCCCCCGGAGAGCACGGCCACGCGCTTGAACACCGCATCACCGCGAAAGAGAAACTGGCCGAGGATGGAGCGCAGCCGCACTTCGGGCGCTCCGGGAGCGGCAGCGGAGACCTCTTCGAGGACCGTGCGCTCGGGGTCGAGCGCTTCGTCCTGGTGCTGGTCGTAGTAGGCGGGGATGGCGCGTGGGGCCCACTCGACTGCGCCCTCGCTGGGGCGGATATCGCCCGCGGCGATCTTGAGGAGTGTGCTCTTGCCGCTCCCGTTCGGGCCCACGAGCACGACCTTCTGCGAGCGCTCTACGTGAAGGTCGATATCGAGCAGGACGAGGTGGTCGTCGTAGGCGTGGGAGACGTTGCTGCACACGAGCACGTCGCGTTCGGTGCGGCCCGAGGACTCGAGGCTGAATGAGACGGCCTCCTCCTTGCGGGTGCGCTCGATGCGCTCGATCTTCGACACCTGGAGCTCGCGGCTGCGCACGGCGGAAGCCTTCGTGGCCTTCGCCCGGAAGCGTTCGATGAAGCGCTCCTGCCGGGCGATCTCGCGCTCCTGGCGGGCGGCGGCGCGGTCCTGGGCCTTCAGGTTGGCCGCCTTCTGTTGCTGGTAGTCGGTGTAGTTCCCGGTGTACGACACGATCACGCCGTCACGCAGATCGAGGATGCGGCCCGCGACCTGGTCGAGGAAGGGGCCGTCGTGCGTGACGATGATGAGGGAACCGGTGTACTCGCTGAGCTCTCCGGCCAACCAGTCGCGGGCGGCGCTGTCGAGATGGTTCGTGGGCTCGTCGAGGAGCAGGTTCTCGGGACGGCGCACGAGGGCCTGAGCGAGCGCCACCCGCATCTGCCAGCCGCCGCTGAAGTCGCCGCAGGGCCGTGCGCGATCCTCCGTGCTGAACCCGAGGCCATCGAGCACGCGCCCGATACGGGCCTCGATGCGGTAGCCATCGACTGCCTCGAACTCCTCGAAGAGCTGGGCCTGCCGCTCGATAAGGGAGTCGAGGGCGCCGCCAGCGGCGCTCTCGATGGCGTGCGCGACTTCGGTGAGCTCGTGCTCGATGGCCGTGGCGTCGGGGAAGGCGCGCCACATCTCGGAGACGAGGGTCAGCTCCGAGGTGAGCCCGGTTTCCTGGTGGAGGTAGCCGAGGCGCCCGCCGCGAAAGCCGGCTTCGCCCTCGTCGGGCTCCAGCTCTCCTGCCAGCAGCTTGAGGACGGTCGACTTGCCCGCGCCGTTCGGCCCGACGAGCCCCACCCGTTCGCCGTCGCTAACGACGAACGAGAGGTCGCGAATAACGTCGCGCGCTCCGAAGGATTTGGCGGCGGCGCCGGCAAAGAACATGAACGTTGAGCCTCGCGGCGCGCGGTGGTTCCCGCTCACGCGCGGGTTCGAGCGTACCCCAGAGGGAACATCCAGCCGAGCGCGGGGCTAGACCTCCGAGAGGGGGACGGCGCGGCCCTCGGTGCGGCTGCGGTGGGTGGCCTCGATGACGCGCATGTACTCGACGCCGTCGGGGAAGTTGGTGAGGGTGACGGGGGCGCCACGCCGGATGGAGTCGACGAAGTCCTGCTCCACGCGCCACTCGCCGGCGGTGCCGGGGTCGGGGTCGAGGGGGGCGGGGTCCTCGCCGAGGGGGGCGAAGGTCATCGTGTCGCCGAGGCGCCAGTGCAGGGTTCCCGCCGAGCCGTAGACGGAGATGCCGTTGGCCTCGGGCGGGGCGGCGTGGAGCACAGTCGAGACGCGGTACGTGACACGGCCGCCGCGCTCCAGGTCGGCGAAGACGCCGAGGCTGTCGGGCACCTCGATGGCGGTGAGCTCGCCGGTCTCGGCGTTCACGCGCTCGCCGACGAACGTCTCGCCGTGGGCAAGGATGGAGCGGGTGGGGCCGAACCAGCGTCCGATGATCTCGGTGTAGATGCCGTAGGCCATGACGTTCATGCCGGAGAGGTCGGTGCGGTCGCGCCAGTGGAGCGGAGCATCGAGATTGAGCGACGCACCGCCGAGGACGGTGACGTGCACATCGCGCACGTCGCCGATGGAGCCGTCCTCGAGCAGACGGCGGACAGTGCGCCAACTCCTGAAGTCGAAGGGGGCGGGGACGAGCTGGGCAACGAGGTCGGGGCGGGCTTCGGAGGCGGCGAGCATCTCGCGGGCCTGGGTGGCGTTCATGGCCATGCGCGCCTCACAGAGGACGTGCTTGCCCGCCTCGAGGGCGGCGATGGTCAGGTCACGGTGCATGTAGGGCCACGTGCCGATGCAGACGGCGTCGATGTCGTCGGCGGCGAGGAGCGTGGCGGGGTCCGGCTCGACGCGGGGGATGCCGTACTCGTCCGCGATGGCGCGGCCACTGGCCTCGCTGCGGTTGCAGACGGAGACCAGCTCGACCTCGCCGGTCTCCTGGAAGCCGGGGATGTGGCGCAGCTTCATGTTGCCGCCGGCGCCGATGAGGCCGATTCGCAGGGGTGCTTCGTTCGTGGTCATGGGGCGCTCCTTCAAGAATGTGTACGGATCAATTCGATCTGGCCCAAACGAACACTTTCGGACCGCAGAGCGCAGCGTCAGCGGCCCTGCCAGCGGGCGGGGCGCTTCTCGGAGAAGGCGCGGGGGCCTTCCTTCGCGTCTTCGGAGTTGAGGACGGCGCGGCTGACCCACTCGGCGGTGCGGTAGGACTCGTCGATCATGAGCTGCCGCCACTGCTGGGCCATGAACTTGCTGCCCTCGACGGAGAGGGGGGCATTCTCGGCGATCATGCCGGCGATGGCCTCGGCCCGGGGCATCAGCTCGTCGGGGTCGAGCACCTCACGCACGAGGCCCATGCGGAGGGCGTCATCGGGCTCGATGCGGTCGCCGGTGAGGAGGATGTACATGGCGTCGCTGAAGGGGATGAGGCGGGCGAGGTGGTGGATGGCGTAGCCGGCGAGGATGCCGCGCTTCACCTCGAAGAGGCCAAAGAAGGCCTCGGTCGAGCAGATGCGGATGTCGCAGTCGAGGGCGCGCTCGAGGCCGCCGGCGATGCAGAGGCCATTGATGGCGGCGATGATCGGCTTGGGCGAGCGGGAGAAGGGGAGGCTGTTGGCCGGGTCGAAGCTGCGGATGGGGGCGGCGCGGTCGCCACGGTCGACGTTGCGCTGGTTCATCTCCTTCAGGTCGGCGCCAGCGCTGAAGGCGCGGCCGGTGCCGGTGAGGATGCCGGCGCGCATGTCCGGGTCGGCGTTGAAGTCGGCGAGGGCCTCGATCAGGTCCTCCATCATCGTGCCGCCGAGGGCATTGAGGCGTTCGGGGCGGTTCATGGTGAAGACGGCAAATTGGTCGCGCTTGTCGTAGAGCAGGTCGGGCATGGGTAGCCTCCAGTGCTGGGTCGCGTAGTCTCGCACGGACACACAAGAGACGTGACAGGGAGGACGCCATGTCCGACGAAATGGGCATCTTTGAAGTTATGTACAACTGCCGCGCGATGCGGCGGATCAAGCCGGACGCGGTTCCAGAGGAGCTGTTGCTGAAGCTGGCGGACGCGGGCAACCACGCGCCCACGGGCTCGAACGTGCAGAACGTGCGCTGGGTGATCGTGCGCCATCCAGAGACGAAGCGGCAGCTGGCGGAAGAGAACCGCAAGCACCTCACGGCCTTCATGGCGGCGGACACCGTCGAGGAGCTGCCCCACCACCCGAAGGCGAAGCGGGACCGAATGCGGGAGGCGGTGATCTGGCAGATCGAGCACATGCACGAGATCCCGGCGCTGGTCATCGGCTGCCTGGAGTTCTCGGAAGTGCAGGCGGACCCGACGCGGGCGGGGGGCGGAGGCTACGTGTGGCCGGCGGTCCAGAACGTGCTGCTGGCGGCGCGCGCCCTCGGGCTCGGCGCCACACCGACGACGCTGGGTCTGCGGGACCGGGCGCGGGTGAAGGAGATCCTGGGCCTGCCGGACACGGTCGAGGCGTACTGCATGATGCCGGTCGGCTACCCGATGGGGAACTTCGGTCCGGTTACGCGTCTGCCCGTCGAGGAAACGGTCCACTGGGACCAGTGGTAGGGCGAGCGCGCAGCCTGCGCGCTGGTACAATCGCGCCATATGCCATTAGGGGATGAGAAGCGGCTGGAGCGGCGGAAACGGATTCTGAACGCTGCGCGAGAGTTCGTCGGGCGCGTCGGGTACGACAACGTCACGATGAAGGGCCTGGCAGAGGCCGCCAGCGTTACGGCGCCAACGCTCTACAACACGTTCGGGAGCAAGGACGAGCTGCTCTACGAGGCCGTGCTGGAGCACTACGAGCAGCTCCTGGAGGAAGCCGGACCCGCCGTTGGGGTGCGCGGGCTCGACCGGGTCATTGCCATCCTGTCTTCGACCGCCGTGACGATGACGAGTGAACCGAACTACGTCCGGACGCTCATGGATTCCTTCAGGTCGCGCCCGGGAGGGCGACGCCTGGGGAGAGCGCTACGCCTTGAGGGGCTGCAGGCGCTGGTGGAGGCCGTGGAGGAGATGCGTTCGGACGGTGAGCTCCAGGACTGGGTGGATCCAACGGTGCTGGCGACGCTCATCAGCGGCGTACGCCGCGGCGTCACCATCGACTGGGCGGGAGGGCGCATCGCCCTGGATGACCTGACCGACATGATGATCTGTTCGGCCTGCGTCATGCTCGCGGGCGCCACCAAGGGCGAAGCCGCCGAGCGCTGCCAGCGCATCGCGGAAGAGCGCCAGGGCCGCCTCTCTCTGCACCCATCGGAACCTGTGGCGACGGTGGGGAGCGAAGCGGGCTAGCGACCCGAGGGCCGCCGGTACGAGCCCGGTCGCGTAGAGTCACCCCGCACTGGGGGCACCATGGCGTCTGACTTCGATTTCTTCGACCCCGAATTCCAGGCAGACGTGCACCCGCACTTCGCGCGCATGCGTGAGGAGTGCCCGATGGCGCACGCGGAGGAGCCGTTCGACTGGTATGCGGTGACGCGCGAGAAGGACGTGCGGGCGCTGCTGCACGACTGGAAGCAGTGGACGAGCGAGCTCGGTCCGGGGCTCGCCCGGAGCGGCGGCGGCGTGCTCGTGAGCGTGGATCCACCGGAGCACACCTTCGACCGGCGGCTGGTGAACCGCGCCTTCACGCCGGCGAGCCTGCTGGCGATGGAGCCGCAAATCACGGAGCTGATCGACGAGATCATCGATGGGTTCGTCGCCAAAGGCGAGGGCGATTTCATGCAGCTGCTGGCGGTGCCCGTGCCCCTGATCGTGATCGCCTGGCTGCTGGGCCTCGACCCGGACCTCGTGCAGCAGATGCGCCCGAGGGCGGACAGCGTCATCGCCCCCAACGCGCTTGAGCAGGAGGAGATGGCCCGGCAGATGGCGGCGGAGGTCGAGTCCGAGGGTAGGGACGCGGCTCGCTCCACCGCCAGCCGCAGCATGTCGGAGGTGCAGTACTTCCTGGGGACGATCGCCGAGCGGCGGGCGATGCACGCCGCGGGCGAGGAGATGCCGCAGGACACGCTCACGGCGCTCGTGGCGGCGGAGCTGAACGGCCGCACGCTCACGGACGACGAGATCATCGGGTTCATGGGCTTTCTCTTCATCGCGGGAAGCGCGACGACGACCCAGCTGATCGGCAACATGATCTACCGGCTGCTTCAGAACCCCGACCAGATGGATCTCGTGAAGAACAACCCCGACCTGTACGACACGTGCGTCGAGGAGAGCCTGCGCTACGACGCTCCCGTGAACGGCCTGTTCCGGACGGCGGTGGAGGACACGGAGTTCCTGGGCGTGCAGGTGCCGAAGGACACGAAGGTGCTCTGCATGTTCGGGTCGGCGAACCTGGACCCCGAGATGTGGGATGAGCCGGAGAAGTTCGACGTGACACGGGACTACGAGGATCTGAAGCTGCACTACGCCTTCGGCCAGGGGATCCACTACTGCATGGGGGCTCCCCTGGCGCGGGTGGAGGCGAAGGTGGCGCTGAAGCTGGTGCTGGAGCGGATGCCGAACCTGCGGCTCACGGGCGAGCCGGAGGAGATCAGTGCCCCGGTGCTGCACGGCGTTGAGACGCTGCCCGTGGCGTGGGATCCTCCCTTGAAGAGCTGACCGGCCGGACCGGCAGAACGGAGCAGGCGATGCAGAAACTGGTAATCGAGCGGCGGCTGTGCCTCAAGTCGGGGCAGTGCTCCTACCTGCAGCCGGATGTATTCAAGCGGGACGACGAGAACTGGCCGGTCGTGACGATCGAGCACCCCGAGGGAGAGCAGATCGAGCAGGCGACCGACGCCATCGAGATGTGCCCGGCGCAGGCCATCAGCCTGGTCGAGGAAGACGGCAGCTAGCAGTGGCGGTCGTTCTACCGGAGTCGGTCAAGCGGGACTTCAACGAAGCGTTCGCAGAAGGGCATCCGATCGTGGTCGCGGGCGTGACGGTCGATGGCGAGCCGACCGTGAGCTTCCGGGGGACAGCGCAGACACTGGGCGACTCGGCGGTGGCGTTCTGGACGCGGGATGCGGCGGGGAGCACGCTCACGGCCTCGCTGGAGACGCACCCGGTGGTGGTGCTGGTGTATTCGAACATGGCGGAGCGGCGCTTCTACCAGTTCAAGGGTCGGGCGCGGCTGAACGACGACCCAGAAGTCGACCGCACCGTGTACGACAACTCGCACCCGCTGGAGCAGCAGCGCGACCCGGAGCGCAAGGGCAAGGCCATCGTGGTCGAGCTGACGTCGGTGCGCGGCCGGGGCGTCGACGGACCGTTCCTGCTGGAATCGAACGAGTAGGTGGCGATCCACTCCGGGCACTACGCCGCCCTCGAGGTGTAGGCACTGGCGGCAAACGGGGGGCCTGCTAGGGTATTCGGCGGCGTCGAATGCTTGCAGCACTCGATGCGACGCGACCCCAACGGAACAACCGGAGCGTGAGTTCGTGAACGGTTTCGGGCGGTTGATTGCCGGGATCCTTGGCCTTGCGGTGGTCGGCGGGGCGGTCTGGATGCTCTGGCAGACGATCGCAGGGGGCGCGCGCACCACCCCCGCGCCACGGCGACAGGCTCGGCCTGCGCCCCAGGGGCGGCCGGCGGTGGTGGCGGATGCGCCGGCACAGCCGATCGCGTGGGAGACAGCAGGGGAGGCGGAGAGCGGTTCGTTCCTGTTCGACTGGTGGCCGCGGTTCGCGTGCCGGCGTCCGTGGGTCGTGATCGCCGGGGCCATGACCTTCGTCCTGGTCTGCGGGGTGCTGTGGGGGACGATGCGCGGCGAATTCGGTACAGGCAGCTTCACGCTGCCAGGGACAGAGTCGCAAGCGTTGAGCGACCTGCTCACCGAGCGGTTCCCAAGCGCCGCAGGCGACACGACCGAGATCGTGTTCCGCGCTCCGGCAGGGATCGAGAATCCCGAGGTGCGGGAGGCGATTGAGGCGCTCCTCGAACAGGCGGCGGATCTGCCGCAGGTGCTGGAGGTGGCCTCCCCCTACGAGGAACCGGGACGCATCTCACCAGACGGCACGATCGCGCGCGCCACAGCGCAGTACGAAGTCGGGGCCAACGAGGTCAACGACCACAGCATCGAGGCGCTCTTCGACTGGAGGGATGAGGTTTCTACGGGCGAGCTGCAGGTCGAGCTGGGCGGAATCGTCGCGACGGCGGGCGAACGCGAACCACCGGGCAGCTCGGAGCTGGTGGGGCTGGCGGCGGCGGTGGTCATCCTGCTCATCGCCTTCGGGTCGGTAACGGCAGCAGGGCTGCCGATCTTCACCGCGCTGTTGGCGCTCATCCCGGCCTTCTTCCTGATCGGGGTTGGGGCCTCGTTCGTGAACTTCGCCCCCTTCACGCCGCAGTTCGCGGCGATGATTGGCATCGGCGTAGGGATCGACTACGCCCTCCTTGTCGTGACCCGCTTCCGTGAGGCGCTGACGACCGAAGAGACCGTCACCGAAGCCGTCGTGAAGGCGGCGGGAACGGCTGGACACTCGGTGTTGTTCGCGGGCTGCAGTGTCGTCATCGCGCTCATGGGGCTGTGGGCCATGGGCATCCCGCTCCTGTCCCTGACGGCGATGGGGCCAGCGATCGCCGTGGGGCTTGCGGCACTCGTGGCGCTCTTCGTCCTGCCGGCCATCCTGAGCCTCGTCGGGCACCGGGTGAACCGCCTGAGGGTGCCCGGGATACGGGTCGCGGCCGTCCAGAACCAGAGCGGGATGGGCTACTGGCTGGCGCGAACCATCCAGCGAGCCCCGTGGTTGTGGCTCGTCGTGGCGACAGCGGCGCTCCTGGTGCTCGCGTACCCGGCACTCGACGTGCGGCTGGGCTCGAGCGATGCCGGGAGCAATCCCACCTCGCTCTCGTCACGGCGCTCGTACGACCTGCTGGCGGAGGGCTTCGGCGCCGGCTACAACGGTCCGATCGTGATCGCCGCCGCCCTTGAGAGCGAAGAGGAAGCGGCAGTCTTCGAGGCGCTGCCCGCTGCACTGGCTGCGGAACCGAATGTCGTTGGCGTCTCGCCCGCGCTCATCAACCCGGATCGGACGGCGGGCCGCATCGTGCTCATCCCGGGAAGCTCACCCCAGGACGAGGAGACAGGCGAACTCGTTCACCATCTCCGGGACTCGCTGCCAGAACTCACGGGACGCAGAATCGATGCATTGGTCGGCGGTCCCACGGCGATCTTCATCGACATCGGGGAGCGGGTGCAGGATCGGGTGCCGGTATTCCTGGGGGCGGTGATCGGAGCGAGCTTCCTGCTGCTGATGGTCGTGTTCCGGTCGTTGCTCGTGCCGGTCAAGGCGGCGCTGATGAACGTGCTCGCGGCGGGTGCGGCCTTCGGCGTTCTCGTGGCGATCTTCCAGTGGGGCTGGGGCGGCAGCCTGATCGGGCTGGAGGGCACGGGTCCGATCGAGTCGTTCCTGCCGATGATGATGTTCGCCGTGCTGTTCGGACTGTCGATGGACTACGAGGTGTTCCTCGTGAGCCGGGTGCGCGAGGAGTATCTGGAAACTGGCGACAATGCCGAGGCGGTGGCTCGGGGCCTGGCGGCCACCAGCCGCGTCATCTCGGCGGCGGCGGCGATCATGGTGGCGGTGTTCCTCAGCTTCTCGCTGAGCGACCAGCGGGTGGTGAAAGAGTTCGGAATCGGGCTTGCGGTGGCGATCTTCCTCGATGCGACGGTTATCCGGCTGATCCTGGTGCCTGCGGCGATGCAGATGATGAGCGACGCCAACTGGTGGATGCCGAGCTGGCTCAACCGTGTGCTGCCGAGCCTCGGGCTGGCCGACGCGAGCACACGCGAGCCGCTTCCGGGGGCAGCCGTCGGGAAGTAGCACCGGCGGAAGCGAGGCTCCGTATACTCGCCGCATGAGCGAGACACCTGCGCGCACGGTCCTGACCGTCGTCTCCGACTTCGTCTGACCCTGGTGCTACCTCGGCCTCGGAGAGGTCGACCGGCTGCAGCAGGAGTACGAGGGGGTGGAGGTGCAGTTCGCGCCGTACCTGCTCGACGCCAGCGTTCCGCCGGAGGGGCGGCCGCAGCCACCACCCTCGGGGAAGCGGAGCGACGCGCGCAACTACATGGAGCAGCGGGCAAAGGAGGCCGGGGTCCGCTTCACGCCGGGGCGGACGCACCGATCGAGTTCGATGCTGGCGCTGCAGGCGGCGGAGTTCGCGGCGGACCACCACGAGGAGTGCGCGCAAGTGTTCCACCGGCATGTCTTCGAGGCGTATTTCGAGAATCTCGAAGACATCGGGCAGGTCGACACGCTCGTGCGGCTGGGGGAGGAAACGGGGTTGCCGGGGGACAAACTGCGGCAAGCGCTCGAGGGCGAGGTCTACCGGGAACAGGTGGAGGAAGCGGTGGAGGGGGCGCGGCTCGCGGGGGTGCGCTCGGTGCCGACCTTCATCTTCGACGAGCAATACGCCGTGGTGGGGGCGCAGGAGTACGAGACGTTCCAGGCGGTCATGAAGGAGCTCGGTCGCGAGGCTCGCACCGAGGGGGAGCAGGGATGAGCAACGAGACGCCACGCGTTCTCCAGACGGCGGGCGGGAGCGATCGGGCCGACTGGCCCGCCATGGAGAGCGCCGTCCGGCAGCTTGCCACGAACTACGCGCTGGGAACGGACGCCATCGGGCGGGACGAGCCGGAGGTGGGGCGAGCCCTCTACCACCAGACTTTCACGCCCGACGCCGACATCTCCATCAGCGGGAACCCGGACACGCAGCGCACGGGTCCGGACGAGTGGGTGGGGTTCGTGGAGGGGACGTTCCGGGGGATGGGGCACATCGCGACGCAGCACCTGATCGGCAGCGTGAACATCGTGCCGGGCGAGGATGGCGAGAGCGCCGAGATGTCGACCTACATGCACGCCTCGCACCTCCAGCCGAACGGTGACGTCTTCCTCGTTCTGCTGACGTACATCGACCACGCCGTGCGGACCGAGGACGGCTGGCGCATCGCCAAGCGGACCCTGTACCCGCTGGCCAGCTGGGTGCAAGAAGCACCCACCGAGTAGGGGACAGCGCGTACCAATCGAAGGCGCTTCGGGGTAGGCTCCGGCTGCCTGCGAGGGGTCGCGGGCGGAGGAGGAACCATGCCTTCGGAGCTGTTCGAGAAGGGGCTGGCGATTCGGCGGGAGGTGCTCGGGGACGAGTACGTCGACCGTTCGCTGGCTCAGGCTGACGACTTCACGATGCCACTGCAGGAGCTGGTGACGGAGCACGCCTGGGGCGCGATCTGGGGTCGCGACGGGCTGTCGCGGCGCGACCGGAGCCTGCTGAACCTGGGAATGCTGACGGCCTTGAACCGCCCGCACGAGCTGCGGCTGCACGTGCGGGGCGCGCTTAACAACGGCCTCTCGCGCGAGGAGATCCGCGAGGTGCTGCTGCAGGCCGCGGTCTACTGCGGCGCGCCGGCTGCGCTCGATGGGTTCCGCGTCGCGCGGGAGGTGTTCGCGGAGGTGGCCGGCGATGCCTGACGCGATTACCCGCATCGGCTTCGTGGGGCTGGGAAACATGGGGTGGCCGATGGCGCACCTGCTCGACCCCCACTACACGCTCACCGTGCACGACGCCCGCGCGGACGTCGCGGAGTCGTTCGCGGGGGAGCACCGGGCCTCGGCGACGACTGACCTGGCGGGGCTGGCGGCAGCGAGCGAGGCGGTCATCACGATGCTGCCCAACGGGGACATCGTGCGTGAGGTCGCGCTCGGGGACGGGGGACTGGCGGCGGGGTTCGCCAACGGCAGCGTGCTCCTCGACATGAGTAGCTCGGCGCCTCTGGGCACGCGGCAACTCGCGGAAGACCTGCGGCCCCATGGCGTGGCCGTGGTGGACGCGCCCGTCTCGGGCGGCGTGGCCGGGGCACGGGGTGGGTCGCTCGCGATCATGGTGGGCGGTGATCCGGACGAGATCGACCGCTGCCGACCCGTGCTGGAGCACCTGGGCCGGGTCATCTACGAGATGGGAGGCTCGGGGACGGGCCACGCCATGAAAGCGCTCAATAACTACTGCTCGGCTGCCGCGCTGTCATCGGCGTGCGAGGCGCTCATCGTGGGGGACCGGATGGGGTTGGAGCCGGCGAAGATGGTCGACGTGCTCAACGCCTCGTCGGGCCGGAGCGCGGCGACGCAGGGGAAGATCGCGGAGGAGATCCTGAGCCGGGACTTCAGCGCCGGCTTCACCATCTCGTTGATGGCGAAGGATGTAGGCATCGCCGGGGGCCTGGCGGAGGGGCTGGAGATGGAGGCTCCGATCCTGGCCCGCACCCGGGATCTGTGGAAGGACGCGGCGGAACTGCTTGGGGACGCGGCAGGGGTCACAGAGATCGTGAAGCTCTGGGAGGAGTGGAACGGCGGCGAGCTGGGGTCGGGGTCGGGCTAGCGCGACCTAGCTGTCGCTGAGGTAGGCCTCATCGAGCCAGCCGCGCACGGTCTCGTCGACCTGTTCGGGTCCGGCGATGTTGAGGACGTGGTAGAAGCTGCTGCCGGTATCGACGACCTTGCGGGAGATGCGAGGGTCGTCGACTTTGCGGGGCAGCAGCATGCTGAGCTGCACCCAGCGACGCATTGGGCGGAGTTGCGCGAACGTCCGCCTACGCTTGAAGAAGATGCCGACGGCGAGGGGCTCGACGTAGAGGTCGTCGTACTGGACGAGATGGGCGTGGACGGCCTCGAAGACGGGCCGTTCGTGGGGCGGCCCCGTGGCGAAGTACTCCTCGATGGTGAGGCCAGGGGCGCAGTCGTGCTGCTGGCGCGTGCGACCGAACTCGCGGGAACAGTCAGGGCAGCGCCAACGTGACACGGGTGGTTGATTCGGTACCATACTTCGTACTACATTCATACTACAGTGCCAGAGCCCGAGTTCACCGAGTTCGAGTGGGACGACGGAAACATGGACAAGATCGCACAGCGGGTAGACCCCGAAGAGATAGACGCCATGCTCGATGGCGACTTCGTTTGGTTGCGCAACAGCAGGGAACGGAGTGGAGACTACATTCTCGTTGGGCGTGGTAAGAGTGGAACCCCCTGGGCGGTCAGTGTCGTGCGAACTGGCACCCAAGGGGTCTGGCGGCCCATCAACGCTGAGCCCCCTACAGGCCAAGAGAAGGCTCAGGCCCAGAAGGAAGGCATTCTATGACGGATATCGAGGCGGGGCGGCACCCTCCACGTAAGACGAAATCGGCAGTGTTCTCGGTGAGATTCCCGGGAGATGAGCTGTGGGAGGTTCGGCGAGCGGCACAGGCTGCCGATGTCTCCGTCGGGGAGTTTATTCGGCAGGCCGCTCTTACCAGGGCCCGATCGTCAGCAGTCCCCGCTGCGTTCGCGGGCGCCATGGGGCGCACGCTTTCCGATCTGTACGCCTCCTACACCGCAGCCGGATCACCATCGGGAGAGTCCCTCGACGACATGATCGACTGGCTGGACCAGGGAACGGAGCCGAAGCAGGCGCCTCCGAACGCTACTTCTTGATCGGGGCGCCGAGGATGACGTCGGGAACCTCACCGCCGGCGGCGCGGATGGCCTCGGCGATGGCTTCGGCCTCGCCCTGGTTGTTGGCCACCCGCTCGTTCACGGCGCGAGCATGGGAACGCATGGGGCGTTCGTACACGCCGTTGAAGTGGGGCATGACGTAGCGGGCCATCAGCTCGTAGTGGTTGCGCATGCGGTCGGGCGGCGCGAACTCGTTCCCCATGAGGAGGATGCCGCCGAAGCCGCCGCCACTCGATTCCCAGATGCGCTTCAGCCCCGCCGTCACCTCCTCGGGAGTGCCGAAGAGGGCGCCGCCGTTGTCGACGCACCAGTCCGCATAGTCCTCGGGGGCGCCTTCGAAGGGCGGGGCGGGGCGTCCGAGGGTGCCGCCGAAGTACTCGAAGTCGAACTCGTGGAGGCCCACGGAGATGTCGCGGCAGGCCTGCTCGCGGCTCTCGGCCACGTAGATGCGGGTCATGACGCGGTAGTCGCGACGGTCGAGGGTGTGGCCGTGCTCGGCGGCTGCGTCCGAGGCGGTTTCCCAGATGCTCTTGAGACCCGGGCCAAGGGATTTGAACGAGGCGCCGGAGAGGATGCCGACGCCGTGCTTTCCGGCGACGCGGGCGCTGCCGGGCGAGGAGGTGGCGGTGACGAAGACGGGGATGCCCTCTTCGTGGTACGGCTGGAGCTGGCAGGAGGCGTTCTTGAGGGCGAACCAGCCGGGGCTCTCGTGCGTGACCTCCTCGCCGTCGAGGAGACGGAGGATGACGCCGAGACCCTCGTCGAGGCGGGGACGGAGCTGGGTGGGGTGGAGCCCAAGCTGGGGGGTGTCGGGGGCGGTCGCGCCGGGGCCAAGGCCGAGTATCACGCGTCCACGGGTGAGCTGGTCGAGGAGGAGGATGCGCTCGGCGATCATGTAGGGGTGGTGGTAGCCGAGGGAGAGGACGCCGGTGCCGAGGTTGATGGATTGCGTCTCCTGGGCGACGTGGGCGATGAAGACCTCGGGGCTGGCGATGGGTTCCCAGCCGCCGGAGTGGTGCTCGCCGATGAAGACTTCGTCGTAGCCAAGCTCATCGAGCCACTGAATGGTACGGACATCGCGCCGGATCGTGAGGTTCATGTTGTCGCGCACGGGGTGGTAGGGGGCCATGAAGAGGCCGAACTTGAGCCGCCAGGGAAGCTTCATTGGTGTGTCTCCATCGGCAGGGAAGGATACGCGAGGAGGGGGCGCTAGACTCGCGGGGGGATCGCTTGCCCACCATCTACACGATTGGCTTCACCCGGAAGACGGCAGAGGAGTTCTTCGCGCTGCTGACAGGGGCGGGCGTGGAGACGCTGGTCGACATTCGCCTGCACAACCGCTCGCAGCTCGCCGGATTCGCCAAGCAGGGCGACCTTGCGTGGTTTGCGCGCGAACTCGCCGGCATCGAGTACGTACACGTGCCGGACCTCGCACCGACGCAGGAACTGTTCGACGCGTTTAAGAAGCGCGGCGGGTCGTGGGAGGCCTACGAGCGAGGCTTCCGGCAGCTCATGGAGGAGCGAGACGCCGACGCATCGCTCGACCGCGAGTTGTTGCGGCGGAGTCCCTGTTTCCTCTGCAGCGAGCCGGCGCCAGAGCACTGCCACCGGAGGCTCGTGGCGGAGGCGCTCGCGGCGACAGAACCGGGGTTGGAGGTGGTGCACCTGCAGTGAGGGATCACACCCTCGTAACATCTTCAGTCGAACGTGCGTGCTAGCGGTGCTATGCTGGTGGATACTGCCTTGAGGCAGCGGGGTACTCATGACGACAGATTCGGGCAAACGGTACAAGGACCTCGTGGCGCAGGCCCTCGAAGCGGCTGGGGCGGTCGACGATCAAGAGCTGAAGCGGATCGCGTTCGAGCACGTGCTCGACCACCTCCTAGGGAATGGGGAGGGGCAGCCGACTGCGCAAGCCCCGAGTGCCTCCGATACGACGCAAATCCCCACTCCAGCCCCGCACCCTGTCGATTCGTCCCTCGCAACCGAACAGCAGCGGGTTGACGCAGCGGCGCGCTATTTCGACATTGACCCTTCCCAGGTTCGAGAACTGTTCGACCTGAGTCGCGATGAGCCCAAGCTCGTGATGCCATCCAAGAAGCTGGCCAAGGGGAAGGCCACTGCGGTACGCGAGATCACTCTATTGGTGTGCGGTGTCCGCACAGCGGTGGGCCTAGAAACCGGCGCCCAGCACATTCGGACAGCAGCCGATGACTTCAACAGGCTCGACTCCGCGAACTTCATGACGACCATTAGCGCGATGGACCAGATTGCGGTCTTGGGGAAACCCGGTTCTCCTAATCGAGCGGTGCGCATGCGGGTCACCGGAGCCGAAGAAGCGAGGCCACTCGCCCAGAAGCTTGTTACCTAGTGTCTGCCGGAGGGGCGCAGATCGCGCTTGTCGATCTTCACGAAGAGACAGCCAACGCGCATGACTTATTTCGCAACGGGCACTTGCAGGATGCAGTTCGCCGCGCATCCCAGCGTTTCCTCAACCGCGTGGCTGAGCAAGCCGGTCATCCAGTGTCGAAGGACAAGCAAGGGAAGGATACGGCCCTACAAGGGACAAGCTTAGTCAATCGGACCTTTTCTGAAGACAACCCCATTCTCGTCCTCAATTCACACGAGAGCCTAGAAGACTGGACACTAGTCGATAGGGATGAACACAACGGCTACCGCTTCCTTGGCGTCGGACTCGTTCAGGTCATCCGGAACGTTTTCACCCACGCAGACGACTACGGCCTGACGGAGACGGAAGCTCTGGAGTGGCTGGCATTCATTAGCGCCATGCATCGCCGTCTTGATGGCGCACAACAGTTCGTTCCGCCGCCGGAAGCGGAGCCCGACTCAGACGAGTAGGTTCACCTCCGGGCCGGGTCGAGGCGGGCGAGGAGGGCGGTGAGCTGGTCGAGGCGCGGGGTGGGGACGCCGAGGGCGCGGGCGCGGCGGGCGGGTTCGGCAAAGATGGCGTCGACCTCAATAGCGCGGCCCTCGACGAAATCGATGAGGGTGCTGGGGCGGTAGGGGCCCATCACATCGGTGAGGGTGAACATGCGCGTAATGACGGCCTCGCCGTCGATGCGCTCGGGGCTGTTGCGGGAGGCGAGCTCGGCGTTGCCGGCGGCGACGACCTCCTCCATGAGGGCGCGGGCCTCGGCGCGCAGGGGCGCGTCGGTGACGATCTCCTCGGTGGTGACGGCGCCGGCGGCGACGGTGAGCCCGTTGAAAGGCACGTTCCAGCAGAGCTTCTCCCAGCGAGCGCGGAGGACGGAGGGGTCGGTGGAGACCTCGACCGCGGCGCCCTCCCAGAGGTTGAAGGCGAGGGCGAGCTCGGCGGGGTCGTCGCCCAGGTGGGCGATGGAGACCTGGCCGTACTCGTAGTGGTGGACAACGCCGGGCTCGCCGCGATTGATGCAGGTGAAGGCGAGCCCCCCGAAGATGCGCTCGGTGCCGAGGGCGGCCGCCAGCCGCTCCTCGATACCGAGGCCGTTCACGATAGCGAGCACGCGGGTCTCGGGGCCGAGGCAGGGGCGGATGAGGTCGGGGGCCTCGTCGAAGGACGTGGTCTTGAGGCCGCAAAGGACCCAGTCGACCGGGCCGATCTCGGCGGGATCGCGGGCGATGGTGGGGCGGTCGAGGGCGAAGTCGCCGTGATGGGATTCGATGCGGAGTCCGCGCTCCGCCACGGCGTCGTAGTCGCGGCGCAGGAGGAAGCGCACGTCGTGCCCCGCCTGCGCGAGCCGGGCGCCGTAGTAGGAGCCGACGGCTCCAGCGCCGATGACGGCTACGGTTGCCATGGCGCGGGCAGGGCGGGCGGGGTCACGCCGGGTCGAGGGCGGCGAGCTCGCGGGGGACGCGCGGCGTCTCCACGGCCTGGACCTCCCGCAGGATGTGCTGGAAGCGCTCGCGCTGGGCGGGCGTGTCGACCGGCATCTCGAACTGCATGCGGCTGGCGTACTCGCGGTGTTCGGCCACGAACCGGGGGAGATTGTCGTAGGTCGAGGACTGGGCGAACTCGTGGAGGACGTCCTCGGGGATTACCCCTTTCATCTCCTCCCACTTGCCCTGGAGGGACATGGAGTGGAGCTGCTTGCCGAGGTCTTCCCAGCCGTGGAGGCGGAAGACGTCGTGGTAGCTGCGGGTGGAGCCGTAGAAGGAGATGGGCTGGCGCAGGGCCTCCCGCTTCTGCTCGATCTCGGACTCGTCCTCGCCGTAGATGGTGAAGCCGCCGGCGGAGACCTCGATGTCCTGCCAGGTCCGACCGCCGCGCTCGAGGCCTTTGGCGACGTTTGGGAGGAAGACCTCGCGCATGTAACGGTTGGTGGTGAAGCCGTGGGGGAGGACGCCGTCGGCAACCTCGCCGGCAACGCGGGTCATCTTCTCGCCGACGGCGGCGAGCATCACCTTGGGGCGGGGATAGCCGCTGGGGCCGGGGTAGAAGAGGGGGTTCATGAGGGTGTACTGGTAGGTCTCGCCGACGTAGTCAGGCTTCTCGCCGGTCTCGAAGGAGTCCCAGATGGCGTGGAGGGTGCGGATGTAGTCGCGCATGCGGGGGGCGGGAGCGCTCCAGGGCATGCCGAAGCGGCGCTGGATATGGCCCTTGACCTGGCTGCCGAGGCTGAGCGAGAAGCGGCCGCCGGTGGCCTGCTGCAGATCCCAGGCGCCCATCGCGAGCACCATAGGTGCGCGCGCGAAGGCGATCGCGAGCGTGCCGATCTCGATGGTCTCGGTGGCCATGGCGGCGGCGGCGGCAAGGATCATGGGGTCGTGGGCCATCTCGCCGGTGCCGGTGTTGTCATAGCCGAGCTCTTCGGCTCGTCGTGCCTGGGGACCAACCTCCGCGAGCCAGGTCGCGGGGTACGTGCTTGAAACCTTCATCGCCATCTCCTTGTCGGGGAAGGCGATCCTACCGCGCGCGGCACCTATTGGTGGGCGAAGGGGTTGAGCACGGTCACACGGGTGAGCGCCGTAGACTACCGCTCGCGACTCCAGGCTCCGAGGTTTCCGCATGGCCGCCAGCTACGACGACATCTACGCCCGCTCCCTCTCCGACCCGGAGGCGTTCTGGGCCGAGGCGGCGGAGGACATCCACTGGGAGCGGCGCTGGGATCGGGTGCTCGACGACTCACGGGCGCCGTTCTACCGCTGGTTCCCGGGGGCGGTCACGAACACCTGCTACAACGCGCTCGACCGGCACGTTGAAGGTGGCCGTGCTGACCAGCTCGCGCTCGTTTACGACAGCCCGATCACGGGCGTCATCGAGCGGTTCACGTACCGGGAGCTGCTGGACCGGGTGGCGCGGGTGGCGGGGGTGCTGGCGGAGGCGGGCGTGGGGAAGGGCGACCGCGTCCTCGTCTACATGCCGATGGTGCCCGAGGCGGTGATTGCCATGCTGGCATGCGCGCGCCTGGGAGCGGTGCACTCGGTCGTGTTCGGGGGGTTCGCGGCGAGCGAGCTGGCGGTGCGCATCGACGACGCGACACCGAAGGTCGTGCTCTCGGCCTCGTGCGGAATCGAGCCGAACCGGATCGTCGCCTACAAGCCGCTGCTGGACGAGGCGGTCGACATCGCCACGCACAAGCCCGACCGCTGCGTGATCCTGCAGCGACCGCAGGAGGCGGCGGCCATGGTGGCGGGGCGCGACCTCGACTGGGCGGATGCGGAAGCGGCGGCGGAGCCGGCCCCTTGCACCTGGGTGGAGGCGACCGACCCGCTCTACATCCTCTACACGTCGGGAACGACGGGGCAGCCGAAAGGCATCGTGCGCGACAACGGGGGCCACCTGGTCGCGCTCAACTGGAGCATGCGCAACATCTACGGCGTCGAGCCGGGGGAGGTGTACTGGGCGGCCTCGGACGTGGGCTGGGTGGTCGGGCACTCGTACATCGTCTACGGGCCCCTGATTCACGGGAATACGACGGTCCTGTTTGAGGGGAAGCCGGTGGGGACGCCCGACGCGGCCGTCTACTGGCGGGTGATCGCGGAGCACAACGTGAAGGTGCTGTTCACCGCGCCGACGGCGTTCCGCGCGATCAAGCAGCAGGATCCCAACGGAGAGCTCATCCAGCCGGAACAGATCGCGGGGCTGCGGACCCTCTTCCTTGCAGGGGAGCGCGCCGACCCGGACACGGTGCAGTGGGCCGAGGACCGGCTCGGCGTGCCGGTCATCGACCACTGGTGGCAGACGGAGACGGGCTGGTCGATCTGTGCGAATCCGGCGGGCATCGAGCTGATGCCGGTGAAGCACGGCTCGCCGACGAAGCCGGTTCCCGGCTGGGACGTCCGTGTGCTGGACGAGGCGAACAACGAGGTCGCCCCCGGCGAGATCGGCGCGCTCGTCGCCAGGCTGCCGCTGCCGCCGGGGAGCTTCCCCACGCTATGGCAGGCGGAGGACCGGTACCGCGAGGCGTACCTCGAGGAGTTCCCCGGCTCCTACAAGACGGGCGATGCGGGCTACATCGACGAGGACGGCTACGTGTACGTGATGACGCGCACGGACGACGTCATCAACGTGGCGGGGCACCGGCTCTCGACGGGGCAGATGGAGGAAGTGCTGGCCGCCCACCCGGACGTGGCCGAGTGCGCCGTGGTGGGAGTAGCGGACGAACTGAAGGGACAGACTCCTCTGGGGCTGCTGGTGCTGAACGCGGGCGTCGAGCGGGAGAAGGGCGCGATCGAGGGGGAGGCGGTGCGGCTGGTGCGCGAACAGATCGGGCCGGTCGCCTCGTTCAAGACGGCCATCGTCGTGGGGCGGCTGCCGAAGACTCGTTCGGGCAAGATCCTGCGCGGCACGGTGCAGAAGATCGCGGACAGCGAGGCGTACACCGTTCCGCCAACGATCGACGACCCCGCCATCCTCCCGGAGATCGCGGAAGCCCTCCGTTCGGCGGGTTACGCGGGCGGGTGATTACGTGATCCTGACCGAACCTTGACCACTCCTGAACCTCCATAGTTGACCGCGACACTCACCTGCCCAAAGGTGAGGGGAAGGGCGCTCCTGTCGGGGAGAGTGGTCATGGCTCGCGGTAGCTCCAAGTACCTTGAGGGGTCTATCACCGCCCGTCTGGCGAGGGTGAGCGCCCGCTATCGCTGGTACGTCATCGGCGCCTGGATCGCGCTGGTCGCGGTGGCGGGAAGCCTCGCGTTCGACATCGGCGATGTTCTCACGGCAGACGACGCCGTGGTCTCCAACGCCGAGTCGGAGCGTGCGGAGACGCTCCTCGAAGAGCGGCTCCGGGGACCGGAGGCTCCCCAGGAGTTCATCGTCGTGCGGAGTGCGGCCGGCACCGTGGACGATGCCGCCTTCGCGGACGTGACGAGCGACCTGCTCGTCCGCATCCGGATGCTCGAGGGGACGGTCGTGGCGGCCACGAGCTACTACGAGACGGGGTACGAGGGATTCGTCTCCGCGGACCGCCGCACGACGTTGATCCCGGTGACGCTGGCCGGTGAGATCGGCGATGCGGAGGCCATGGCAGGGCCGCTCGTCTCGGTGGTGGAGAGCTTCGAGGCGCCCGCCGGGTTCGAGACGCTGGTGGCGGGGCAGGGCAGCATCGGGCGGACGTTCACGGAGACCTCGGAGCGCGACCTGCGCCGGGGCGAGGGCATCGGCGTGCCGATCGCGCTGCTCATCCTGGTGGCGGTCTTTGGGGCGGCGGTGGCGGCGGGAATCCCCCTCGTCGTGGCGCTGGTGGCGGTGGTCACGGCGCTCGGCGTGGCGTTCCTCGTCGGGCAGGGGTTCCAGCTCTCGTTCTTCGTGGTGAACATGATCACTGTGGTCGGGCTGGCCGTCGGAATCGACTATTCACTCTTCATCGTGCAGCGATATCGCGAGGAGCGGCTGCGCGGCTTCACGATCGAGGCGGCCATCTCGCGGGCGGGGGCGACGGCGAACCGTGCCGTGCTGTTCTCGGGCGGGGCGGTGGTGATCGGGCTGCTCGGGCTGCTGCTCGTTCCCAGCAACGTCTATCAGAGCCTCGGGCTGGGGGCGATCTCGGTGGCGGTGGTAGCGGTGCTGGCGGCGCTGACGCTGTTGCCAGCACTCCTGAGCGTGCTCGGGGACCGGATCGACGCGCTGCGCATCCCGTTCCTGCCGCGCCTGCGACTGCACGAGCGGACGAGTGCGGGCGCCTGGAACTTCATCGTGCGACTAGTGATGCGGCAGCCGCTGATCAGCCTGTCGGTATCGGCCAGCCTGCTGATAGCAGCGGCGGTACCGGCGTTCACGCTCCAGTCCGGCATCTCGGGGGTCTCGACGCTTCCGGCCGGTAACGAGCAGCGCCGGGCCTTCGAAATCCTGCAGGAGGACTTCAGCGCCGGGCTCGTGTCGCCGGTGGAGGTGGTGGTGGACGCGCCAGAGGTGTCGTCGCCGGCGGTGATGGCGGCGATCTCGACGCTGACGGGGCTGATCGAGGACGACGCGATGTTTGACAGCGTCTCCGCCACGACGAACGAGGCAGGCGACCTCGCCCTGGTCTCGACGTTGCTGACGACGGACCCCCGCAGCCCGGAGGCGTACGACGCCATCCGGCGGCTGCGCAGCGACTACATCCCGGCGGCCTTTGGCGGAACCGAGGCGAACGTGCTGGTGACCGGCCTGACGGCCGAAGAGGTCGACCTGATCGACGTGATCACGCTGTACACGCCGATCGTGTTCTCGGTGGTGCTGGGGCTGAGCTTCATCCTGCTGTTGCTGGTGTTTCGATCGATCGTGGTGCCGGTGAAGGCGATCATCATGAACCTGCTCTCGGTCGGAGCGGCCTACGGGCTGCTCGTGATCGTGTTCCAGCACGGGATCGGGAACGAGCTCTTCGGGTTCCAGCAGACGCGAACGATCGAGGCGTGGTTACCGCTGTTCCTGTTCGCGATCATGTTCGGCCTCTCGATGGACTACCACGTGTTCCTGCTGAGCCGAATCCGGGAGCGGTACGGCCTGACGGGCAGCAACCGCGAGTCGGTGGCCTTCGGGGTGCGTTCGACCGGAAGCATCATCACGGGGGCGGCGCTGATCATGGTGGCGGTGTTCATGGGCATGGCCCTCGGCGACCTGGCGCCGCTGCAGCAGGCGGGGTTCGGGCTGGGAGTGGCGGTGATCATCGACGCGACCATCATCCGGTCGGTGATCGTGCCGGCGAGCATGGCGGTCCTGGGCAGGTTCAACTGGTATCTGCCGCGCTGGCTCGAGTGGCTCCCGGAGATCCGCATCGAAGGCGACCTGAGCCGCGACGGCGAAACGGTCAAGTAGGAGAGCGCCGCGCTGTCGCGCGACTGAGTGGAGCGGCGGGCCTGACGCCCGCCTGAGGAGAGCGCTCGCTTCGCTCGCTGAGGAAAGCACCCGGCTCCGCCTCGCTGCGCCGGGCTGAGTGGGGTGGCGTTCCACGTGCGAGACACCGACCACCGACCACCGGTGTAGTCTGCGGCGACCACTTGCGGGAGGGGCGCGATGGCGGCGGAGCCCTACACGATCCATCTTCCGGATGAGCTGCTGGAGGACCTGCGAAGGCGGCTGGTGAACGCGCGTTTTCCGCAGGACTTCGCGAACGACGACTGGGGGTACGGGGTCAACGGGGCGTACCTGCGCGAGCTCGTCGACTACTGGATCGAGGAGTACGACTGGCGAGCTGTAGAGCGCGAGATGAACGCGTTCGCGAACTACCGAACGGAGATCCAGGGGGTTCCCATCCACTTCATCCACGAGCGGGGGAAGGGGCCGGACCCGAAGCCGCTGATCCTGTCGCACGGGTGGCCATGGTGCTTCTGGGACTTCCACGAGCTGATCGGGCCGCTCACGGACCCCGCCGCCCACGGGGGCGATGAGCGAGACGCCTTCGACGTGGTGCTGCCGTCGCTGCCGGGGTTCGGGTTCTCGGCGCCGCACGAGGTGACGGGCATCAATTTCTGGCGGACGGCCGACCTGTGGGCGGAGCTGATGGGGAACGTGCTTGGCTACGACCGCTTCCTCGCGCATGGGGGTGACTGGGGGAACCTGATCAGCGCGCAGCTGGGGCACAAGTACGCGGACCGGGTGGGAGCGATCCACATCACGGGGGCGATCCCGTTGACGGTGCTGGCGGACCCAGGGGGGACGCGCCTGCTGGCGCAGCGCACGACAACGCCGGAGCAGGCGGCGCGCAACCCGGACCTGATCGAGCCGGGGATGCTGCGTCCGCGACCGGGGAGCGCGCACGCGGTGGTGCAGATGAACGAGCCACAGACGATCTCGTACGCGCTGCACGACTCGCCGGTGGGGCTGTGCGCCTGGATCCTCGACCGGCGCTACTGGTGGAGCGACAACGATCGGGGCGAGCGGGCGGTCGAGCAGGCGTTCTCGAAGGACCACCTGCTGACGCTGATGATGTTGTACTGGGCGACGGGCGCGTACGTGACGTCGGCGCGGTACTACGCGGAGGTGGCGAAGAACCCGTGGCGCCCGTCGCACGACCGGCATCCGGTGGTGGAGGCGCCCACGGGGATCTCGTTCATGGCGCAGGACATGACCTCGCAAGGGAGGGGCTGGACGGAGGAGTACTACAACCTCGTCTGGACGCGAGCGCGGGAGCACGGCGGCCACTTCGCCGCGCCGGAACGCCCGGCGGAGATCGTGGAGGACATCCGGGAGGCACTGCGCCCGTACCGGTAGGAAAGCGCCGCCCTGGCGGGCGGCTGAGTGGAGCGCTTGCGCCTGCGGCGCTTCGCTGAGGAGAGCGGCGGCGTTCGCCGCCTGAGGAGAGCGCCTGGCTCCGCTTCGCTGCGCCCGGCTGAGTGGGGGTGGGGACCAAGAGCCAATGGCCAATGGCCAACAGCCAGAAGTGGAGCCTTCGGTCGGATTCGAACCGACGACCTACGCATTACGAATGCGTCGCTCTTCCAACTGAGCTACGAAGGCGTCCCTGCTCCCAATACTAGCTCGCTTCGCTCGGTCGCTCGAATACGCCGCTACGCCTCGCGCTCGCTCCGGTAGCCGGGCTCGCTCGCTGGCTCGACCGTTGCGGCGGGGAGGGCCAATTCGAGGGCGGCGACGCGCTCCTCAAGGCGGGTGATGCGGCTTTCGAGGCGCGTGCGGGTCTCGGACTCCTCGAAGCGCGCGACCTGCTCGAGGAAGCGCTCCCAGCGTCCGGGCTCGGCGCGGATGAGGGCGGGGCAGTCCTTCCCGGTCCAGTGGTTGTGCTGGACGATGCCCTCGTAGCCGTGGCCGTCGAGGCGGAGGCGGGCGGTGAGCCAGGCGGCGTTGAGGTCGGCGGCAGCCTCGTCGATGCCCTCGTGCATGCAGATCTCAAGGCCGATGGAGGTGGTGTTGCCGGGCCCGCCAACGCCATCGCCGGCGTGCCAGCCCTGCTCGCCCCAGTCGAGCGACTGCCACACCTCCCGGTCGTCGATGGTGGCGTGCCAGGAGTAGGGCGCCTGGCGGGCCATCCAGCGGGCGTGCGCGTGCGCGTCGGCGCTGGGGCGGGGGTTGCCTGTCTGGTGGATGGTGATGAAGGCGGCGAGTCCGCCGGCGAAAGGGCGGTTGGGGCGGTTGTCGGTGCGGGTCAGGAGCAGCTGGTGGAGGGGCGGCGGGGAGAACATGCGGGGCAGGGTGCGTGAACGGGTGGGGAGCCGGGAGCGCCACATGGCACCCGCCCGTAGCCGAGGGCGTGTCAGGGTGTCCCAGGGTCAGGCTCGCTCTCGGCCCAGGAGAACGCCAATAGGCTGCCAGAAGACCGCAGCGCTGACCCCAACGGCGCCCACGAGGGCCAGGATCAGGGCGCTGCGGGCGATGTTCCCGGCGAATTCGTCGACGGCTGATTCGGCCACATCGACCAGCTTGTCGAGCAGCGCCTCGGACGTGTTGGGGAAGTTCGAGTCGGGATCGGGGGCGGCTTCCGCGCGGATCTCGTCAAACACATCGCCAGAGGTTGACTGGGCGACGGGCCCGAAGAGGATGGCGAGCAGCCCGGCTGAGAGCAGCAGCACGCCCGCGGCCCAGGCGAGGCGCCCGCGCCAGCTCCTGCCGCCGAGGAAGGCGACCAGGAGCAGGAGGGCGAAGGCGATGACAGCCGGAATCCAGAGGTTGCCCGACCCAAAGCCCACCGTGTTGCGGACCTCGTCCAGCCGGTCCTGCAGCCCCTCAGCGGACTCGTCGGACATATCGAGGACGTAGCCGGTGGAAAGCGCGAGCCGCCCGTCCTCGATCAGGTCGAAAGCGTCGCCGTCCAGATCGGCGCGGAGGTCGCCATCGGTGTACGTCCAGCCTTCATTGAAGAGTTCACGGATTTCGTCGAGGGCGAGCAGGGCATCCTGACCGCCATCTCGTTCGAGGTCGGCGCGAAGATCCTGCTCCGTGTAGGTCACGGTGTCGGGAATGCGGTCCAGGACCGATTCTTCTATCGACGTGGCGATGGTGGGAACGGCGATGGCGACGATGTCCGCAACGGGAACGTCCCGCGGGATGCAGGGGGGCAGCTCTCGTTCGAGCGCCGTTCGAGCGGCTGCGCTCTCCGCAACGGTGGTGCAGTCGGGCAGGCCGCGAAGGCCTTCGTGGAGCGAGGCGGTGGCCGTCGCCGTCAACGCGCGCCGAGCGTCCTTCTTGGCGGCTATGAGGTCAAACGTGGTGGTGAACGCTTCCGTCTGGCCGGTGATGTAGGCGGCCACATCGCCGGCGAGCGTTGATGCCTGCGCGTCCAGCCAGTCCCCGGCGACGGCGTCGCGCACGGCGTCGAGGACCTCGGTCCGGGTGAGCGCAATGCCGTAGGGCAAAGTGGAGACCTCGGCGACGCTCCCCTTCGCCGCAGGTTCGACGACGTTGGCATAGGCGACGTCGAAGGCGTCGGCTTCGGTGACGATGGCCGCGATCTCATTGGCGGCCTGCTCGACCCCTGCCTCGTCGAACCCGATCCGGATGGCCAGCGTGTCGGACCGGGCGACGGCGTAGTCAACGATCTCGTTGGCGGCGCCTTCAACCTGCGCGGCCATCCATTCAGGGGTGGCGACGGTGGTGAACACGCGCACGAGGCTGCCGCCCTCTTCGCCGCTTCCGCCACGGAGGATGGCGACCCAGGCGGAACTCTCACCTCCGGCGGGAAGCCCCTCATCGACCCACTGGCCGAAGATGGGGGTCAGCTCGCGTTCCATCAGGCGCTCGTAGGCGCCGCCCTCGAGGAAAACGGCGGAGACCTCGCGAACGAGAGCATCGAGGTGCGAGGCTGCGTCGATCCTGATCGCGACTTCGTCCTCCCTCCCCGTGAGGTAATCCATAGCGCCTTCGACAGCTGGCGTGACGAGCGCCTCAAGGTCCTCGGGCGGGATTGCGCGGCGGATGGCGCCGGCGAGCTGTTCCGGGGTCAACCCGGAGGCGGCCAGCGGGTTCTCCTCGAACTCGAAGCCGAACTCGTCCGGGTCGAGTTGCCAGGCGTCCTCAAGCAGGGCGGGCACAAGGTCATCGAGAACGAACTGATAGGCGTCCGCCTCCTCCAACTGTTCGGAGACGAAGTCCGGCCGAGCAATCGTCGCGTTCATGGCGAGCGCCACCAACACGATGAAAGTCACTACCAGGAAGACCAGGCCGAGGAACATCGCGCCCAGGCGACGGATCGAGATGATCACGGACCCATGGTGGGGAAGGGGGCGGCGCGGCGCCACCGGGCCTAGGGGTGGGGGACGGTTGGAGAGGTCAGCCGGCGCGCGTGGTTCCGCTCCCTTGCCGGGAGAGATCGACGCCAGCGGCCACGACGAGAACACACGCCGCTGGCATGTAGTACAGGCCCACTGAAAAGCCGCTCACGATGGAAAACGCCAGGAGCACCAGGCCTGCACCCCAAAGGACGACACTGCGGACGATCTTCCATCTGCGAACGAACAGAACCGCGGCAATGGCAGGGAGGGTCAACAGCACCGGGAACAGCAGAACCCAGAAGGCGCCTGGCTCCTGTTCTTCCAGAATCGCCGTTCCGAAGACCCAGAACAGGAAGGCTCCCCCTGCCAGGAGATGGGCGGCAAGCACCAGGATGGTAGCCGGTCCAAACACTTCAGCTCTCCTTCCCTTAGCCATCAGAGCCCGTCACTTGCCCAAACAAGGCGACGGCAGCGGCTCCCAGGAGGCCGGCATCCTCGCCGAGGGTGCTGGTGCGGACGGGGGTGTTTGCGGCGGGGCCGTAGGCGAGGGACGCCATGGCAGCGCGGAGGGGGTCGAGGAGGAAGTCGCCCATGCCGAGGAGGCCTCCGGAGAGGGTGACGACGTCGGGGTTGAGGATGTTGACGATGCTGCCCAGCCCGATGCCGATGGAGTGACCGCCGTTGCGTATCTCGGCGATGGCGGGGGCTTCGCCGCGGCGGGCGGCCTCGGCGAGGTGGCCGGCGGTAGCGGGCTGGCCGGCGGCGATCTCGGCGAGTATGGGCGCCGAGCCGGACTCGACGAGGCGCTGGGCGCGCCGCCCGAAGGCCACGCCTCCGGCGGTCGCCTCGAGGCAGCCGCGCGAGCCGCACCCGCAGGGCGGTCCAGCGGGGTCGAGGACGATGTGGCCGATCTCGCCGGCGAGTCCCTGGGCACCCCGGTAGAGGCGTCCGTCGATGACGAGCCCGCCGCCGATGCCTGTCCCGAGGGTGGCGTGGAGGATGTGTCGAGCGCCGCGTCCGGCGCCGAAGCGGTGCTCGCCGAGGGCGGCGGCGGAGGCGTCGTTCTCGATGGAGACGGGGATGCCGAGGCGCTCGGAGAGGGGGGCGGTGAGGGAGAGGTTGCGGAAGGCTGGGATGTTCGGAGAGACCATGACGACGCCGCGGTCGGCATCGATGAGGCCGGCCACGGCGAGGGAGGCGGCCACCGGGGGGTCTTCGCCGCGGTCGCGAACCTCCGCCAGGAGGTCGCCGATGCGTTGCAGGACAGCCTCCGGGGACGTGTCGGCGGGGGTGCTCACCTCGTGGCGAACGAGCACCTCACCAGCTTCGCTGACGAGGGCGGCGCGCAGGTTCGTCCCGCCGAAGTCGCCGGCGATCACGGTCCGGGCCATGGCTCGCACTGTACGCGAGGCTCGTCTTTCGCTGGACAGGCCCGCTGCCCGCCCGCACCCTGCGCGCATGGAGGCGTGGCAGGAGCGTCTGCTGGAGGACGAGCAATCGGGCGTGCTGGGCACGATCGCGCGCAGCGGCCTGCCGCAGCTCGTGCCGGTGTGCTTCGCGCTGGTCGAGGGGGCAATCGCCATCGCGATCGACGAGAAGCCGAAGCAGGGCGTAACGCTCGCTCGCGTCCGCAACATCGAGCACGACCCACGCGCGACGCTGCTCGTCGACCACTACGAGGAGTGCTGGGAGCAGCTCGCGTGGCTGCGCCTCGAAGGCGACGCGGACGTGCTCGAACGCGGCGACGAGTGGCCGGACGCGCTCGACGCGCTGCGACGCCGCTACCCGCGCTACCGGGAGATGGCACTTGAGTCGCTGCCGCTCATCCGGCTGCGGCCGGCGCGCGTGGTCGGCTGGCGCTGGCAGGATTCAGACTAAGCACGCTCAAGCCTGAGAGGCGAACGGGAGAGACGGATGCGAATCGGACTGATGATCGAGGGACAGAACGACCTCACGTGGGAGCGGTGGCTGCACATCGCGAACCTGACGGAGCGGCTGGGGTTCGCCTCGCTGTTCCGTTCGGACCACTACTTCACGGGCAACCGCCAGCTGCAGTCGCTGGAGACGTGGCTGTCGTTCGCGGCAATCGCGCGCGAGCCGCACTCGTACCGGTTCGGGGCGCTGGTCACGCCGATCACGTTCCGGCGGCCGGTGAACGACGCGCGCATGGCCGCGCAGGTGGACCTGCTGAGCGGGGGACGCTTCGTGATGGGGCTGGGCGCGGGCTGGAACGAGGCTGAGCACCGGGCCTACGGCATCCCCTTCCCGCCGACGAAGGAGCGGTTCGACCGGCTCGACGAGGCGGTACGGCTCATGCGGGCGCTGTGGACGGAGCACCCCGCGTCGTTCGAGGGGCGCTTCTACCAGCTGGAGGAAGCGGGGTACAAGTCGCAGCCCGCGCCCGGGCGGCCGCCGCTCCTGATCGGCGGGGCGGGAGAGCGGCGCACGCTTCGGATCGCGGCCGAGCACGCGGACGAGTGGAACTGCGTGACGGTGACGGAGCCGGAGGGGTACGCGCACAAGGTGCAGGTGCTGGAGCGGCATTGCGAGGACGTGGGCCGCGACCCGGCGACGATCGCGCGGTCGATGATGGTGTTCCCCATCGCCGGGCCGAACGAGCGCACGATCAGCGCCATCGCGTCCAAGACGATGGCGCACTTCAGCCTGGACCCGGAGGCGTCACCGCGGGTGATGATCGAGCGGATGGAGGGGAAGGGCATCCTCAGCGGGACAACGGACGAGGTCGTTGAGAAGCTGGGGAAGCTGGCCGAACTGGGGCTGGAGGAGATGGTCCTCCAGCACATCGATTTCGACTCGGACGAGGGACCGGAGTACTTCGCCTCCGAAATCGCGCCGCAGGTGGCGGACCTCTAGGGGTCGGCCGGCTCGTAGGTAACGCCGATCCTGGCGAGCTCCTCGACCAGCACTTCTTCCACGATCAGGCCCGCACCCATCGAGCGGACGATGCCCTCGGCATCGATGAAGAACGTGGTCGGCATGCCCTGAATGCGGTAGTGCACGGCGATCTCGCCCTCGGTGTCGAGCACCGCAGGGTACTTCGCCACGAACACATCGAGGAGGCCGGCCGCCTGGGCCGCGTCCTCCTGCAGGTTCACGCCGAGGAACACGACCTCGCCGTCGAGCGCGTCGTACGCCTTCTGGAAGTCGGGGATCTCCCGCTTGCAGGGGCCGCACCAGCTCGCGTACCAGTTCAGGACGACGGGGGTCCCGCGGAAGTCGGAAAGGCGCACGACGAGTTCGGGGTTCCGTGCGTTCGCGAGGGCGAAGTCGGGGGCGAGCTCGCCGACCTCGGGGGCATGGCCATCGATGACGCCGGTTTCGAGGCCAACGGTTCCGAGGAGCTCGGGCTGATCGAGGACGAGCGGCGCGGCCTCGTCCTCATCGTCGCCACCGAAGGCAAAGAGCCAGACGACGAGCACGGCGACCGCGACCACGACGATCCCGAGCACGGCATAGCCACCGTACCGCCGCATGGGCCCCGGGGACTCGCCTTCAGTCATCGGTTACCTCGCCGTCCCTATGGTGTCACTGCGGCAGGCATGGCGCGAAGGGTGGACGGCAAGGCTGGGTAAGCCCGGGGCTCAAGGAGAGGCCTCATCGGGCGCGGGTTCCTCCCGTGGCGGTTCATCGTCACGGTGAAAGAAGAGGCCATGGAGGGCGCGCACGACAAGCTCGCGTGCGGTGAGCCGGGGGACGCCCGGTGGCCGGTCGAATTCGCCGTGCGAGACGCGTGGGTAGGTGGCGGAGACCTCCGCGCCGAGCAGGAGCGTGTTCGCACTGAGGAAGACGAGGAAGAGGAAGGCGGCCACGGCGCCGAGCGAGCCGAAGATAAGGTCGTAGCGGCCGAAGTGCTCGAGGAAAATGCCGAACGCCAGCTTGACCGTCTCGAAGAGCACGGCTGCCAGGAGAGCGCCCGGCCAGACGTGGTCGAGACGCACATGCCGGGCGGGGATGAGCCAGTAGAGGAGTGCGAACGCGACGAACGACACGGCGGCAGGGACGATGAAGGCAGCAATAGCCCAGCCGAACCCGAGCGCCTGCGCGAGGTCCCCGACGACGGCGGTGTCGTCGATGCCCTCGCGGGCGACGCGGAGGGTCGTCGTGGCGCCGAGGGAGGCGAGGAAGATGATGCCCAGCAGGGCCATCATCCCGAAGTCGACGAGCTTCTGGCGGATAAAGGGGCGCCGTCCGGAGAGGTCGAAGGCGATATCGAGGGAGCGGCGGATGACCCCGAACATGGCGCTCGCGGTCCAGGCCAGCACCGCGAGACCGAGGAGGCCGAGAACGCTGCTGGAGGCGCCCGTAATCTCCTGGACGGCGTCCTCGACGTTCCCGGCTCCCTCCGCATCGACGGGCAGGAGGCCGGTGAGCTCCTCGACGAGCCGGCGCTCGATGTCGCCGTCCTGGAGGATGAGGCCAAGGATGCCGATGGAGACGATGACGAGGGGAAAGAGGGAGAAGAGGACGTAGTAGGAGATGGCGGCGGCCATCTGCGGGCAGTTGTCATCGAGGAACCCGAAGACGGAGTGCTTGAGCAGCAGCCAGAGGCGCCGGGGGGACAGCATCGACTTCCACTGTAGGCGGGGGGAGAAGCGCGGGCCAACGCGTCGGGTGCTACAGTGAAGCTCCGATAATCAGGCGCGAGGCGACACGGTGACGTCCGTCAAGTCCGAGATCATCTTCGAAGTCAGCCAGGACGAAGTCGATGGCGGGTACTCGGCCAGCGCTGTGGGCTACGGCATCCACACGCAGGGGGAAACGCTCGAAGAGGTGCGCGCGAACGTCCGCGACGCCGTGGAGTGTTACTTCGATGAGACGATGGAGCGTCCCGCGCTGATCCGGCTGCACTACGTGCGCGACGAAGTCCTCGCGTTGTGAAGCTCCCGCGTGACCTGCGCGGGACAGATTTCGAGAAGGCACTGCGGCGACTTGGCTACGAGGCGACCCGGCAAAGCGGCTCACACCTTCGGGTCACGACCCAGGTCAACGGCGAGCACCACGAGGTTATCCCTCGACACGACCCCATCAAGGTCAAGACCCTGTCGAGCATTCTCAAGAGCGTTGCGTCCCACCACGGGCTGACGGTGGAAGCACTGATGCGAGAGATTCGCCTCCGATAGACCCTAGCTCCGCTGGGGGAGGAGGGAAGGGGGGTAGCGCGTGCCGACCTGGCCGCTGGCGATGAGGGCGTCGAGCTCCGAGCGGGTGTAGCCGAGGAGATCGAGATAGGCCCAGTCGTTGTGCTCGCCGAGGGCCGGGGGAGGGAGGCGGATGGCGTTGGGGGTGTGCGCCAGCTTGAAGTTCAGGCCGGGAAAGCGGTGGGTCCCCACGTTGGGCTGGTAGACCTCTTCGAAGAAGCCCCGCGCGTTGAGGTGGGGGTCGGCCTGCGCGTCGAGGCCGTCGAGGAGGGGGGCAGCGCAGACGTTGCGAGCCTGGAGGGCGTGGAACAGCTCGTCCTTATCGCGCGTGCGAGTGAGGTCGGAGACCGCTTCGTCGAGGGCCGTCCGGTGCTCGCGGCGGGCCTCAGCGGTGGCGAAGCGGGGGTTCCCGGCGAGCGACTCGTCGCCGAGGACGCGGCAGAGGTCGGCAAACTCGGCGTCGGTGGCGACATCGATGGCGATCCACTGGTCGTCGCCGCGGGTGGGGTAGGCGTCGTGGGGGGCGTTCCAGGGATGGGTGTTGCCGAGGGCGCTGGCGATGCGTCCGTTCATGGCGTAGTCGATGAGGAACTGGCCGAGGATCGGAAGGAAGGACTCGGCGAGGGCCATTTCGATCTGCTGGCCCTCACCCGTGCGCTGGCGGTGGCGGAGGGCCATGACAACGGCAAGGGCGCCGTGCGCCCCGGCAATGGCGTCGGACGCGAGCGCGTCGCCGGTCAGCTCGGGCTCGCTGTCCGGGTAGCCGCGCAGGAGCGTGTGGCCGACGGTGGCCTCGGCGTGCATCCCGAAGCCGCGGTAGTCGCGATAGGGACCACTGAGGCCGAAGGCGGGCATGCGCAGCATGACGATGTCGGGGTTGATCTCGCGGAAGGCCTCGTAGCTGATGCCGGCACGGGCCATCGTCTCGGGCACGTTGTTCTCGATGAAGACGTCGCAGCGGGATACGAGACGGTTGATCGTCTCGCGGCCCTCGGGGGCCATGATGTCGCAGGTCATGGAGCGCTTGTTGCGGGCGCCGACGTTGAAGCCGGGGCTACGGTTCCAGGGGTCGTCGCGGGGATCGAAGTCGGGGTAGGCGCTGAGAGGCTGTCCCTGTTCTGCTACCCGCTGGGACTGCTCCTTGGTGAGAGATCCCTCGGCGCCTCGGGTGGCCGGCTGGATGCGGTTGACGGGCTCGACGCGAACGACCTCGGCGCCCCAGTCGGCAAGGAGCTGGCTGACGTGCGTGCCGGCCCACACGACCGTGACCTCGGCGACACGGATCCCTTCGAGGGGGAGGCGACCGGGGGGCAGGGGACGCGCGAGTGGGGCTGTAGCGGGGCGGAGCGCGAACGGTTCATCGCCGTCGTGCTCGCCCAGGAGGGGGGCGGGACGCGCGGGTGGGCGGGGGGTAGCGGACATGACGAAGGGGCGGCCGGGGTAGCGGAGGCGGCCTGCCTCGGGGTGGTCGATGGGTTCCCAGACGCCACGTTCAAGAAAGTGCGGGTCTTCGAGCAGGTCCTGCGTCGTCTGGAGGGCGCCGCAGGGGAGGTGGTGCTCCTGGGCGAGGGGGATGATCTCCCGCTTCGTCCGCTCGTCCAACCAGGCGCGGTAGGCGCCCTCCACCTCCTCGGCAAGGGCGGGAGGCATGAGGGTCATGGGGGCGTTGATGTCAGGATGCTCGAGCAGGTCCTCGCGGTGGATGAGGTGGAGGAGGGCGTGGAGCCGCGGCCCCGCGCCCATGAGGTTCACGTAGCCATCGGCACAGGGGCGCACCCCTGCGGCCACGCGCAGTCCGGTGGCGCCGCGCCCGCCTCCAACGCCCGCGTAGGAGGCGGCGAGGAGGGCCGTGCTGCGGCGGTCGCGGGAGCAGGCCTGGCACTCCGCAAGGGAGACATCGATCCAATCGCCCCGGCCGCCCGCCTCCACCCGGAGGCGCACGAGCATGGCGGCGAAGGCGGAGACGATGCCGGCGTGGTAGCCGGCAAAGTGCCCGGCGTGCTTGAGCGGTCCGAGGCTGGCATGGCCGGTCATGTGCATGGGGCCGCCGAACCCCTGGGCCGTGATCTCGGAGCCGCGGTAGCGGCGGTAGGGACCGGTCTGGCCGAACGGCGTGATGGAAAGCAGCACGAGGTCGTCACGCCCGGCGCTGAGCGCCTCCCAGCCCCATCCCCACGAGGCGGGGTCGCCCGGCGCGAAGTCCTCGACGACGATGTCGGCCTCGGCGGCAAGGGCGCGGATGCGCTCGGCGTTGGCGGGGTCGGTGGCGTCGAGGACGCGGGAGCGCTTGTTCGTGTTCAGGTGGAGGAAGAGGCCGGAGCGCTCGGGGTGGGGTTCATCGCCGGGGAAGGGGCCGAAGCGTCGGAGGGGATTGCCAGCGGGTGGCTCGACCTTGAGCACGTCGGCGCCGTAGTCGCCGAGGAGCTTGGTGGCGTACGCGCCGGCGACCTCGCGGGAGAGATCGAGGACGCGGACTCCGGCGAGCGGTCCAGCCATGCGTTGCCCCCAGCGGCACGATACATGCTTGCGGGGCGGGCGAGCGGGGGCGTACGGTGCGGCCCATGAAGTACGAAGACATGTTCCACGTGGGCATCATCGTGCCGGACCTCGAGTCGGGCCTGAGAGAGATCGCGAACCGGTTCGGGGTGACGTTCCCCGATCCGCCTCCCACCTCGGGGGCGGACGTGCTGGTGAAGACGGCGACGGGCGAGACGCGGGCCGAGGTGATCGGCGTCTACTCGGCCGAGGGGCCTCCCTACCTGGAGGTGATCCGGGCGGTGCCGGGAACGCCGTGGGAGGCGGGCGAGGGCTCGCGTATCCACCACCTGGGCGCGTTCGTCGACGACCTCGACGACGAAGTGGCGCGGCTGATGGCGGAGGGCGTGGAACTCGAAGCGACGCTCGACGTCGGGGGCGGCATGATGGCGGTCTCGTACATGAACGGCCCGCTGGGTATCCGCCAGGAGCTGCTGCCGGGACACCTGCGCGAGGGGATGCTCGCCAACCTGCGGGGCGAGGGCGCCTAGCCGTGATCAACTACGACGACGTGTTCCACGTCGGGATCATCGTGCCCGACATCGACGAGGGGATGGCGGAGATCGCGAAGCGGTTCGGGGCGACTTGGCCGCGGCCGGCGGGGTCGGCGAGCATCCGCGTCCGCACGAAGGCGGGCGTGCAGGTGATGAACTCGCGCTTCGCCTACACCGCCGAGGGGCCGCCATACATCGAGCTGATCGAGGCGGTGCCGGGAACGCCGTGGGAGGCGGGCGAGGGCTCGCGCATCCACCACCTGGGTGCTTTCGTCGACGACCTCGACGCCGAGATCGAGCGGTTGACGGCGGAGGGGGCCGATCTGGAGATGGCGTCCGTCGACGAGGCGGGCGAGCGCATCCTGGGCGTCACCTACATCAACAGCGAGCTCGGGGTGCGGCTGGAGCTGCTGCCCTCGGCGGGGCGCGAACGGATCCTGTCGGTCACGAAGCCGGAGTAGCGGAGAGCCGCCCTAGCGGTGGCCGATCCAGGTGGTGATTCGCCAGCCTTCTTCGACCTGGGCGACGACGTAGGAGGCGTCGAAGTTGACGTACTCCTCGCCGGCCTTGTTGTAGCGCCCGCAGTTGACAGTGACGTAGGCGGCGGTGGGGCTGGTGAAGGTGACGTCGACGGTGTGGAGGACGCTGTGGTCGTAGTCGTCGGGGAGGCCGGCGTGGGCGGCGGCCCAGCGCGCGTCTGACTGCTCCACGGTGGAGATGAGGTTCACCTGACCGCCACCGATGCCGAGGGCGGGGACGTGGCAGTAGGGCCGCATCATGGTCGGGTCCTTGGCGTGGTAGGAGAACCCGAAGTGGTCGCTGTACTCGCGCACCCAGGCGGCAAGTTCGGCTTCGGTAGTCATGGCTGTGCCTCCGGAGACGTTCCTAGATCGCGAGGAACTGTTCGACCTTGTGGGTGTGGTGCTCCGCCTCGATGGTGCGGATGGTGCGGGAGCGACTGCGCATCACAAGGGAGTGGGTGCGAGCGCCCGAGCGCGTGACCTCGACGCCGCGCAGGAGGTAGCCCGTGGTGATGCCGGTGAGGGCGAAGAAGCAGTCGTCGCCGCTCACGAGGTCGTCGAGGGAGAGGACCTGGCTCAGATCGAGGCCGCGTTCGGCGGCGAGGGCGCGGTCGTCGTCGTGGCGGGGCCAGAGGCGGCACTGCATGTCGCCATCGAGCGCCTTGATGGCGCAGGCGGCGGAGACGCCCTCCGGAGATCCGCCGATGCCGAGGAGCATGTCGACGCCGGTGCCGTCCATACCGGCCATGACGGCACCGGCAACGTCGCCGTCGGTAATGGAGATGATGCGGGCGCCGGCGGCGCGGATGTCGGAGACGATGTCGTCGTTGCGGGGGCGGTCGAGGAGGGTGACGGTCACCTCGGAGAGGGGAATGCCGCGGGCCTTCGCCACCTGTTCGAGGTTCCAGCGGACGGGGGCGGCGAGGTCGACTTTCCCCTTCGCCTCGGGACCGACGACGATCTTCTCCATGTAGAAGATGTCATGCGGGTTGTACATGGCGCCGCGGGGGGCAGCGGCGATGACACTGACGGCGTTGGCGCGGCCGAGGGAGAGGAGGGTCGTGCCATCGATGGGGTCGACGGCGATGTCGACCTGGGGGCCGTTGCCGGTGCCGACCTGTTCGCCGTTGAACAGCATCGGCGCCTCGTCCTTCTCGCCTTCGCCGATGACCACGATGCCATCGATATCGATGCTGTTGAGCATGGTGCGCATGGCGTCCACGGCGCCGCCATCGGCGCCGTTCTTGTCGCCGCGGCCGGTCCAGGGGACGGCGCCGAGAGCGGCGGCCTCCGTGGCGCGGGCGAGCTCCATGGAGATATTGCGGTCGGGCGGCACGTCGATCATGGATTCACGCCCAGCTGTTCGGCGACGGGCCGGAGCGCATCGGCGACGAAGAGGATGTGCTCGTCGAGCTCGACGCCGAAGTCGGCGGCGCCGTTTCGCAGGTCGTCGCGGCTGACGCTGCGAGCGAACGCCTTGTCTTTCATCTTCTTCTTGACGGAGGAGGCCTTGAGCGTGGAGAGGGACTTATCGGGGCGGACGAGCGTGCAGGCGATGACGAAGCCGGCCATCTCGTCGGCGGCGTAGATGGCGCGGTCCATATCCTGGGTGTAGTCGAGGCCGAGGAAGGGGGCGTGACAGAGGATCGAGTAGCGGATGTCCTCGGGAACGCCGCGCGCTTCGAGGAGCTTCGAGCCTTCCTTCGGGTGGAGTTCCTCGGTGGGGTGGATCTCCCAGTCGAAGTCGTGAAGGAGGCCGACGATGCCCCACTTCTCCTCGTCCTGGCCGAGCTTGCGGGCGTAGGCCTGCATGACGGCCTCGACGGAGATGCCGTGCCTGCGGGTGCGCTCTTCCTGCGCGAATTCGGCGAGAATCTCCCAGGCGCGATCGCGCTGCATAGGCCCCTCCGGCGGCGGGGCAATCGTACCATCGGAGGTGCGTTGGGGCCGGGCCAGGAGACCATGATCAGGACATCGCAAACGAACCGCGGTGGGCGGTGACGCGCCTTATCGCCTGACCCGCCCGCTCGGGAGCGACCTCCTTAGCTGGCCCAGTGCGCCAGCGCGTCGAGGTGCTCGTCGAAGTCGAAGACCGGGTGGAGGAGCATGTGCTCGGCGCCGATGTCGATGACCTCGGCGATGCGCTCGCTGACGTAGTCGGCGGGGCCCCAGACCGCAACCTGGTTGGCGAGGTCGGCGCTGCCGTAGACGTGGGCGAACCACTCGCGCAGGCGGCCCTCGGCACGGCCACGGTCGTCGTCGATGGCGAGGTAGAGGCGCTTCGACAGGGTGAAGGTGGCCGGATCGCGACCCTGCTCGTCGAGGGCACGGCGGAGGATAGCGACGTGCTCGCGGAACTCGTCGATGCTCGATGAGCCGGGGCCCATCCAGGCGTCGCCGAGGCGCACGGCGCGGCGGAGAGCGGGCTCGACGCGACCGCCGAACCACACCGGCGGGCCGGGCTGCTGGACGGGCTTCGGTTCCATGCGGATGTCCTTGAGCTGGAAGAACTCGCCGTCGTAGGACGCCTTGCGCTCCGACCAGAGGGCGCGCATGACGGCAAGCGACTCGGTCATGCGCTTGACGCGGCGGCCCGAGGGGATGCCGAAGGCAGCGTCGTGCGGGGGATTCTCGTTGCCGATGCCGAAGCCGGCGTCCACGCGCCCGCCGCTGAGCACGTCGAGCGTGGCGAGGTCTTTCGCGAGCTGCACGGGGTTGTGCTGGGGCAGGACGAAGACGGCCGTTCCCAGACGCACGCGGGTGGTGAGAGCGGCGACGTAGGAGAGCAGGCTGACGGGCTCGAGGTTGCGGCTGCCGCCGAGGACCTGGTCGAGCGTCCAGAGGCTCTGGAAGCCAAGCTCCTCGGCGCGGCGGGCGACGTGCCCGATGGGTGCGATGTCGACCGGTTCGGTCGGCGAGACCTGCGGAAGGGCGAAGCCGAAGGGGATTTTCCCGGAAGCCATGCGTCACTCCTTCACGACCCGGCGAGGTGGCCGCAGGATACCCGCCCCCGCTGCACCCGGCACCGCGCCGTCGCAGTAGAATCGCGCCCGTGGTTACGCCGAGGGGCCTGCGCGAACTGTACGACCATCACGCGTGGTCGATGGGAGCGCTGCTGACGCACGCCTCCGAGGTCTCGCAGGAGGAGGCGGAGGCGATGCCCTGGAAGGGCGTTGCGAGCCTCGAGGACACGCTCACGCACATCATCACGGCGGAGCGCTACTGGCTCGCCAACTGGCAAGGCAAGGAACGCCCGCACTTCGAGTGGCCCGAGAGCATCGCCGAAGTCTCGGACCACTGGACGGCTCTCCAGGCGGAGACTCGAGCCTTCCTGGCGGACGTTGAAGAGGACGAGCTGGGGCGAATGCTGGAGTTGCGCCAACCGATCGGTGGGGGCCGGGAGACGCTGGCGGCGGGGATCATGCACGTGCTCCTGCACGCGGCCCAGCACCGAGCCGAGGCGGCCGTGCTCTTATCCAATTGCGGGCGCTCACCGGGCGAGCTCGACTACATCGATTTTCTCGAGCACCGGGAAGCGCTCTTACGAATCCGGCCATGGACGCCGTAGGCCTGCGCGAGCTCTACGACCACCACGCCTGGTCGATGGACCGCCTCCTTGCCCGGGCGGTGGAAGTGCCTCCCGATCTCGCTGCGGAGGCAAGCCGCCCGGATGGCCTCAGCCTGCGCGACACGCTCGCTCACATCGTTTCGGCCGAGGGCCGCTGGCTCCGGCGCTTTCAGAGGCGCGAGGAGCACGTTCGCTACCGCCCCGACCGCGTTGTCGAAGTGGCGAAGGGCTGGATGGTGCTCCAGGCCGAGGTGCGTGCGTTCCTCGCGAGTCTGGAGCCGTCAGACCTCGGCCGCGCGATCGAGCGCGGTCCCGGTCCTCGCGACCGCGGGACGCTGGGCGCGGGCATTACCCATGTCCTGATGCACAGCGCCCAGCACCGCGCCGAGGCCGCCGAGCTTCTGACTCAGCTCGGCTACTCCCCCGGCCAGCTCGACTACATGGAGTTCCTCGACATGCGGGAGCTCGACCTCCCGTTCTTCCGCTCCCCCTGAGGCTCGCCCCGGCCGCGCGGAGGCACCACGCTCTCCTCTAGAATCCGGCCATGGACGCGAACGAGACCTCCGACTACGTCGAGCTGATGCAGCTCCCCATCCGCTACGGGCACGCGCTCGACATGCTCGGCCGGGCCCGCAACCGGGGCGACGACGCCCTGTACGAACGGGGCCAGGGAATCCTGCGCACGGCCTTTGCCCAGGACTTCATCTTCGAGGACCTGAGCGCCGACCCGGTGAATGTCCACGGGGCGGACGGCTGGGCCGAGTTCTGCGCGCGGGCGCTCGGCTCGTTCGGGGGGACGCAGCACTTCATTGCGCCCCCACTGGTGCTTATCGACGAGGAGCCGGTAGAGCAGGATGGCGTGCGTCTGGGGGGCAAGGCGCGGCTGCGCAGCTACCTGCAGGCCACCCACACCCTGCCCCTTGAGGGCGAGGAAGTGCCCCCGGACACGACCGACAAGACCCCCACCCTGGTGGCGGGCATGAACACGGTCATCTACGGGACGTACGAGGACGAGTGCGTGCGCGAGACGGTCGGCTGGCGTATCCGCCGCCGTTCGCTTCGCTACACCCACATCGAAGGACGCCCCTTCGACGCCTCCTACCGCTAGCCCCTCCCGGCTGCCGCCTCGATCGCGCGCCGTGCGAAGACGGCGGTCATGGCGCGGCGGTACTCCTCGCTGCCGTGCAGGTCCTCGTTGACGAAGTCGAGTGCGTCACCCGCGCCCGAGGCAGCATCCCCCGCGCCGTCGGGCAGCGATGCGCCCGCGAGGGCGCCCTCGACGCCGGAGAGGCGTTGTGCGTGGCTCGACGCGCCGGTGACGGCGACGCGCGCCGACGAGCATGTGCCTCCGTCGAGCGAGAGGGCCGCGGCCACGCCGACGAGCGCGAACTTGGAGGCGCGCTGCTCCAGCTTGGCGTAGGCCGCACTGCGGCACGCCTGGAAGCAGACGCCCGTCACGATCTCGTCCTCGGCGAGGTCGACGGTGAGGATGTCCTGGAAGAAGTCCTCGGCCTGGACCTTGCGCTCGCCGTTCGGTCCCAGGAGCGCAATTGTCGCGTCGAGGGCGACCATGACGGCGGGCAGGTCGGCGCCCGGGTCGGCGTGGGCGAGGCTGCCGCCGATGGTGCCCCGGTTGCGAACCTGGGCATCGCCGATGTTGGCGGCGGTCTCGGCCACGATGGGGGCCTGGTCGCGGAGGAGGTCGGAGGCGGCGATCTCGGCGTGGGTCACGGCCGCGCCGATGGCGATCTCGCCGCCGTCCTCCTGAATGCCGCGCAGCTCGTCGAGGCCGCCGATGTCGATGAGCAGGCCGGGCTCGGCCAAGCGCTGCTTCATCATGGGGATGAGGCTGTGGCCGCCAGCGAGGAGCTTGGCCTCGGGGCCGCCTTCCTGCAGGAGCGACAGCGCCTCGGCGACGCTCCCCGCTCGCCGGTATTCGAACGCGGTGGGAATCACGACTGGCCCCCTTCCCCTTCATTGATGATGCGCCACATCCGCTCGGGGCGGAGCGGCATCTCGATGTGCGTCACGCCGAACGGCGCGAGCGCGTCGACGGCGGCGTTGACCACGCAGGGCGTCGAGCCGATGGTGCCGGCTTCGCCCACACCCTTCGCACCGAGCGGGTTGATGGGTGTCGGAGTGACCGTGCGGTCGAGCTCGAAGACCGGCAGGTCGGCCGCGCGGGGCATCACGTAGTCCATGAAGCTCGCGGTGACCGGCTGGCCGTCCTCGTCGTACACGACCTCCTCGAACATCGCCTGGCCGATGCCCTGGGCGAGCCCGCCGTGCACCTGGCCGTCGACGATGAGGGGGTTGATGACGTTGCCGCAGTCATCGACGGCGATGAGCTTGAGGAGCTTCGTCTCGCCGGTGTCGCGGTCCACTTCGACCATCGAAATGTGACAGCCGAAGGGGTAGGTGTTGTTCTCCGGCTCGAAGAACGCCTCCTCGGAAACGCCCGGTTCCATTCCCGGCGGGAGCGGTACCGGCACGTAGGCGTAGTCGGCGACCTCGGCGAAGGTCTTGCTGACCTCCGGCGCGCCTTCGACCTGGATGCGTCCGTCCTCGAAGACGAGGTCCTCGGGGCTGACTTCCTGGTCGGTCATCATGGCGGCGGCGAACTGCTTCATCTTGTCGCCCGCCTTGCCGGCGGCGGAGATGAGGGCAGCGCCGCCGACAGCCTGCGAGCGGCTGCCGAAGGTGCCGATGCCCTGCTTCACCACGCCCGTATCGCCGTGGAGGATGGTGATGTCCTCCAGCGGGATGGAGAAGTGATCGGCGAGCATCTGGGCGAAGGTGGTCTCGTTGCCCTGGCCGTGGGGCGAGGCGCCCGTCGTGGCGGTCACCTTGCCGCCGCGCTCGACGGTCACGCCGGAGTGTTCCCAGCCGCCCGTGGGGACGACCGCGGAGGGGCCAAGGCCGCAGACCTCGACGTAGAACGAGAGGCCAACGCCGACGATGCGGCCTTCGGCGCGGGCGGCGTCGCGCTCGGCGAGCAGCCCCTGCCAGTCGGCCACCTCGAGCGCCTTGTCGAGGCAGGGCTCGTAGTTGCCGGAGTCGTAGACGAGCCCGCTCTGCGTGGCGAAGGGGAACTCGTCGGCCGGGACGAAGTTCTTGCGCCGGATTTCGGCGGGGTCCATGTCGAGCTCGCGGGCGACCATGTCGACCGCTCGCTCGAGGAAGTAGAGGCCCTCAGGCCGGCCGGCGCCGCGATAGGCGTCGGTCGGCGTCTTGTTGGTGAAGACCTCCGTCAGCTCGTGCCGGACGACGGGCAGGCGGTAGACGCCGTTCATCATCAGGCCGGTAAGCGTCGGGATCATCGCGGTCAGCAGCACCTCGTAGGCGCCGATATCGGCGATGATGCGCGCCTTCAGGCCGGTGATGGTGCCGTCGCTCTTGGCGGCGAGGTCGATGTAGCCGAGAAGGTCGCGCCCGTGGGTGGTGGTGAGGAACGCCTCAGTGCGGTCCTCGATCCACTTGACCGGCGCCTTGACCAGCCGCGAAAGGGCGGCGGCCACGTACTCCTCGCCATAGATGTTGATCTTGCAGCCGAAGCCGCCGCCCACCTCGGGCGCGACGGCGCGGACCTGGTGCTCGCCCAGGCCCATCATCGCCGCCACGAGGGTGCGCAGGATGTGCGGGTTCTGGGTCGCGCTCCAGACGGTCAGGTACTCGCGGCCGGGCTCGTACTGCGCGACCACGCCGCGAGGCTCCATCGCGTTCGGAGCGAGGCGCTGGTTCAGCATGCGCTGCGAGACCACCACGTCCGCTTCGGCGAAGGCCGCATCGACGGCGCTGTCATCCTCGGGCTGGGCGGTCTCGGGATTGACGCCCGTGCCGCCCCAGTAGCTCTCGACGGCGATATTGCGCTCGAACCCCTCGTGGAGGGTGGCGGAGTCCGCTTCCATCGCAGCCTCGGGGTCGACGACGGCGGGAAGCTCATCGTACTCGACCTCGATCGCGTCGGCGGCGTCGCGCGCGATGTAGCGGTCCTCGGCGACAACGACGGCCACGGGCTCGCCGACGTAGCGCACCTTGTCGGTCGCCACCGAGAAGTGGTCGGGCGCGGGGAAGGGCGTACCGATCGGCATCGGACCGAGGTGGTCGGCCAGCTCCGTGCCGGTGATGACGAGCTCGACGCCGTCCATGGCGGCAGCGGCGCTCGTATCGATCCTCGTGATGACGCCGTGGGCGATGTCGCTGCGCTTGAAGGCCAGGTGCAGCATGCCCGGCAGCTTGATGTCATCGACGTAGGTGGCCTGGCCCTGGATGAGGCGCGGGTCCTCGCGGCGCTTGACGCGCTCGCCGATGAGCTTGGGAAGAGCGGGACCGTCTGCGATGGTCATGACTGCGCCATCCTTTCCGCCGCGTGCTGAATGGCGTTGACGATGTGCTGGTAGCCGGTGCAGCGGCAGAGGTTCCCCGAGATGCCCTCGCGGATCTCCGCCTCGCTTGGCGCCGGGTTCTCCTCCAACAGGTTGACGGCCGACATGATCATGCCGGGGGTGCAGTAGCCGCACTGGAGGCCGTGCTCCTCCCAGAAGCCGTCCTGCAGGGGGTGGAGCTCGTCGCCGTCGGCGAGGCCTTCGATGGTCTGCACCTCGGAGCCGTCGGCCTGCACGGCGAAGACGGTGCAGGACTTGGCGCTGCTCCCGTCCAGGAGAACCGTGCAGGCGCCGCACTGGCTGGTGTCGCAGCCGACGTGCGTGCCCGTGAGGTTCAGGCTCTCGCGCAGGAAGTGCACGAGCAGCAGCCGCGGCTCGACCATGGCAGAGCGTTTGCGGCCGTTCACGTTGATAGTGATCGGGACCGGTTCAGACATCGCGACCTCCTTGTCGCCCTCGCATTGGTATGTGGCGCCGCCATCAGGCGGCTCGGTCGTCTACCTGTTGCTCGATTGACTTGAAGAACTGGCCGATGAGGAGGCGCGCAACGCCGCCCAGGAGCCTGCCCCCAAGCCGCGCGATCGTGCCCCGCGCCTTGACGTCGGCGCGGTAGTGCATCGTCGTCCCGCTGCCGTTTTCCGAGAGCTCGACGGTGGCGTCGGCGCGTACGCCGCCCGGCTTTCCCGACCCATCGATCCTGAGGCGGTACGACTCGGGCGGGGACTGCTCAAGCACCTCGACGCGGCCGGTGTAGGTGCCACGCACCGAGGCGATGCCGACGCGCATGGTCGACTCGTAGGTCTCGGGCGCGACTTCCTCGAAGCGTTCGACTCCGGGGAGGGCGGCGGAGAGCACGTCGGGGTCGAGCAGGAGCTCATAGAGGAGCTCTCGCGGCCCATTGAAATCCTGCTCGCCCTTGATCTCCACGCTCGCCCTCGTCCCTCTCCGTGCGTCAGCGCATCGGGGCTAGATGCCGTTCGTATTCACGTCCTTCAGGAACTCGTAGGTGCGCTGGGGCGCGTCCGGATCCTCGGGGACCGGCAGGATCGCGCCGTTGTAGTCGGTCACGCCGATCGATTCGAGCCGCTTCAGCTGCGCGCGAACGCTGGTCTCGTCGCCGACGATCGCCATCTCGGCGACGCCGCTGACGCCCTCGGCCGCGATGACCTTCCGGTAGGAATAGATCTTGCCGTAGACCTCCCAGACCTTGCCGCAGGAGGCACGGGCGGCTTCCTCGTTGTTGGTCACGGAGATGGGGATGCCGGCGATGATGCGGGGGGCGGGGCGGCCGACTGAGTCGGCGGCCTTCGTAATGGTCGGGACGGCTGTTTGCTCGATGTAGTTGGGGCCGCACCAGAACATGCTGGTCCCATCGGCGAGCTCACCCGTCACCTTCAGCGTCCCCGGCCCCAGGGCCGCGATCACCACCTTCGGGCGCCCGCCGCCGGGCACGTCGAGCTGGGTGAACGGAGCGTTGTTCATGTGAACCCGGTACTCCTGCCCGCTGTGGTTCACGAGGTCGCCATCGAGCAGCGGGTTGAGCACTTCGAGGTACTCGCGCAGGTGCCGTATGGGCGTGGACCAGGTAAGCCCCTGCCAGTCCTCGACGATGAACTTGTGGCTGAGGCCCAGCCCGAGGATGAAGCGGCCGCCGCAGACCATGTTCGTGGTGAGCGCCTGCTGCGCCATCACCATCGGGTGGCGCGGGTAGGTGGGGACGATGGCCGTCCCCAGCTCGATCGTGCTCGTCGCCTGTCCGGCGAGCGCGCAGATCGTCATGGCGTCGTGGTTCAGGTGGTTGCCGATCCAGGCCGACTGGAAGCCGTCGGCTTCAATCTGCTTGTAGGGCTCGACGATGGCGCTAACGGAGTCGCCTGCTCCCCCGCCAGGTGCCCGTGTAATGATTCGCATGCCCATCGGCGCTCCTCCTGCCGCCCCCGGTTCGGGGCCGCCGCGATGATACGCCCGTCGGCTGAGGCTTGTGCGAAGGCAAGCCCCACCCCACGCTCGAATCATGGCGAAGCCGGATGTGGACGCGAATTACTGGCAGGGGGAGCTTATTCGGCTGCGTGCACTCGCCGTCGAGGACGCTGCGGAGTGGCTCGCCGAGGACGCAGACAGCGAGGCCATCCGGGGGTTGAACTTCGGCATGGAGTTGCCGAAGTCAGCGGCCATGGCGGAGGAGTGGGCGAAGACGTTTGCGAACTTCGGCAAGGCCGACGAGTTCATCTTCTTCTCCATCGAGACGCTTGCGGGCGACTACGCGGGCAACATCAACATCCACGGCATGGACCGGCGCAACGGCGTCTTCGAAACGGGCATGCGCCTCTTTCGTCCGTACCGCGGGCGGGGATACGCACTTGAGGCGAAGCGGATAGTCCTCCGCTACGCCTTCCACGAGCTCCGCTTCCAGAAGTACAACCTGCGCTGCCTGGAGACGAACGAAGCGATCGTCCGCCACGCGAAGCGCCTGGGGTGCCGGGAGGAGGGGCGCATCCGCCGCGCCGCCTACACCGAGGGCCAGTACCTCGACATCCTGCTCTTCGGCCTGACCCGCGAGGAGTTCGACGCCACGGAGGGCTGAGCGGTACCAGC